>JBHJGO010000016.1:0-12678 GCA_050331715.1 Microcoleaceae cyanobacterium
TGCTTTGCCGTTTCAAAGAAATGCGCCACATTTTCTTCTGGAGTTTTTTGCAATACGCCGTGACCTAAATTTAGAATGTGAACCTTGCGCCCCGCCTTTTGAATCGTCTCTAATACCCGATTGCGAATCATCTCCTTTGAACCGACCAAAACACAGGGATCGATATTCCCCTGAACTCCCAAATGGTGACCAATGCGATTGCGAGCTTCGCCGATATCCACTGTCCAATCTACGCTAATCAAATCAACGCCAGTCTGGGCCATCCGTTCTAGAATGCCAGCACTGCCATTGATGTAGAGAATTAATGGCGTATCAGGGTGAGTCTGGCGGACTTGGTCAATCACCCGCTTCTGGTAAGGGAGGGCAAAGATATCGTAATCCTGAGGACTCAACTGACCCGCCCAGGAATCGAACATCTGTACAACCTGAGCCCCGCAATCAATCTGATAACGCACATAGGTAGCGATCGCATCAGCGAGATGGCTAAGCAATTGGTGCAAAATTTCTGGCTCAGAGAAAGCCATTCCTTTGATCACGGTGTAATCCTTGGAACTCTTGCCTTCAACGGCATAGGCTGCCAATGTCCAGGGGGCACCCACAAATCCTAGAACGGCAGCTCGGTTGCCCACTTCCTGACGTAGCGACCCCAGAATTGGCTTGATAAAAGGCATCGATTCCGCTGGATTCAGGGGATGAAGCTGTTTCACCTGTTCTAGACTGCGAATGGGCGGATCAATAATTGGCCCCTTGCTTTCGATAATGTCGAAGTTAATTCCTACACCAGGCAACGGCGTCAAAATATCAGAAAACAAGATCACCCCATCCGGTTCAAATGCCCGAAAGGGCTGCAATGAAATTTCAATCGCTAGGTCGGGGTTCTCAGACCGCTCTCGAAAGGAAGGATATTTTTCTTTTAGATCCCGATAGACTTTCATGTAGCGACCCGCCTGCCGCATCATCCACACAGGAGGGCGATCCAAAACTTCACCACGTGCAGCGCGCAACAGATAGGGGATAGGGGTCGATTCGGTCATTTCAACAGCTTCTACGATGAGTGAGTGAATTTAATGCATCCTATTAGGGTATCACCGTAGAGACTTTCACGAACTTAACGGTTTATTACGCTTCTGGGTTTTCCTGACAGCGATCACAAACGCCTTGAATCGTTACCTCGCAGGTTTCTGGCTTTAACCCTTTTCGGAGAAGATTCAGATCAACTTGAAAGGTTTCCCAGGCAATGTCTTCAATCGCACCACAGCAACGACAACGGAAGTGGTGATGGGAATTAACATTGGCATCGTAGCGGGAAACGCCCTCTTCTAGCAGTACCTCACGCACCAAGCCCACTTCCCGCAAGGTTTGCAATGTGCTGTAGATAGTCGCCTGGGAAGAAACAGGTTGGTTCTCATTCAAAGCCACCAAAATCTGCTCTGCTGTGGGGTGACTACGAGTGGACTGGAGATAGCTATACACCGCAAATCGCTGGGGAGTAACGCGCAGCCCCTTCGACTTGAGGATCTTAATAATTTCATCTGCCTGTTGATGCATGGCTAGTTTGCTGAAGCTGCTTTAATCGAGTGACGACTACAACTGATTTTAGATCTACACCCTAGCATCTTTGTCAAGTAAATTCCTGAAATCAGAAAAATTTTAATGTTTAGGTATTTATAACTATTGATAAATTCTTAAGTCGGAATTATTCTGAGTTACAGCAGCGATTGCTGAATTGTTACTGAACATCGATGGAGAGCTAAGCATGATGGTTATCGAGCGCGTACCTGATGTTGTTTTCAAGACCCGTGTCCGTGATGAGTCCGTAGAAGGGCCAAATCCTTACCGTTGGCAAGACGTAACGACTCAAGAGATCTTTGGTGGCAAGAAGGTTGTACTGTTTGCTCTGCCGGGTGCATTCACCCCTACCTGTTCTTCCACTCATCTGCCCCGCTACGAAGAGCTATACGACGAGTTCAAAGCAAATGGCGTCGATGAGATTGTCTGTCTTTCTGTAAACGATGCGTTTGTAATGTTTAAGTGGGGTAAGGAGCAGGGCGCGAAGAACGTTAACCTACTGCCCGATGGTAATGGAGAGTTCTCCCGCCGAATGGGAATGTTGGTTGAAAAGTCCAATCTAGGCTTTGGGATGCGTTCCTGGCGCTATGCCATGATCGTGAATGATTGCAAGATCGAAAAAATGTTTATCGAGCCTGGTGCAATCGATAACTGCCCAACCGATCCGTTTGAAGTTTCTGATGCTGATACTGTATTGGCTTATATAAAGGGTACAGAAGCTCCCGCTAAGCACGAGCCTCTAGCATTTGAAGGTTAATTTTTCCTGTTAAGCCCGGACTCTATAGCAATCACAAATGGTTTGCGAAAAGGGGTTAAGCGGGGGGCAATGCCCTCTTCTTGACCCCTGATGGTATTTTTCATAGTTGATTCGGGATTACTACATCTAAAATCAATATCTAAAATCAATATTTAAAATCAATTGCTGGAATCATTCAACCAGTGATTTTCAGGAATGAATGACATAAACCCCTGCCCAATCTTCAGGTGGAGCAGCTTGCAAGAAAGAGGTAATCCGATCCAAATAAAGCTGAACAACGGCGTCCTGTGGCCGCATGATTTGAGCTTGAGTAAACAGTTGATAGGCTTGTTGGAAATCTCGTTGTAGATATGCTGCTCTAGCAACCTCATACTGTTCCAAAAACAGCTCTGTTTCAGGCGGCAGGGATTTTGTTTTTTCATCAATCAGTTCATAGATCCCAACGGCCTGTTGTTTGCCCCGCACCTGCACTCGATCCAGTTCCCTGACCCAAATTTTGTCCTGGCAAAGCTTATAGGTCGCTTCACTGAGGATAATGTCACAGCGATAGAGCTTCGTTAGCTCTTCCAGGCGAGAACTGAGATTGACGCTGTCTCCAATGACGGTGTAGTCCATCCGCCGCTTGGATCCAATATTGCCACAAACCACATCTCCTGACCCCAAACCAATTCCAATTTTAATTTCTGGATGTTGTGGACGGGCTTGATTGAAGACTTTTAATCTTTGCCGCATATCCAGAGCGGACTGAACCGCCATCCAGGCATGATCATCGTAGGGAATCGGAGCCCCAAACACTGCCATCAGAGCATCTCCAATGAACTTATCTAGAGTTCCCTTGTAGGAGAAAACCGCCTCAACCATCGTTTCAAAATATTGATTGAGCAAATTCACGACTTCTGCCGCTTCCAGATTTTCTGTGATAGAAGTATAGCCCCGAATATCAGAAAACAAGATAGTAACGTCCTTCCGTTCTCCTACCATCAATGCATCTTCACCCAGAGCCATCACCTGTTCAGCGACTGTAGGAGTGATGTAGCGGTACATCGTTGTTTTCATCCGCTTTTCTAAGCTAATATCCTCTAAAACAACCAAGCCGCCCCGCACACCCCCTTCGGGATTTGTCAGGGGATTGATCGTTAAGTTAATGCTTCTTTCAATCTTCTTAACTTTATCTTTCTTGATCGGCTGAACTTCTGGAGATAATTCAGGAGATAGGCCCCAGGGTAGATAGAGATTTGGATTCTGAGGATCAGGAGTGACCAGGATTTGTTTGACCTGGTCAGGATTGCAGGTGTCGGCCGAAATAGCAGGCGCTAGTCCTACCATCAAGCTTTGTTCTGGAACGTAATGTCGGGAACCATATTTCAAGCTATCTTCCAATCGCCACCGTAAGCTTTCGATTGGGACAACCTCCCAAATGTGCCGTCCAAGCAACTGCTTTTCCCAAGAATGATCCGATTTTTGAGCTCCCACTTGAGGTTGAGAACGACCTAAAAGTTCCAGGGCTGCATCGTTGATGGTAACAATTCTGCCCAGTAAATCAGTAGAGATAACAACATCAGAAAGACTCTCCAAAATATCCTTCTGGTATTGTTTTTCCAGCATCACATTTTCAAACAACTGGGCATTTTGCAATGCAATTCCAGCTTGGGCATTAAAGGCTCGCAAAAAGGCTTCATCGGATTGGGTAAAACTGCCTTTGTACTTATTAATCAGTTGAGTGACGCCAATTAATGTTCCCTCAGCATTGAAAACAGGCATACATAGGATATTCCGTGTACGATAGCCTGTTCTTTTATCAACACTTGGATCGAATCGTGGATCCCCATAGGCATCGGTAATATTCAAAATCTGTCCTGTGGAAGCGACATAGCCTACGATGCCCCGGTTCTTGGGAATCCGAATTTCCATCATGGTTCTACCATCGGCCGTCGCCACCTTTGTCCACAGCTCATCTTGATCGGGATTCAGCAGGAATAATGTGCTGCGATCTGCTTGCATCAGTTGTCGGGCCTGCTCCATCACTGACAACAATGTTACTTCTAGATCTAAGCTCTGGCCCAAGGTTGTTGTTGCCTGAAGCAGGGCCGAGACGCCCCGTTGATTTCGGGCCGCACTGTAAAAGGACTGGCAGCTTTCTAAAATGACCCCGATTGAATCTGCAAAATTGTCAAACTGGAGTTCATCCTTGTGGGTAAATGCCAAACCATCTTGTTTATTCAGCAGACGAATAACCGCGATGGTTTCCTGGGAATTGTGACTACTAAAGATTGGGATGCAGAGGATACTTTTGACGTGATAATTGGGTGGAGCATCAATCTCTGTATCAAACAAAGAGTGGGATTCGGCGTCAACCACATTAATTGCTTTCCCTGTCAGAGCCACTCGGCCTAGAATACCGATTCCCAGGGGCAAACGAATCTCTTGTGTTTCATTGGTTTCTTCATCGGTTGCCTTGTACCAAAGCTGTTTCTTGCGATGATTGACTAAGAAAATGGTGGTGTGATCAGCCTGAAGCACCTGACCAATTTTCAGGGTAAAGGCATCCAGGAATTGTTCTAATAGAGTTTCAAGGGCTTCGTTATTGATCAATTCCAATGCATGCAACGAATGCTGGAATTCCGAAGTAATAAAATCCAGAATACAAACAAACTCATCGACGGGCAATTGCTTAACTCGTTCTGCCAGTAAACCAACTCGCTCTGCCTGAGCTAAGGTGGCAAGAATACTACCAACTTGGGGGAATTCCATAGGTTATGTTAGCTCTGCTCCCATTAAAAGTTGTAGGTGTTGCCTGACTGAAAGCAGACAATTTGCAGCGATTGACCCGCTTGCTGCAACGGCTGGTAAGCCAATTCCTGGAAAAGTAGAATCTCCACAACAGAGTAATCCTTTTACTGGGGTCTGAGGGCCGGGAAATAGGGTCTTTCCCGCAGGCCAGGCAGGGCCGTAGGAACCTCTGTGGCGACGAAGGAATCGTTCGTGGGTTAGGGGGGTTCCTACCAGTGTAACCTCACACCGCTGCTGAATGTCAGGGATAATGCGTTCTAGTGCTCGCCACATTACCGCTGAACGGGCTTGCTTTTGAGCTGCATACTCCGGGCTATGTCGATCCAAGCCCTGCCAGAGTTCATAGGGTTCATTCCCAGGGGTATAAACATGAATGGTATGTTTTCCCGCCGGCGCGAGGCCAGGATCTAATACTGAAGGAATTGAAACTAACACCACATTCTGGGGTGCTGTCACCCCCTGACTCCAATCATTAACAACAATGTAGTGACAGGCCAAGTCCGCTGGTAAATCAGTCCCGTCGATGCCCAAGTGTAAGTGCATGAAGCTATCGCAGGTTGGAGTTGATCGGCGAGTTTTTCGGAAGGAATCAGGAATGGACTGAGGGGGCAGCAATTTCAGCGTGTCCCAGATGGAGGCGTTGGAGACGACTGCTTGCTTTGCTTGCAGGTATTTTCCACTACGCAGCCGCACCCCAACCGCTTGATTGTGCTTGATCACAATTTCATCCACATGGGAATTCAGTCGTATTTTCCCCCCATGACGTTTCAATCCCCGTACCAGAGCTTCAACAATGGCTCCACTGCCGCCGATGGGATATTCTAGAGCAACCTCCGGCTGATACCATTCCGCAAACATAAAGGCCATTTCAGCCGCACTTGTTCCAGAGGCAGGCAGACCAGACAGCAAAAAGCAAAGCAAATCTAGCCAATTCCGCACGAATTCATCCTGCACCACCTGCTCCATAACCGGTTGAAACGCGCCTATTAACTGAGGCATTTGAAAAATATGCGGCGCAAGATTGGGCAAAAACTGTCCAACGGTGAAAACTGCTCCTAAGTCTAATCGAAGTGCTAAGGGGGGTAAAGCTGTGGCAGCCTGGGCTAAGGGTTGCATCTGGTGCTGTAGGGCGCGCCATTGGTTCACGGCTTCGGTTCCTCGCAGGCGACCTAGAACGTCACAAAATTGATCGGCCCCCACGGAGGTTTTGAATTCTCCCTCCGGCAAGCAACAGCCCCAGGTATCGTAGGTGGCACAGGGAACAGACTCCCCAATTACATCCAAGATGTGCTTCAACGGGTGGGTTGAAGGATGACGCGCCAGCCCCGAATGTAGCGATGGCCCCGAATCAAATTTAAATCCCTGGTAGGTAAAACTATGGGCGGCACCACCTGGAATCGTGTGGCTTTCGCAAACAATCACCTTGCGCCCAGACCAAGCCAATAGGGCGGCACAGCTTAGCCCACCAATTCCACTCCCAATTACAATCACGTCTGCTGTTTCGGACATTGCCCGTTTTTCCCTACAATACTTGGGGGTTAACGCCAACCCTTAGCTATTATTACAAATTCCTCTGAGCTCGATGAAAAAAACGCTGGTGATTGCCACGGGAAATCCTGGAAAACTTGAAGAAATCCAAGCCTATTTGACTGATCTAAATGTAGAACTTCGGCTCAAGCCCCAAGATCTAGAGGTCGAAGAAACAGGAAAAACATTTGAGGAGAATGCTTGTCTTAAGGCTTCTCAAGTGGCTCAGGTAACGGGACAGTGGGCGATCGCCGACGACTCTGGTCTGGCAGTGGATGCACTGGGGGGTGCTCCTGGAATTTATTCTGCTCGATACGCCCCTACTAATCAGGAGTGCATCGAGCGAGTGTTGCAAGAGCTGGGCAATAATCCCAATCGCCAGGCCCAGTTTGTTTGTGCGGTAGCCCTGGCTCGCCAGGACGGTTCAATTGCTTTGCAGGTGACTGGAATTTGTCCAGGAGAAATCCTGATCACGCCGCGTGGATCCAGTGGTTTTGGGTACGACCCCATCTTCTACGTTCCCAGTCAACGCTTGACCTTTGCTGAGATGCCGCCTGCAGTTAAGCACTCTATTTCCCATCGAGGACAAGCTTTCAAAACTCTTCTGCCGCAACTCAAAGAGTTACTTGGAACATAGGTCAGAAAGCATAATCTCTGTCTGAAAGGGCCTGTTAAATGGCTTCCTGGTTTTTCTCACCCGTCCGAATTCGCACAATCTGCTCAACTGGAGAGACAAAGATTTTACCGTCACCAATTTCACCCGTTCGAGAGGCAGCAATGACCTTGTCAACCACCATGTCCGCCTGGTCATCTTCCACGACGATTTCAATCTTCAATTTTTGGAGAAACTCAACAGTGTATTCGGAGCCTCGATAGCGCTCCGTCTGACCTTTTTGACGACCAAATCCCCGCACTTCCGAAACTGTCATGCCAACAATGCCTGCATTCACAAGGGCAATCTTGACCTCATCCAATTTAAATGGACGAATAATCGCTTCTATCTTTTTCAACGTTTTCTCTCCTTCGCACTGAACTCAAGTGTAAAACTGCGTTTAATCTAAGTCACGCGCTTAACATCGCAAGTTGCCTAATGGGTGACTTAACTTGACATCCTTTGATATCACTGTCAAGCCCGCAGAATTTGTAGCTTACGATACATTTATGCTATCAACCTAATTCGATGTCTGACTGAAGTCAATTGTAAAATCTTGTTAAAAAAAAGCTGGGGAAAATCTGTAAGCTTAATTACTATTAGAGAATAGGATATTTAAATCTCAACTAGTACCCACTGACCTTGAGGAGTTACCGTGCAGTTAAGAACAGAGGTAGCCGCAAAACGCGCAACTGGGGCATTCGCTCTAATCGATAGTCTGAAGCGTCATGGTGTCCAGCACATCTTTGGATACCCTGGTGGAGCGATTTTACCCATCTACGACGCGCTATACCAGGCTGAGGCCGAGGGGGGTATCCAGCATATTCTGGTACGCCATGAACAGGGAGCAGCCCATGCGGCTGACGGATATGCACGGGCCACAGGTCAGGTAGGCGTTTGTTTCGGAACATCCGGCCCTGGAGCCACTAATTTGGTGACGGGGATTGCAACTGCTCACATGGATTCGATTCCAATGGTAGTGGTTACTGGCCAGGTTCCCCGTAGCTCGATTGGTACCGATGCCTTTCAGGAAACAGATATTTTCGGGATTACTTTGCCGATTGTCAAACATTCCTACGTGGTTCGTCGCCCGGAGGACATGGCTCAGATTGTGGCCGAGGCATTTCATATCGCTAGTACCGGCCGTCCTGGCCCTGTATTAATCGATGTTCCCAAGGATGTTGGCCTGGAAGAATTCGACTACATTCCCGTGAATCCTGGAGAAGTGGCCATGCCTGGGTTCCGTCCAACGGTAAAGGGCAATATTCGCAAGATTAATCAGGCCATTCAACTGATCCAGGATGCTGAACAGCCCTTGCTTTATGTTGGCGGTGGAGCCATTGCTGCCGGAGCCCATGCCGAACTCAAAGATCTGGCGGAACTATTTCAAATCCCCGTCACGACGACCTTGATGGGTAAGGGAGCCTTTGACGAAAATCATTCGTTGGCCCTGGGAATGCTAGGAATGCATGGTACTGCCTATGCCAACTTTGCCGTGAGTGAGTGTGATTTGTTAATTGCGGTCGGGGCTCGGTTTGATGATCGAGTAACGGGAAAGCTAGACGAGTTCGCCTCCCATGCCTAAGTAATTCACATCGACATCGACCCTGCGGAAGTTGGTAAAAATCGCCTACCGGATGTGCCGATTGTGGGAGATGTCCAGCAGGTTTTGGCTGACTTGCTCCAGCGGTGTCAAGAACAGCGGCGATCTGAACAAAGTTCTATCCCCCCCAGCCAAACTCGATCCTGGTTGAAGCGCATCGAAAGCTGGAAAGACAACTATCCCCTACAAATTCCTCATTATGAAGACTGTCTCTCGCCTCAGGAAGTGATTGCCAAAATTGGGCGGATGGCTCCAGATGCCTTCTACACCACAGATGTGGGCCAGCACCAAATGTGGAGTGCCCAATTCCTCAAAAATGGGCCACGTCAATGGATTTCCAGTGCTGGACTGGGAACCATGGGTTATGGTCTACCAGCGGCGATGGGAGTCCAGGTTGCATTGCCAAATCATCAGGTGATTTGTATTGCGGGGGATGCCAGCATTCAGATGAATATTCAGGAGCTGGGTACGCTGGCCCATTACGGCATTGCGGCAAAAACCATCATTATTAACAACGGCTGGCAGGGGATGGTGCGGCAGTGGCAGCAGGCATTCTATGGAGAGCGCTATTCCTCTTCAAATATGGAGGTTGGCATGCCAGATTTCGTCAAGCTGGCTGAAGCTTACGGGGTTCGAGGCATGTTGGTCACTCAACCCTCTGAGTTGGAAAGTGCCCTGGAGGAGATGCTGGCGCACAGCGGCCCCGTTCTGATGGATGTCCACGTTCATAGGGAAGAAAACTGCTATCCGATGGTGGCACCGGGCAAGAGTAATGCTCAGATGTTGGGGCTTCCTGACATTAAAAAGTTAGAGAAGGCAATAGAACTCATCTACTGCAGCAACTGTGGCGCAAAGAATCCTGGTAGTAACAATTTCTGCCCAGAATGCGGCACAAAGCTTTGATGTTCTTCTAAATCACATTAGAGATTTTTGACCAAAACAGTGGGTGTTGTTGCCCACTGTTTTGCTTTAGATTGATTCAGGATCGACTCCTAATTCTCGTAACTTAGCTGTCAGAGCATCGGCGCGTTGGCGTTCCTGTTCAGCGCGTTGGCGCTCCTGCTCGGCCTGTTCACTACTTCACAGCAACAGATTTCCAGATTCATCCCACCAACGGAGCCAATTGATGTTGTACCCCAGACGTTCTCCGGGTCAGATTCCTAGAAATAGTTCCAGTTCAGGAATCCAGGACTGTCCCTGTTGATTGGCAGTTTGCAGGACATACCGACCATTCTCTAAACATCGCACCTCCAAACTGGAAGCGTGGGGATCATAGGTAACATAGGTTGGAACTTTTAAAATTTGTTCGTAGAAGTACAGTTTGCCGTAGGGGGGTGTTGAACGGATGGAAAGTTCTCCCCCCTCTGTCTCTGAGAGAAATTCCATGACGACTGCAGCGGCTTCTCCTTCCAGGTAGGATGTATAGCTACGGCGAACGACTTCAGCAGCAACGGGCTGTACCAGAGGAACGTAGAACCAATCCGGCGCTATAACAACGGTCTTTTGATTAATGGTGGCCACCAAACCAAAAATAGAGCCGATTAACATTTGGGGCTGAATCCGCCCTGCGGCACCGAGAGCGTCGGTTAGTGCGGCGGCAAGGGGGGGTTGTTGAATGTTTTCCACTGGATCATCAGCCAGATAAAAATCGGCTGGAAGCGGCTCCCAAGTTACTATTGGCGAATTTCTATGCGAAGTTTGAGCTAGATTTTGAAGTGACTTTTGAGGTGTACTTTGCTGGGGGCGAGCCTGTAAAACCATACTGAAATCGCTCCAGACAACATTTGACTTAGACATCTAGTATAGCCGAGAGACACGAACTCTGCGAGGGTAGGGTCAGCCCACCCCTACGTGAAACTTGAGATTTTATTCGATACGCTTTTCTGATTGGAACTTCCGAATTGTTTTAGAATTCGAGGGTATCGATTCTTCCGTCACCTTCACGTTGCCCCCGGTAAAAACCCCAATGCTGCAAGCAATTTTGTTTGATTTAGATGGAACGCTGGTAGACACCGATCCACTACATTTTCAAATCTGGCAGGAAATTCTCAGCCGCCATGGCATCGACATAGATCATCCGACCTACAAAGCCACCATTAGCGGTCGCCAGAACCCACAAATTATCAGCGATCTCCTGCCACACCTGTCTCAATCTGAGGCTGAGCAGTTGGCGGAGGACAAAGAGGCTCAGTTTCGATCACAGGCCGCAGGATTGGAACCTTTGCCAGGTTTAGACAGAATCCTCCAGTGGATTACAGATCAGGGATTGAAAACTGGAGTTGTGACCAATGCACCGCGTCAGAATGCCAGATTCATGTTGAGCGTTCTGAAATTGCAGGATTATTTCAAAACTGTAGTTCTGGGTGAAGACATGAGTGCGGGAAAACCCGATCCAGCGCCCTACCAATTCTGTCTGGAGCAACTTCAAATTACCCCAGAACGCACAATCGTTTTCGAGGATTCCCCATCAGGGATTCGGTCTTCAGTCGGTGCTGGAATTGAAACCATTGGAGTCGCCACTACCCACGCGCCAGAAAAGTTACAAAAAGTGGGGGCTAATCGAGTCATCACTGATTTCAATGATGCTGAATTATGGCAATGGTTGAAACAAGCTACCTAAAACGGAATTGGATCATAGTCTGGATCGTCTGGCGTTTCCGGCATCGGTGGGTTCAACGGTTGAGCCGCTGGACTGGGTTGGGGAAAGGGATCAACTTCCGGCGTGGGCCGAGTCCGAGTACCTAGGGGAACAACGTTGCTAGGAGCAGGTTCACCAGCTAAACCTGCTGGTTGGGTCTCTCCAGCAAGAGAACTGGTAGAGAGGGCATCCACTGCATAGACTCTTTGAGCCGTTAGTTCAGCCCGTTTCTCCTTGAATCCTTCAGGTCGTTCAACTGAAACCATTCCTAGCCGCCCCTCGACCACCACCTGATCACCCTGATGATAGGTTGCACTAATATCTTGAGCCAGATTTCCCCAACCGATAACTTTCAGGGTTGCAGGCGGATCAGTGGGTCGCAGACCCGCAAAGCGCACCATCATCTCAGCAATGGGGAGCTGATTATCCGAGGTATAGCGGAGCTGCGGTTCCTGGAGAATTTCGACCATTAAAATACAATTATTCATGATGCGATGACCTTGAAAGTCGATAGAGAGTAGCAGTAAGCATAGGGCCTGAACGCTTCCCATAGGAAAACGCTAACAGTTAGTATCGGCTAAGGAGTTACCGAAAAGATTGATTTCTTATTCTATTTTTTGTGTCGGCAACTGTCAACCGACTTGCGTCTGAAAACAGCTTCTCCTTTAGAGAACATGGGTTCTAACAGAATGGGGAATTTAATTAGGGCTGCTTACGATCTCGTCTTTAAGTGATACTCAAAATTTGATTCTGATCAGTCTTTGGTCAATGAACAGAATGGCCAAAGATGAACAAGACACAGATGATCGGACTGTTCAGAATTCCAACCCAAGCTGACACCTCACTTTAATAATTTAGATTTCTTAATTCTTGTTCTTTCAGAAGAATCAAGTTATTTTAATTGAGAATTTAGTGATGTGGGGAATTCATGTCTGATGTGGTATTCGTATCGATTGATTCAATTTATATTTCTATCCCTCTTGTGCTGTGTGAGTCCTGCCCTGTCACAGGGTCTTCCGCCTCGACCTGGAACACCGATAGACCCTTTGCCACCTGGCACTGCGACGATTCCGCAACCCCCTCCAGAACCACCAATACAGGTTCCGACTGATATTGTTCCTGAACAAACGGAGCCCGAACCT
>JBHJGO010000017.1:0-9982 GCA_050331715.1 Microcoleaceae cyanobacterium
CTTTTTGGGCAATCTTTTCCAGACTTATTTGAGTCGATTCTCAGTACATTTACTGAGCTGCCTATGCCAAGACAGTCATATAAACCATGTCAGCCCAAACCTTTACACAGTCAACCTTTTTCGCCTTAAGTTGATACCCGAAAACCGGATCAACCTATCGCTTACCGAGTGAGGCTGAATGGGAATATGCCTGTCGAGCCGGAACCACAACACCGTTTCATTTTGGGCCGACGATTACAACTGACTTAGCAAATTACGATGGGAATCACACCTATGGCTCAGGGCCGGAGGGAAAATACCGCCAAGAAACCACGGCTGTTGGCAGTTTCAAGATAGCGAATAGCTTTGGTCTCTACGATATGCATGGAAATGTTTGGGAGTGGTGTGCTGATCCGTGGCATGAAAACTATCAAGGTGCGCCAACGGATGGTCGTGTATGGGACGAAAACGATAATGGTAATCGTTATCAAAACTACAAAGATGAAATTTTAGTCAACTTACTAGAAAGCGATCGCTTAAGATTGCTGCGGGGCGGTTCCTGGTTCAACGTCCCAGAGCTCTGTCGCTCGGCGAATCGCTACGGGAACAATCCCGGCTACGACGACGGCGACGACGGCGGTTTCCGCGTCGCCTGTTCCGTGCCCAGGATTCTTCCCTAACCCTTTTCTCTTTTACCCTCTGTCCCTTTTCTCTACCCAGCCGACATCTAGGTTTCCTCGCCTTTGGCGAGTCGAAATTTTTTTCAAATCTGACAAGTCCAAATCTGACCCGCCCTAACTCAGCGCCTTAGAAATTGCCTGCTGACTCACAGCTTGATAGATGCCTTCCAGGGATTTCATCAGCGATAAACTTTCAGCTTCCGAATTTTCCGCATTGGCAGTGGAGACAGATCGCAAAGAAATGGGGCCGAGGCGATCTAGTACAGTTTCCGCAGTGGGAGCTGGCGTGATCACCACCAGATCAGACTCTAGCTGCTCTGAATAGCGCCAAAATCGCTCAAAGTCTGGGGCTTGTCTGAAAATAGGAGCATTTTGATCGGCTGCGATCACTTCAGATTCAGTCTCCGTCGTTTCGGCTTGCACCTGATGGCGGAACTGCCGCAGGGCAGTAATAATTTCAGGCTGAGTGCGGCCCCGCAACTGAAATAGCACAAAGGGATCTTCACTAAAGCGATCGCCGAGGAGATAATAAATTGCCGCGATGTGTTTGCAGGGATTGGCCTTGTCAGGGCAGCTACAACGGGCATGAACGTCTTCTAAAGTAAAAGGAAACAACCGCAATCCATTCGATGCGAACACATTTTCAATATCAGGTGGCATTTCTCCAGCGAGCAACCGAGCCGAAAAAAGAGCTTTTTGAGATAGGGTTTCAATCACATAGCCCCATTCTTCATCCCTGAAGGTATCTAGCCAGAGAGAAACCTGATAGGGTTCTGCCTGAGTGCCTTGAACCCTGGCGAAAACTTTCTGATCTTTGAATTCAATTTTCAGCACATTGCCCTGGCGTGCATAGTCCCTAGCCCGCTCCAGGCGCTTTTTAAACCGATATTTGTCGAGTAAATCCAGCCATTGTTGTGACCACCATTCCCGCTGATTGGGGGTCGTCTGTCCGATTTCCGTCATGGTCAAGCCTCCTCCGCTTCTTCAATTACAGCACTTCGATCCAGGATCAACAAATCTCGCAGTTGATCGCTATTCATTTCGGTCAACCAATTTTCTCCCGTCTCAACGATTTGTTCCGCCAAGGCTTTTTTGCTTTCGATTAATTCATGGATTTTCTCTTCAAGGGTTCCACTGCAAACAAACTTATGAACTTGCACATTGCGGGTTTGCCCGATCCGGAATGCCCGGTCAGTGGCCTGATTTTCAATGGCAGGGTTCCACCAGCGGTCGAAGTGGAAGACATGGTTGGCCCGGGTGAGATTCAACCCGACTCCCCCCGCTTTCAGGGACAGAATTAGAATTGGTGGGCCTTGGGGATCGTTCTGAAATCGATCCACCATTTCTTCCCGTTGGGCTTTGCGGGTTGCACCGTAGAGGAATAGGGTTTTACACCCTAAGTGATGTTCTAGATAGGGTTGTAGCAATTTGCCCCACTCAGAGAATTGGGTGAAAATCAGGGCGCGATCGCCCTGGGCCAGAATTTCCTCCAACATCTCATGTAGTCGTTGCAGCTTTCCAGAACGCTTAGCATTCATGGTGGAAGCATTGCTTGACAGTTTTGCTGAAGTTTTTGATGCGGATCGGGAAGAAGATTTTGCTGATGATCTTGCTGATGATTTTGCTGACGACTTCGTTGAACCATTACGATTTTTTGCCGTGACTAAAACAGGATGGTTGCAGATTTGCTTGAGTCGAACCAATAGGGCAAGAATTAATCCATGTCGTTGAATGCCTTCTATCTCCTCAATCTTGCCCATGAATTCATCCACAGTTTTTTGGTACAGGTTTGCTTGGTCAGCAGATAGAGGGCAGAAGATCGTGTTTTCCTGTTTTTCTGGTAAATCCTGAATGATCTCCTTATCCGTTTTCAAACGTCGTAGAATGAAGGGCTGTACTAAAGATCGCAAGGTTTTCAGAGAATCGATATCACCGTAGCGCTCAATGGGAACGGCAAAGCGGCGTTGGAAAAATTGTAACTGACCCAGATAACCAGGATTGAGAAAATCCATAATTGACCACAGCTCCGACAGGCGATTTTCCACCGGCGTGCCAGTTAAGGCAATCTTGAAAGAAGACTGAATCTCTCGGATGGTTTTTGATTGTTTGGCCTGGGGGTTTTTGATATTTTGAGCTTCGTCCAGGACAATTCCTTGCCAATCAAATCCTTTTAAATCTTTCTCATCCCTGACCGTCAGAGAATAGCTGGTAATCACTAGATTTTGCTTTTTAACAGTGGCGGCAAATTGTTTGCCTTTAGCTCGTTTTTCACCATGATGAACCAGGGCTTTCAGGCTTGGGGCAAACCGTTTAACTTCCCGTTCCCAATTGCCCAGAACCGAAGTCGGACAAACTAATAGCACTGGAGCCGTTAAAGTCTCTTCCTCTTGAAGATGAAGCAGGAAAGCGATTAATTCGATGGTTTTTCCCAGACCCATATCGTCGGCTAGACAGGCCCCTAATCCCCATTGTTCTAGAAAGGCGAGCCAACCGACTCCTTTCGCCTGATAGGGTCGCAGCTCACCTTTGAAGCTTTCTGGCGTTTCAATCGGCTCCAGCGCCCGATGATGAGTCAAGGTTTGTAGGATTTCCTGTAATCTCCCCTCCGCCTCGAATCGAACCACAGGTAACTTATCAATGGTCTGGGTATCTCCCGTTGCCAGTCTCAAAGCGTCTTCTAGACTCAACTCCATTTTGTTTTCACGACTGGTAAAGAAATTTTGGACGGAACGCACTTCAGCAGGCTGGAGTTCTACCCACTCACCATTCACTTCCACCAGGGGACTGCCCTGGGAAATTAACTGCTCAAATTCCGCCTGGTTCAGAGTTTGGCCGCCAATCGAGATTTTCCACTGAAAATTTAGCAGGCTGCTGAGTCCTAGTCGTTTTTTTCCATCCAGCTTGATTGGTTCAGATTTGAGGCTGAGTCCTAGACGATTGGCCCAGCCCTCCCGATGGGCCAGACTTGGCGGTAGAATCACCCCCAAACCACTATCGGCAAATCGCCAGGCCGTATCCTTGATGAAGGTATAGGCTTCAATCGGTGTGAGCTCGCAGGATTGGGGATGAATCTCTTCCAGAAGTTTCTCCAGGGGAGGATAGAGGCGACAGGCAATTCCCAGCCCTCGTAGTAGCGTTTCCTGGGGCGCTTGGATCAGCCGTCCTTGATAGCTCAAGGTTTCAACGGGATATTGCCAGAGGGTTGCGGCATCGATCACCAGTTCCGGCTCATCAATTGCTTGCAGACAATATTCCAGTAACCAGTTCTGAGTTTCACCCTCCTCAGTGGGGGGCGATAGCCGGAATCCAGCACGGAAGGAATGGGCTTGAACCAGGGCAGGTTGCAGGGGAGACAGCCAGGTTCTAATCGTTGTGGCCAGTGCATCCAATTCCTGGGGGGCCGTAGAAACCGTTGCATCTGATTTGCCAAGAGCATGGAGCCAGGCTTCAGCACTCTTCGGCAAGCGCATCATTTGAACAGTTGCATCATTTGCAACTTGACGAACATGATCGTCGATCACGGTCTGCAAGACACTAGAAAGCAACTCTTCCGCTGCCAGGGGTAGAGCAATGGATGCAGCAGTCGTAGAAGGATGTGGCTGATACATTCGGCAAACCGTCGGCAGATATTTGGCGAACCGCAGTAATCGAGCCTGATCCGTTGCACTATCCAACAGAGGTAACCATTGAGCTAGGAATTCTTCCTCCAATTGACTCTCAAGTTGCCCCTCTGATTGATCCACTTGAGCAGAGGCCTCCTGGGACTGTAGATTCGGTAAAAATTTACCGCGCACGAGCAAATCTAAGATCCAACGGGCCACATGTGACCAAAACCTAACATCTTCTCCTAAAAAGGCATGGGTCGCAGTAATGCCGCCCAGCGGCAAAGTTTGTAGCAACGTTAATCCAGTTTCCACATCCAGTCGGATTCCCGGAAGCTGCCAAGGGTAGAGAGTCAGGGAATCTTCTACTGCTTCGGCTGTTGGATTGAAGAGGGGTGTACTGGAATAAATAGGCTTAATTTCTTCGGTTTTTGGATCAACCTGACAGGGTAAAGCAACGACTGCTACGCTCGGCTCAGCCTTCTCCAGCAATGTTTGGGAAAACAGTCGAGGTTGCTCTGACATCCAGAGCGACAGATCTGATGGCTCCATCGCAAAGGGATAATTCAGTTCTGGTGTTGATGCAGTGAACTGAGCTTCTGAAACCCGCTGCCAGGCTTCACCCCAAAGAAATAGGTAACTTGCTTCAGGGGAAATTTGCCAACTGCCACGTAGAACTGCCATCCGGAATTAAACCACTAGTAAACTGAATCAATCTTGCAGAGCAATTGTATCTGGACTTACTGGTCTGAACTTGCTGAGCCATTTGCCAACTCGTTAAGCAATCTGTTGAATGCTTGAATTAAGGGCTTGAATTGAATGCTTACGAACAGCGATTAAGATAAGTAAGCTTGTCAAGTGGGTCAACAAAATCAGGTATAATTATGACCGAATTCTAAGTCAAGAATTTTAGCTTGTCACTGTAACTCTTGCATTGACAGCAAAGTAAGCAAAAGTTTGAGGAGTAGCAAGCACGTGAATTAAGCAATTAAGGAGCCTTCAGGTAAGACCACAGGAAGTCAGATGTGACTCCATGCCAATACTGTACCACGTTGGGAAATTCTACCTCTCGACTGTCGTTGCAGAAAGCCACTCAAGGAAATAGTACGAGAGCACTGACAGAATATAGGGTATTTAGGACGTAAAGCATTTCACAGGTGTGCACTCTCAGGTGACGATAGTTGTCAGATTGCCGATTCGTACTAGCTCCAGATCCAGGTTTAAGAGATAAACTTCAGAGGTGATCTAACCTTGTTCAGCTAGAACCGCTAAGTCCAAGAGTTATGCAAGTTCTGGATATCAAGTGTTACGATGGCGATGAAGATCAGCACAGATGATCAGAGTAGGGAAGATTAAAGATAAATGGAAGAAGTGAAGAAGTCAATATCCTTCGATGGTCGAGATATTGAGTTAAAGATTGGGATATACGCGCCACAGGCTAACGGAGCCGTTTTGATTGAGTCCGGAGATACCTCAGTTTTAGTCACTGCAACCCGCGCTGAAGGTCGGCCTGGAATTGACTTTCTACCCTTGTTAGTTGACTACGAAGAACGGCTGTATGCTGGGGGAAGAATTCCGGGTGGGTTTCTACGACGAGAAGGTCGTCCGCCGGATCGGGTGACCCTGACCAGCCGTTTGATTGATCGGCCCCTGCGCCCTTTGATTCCAGGCTGGATTCGAGATGATATTCAGATTGTGGCAACTACCCTGTCGATGGATGAACAAGTCCCGCCAGACGTTTTAGCAGTCACTGGATCATCCGTAGCCGTGTTGCTCGCTCAGATTCCTTTCTACGGGCCAATGGCGGCTGTGCGAGTTGGGTTGGTGGGAGATGACTTCATCATTAATCCCACCTACAAAGAGGTGAAGAATGGCGATCTGGATTTGGTCGTCGCTGGTTCACCGGAGGGTGTGGTGATGGTTGAGGCGGGAGCTAACCAGTTGCCGGAACAGGACATTGTTGAGGCGATTGATTTCGGCTATGAAGCGGTCGCTGACCTGATTAAGGCCCAGCGCGAGATTATGGAAGAGATGAAGATTGAAATCTCTACCGGAGAGGCCCCCCAGGAGAATGCAGAACTGGTTGAATTTATTCGAGCGCAAACCATTGAACCCATCAAGCAGACCCTGGCCCAGTTTGAGATGGGGAAACCGGAGCGAGATGCAGCTTTGGATGAAATCAAGGAACAAAATGTGATTGAGCCAATTGCCCAGCGGTCAGAGGAAGATCCGCTTCAAGTCCTGGTCACAGAAGATTCTAAGGCAATTAGTCGAGTATTCAAAGATCTAACCCGGGAACTGATGCGGAAGCAGGTGTTAGACGATGGAGTTCGAGTGGATGGACGAAAACTGGATGAAGTGCGTCCGGTTTCCTGTATGGTGAGCTGTTTGCCCAAACGGGTTCACGGCAGTGCGTTGTTTAATCGGGGTTTGACCCAAGTGCTCTCGATCACGACTCTGGGAACTCCCGGTGATGCGCAGGATCTGGATGATTTGCATCCCCAGGATGAAAAGCGCTACATGCACCACTACAATTTTCCCCCCTACTCTGTGGGTGAAACTCGACCCATGCGATCGCCCGGACGACGGGAGATTGGTCATGGAGCCTTGGCGGAACGGGCTTTGGTTCCGGTACTGCCCTCCAAGGAACAGTTTCCCTACGTGATTCGGGTGGTTTCAGAAGTTCTGTCTTCCAATGGTTCAACGTCCATGGGTTCTGTCTGTGGGTCAACGCTATCTCTGATGGATTCCGGTGTCCCGATTGCCAAGCCTGTGAGTGGCGCTGCATTGGGCCTGATCAGGGTAGGTGAAGAGATTCGGATTCTGACGGATATTCAGGGAATTGAGGATTTTCTGGGCGACATGGACTTTAAGGTGGCCGGAACTGACACTGGCATCACAGCTTTGCAGATGGACATGAAAATTACAGGGTTGCCCTTAAATGTGGTGGCCGATGCCATTCAACAGGCGCGTCCAGCCCGCTTGCACATCCTAGAGAGAATGTTGGCGACTCTGGATAAGCCCCGCTCTGACCTGTCTCCCTATGCCCCTCGTTTACTGACCATGAAGATTGACGCGGATTTGATTGGATTGGTGATTGGGCCTGGCGGCAAAACCATCAAAGGAATTACCGAGGAAACTGGGGTCAAGATTGACATTGATGACGATGGCACAGTAACTATCGCTTCAACGGACAGCGAAAAAGCGGCTCGCGCCTGCCAAATCATCCAGGGAATGACTCGCAAGCTCAATGCGGGAGATGTCTACATTGGCAAAGTCACCCGAATTATTCAAATTGGGGCTTTTGTCGAGATTCTACCTGGTAAGGAAGGGATGATTCACATTTCCCAACTGGCAGACTATCGAGTAGGCAAAGTGGAAGACGAGGTCAATGTTGGTGATGAGGTGATTGTTAAAGTACGAGAGATCGATAACAAAGGTCGAATTAATCTGACGCGCTTGAATATTCACCCCGATGAAGCTGCTGCGGCTCGGGCTGCTGCGGGTATGGCTGTTGTGTCTACCTAGAGTTTCAAAACTAGGGTTAAGCAATCGATTGGCGGGATGATTCCCGCCTTTTTATTATCGCTAGAGAGATATGCAGCGTTTCCAGTGCTGGTGGATATTAGTTGCTGGGGATATTAGTTGCTGGGGATACAATAGAAGCCGAAGCCCAAAGTCACTCGGAAATGACGATTGAATCTGCCTTTGCTCAAATTCTGGCCTATAGGGAGCTAGTTCTATTGGCAATCTTTGCTGCTCCCTGGATTACCTGGCTAATTTGCTATCTAATTCCAGGCTATCGAGAGGAACCGATGGTACTGAGTGTGAATCTCTGGATGGCACTTTTCACCGTCATGCTTTGGACAGGATATCTCGCCTATGCAACCAATTTAGGGGGGTGGTCGCAGGTGGTACAACAGGCAGACGTGTTATTACTGATTGCGCCTCCCTATTATTTGTTAACCTCGCTATGGCTTTCTAAGCGCCGTATCCCTCTAGAATGGATTCCAGCATTTCGGACGTTGCAGGGACTCGTTGCGCTGACGGCGGCTTTCCTGGTGTTATCCTGGATTTTATCCCGCATCCGAATTGTTTTCTTTTCCTACCTTCCATTTTCAACGTTTTTAGTCGTCCTGGCCCTGATTTTACTGTTGGGGTATTGGAGCTATCGAAGATTGCTGACTTGAACTTGAAGGAATGGAGTGAATTGGCAATATAATCTTGAACTCTGTCCCCTGACCCTTTGTGGAGTCACAAAGCAGTTTTCCATGATGTTGTTTAACAATCACCTGGTAACTGATGGATAGCCCCAGACCCGTGCCCTGACCCACTGGCTTAGTCGTGAAAAAAGGGTCAAATATCCGCTGACGAGTTGTTTCGTCAATACCAGCACCGTTGTCTGCAATTCTGATCTGGATATGGGCAGAATCCAGTACCTGAGTTTGCAACCAAATCTTTGCGCGCATGTCTGGCTCCAGCCTTTCTGAGCATTCTTTTCGACCTGCTTCCACTGCATCAATTGCGTTGTTCAGGAGATGAAGAAAGACCTGATTGATTTCCCGAGAATTGCAATGAACAGGGGGCAAATCTTGATACTCTTTAATTACCTCAATCCCGGCATAGCATGGTTTTGCAGCTAGACGATTTTGTAGAATTGTCAGGGTATTTTCTAAACCATCCTGGATTGAAATTTTCTTGTACTCAGACTCATCCAGTGCGGAAAAATCTCTGAGTGACTGGACAATTTTCCGAATCCGCATCGTTCCAGTCCTCATTGAAGTTGAGATTTGATCAACGTCTGTTGCGATAAATTCTAGATCAATTTCCTCTAATTTTTCGGAAAACTCAGCATTCTTTTCCGGATAAACCTGTTGATATAAATCGATCAAATCGAATAAATCTTGGATATGATTTTGCAAATAATCTAAATTT
Source organism: Microcoleaceae cyanobacterium (assembly GCA_050331715.1). Taxonomy (GTDB): domain Bacteria; phylum Cyanobacteriota; class Cyanobacteriia; order Cyanobacteriales; family Microcoleaceae; genus JBHJGO01. Next base: position 9,197 of record JBHJGO010000017.1, read on the forward strand.
CCATAGATAAAACTGAGAGGATTATTGATCTCATGGGCTAACCCCGCAGCGAGTTGACCCAGGCTAGACATTTTCTCACTTTGAACCATTTGAGATTGAGCTTTTTGTAGCTTTTCCAAGGCTCGTTCAGCCTGCTCTTTGGCCGTTCGATAGTCCTCCCTTACAACAAACAAACTATGGTAGTAAATGTTTAGAGTCAACAGAACAAAACAAGCTCCAAAGAAAAAGATAATTCCAGTCAGCAGTGGAATCAAAGCATAGAACTGATACCAAACCAAATAAAAGGCAAAGGAATAACCGATTAGAAAAAATAGTATTAAGCCATATAAAAACTGCCAGCCTCGCCGCTCCGCACCAGGCTGAAATAAGCGCAGGAGTTGTCTGGTCTTGACCGCTGACAGACCCATAACTCCCATACCCATTGCGATTAACAGCAGAATTATTTCTCTCATTCTGATTATTGTAGAACGATGAGAGGGGACATCTAGAATACCCAGAACGCCCCCTCTCACAATGTTATTTAGCTAATTGTATCAAGCCCAGCTCTGTTACTCAGACTCTGAACTCGCGTCGGTTTCAGGTTCAACTTCGACCTCTGCCTCTGGTTCAGGCTCAGCCACAGCCACAGGCTCAGGCTCAGGTTCAGATACAGCCACAGGCTCAGGCTCAGGTTCGGGTTCAGCCACAGCCACAGCAACAGAATCAGGATCAGGTTCAGATACAGACTCAGGATCAGGTTGAGCTTCAGAATCAGGTTCATGTTAAGGTTCAGAATCAGCATCAAAT
>JBHJGO010000018.1:0-28624 GCA_050331715.1 Microcoleaceae cyanobacterium
CCCACCACGCCCCCGCTTACCTACACCCCGCTCACGTCCCCCCGCCCCCCTCACCAGCCCACCCAGCCCATTCTCGCCCCCCACTAATCGCTCGCCCCCGGGTGCATAGCATTCGACTGAAGCCAGAAAATGGTTGGGTGATTGATCTGGGAGATATTCCAGACGCAGTTGCTGAACAGGCTAAGATCCTGTTTTTCAACTACCCCAGCAACCCAACGGGAGCAACGGCCCCCCGTGAATTTTTTGAAGAGGTGGTGAAGTTTGCCCATCGCTATCAAATTTTGCTGGTTCATGATCTGTGCTACGCTGAGCTGGCCTTTGATGGCTATCAACCTACTAGCCTTTTGGAAATTCCTGGGGGCAAGGAAATCGGTGTCGAGTTCCACACCATGTCCAAAACCTACAATATGGCCGGTTGGCGTGTGGGCTTTGTGGTCGGGAACTCCCAGGTGATCCAGGGCCTCCGAACCCTGAAAACGAATCTGGACTACGGTTTGTTCGGAGCACTACAAACTGCGGCGGAAACGGCTCTGAATTTGCCAGATTCCTATTTAACAGAAGTGCAAAACCGTTATCGCACTCGTCGAGACTTTCTAATTCAAGGTTTGGCAGAGCTGGGTTGGCAGGTACCGAAGCCCCTGGCAACCATGTATCTTTGGGTTCCTTGCCCGCCTGGAATCGGTTCTACGGATTTTGCTCTGTCTGTGCTGCAACAAACCGGAGTCGTTGTCACCCCTGGAAATGCCTTTGGTACAGGTGGTGAGGGCTATGTTCGAGTGAGTCTGATTGCCGATTGTGATCGCCTGGCGGAAGCGCTCCAACGCTTGAAAGCAGCAAACATTTGCTATCAGGAACAGCCTGTTCCGGCATCCGTTTCTTAGGGAGGGCTTCCTCGCAACTATTTTCTCGCAACTATTTTAAGTAAGCAACTGTTACCCCTGCGCCGCCATCGGCCTGGGCTGCTAGTTCATAGCGTTCTATCTGGGGATGGGTTTTGAGGAACTCTTGAACGCCCCGGCGCAGTTGTCCGGTTCCCTTGCCATGAATAATCCAAACAGCTCCAAAGTCCAGAATTTGACCCAAGGCCCGATCCAGCTCCACTTCTGCCTCCGAGATTCGTTTCCCTCGCAGATCAATCGTATTTCTAGAAGTACGAACCACCGGGCGATCCTCTGGCTTTTCGGCTTCGGGCTTGGTACCGTTCCTGGTATTTTTGGCACTTCCTTTGTTGGCTTCTGATTTTTGACGGGCTGGAGGAGCTTGGGCTTTTTCACCGTCTAGCGATTCAATTTCGGCCAGCCCCACAGTCATTTTCATCAAGCCAAACCGCACGGTGAGCTGACCATTTTCATCGGCACTGGCCTAGACTTCTGCCGTCTGCCCTAAACTGGGAATCCGAATCCGATCTCCCGCTTTTGGTTGAAATCCCGGCTTGGGTTTGGCCTTGGGTTGCTGTCGGGCAGGTAGGTAATTGTCAGCAATTTGATCAATGGCTTGGGTGGCCGTTTGAGCATCTTGAGCTTTGGGCTTCCCCTGTTGCAGTTTGCGAATCACCTGGGCAATCTCGGACTTGGCTTGTAGTAATGCTTCCTGGATCGCCTGTTCCTGGGCCTGTTTTAACTCCTGCTCTCTGGCCTTTAGAAAGTCCGATCTATCGGTTAATTCCTGATGTAGTCGTTCCGTTTGCCGCAGCAGTTTTTCAGCGGCATTGGCCCGATTCTCCTGTTCCTGTCTTTGTGCCTCTAGACCCGCAATCACCTCGTTGACCTCCTGGGAGATACCTCCCACGTAAGAGGCTGCTTGCTCCAAAATTTCATCGTTTAATCCCAATCGACGGGCAATGATCAGGGCATTGGAACGTCCTGGAATCCCCCACAGCAAACGATAGGTGGGTTGCAGTGAAGCTTCATCAAATTCGACGGAGGCATTCTCAAACCGTTCATCCTGGTATTTCAGAGCCTTGAGTTCCCCAAAGTGGGTCGTGGCCATGGTCAGACGGGTGTTCTCAGCCAATTGTTGCAGTAATGCTGTTGCCAGGGCACTGCCCTCAGAAGGATCGGTTCCCGCTCCCACTTCATCTAACAGCACCAACGTTTCTCTTTCGCTCAGTAATTGCACTGTATCAGGCGCAGTGACAGGTGCGGTATTTTGATCAATCTCCGGTTTAATCTCTGGTTCAGTCTCCGATTCAATCTCCGGTTTAATCTCCGGCTCGTTACTCTCTGTAAGGTTGGGGTCAGTAATGTTGTGGTCAGTGTCCTGCTCAACCGCCGATAAAATTCGTACAATCCGACGAATATGACCTGAAAAGGTTGAGAGACTTTGCTCAATTGATTGTTCATCACCAATATCCGCTAGAACCTGCTCAAACCAGGGCAGTTCAACGGGTTCTTTTGCGGGAATAAATAATCCAATTTTCGCCATCAAAGCCGCTAATCCCAGGGTTTTGAGGGTAACCGTTTTACCGCCTGTATTTGGCCCCGTAATCGCCACCACCCGAATGGCCGGACGCACAACCACATCAATCGGCACAACGGCTGCCCCCTCCTCGTGGTATTGCTGCCAGACCAATAACGGATGATGCAGTTGTCTTAGGGTAATGTGACCATCCTGGGCCGGATGAACACTGCGTTGCATGACCTCGGCAATTTCTTCACCAGGGACAGCGGCATTTGCTTCTGTTTGAACCGTATCAGAGGAGGTTGTAGCAGAACTCAGCTTCAAATTAGTAAAAGTTGGTGGATTTGCCTTCAACCACAGACTGTAACGAGCCCTTGCCACAGCCAGGTCAATCCGGGTACAGATTACCAACAGTTCCTCCAAATCAGGCTTGACCTCAGCTACCCGCTCGCTCAGCATCCGCAGCACAATTTCTTCTTCCCGCTGTTCCTGACGTTGGAGCTGTCGCAGTTTGTTGTTCAGTTCAATCGTTGCCTTGGGTTCGATATACAGGGTTGACCCAGTGGAGGACATATCATGAACAATGCCCGGAACTGAATCCTTTTGGCCTGCCTTGACTGGGATAACAAAGCGATCGCCCCTTTGTGTAATTAGACTCTGTTGAACGGCTCCGGCATGGCGTTGCAAAATGCGTTGTAGAGTTTGCTGAATTCGGTCTCGAACCTGGTGAAGATTCGTACGAATGTCAGCTAATTTTGGATTAGCCCGATCCGTGACATCGCCTCGTTCGTCAATGCAGCGATGGATTTCCTGTTCAATTTCTGGGTAGGTACGCAGTTCAGCAACTAATCGACGAAGAACAGTAATCTCCTCCTGAGCATCAATAGTGCGTCGCAGTTGTCTCGCTCCGTAGAGGGTTGTGGCAATTCCTAGCAATTCCTCGCCGGACAAAACGCCCTGCATTTCCGCCCGTTCGATAGATACACCAATATCTCGAATTCCTTCAAAGGGTAGACCCCGAACCAACTGCATTTCCAGTTGATAGGCTTCCTGGGTCTGGGCTAATAGTTCCAATGTTTCCGCTGGTTCCTGAGGAATTGTCAATTGACGAGCGATCATCGCCCCCAGTTTAGTGGCGGTAAAGGTTGCAAGGTGCTGGCAAAGCCGCTGCCATTCTAAAAGGTCTAAAGTTTCTGCCTGAATCAAGGATGAAAATTAAGAGGAACTCCCACTGATACTACATTGTAGTATTTTACGTAAGGTTTTGTAAATTAAAATTAATTGTAAGCTGATGGCATCTCAAAATCAGTCTAGCTAGCGGTATAAAAATATGGCCAAGGGTGATCAGATTTACGTCTATCGGGAGTTTCTGAATCTAGAGGGTGTCTACCAACATCACGGCATTGATTGCGGTGATGGTACGGTCATCCACTACCGGAAACCCAGTGAAACCATTGAACGAACCTCGCTGGAAACCTTTGCCCGAGGACAGCGGGTTTATATCAAGGAATATTGGACGCGCTATATCCCTGAAACTGTAATTCAGCGGGCTGAGAGTCGTCTGGGAGAACGCAAGTACAATCTGTTGTTTAATAATTGTGAACACTTTGCCACCTGGTGTGTGACCGGAGTAAATGACAGCCGTCAGATCCAAGACTTCGTTCCTGTCCTAAACCAGCTCAGTGTGGATAACTTATTCCAGCCGATTCAGGATGCTTTGATTGGAGCACAGAAAGAAGATGCGCCTCAGATGCTGAAGCAGGCCCTGGCAGAAATTCGTACCGCCTGGAATGATGTTCACCCTCAATACAAAGCCACACTGGATGAGATGGAGACCTGGCAGAAGGTGGCTAAAGCTGCACTCCAGAAAAACCGCGAGGATTTAGCTCGTGCAGCCCTAACCAAGAAAAATCTCCGCAAGAAAAGAGCAGAAGAGCTAGAAGCTCAATTGCAAAAACTGGCAACCATGACAGAAACCCTATTAAAAAATCAAACCAGCTTGGGTTTGGTTTAGCCGATGGTCAGTCCTAGATCAGTCGTTGGGGCAATGAAGGCTGAGGTCGCAACATCACTCGCGGAGACATTCTGCACCACCCCTAGAATGTCACCATTGGACAGTTGAATAATGGCATTTGCACCATCTGAATTGAACTGCAAATCGCCCAAGCTAATATCTCCAACAATACCAATCCGATCGCCTTCACCCAAGCTGAAGTCCAAGATCTGATCGGCCAGGTTCACATCTGACCCCGCCTCATCGGATCGGAGGAGGAACGTATCAGCTCCCGCTTCGCCCGTGAGCTGGTCAACCCCCAAATCACCAATCAGGTAATCATTACCAGCGTTACCATTCAAAGAATCGTTGTCCTGTCCGCCGCGCAGGAAGTCATCACCCGCACCGCCAAAAACGATATCTGCACCCCGATTACCATTGGCAATGTCATTACCCGCATTACCATTCAGGGAATCATTGTCCTGTCCACCAAACAGATAGTCATTGCCACCCACTCCGGCAATGGTGTCATTGCCCTGGTTACCGACAATAGGTTCACCTGCTTCTGAACCTGTCACTTGATCATTACCAGCTCCGACTAACACACCATTGATCGCTTGAATACCAACCTCAGGGGGAACTGTGACAATATTGTCGGCATCGAAGTCTCGAGTCGTGAAAAACTGTCCAAGTTGAAGGGAAAATCGGTTAACGGAGTTAATCAAGGAAATGAGCAGGGCCACATCAGTCACAACAACGGAACTACGAGTCGCCACGATGCCGTCGATCACCTCTGCATCAATAATGCGATCGCCCTGCTGAATCTGATCCACCACATCTAAACCTGCCGTTACCTGACCGAAGGCAGCAAAGTCACCGTCTAGAAAGTTATTATCCACCAGGTTGATGAAGAACTGTGAGGAGGCAGAGTTAGGATCATTGGTGCGGGCCATAGCAATGGTTCCCCGCTGGTTGGGTAATGCAGGTGGAACGGTAACTCCAGCCGTCTCGAAGGTCTCACCAATTACAGGCTCCGCTGCGCCTTGGGGCAAGATTTCCAGGGGGATAGTGCGTTCTAGTCCAGTCTCCGGATCGATAAAGCCCGCTTGTCCAAGCTGATCTTCTGGGAAGTCTGGATTACGACTATTGGGATCTCCGGCTTGGGCAACGAAGGGACTTGGGTCAGTAACCACTCGGTGAAATGTAATGTTGTCATAGAAATCTCGCTCTACCAGGTCAACAAAGTTGCCTGCAGTGATAGGTGCAGCATTACCATCGAGTTCTAAGGTGATGGCCTGTCCGTTAACAACCAAAATAACGGTAGCAAGACCTTGAAGTTCTACTAATTCTTCCATTGGTTTGATTTACAGTTTGATTAACAAAGTTGCTTGTTGCATGTTTTGCACGTGACCCTCCAAAAATGCACCCTACCATGTCCTTGGTCAGACTTAGCAAGCGCTCACAATGCGCTCACAATGAATTCTGATGTCAAGCTCAAGCGGCAAGCTGATGCAGGACTTGCCCCAGGTATTCTGCATACTCCCAATCCGGGAACATGATCTTCTGACCGTAATCTGACCCTAAATCTGCCGACTAGGTTCCTGACGTAGCTCCCGACATACAAATGCCAGCCAGAAACTCAGATGATTCAAACATAACTTCACTAGCAGAAAAGCTTGACCAGACGCCAGTAGGGTGTCACGAAGCCCCAAGTCAAGATCTCTTTAACTCTAGACAGCAGGGATTCCTCTGCAACCAGGCTACTTGGGACATAAACTTCCCCGGATCGGAGCCAATCGCGATCTCGCTTCAATTTCAGTGATTGAAACTGTCGGCGTTTTTCCATAACTTGAGGCAACTTCTGAATCAAGTCCCAATTTGCCCGCCAGTATTCCCTGCCCTCTCCCTTGATCAGCAGCATCAGAAATTGAGCCGCATCGAAAAGCAGCAGCATAGGCAAGCAGAGCATTAACGTTCTCCAGGAATAGAGCTTCAGTAGAAAAAACCAGCGATTTCGGATCATATAGAACGCCTTGGATGTCCCTCTTGGCTTACCCAGATGATGCACAACTGCCAAAGGTACATTGGCGCAGAGATGTCCTGACAGTGTCAAGCGCATTGCAAAATCGCCATCTTCCCAATTGAAAAAGTAATCTTCATCAAAACCACCAATAATCCTTGCGATTTTGACATTGACCAGCATTGCCGCCCCAGAAACTACATCAAAGATTTCGTATTCAGGTCGTTCCTCTTGGGAAAGGTCACGGGCAATTAATGCCCCTAAATAATGAATCCATCCACCGTTGTAGTGGTGACAATAGGGATCTTTCGGATCATGGATTTCTGGGTGACAGATTCCAAGGCTAGGAACTGCTTTTATCACTTCCATCAAGCGTGTAAGGGTGTCTGGCTCTAGGGCGATATCGTTATCAAGAAATAATACATAGTCTGAAGTTACCACCTGAAGAATTGCATTCCGTCCTCCGGCTGGCCCTCGATTTTCTGCTAAACAAAGACACTTTACCTCCGGATAGTGAGCCTGAATTAAATCACGGCTACCGTCAGTTGATAAGTTGTCTACAACAATAACTTCAAAATCAGAGTAATCCAACTGTTTGATTGACTCCAAGGTTCTAGATATAGTCTTCAAGCCATTATAATTAACAATGCCAATTGTGACTTTTTCTGTGATACACTCCATAAACTTTTTTCCTCAAAATAAATGCACATTGAGAGAGTCAATCTGCGGTAGAAACAGAAAAATTCTGTGAAAAAACAGATGCAATACCTAATAAATTTCCGTTGTTAATGCCCGACGTTGCAATTTTGTCTGAAAAATTTTCCAAAGCGGTTGCCGCCCTTCACCTGGTAGACGGAACAAATAATCATCCTTCAAACGAGGAATCTGAAAAGGTGAATCCCCCACTCGATTGGTATTTCGATTCGATGCAACCCAAAAATTACTCTGATATCCAGCCTCTTGACTAAGAGTAATTGCCTGTACACCGCCCGCACCCCAAGGATAACAAAAATGCTGAATAGGTCTTCCGAGTTTTTCCGATAGAACAGCCCTTGATCGTACCAAATCCTCTAACATTTGCTGCCGTTTTTGGGTCTCCGTTTCATATCGAGCAGAGGATTCCGGCGATTCTACCTGCTGGCGAGCGGTCTGATAGTAACGGGATAGCTCTCGTCGCCAGCTTGACCGCTCAAAAAATGCTTCTCCACCCTGAGCCGAAACCCAAGCTGTGCAGGCATTCCTCAGCTCAGGGTCATCTACATATCTCAACTCTCCCCGAAGCCGAGGAGCATGGCGGTAGATCGGCGTACCCCACCTGAGTTGGTTCGTGTAGTTTCCGCCCTCCTCAATCCACGGAGGATCCATGCCGAGGCTGTCGACCCACTCCGGATGAAAAAAATCGACAAGTCTGGGTTCAACAAAAATACAGGCATGACGCTGGCTGTGGGACTCAATCTCAATCACACCCGTCCGATCCAACTCAATTAACTCTGGCCAAGATAACCAACCCTTGCTCTCTGTACCCTGGGGCTGCTCCTGAATATAGTGAGGCACGACAAAGCCTACGGCATTGAACCCATATTGCTTCAGAAGTGGATAGGCAACCCTATACCAGCTTCTATCTCCATCATCAAAGGTCAGCAGGACTGAAGGAACCTCTAGCTGGATCTCCCCCCGGAGAAACGCCATAAATGTTGCTAAGTTTAAGGTCTGATACCCATTGATTTTTAGAAACTCTAGTTGCTGCTTGAAAGTCAGCGGATGTACCGTGTGAAACATAAATACAGGGACTTCAGATTGCAGCGCCTCTCTCCCTGCACCTGTAACAAAGCTAGGATATTTATGGTACAAAAACCGCTCCAACTCGAGCGGAACCTCTTTAAATCCTTTTACAATCTTCCGGACTAGGGTTTCCATTGTCTTAAGAAGCAAGCATGATGTTATCCTAACCCATAAATCTTCTATAGACTAGCAAACAGGCTTTAGTGAAATAGCTAGTTGTTCAGGTACTTCACTGCGCTGCCATGATTTTTGACCATTGAAAGCTTCATCATAACTTTATAAAAAAATGAGTTTTTAACCAAAGCTTTATATTTAAAAAACTTTGAAACCCTTTCAGGTAACATCAATGATTTGACCTAAGCTCCAACTGCCTCCTTAGCCGCATACATCACTTCCAGGGTGATTTCATCAATGCCTCGCTCACGGGCAAACTTTTCAGTATTTCGCTTGACCTTGCCGCGAACAAATCCAGGCACTTTGTTCAGTTCTGTCTTGGCATCCTTGCTCCAGTTCAGATCTGACTCTGCCGAGATACCTTTGTGAATCACCTCTTTCGTGTCGTGTCCCCCAAAGATTTCTAATAGGTGATCCTCCATGCCCAGGGTAAAGGAGTTGTACACCAGGTCAACAATCTGGTTAGCTCCCTCATATCCTACAAAGGGTCGATAACCGACGGGGAAATTCTGGATGTGGACGGGAGCTGCGATCACACCGCAGGGAATATTCAAGCGCTTGCCAACATGACACTCCATCTGCGTTCCAAAAATAGCGGCGGGTTCTAGACGGGCAATGGCATCCCCGATTTCCCCATTGTCTTCACTAATCAAAACTTCATCACAGTATTCACTCACCTGCCCCCGGAACCAATCCGCATCGAATTTGCAGTAGGTTCCCGCCAACACCACATGAATTCCCATTTCCCGCGACAGAATCCTGGTGATAGCTGCTGCGTGGGTATTGTCTCCAAAAACAACCGCTTTCTTGCCCGTCAAGTTTTGACAATCGATAGAACGGGAAAACCAGGCTGCTTGAGAAACAAACCGAGTTTGGGTATCGATGAATTCCTCGTAGTCTACCTCGGTACCGAGCTGATTCAATACCTGTTGAATTTTACGGATACAGCGCGCCGTTTCAACCACGCCCATTGGAGTGATATCAATGGCAGGCATGCCAAACTCCTTTTCCAGGTAGGAGGCTGTCAACCCTCCCATTTCCCGAAAGGGAACAAGGTTAAACCAGGCTTGGGGTAATTTTTTCAAATTGTGCACCGAAGCACCATCGGGAATAACCTGATTCACTTCAATGCCCAGGTCTGCCATCAACTTCTTCAGTTCAGTGGCATCGTGCTGATTATGAAAGCCCAGGGTAGAAATTCCCAGAATATTCACCGACGGCTTTTCTGTTTTTTCTGTAAAGAGTTCGTCCTTCTTCCGGGCTTTTTCCAGATAGAACTGAACAATTTGATACAGGGTACGGTCGGCGGCCTGTAATTCAATCTCACGGTAGAGGTTCACATCCGCCAGTAGAACATCGCCCTTGGCATCGATCTGAGCCCGCTCAACTAATATCTCCAAATCCTCATGCAAAATACTGGAGGTACAAGTGGGGGTCAGAACAATTAAATCGGGGGTTTCTTCTTGATCCTTACGAACAATATTATCAACCACCTTTTCCTGGGAACCTCTGGCCAGAACATTGCGATCAACTACACTGTTTGTATCTGGAGTGTAGTCTCGTTCCCGCTCTAGCATGGAGCGCATCACATTAAAAAAATCATCTCCCAGAGGAGCATGCATAATGGCGTGAACATTCTTAAAAGAGCTAGCCACCCGCAGTGTGCCAATGTGGGCGGGGCCTGCGTACATCCAATAGGCTAATTTCATAGGGAAAGTATTCTCCAGCAACAGGGGTTATCAGGGCTACTAAGCCAACCCAAGGTTCAGTGTGACATCTGGGGAATTGCTTTGCGGTGAATATGAAATGATTCTTCACCGTCCTGCAATAGAGAGCAACAAAATGCGTTAATAGATGAAATCAAACTTTATCCTGCTTTGCATTCAGAGGAACTATCTGTGCTAATTTCTAGAACAATTGTCGCTGCACTGTTGATTCACGGACTGACCTCGATGTCCACTACAGCATTGAAATGGCCCTCCGCCCTGACTCAAGCGCAGCAGCCAACTGATCCAAGCTCCACTTTAGAACGTTGGCAGCCATTCACCTCAGAAGCTGGCAATTTCTCTATCCTGATGCCGCAGGTTGCTCCAGATGCATTGGAAGCCAGAGAAGCTGACGAATTTGGTCAAGTCATGGCCAGAACTCAGGAGGAAACCATTGCCTACGGGGTGTTTTATGCAAACTTGCCCATGCCCGCTGAGTCCTTGGCAGAGGAGGAGGTTGATCAGGTGCTAAATGCAGCTGTTGAAGGTTTTATTGAGGACTGGGAAACGAAGAACCTCATCTCTGAACGCAAGGTCATGCTTGACAATTCCCAGGGTGAGAAATTTCCAGGCAAAGAAGTTGAAATTGAAGGCTCTGAAGGACTATTCAAATTGCGGCTCTATTGGGTTAACCCGCGACTTTATCTGCTACTGGTGGGTTCCCAGTCGCCAGAGCAATTTCCTGCAGACAGCGATCAATTTCTGGATTCATTCCAATTACTGTCTTTACCAGCAGAAGACTCACCTCCTGAGTGAGCCATCATCCTGCTGATGGTCAGATGTCAACCTGTGGGTAACGATAATGATTTGCCTGCATTCCCGCCTGAGCGGGAATGACAGCGCTACCCACGAAATCAAGACTGACAATCTATTGACGGCGCTTGAGACTAGAAACGGAAATCACACTTCCAGTCTCTGGGTCAACGGTCTGAGAACGACTAATCACAACTATGGACTGTGACTCAGCGTTTGAATCCTGCAGTGTGTTGTTGGCAGTACTCTGAAATGATGAGCTTTGGGGAATCCAAGCAATTGCCCCCAGGCTCAGGCTCAGGATCAGGCTAGCAACGATTCTGTTTCCGAATAGGTTGGAAGTTGTCATGGCAGTAAATCCCTGAACTCGATTTCTATCTTTAACGTAACGGCCGGCAATGAATCCGGTATGAATGGAAAATTAAAGTTCTCTCATTTGAGTTTTCCACTCAAGGCGGAACGATTTTGATACGGGGGCGGATAGCGCTGCCATCCACCCTTCTGTTGTAAATTCTTGGGACAGCAGCCAATGTCCATTTACCGCAAACCGAAAGTTTTAGTTATATCCGGCGTCCCCCTTGGATCTATCCCATAAGATAGGTGTGCAACTGTCTCAGGGAGAATCATGTCACGGTTTAAGTTTCGCAAAGCTCCATCATCTACTCGACTCTGGGTTATCTCTGTGCCCCACCGCCAGTCATGGATTTCAATCTCCTTCCACAGAGATCATTCTCGTCTACCGATTGGGCTAAAGCTGCGATCCTGTCCCTATTAGTCCTGCAATTCTTCGATTAGATTGTGGCAATTGCACCATTACTAAACTGCTGCTGGTGAAACTGAGCATAGCGGTTGCCCTGAGCTAGCAATTCTTCATGGGTGCCAACCTCAGCGATTTTGCCCTGTTCCAGCACCAGAATGCGATCTGCCCGTCGTACGGTAGATAGCCGATGGGCAATGATGAATACGGTTCGTCCCTGCATCAATCGTTCCAGGGCTTGCTGCACCAGAGCTTCGGATTCAGAATCCAGGGCCGATGTTGCTTCATCCAGGATCAAGATTCGAGGACTGAGTAGGGCTGCTCTTGCAATGGCAATTCGTTGTCGCTGACCGCCCGACAGGTTCACCCCCCGCTCTCCCACTAGCGTTTGATAAGCTTCAGGAAATTGCTGGATAAACGAATCAGCATTGGCAATTTTGGCGGCATTCTGAACGGCATCTAGGTTATAGTAAGCCTGACCAAAGGCAATATTTTGGGCAATCGTTCCTGAAAATAGTGTGATTTCCTGGGGCACAATGCCAATCTGCCGCCGCAAACTATCAAGGGTAACGGTTTGAATATCTACACCATCAATCAAAATCTGCCCCTGTTGACAGTTATAGAATCGCGGTAACAGGCTAACCAGCGTCGTCTTACCCGCACCGGACGCCCCCACCAGCGCAATCTTCTCTCCAGGTTTGACCTGGAAGCTAATTTCCTGTAGTGCGGGCTGGCCTGGAACATAGGAAAAACTAACCTGGCGATAATCCACCTGCCCTTGTACCGTAGGTAATTGAATCGCATCCGGAGATTCAACCACCTGGGGCTGGACTCGCAGCAGCTCTAGAATGCGGCCCCAGGATGCTTCACCCTGCTTGAACTCACTATAGTTACTAGTCGTGAGGGAAATCGGATCAATCAGCAATGCCACTGCGGTCACATAACTGATAAATCCACTACCCGTTAGATGTCCCCGCGAGATTTGCCAGCCGCCCAGGAGAAATAACAACACTACACTCATCGCTTCCAGGAAACCAACAACGACAAACTCCAGGGCCTTCGTCTGTTCCGTCCGGTACCTGGCGCGACGATTCTGCTCCGCTTCTGCTACAAAGCGAGTCATCTCATATTCCTGAGCAGCAAAGGCTTGAACCAGACGAATCCCACTGAAAACTTCTGTCAGGAGAGAGGCGAGATTTGAAATACGATTCTGACTATAGCGACTCAATTTGAGTAATTGTTCCCCAAACCAACCAATTAATAGAGCCATCAGGGGAGCAATGACCAGTGAAGCCAGCGTGAGCTGCCAGTTGATATAGACCATGTATCCCAGCACCACAATCAGTTGCAGAATGCAGGGGATGAATTGATGAAAGAATTTATAGATGACCTCACCCACTCGATCAATATCTTCCGTCAATCGGTAGGTTAGATCTCCAGTTTTTGCCGTCTCAAAGTAGCCCACATCCAATCGATGTAAGTGAGCATAGGTGCGCTTTCGTAAGTTAAGGGTAATGGCAAGGGCGGCTCGCGCCATTAGCGTATCCTGGCCATACTGAACTATTCCTCGGATCAGGAAAATAATCGCTGCGACTCCAGCCAACTGAGCGATCGCCTGCACATTCCCCGCACCAATGTAAATCGCCATTCTTCCCATCAACCAGGCTAGCAGGGGCCAGAAGGCTGTGAACCCAAGGGTACAAATCAAGGCTTTGAGGATGGTCAGCCATTGAGGACGAATGAAGGGGATCAGTTGAGAATAGCTAGATTTCAAGGGAAAATGATCAAAACATTTCCCCTTACGTTACCAGCTTTTCTACAGCGTTTCCAACGCCGATGAAGTACAGGTAGGGCGGGACGCACTGCGCCCTATTCCCTCAAATTCATACCTCATCAGGCCGGGAAAGGCTATGGAACTGGGAAAGCGAGTTAACGAATTGAATTAATCAATTGAACCACCATAACAGCGAGTTCTCCATCGCTCGGCATCCGAGGTATTTCTCCCGCTGATGCAGTTTTGAGAATACTTCGATGCCAGTGACTCGCAACCGTCTCAGCTTGATTCAAATTAACACCTTGCCATCGAAAGACCTTTGTAAAAATTGCGTGCCGCATATTCTCTGCCGTTGCAAGGGCTTTTTCCTGATCGAACTCAAAAGACTCGACTTTTTTAGATTTTCTCTTCATCTGGCTTGCTCCACCTTTAACTCTTCCTGGGTGTTGGAAAGTCAGCAACTTGTGGCCAACTTTCTCAGTTAAGCAGTCCCGCTGAGCACGAGACCCCTTTCTGCACTGTTGAAAATGTCTAACATTCCAACTGAATCGGCCCCACAGAGTGACCAACTCAGTGAAGAAAAACTATGAATTTGTACGAATACCTGATGCAAGCACGGACTAATCTGCCTCCGTATCTGCCCTGATCCTGCGTCAATCTTCTTCTATTTTATTCTTCCTAAATTAGGATGAAAATCCCGACAGATTAAAAATAATCTAAGTTATGTTAATTATTTCTGGCCAAAAGTGGGACAGCCTTAATAGAACAATGTTTAGCACTATCATCTACCATTTCGCCTCAAAGGATATCTGCACTAATTTAATTCTGAATAGCGACGCTGATCCTAAAACATGACCCATCGATTAAACTTGCTGTAACCCTCGGCAATTGACTGTAGCGCTTGATCCAAAGAAGGGATGACAGCTTTATTTCAATATTTTGTTTAAAGATATCTCTAGAAGATGCAACCTGGCTATGTTGAGAATTCGGTCGACTGTAACCCTGAAAAAATGAATGTCACCTGGACGGGAACTTATCTCAACTCAAGTATCCAGCTATCGGACGTTTCCTCAATGAAAACATCAGTTGTTCCGTGGCAAGCAATCAGTTCTCGCCCAGAGGGATAGTGATCCCAATATTTCTGGTGATTTCCATCAGAAGTAATCGTTAGATACATGATGGAACTGTCACGGCTTTCCAACAATCGTCCAAACATTGTTGATACTCCACAAAAAAGATCGACGACAAAGAAGTAGGCTCTTCCGATGAAGAGTATAATCCACTGAGATTTTTGCTTGTTCTGGCAGTGGACAGTTCAAAAGGTGGAAACCAATTGGTTGATATATTTGGAGTTAGATTTTCAGACAGGCTAGGGCAATAAAGCTATTGAAACATATTTAGAATTGACAAAAACGAAATTAAAAACAATAAAAATCTTCATCTCAAAGTGATACAGAAGTCTCATAAATATCAGGATAGGTTGTTTTGAATCCGGAGAAAATACCCAATAAGATAGAGAGAGCCACAGAGAATTGTCAGCGGCTGTGAGAAGCCTTGTCCCGTCGAATCCGATCTTAAATCCACTGAACAGCTCGGGGTTTGATCATCGGAAAATACAGTTTCCATCGCCTCCATCAAGTCTGGTCTGCTTTGACACTCAGCCAAGCCTGAACAAATTTCTTGAGCTAATTGAGCCAATTCTTCCGGAATCGCCGAGCTATGATCAGGAACAGGAACGAGATATAGAGAATCCCCTTGACGCAACAAAGCCTGGAAAATGTCGGCGTGATCCTTTGTCGATAACATGCCCATAATCCACGTCACGGGTCGAGGGTCGGCTTTTGGCCAGGGAGAATCTAAAGCCCCAACCTGGGATGAAGTCCGCAATTGATCAACGTATTGTCCGAGTTCCTGGGCGGCAGCCGGGTTATGGGCTCCGTCAATCAGTAGCGAATGGCCCTGCCACTGCGTCCATTGAATCCGACCTGGCCAGTGCGTCTGAGCGATTCCCTGAGTTATCGCAATCTTAGAAATCTGCCATCCCTGTTGTTGAAGAACTTGTAATGTCGCAATGGCTAGGGCTGAATTGATCAACTGTACGTCCCCTAGCAAAGGGAGGGCATAATCTATGCCGTTGTATCGAGCACGATTGGGCAGATTGCTCTGTTGCGGCTGTCTGATCGCAGGTTGAATCCAGGTGGCCGGACAATTCAGTTCTAAGATTCTAGCTTGAACAACGGCTTTGGCTTCCGGTGGGAGTTGACCCACAATGGCTGGACGATGGGGTTTGAGAATTCCGGCTTTTTCACGCGCAATATCTGCCAGCGTCGGGCCAAGCCGTTGCCAGTGTTCCCGGCTGAGAGAGGTAATCACACAAGCGAGGGGATGAGCGCAAACATTCGTAGCGTCTAAGCGACCTCCCAGACCCACCTCGATTACCGCCAAATCAACCTTTTCCTGGGCAAAGTAGAGCCAGGCGGCTGCAGTCATCACTTCAAATTGGGTTGGAGAAGGGTCTTGTTCTGCGGCAGCCGCTTCAATCTTTTGCAACACTTGCCACAGGGCTGGAGCAGAGATGGGTTGCTGATTGATACAAATGCGCTCTGTCCAATCCACCAAATGAGGTGAAGTATATCGACCCACTCGATAACCCGCCTGGGTCAATACAGAGGAGAGATAGGCGCAGACTGAACCCTTGCCATTCGTTCCGGCAACGTGAATGATGGGCACTGACTGGTGAGGATTTCCCAAGCTCTTCAACAACTGTTGAATCCGTTCCAATCCCAGATGAACCCCAAAGCGTTGATACTGCTCTAGTAGTGTTTTAAAGTTTAAAGATTCTGTCGACTCCACGGAAAAATCCAAATTTCGTTTCAAATTCTATGTATCTTCAGCGAACCCTCATGATCTGTCAATTTCAGTAACGTTTTCATCTAGTCCATTTTCATCTGGGAATCATCTGCTGTTTCCTGAGCTTCCTCTGCGAGAATTTTCTGCTGGAGGGCTTGTATCGACATACGAGGAATATAAGGCCATCCACCCGAGGATTCAATTTCTCGTAGCAGATGATAGAGTTTCTGGCGATTATCCGGCAACGACTCTTGAAACTCCCCCTCCCGGATTTCTTGATGGCAATATTCCAGAGCACGCAGCAGAGCCAGCAAAGATAGGCTGTTACCCTGATGGGTTTGAGCGATCGCTCGAACTTGCTCAGCTAAGCGTTCCAACTGAAGTTGTAACTCTTCACAATTCTCTTCGGCATGAGGATTGACTTGACTTTCCCACATAGATTCACCACAAAATCCAGTTTGACTTGAATGTTAAGTTTCAAAAAGCTCCGCCAGCCATGTAGAATTCAATAGTGGGAAGCTTCTTCATACTCTCGTTGCAGTATAAGTTTATCCCTTCCCCAGATCTCCTGCTGAGCTGCGCAGAGATTGAGCAAGCCGACATTGATTAAAAAGTGTTCAGGTTTTGGTTTTTTCTAGATAGCGATTTTGGATATTAGAGGTTAAAAATGAGATACCGCGCTTTAGTTGCTACGCTTTTGGCCCTCTGCTTAAGCGTGCTGACAGCTTGCTCAGGTGGGCCAAGTTCCAAGGCTCCTGAGCTACTTACCTATGACGACATCAGAAATACAGGCTTGGCGGTGAACTGCCCCAGTCTGCCTGAAACTGCCAGAGGTTCAATTACCCTGGATTCAGGCGTTTCCTACGAGATTACTGGCTTGTGCTTACAGCCAACAGAATACTTCGTCAAGGAAGAGCCCGCCAACAAGCGGCAAGAGGCTGAGTTTGTTAGTACTCGTCTACTGACTCGCAGAACCTACAGTTTGGATCAGGTTGGTGGCAAGCTTGATTTTGCTCCAGATGGAAGTCTGACTTTCGTCGAAGAGTACGGCATGGACTTCCAGCCCATCACAGTTCAATTGCCCGGAGGAGAACAAGTCCCTTTCCTCTTCACAATCAAGGGGCTGGTGGCCCAGAGTCAGCCTGGATTGACTAGCATCAATACGTCAACAGATTTAGAGGGAGACTTTAATGTTCCCTCCTATCGAGGTTCTACTTTCCTAGATCCCAAGGGTCGAGGTTTGGCAACTGGATATGATAACGCTGTAGCACTACCTGCGACAGCAGATGAGGAAGATTACGTTAAGGCCAATATCAAGCAAGCTGACACACAGGTTGATGTTGGCCATATTTCTCTACAGGTTTCCAAGGTTGACAACGAAACTGGGGAGATTGCAGGTGTATTTGAGAGTGAGCAGCCTTCTGATACGGATCTAGGTGCAAAAGAAGCGGTGGAGGTCAAAATTCGAGGCTTCTTCTATGCTCAGCTTGAGGAATCTGCTGCATAGGTCATTAGAAACGCCATACAATTTAATGATTTTGATTCAGGGGGCATAGCCCCCTTTTTTTAGATTTTTTTTATTGCAAAGATGATGCTCGTTTGATAAACTTCTGCCGGGTAGTTCGAGAAGTTTCGGCGCGGTTGCCGGAGAAAAAGTTATAGATTATACTGTGTTCGGGTATTATTTTCTACTGGCTTACAACTGAAGATGAATCTGGCGATTATCCTTTGAATTGTAGGTATATTCCGGTAGAAATGCAAAGTACAGTTTCGGGGGGAGTTCAGTGGGAATACTTAGTTTTTTTAAAAAATTTATACACATGAAAGGATAGGGGAGTCTGTAGTTTTGCCCCTTTTCCCTCCAGCCAGTTCCTCCAGCCAGGCCATGCCTGTTCACTCCTGGGTTTAGTAAAATTTCACTATGAGACACTTTAATTATGCAAGTTCAAGCTAATACTCAGATCAAGTACGAGAGTTTAAGGCTATTGAAAGAATATCGTTCCTGTCCGTCTAAACAGGTTCGGAATCGGCTTGTGCAGTTAAATCTTGGCCTGGTGCGCAAAGAGGTCAACCACTGGGTCAATCAGTGTCAGGAAAGCTATGATGATTTACTTCAGGTTGGCTCCCTGGGGCTGATCCGAGCAATTGAGCGCTATGATTTGTCCAAGGGTCATGCTTTCAGCTCCTTTGCGATTCCCTACATTCGAGGTGAAATCCAGCACTATCTGCGAGACAAGAGTCCTGCGGTTCGAGTTCCGCGCCAGTGGCTAGAACTTCAGCGAGAAGGCATGAGAGCTGCCCAGGCGCTGCAAGTGCAATTTAATCGTCGGCCCACTGATTCTGAAATTGCAACATACCTGGGAATTTCAGTTGGTGAATGGAATCAAGCAAAGTTAGCAGGCTACAACCGTTCTGTTTTGAGCCTGGATGCTCCAGTCCACGACGAAGGGGAAGGGTCAACCAGTCTAGGTGAGATTGTCCCAGATTGTCGCTACCGCAGCTTTCAATTGGCCCAGGAGGATCAGATTCGATTGCAACAGGCTCTGGCAAAGCTAGAGGAGGGAACTCGCAGTGTTCTGGAATTTGTCTTTCTATACGACCTAACTCAGAAGGAAACCGCTGAACGGATGGGGATCAGCCCAGTGACGGTTTCGCGTCGGGTGAAGAAGGGGTTGAATGTGTTGAGGAAGTCGATGAATATGAGTGATATGGATTAGTCTGCCTGACCCCGAATGTGGGAGGATAGAAGGCGAAAATTAGACATCAGTGTCCCATGAACATCAACAAGAACACCTACTATCTGGCCGCTCAGATATTTATTGGCGTTGCAGTGCTGCTCCTCTTGTGCACATTGTTGTTTAGCTTCCCCTGGATTCTCTGGTTCGGCTGCCTGGTGGTTGCAATCGTTTATTTTGTTTGGGGTTCTCGGTTCAAAGATCAGGTTTGAAGACTAACGATTGATTGCGGCATAGGTTTGCTCAAACTCCGCCTCAATAGCGGGTGGGCGAGAGGTGAACCGAATATAGAACTGATTTGGTGCTGCAGGTCGCTCCATCACTTTGGCGTAGACGTCCTCTCGCATCTCTGCGCGACTGGACTTGAGATTTAGCTTAATATTCGTCAGCACTACGGGCAGGGACTCTTCTCCATTCTCCGTCTGAATCAAACCTCCCCTGGTTGAAATCTCAATCAATCGACCTGAAAACGTGTTTTCTCCCACGTGTTTACCTTCTAGAATGGTGTACTTCAGAGGTACCGCTTCATCCACTGGCAGGAACACCTCGTCCTCTTTTTTGATGTATAACTGATAGTTTCCTGCGATTCCGCTGACTTCGTAGATATTGATGGGCCGCTTGACTCCTTTGGGCTGTACTAATTTTTAACCCTCAACATCAACTATTGTCTCTCCGGCATCCTGCAAGCTGGTTTCTGAAATGATGATTTGTCCCCCGGTAGTGTAGCCTTCAATCCGATAGGCCAGATTGACCTGACTGCCCACCACGCCATATTTTGTCCGTTTCTCTGAACCCAAATTACCCACAACCACCTCTCCAGTATTGATCCCGATCCCCATTTCTAGGGAATTCAAACCCCAGGATTCTAGCTTTTGATTGACGTTGACCATCTTGAGCTGCATCGCCACCGCACAGGCCACTGCACGAGTTGCATCATCGTTGCGTTGGGTAGGCGCACCGAACAGAACCAAAATCCCATCTCCCATAAATTCATCGATGGTTCCCTGATAGTCAGTAATTACGTCGGCCATCTGGGAAAGGTAAAAGTTCAGAACCTTAACCACTTCTTCGGGAGAGAGGCGTTCTGAGAGTGAAGTAAACCCCCGGAGATCGGAGGTGAGAATCGTAATTTTGCGGCGTTCACCTCCCATCTTCAGACCCTCTGGACTTTCCAACAGCGTTGCCACAATCTCATCACTCAAATAGCGACCAAAGGTCTTGCGAATATCGGCGGCGGTTCGAGCAATATAGGCAGTGATCACCACAGCGGCGGCTGACATCGCCAAGACAGCTGGAATCACAGGTAGCCACCACCCCTGGAGAAAGGCCAGATAGGTCATGCCAACCAAGCCGCCCGTTAGCACGAGGAACAAACCAATTTGTTGCAGCAGAAACCGTTTGATGTGACGGGTTGAACGAATTGTCCAGGTCAGAGTCGCTCCAACGCCAGACCAGATGAAGATCCACAGCCATTCTCCGGGTTCTGACCAGGATTTAATCAGGGGGCGATTTTCTAACCCTGAATCAATGATCTGATTCGCCAGATTCGCATGGATTTCAACACCAGACATCCGTTGATCCGCTGTCTGGGTGAAGGGCGTAGGAAATAAATCCTGAAAACTCTCACCCACTGCGCCAATCAAGATCAATCGATCCTTGGCCCAATCTGAAGCTACGCGCCCCTCTAAAACATCACGATAGGACACCATATCAAATTGACCGTTTGGCCCTTGATAATTCAGTAGGATCTGATATCCTTCGTCTTCTGCCCGGATATAGCCGCCATCATTTGACTGGAAGGGTTTGAAAACAACTTGACCAAATTTCCACCAATTATCTGTTCCTTCAATTACTTCGGGGCCAATGCCCTCGGCTTGCAGATAGAGCATGGCCAGGTAAAGACCAAAGGCATAGAAAGATTCCCCTTTCTCGTCTTTTTGCACCAGCAAAGCGCGCCGGATAGTGCTGTCTTCGTCGGGAAGCAGGTCATTGGCCCCAACCCGGCCGGCCTGCTTCAGTTCTGGTGGTGCATCAACGGTCTGGCGCAGGCGATCGCCGACCACCTTTTCGATACCAATCAAATTCTCCGTTCTGGTGAAAATTTGGGTCAATTCAGCATGACCGGGTTCGTAGGGCAGATCTCGATAGATATCCAAGCCAATCACTCGCGGTTCCATGGCAATCAAGCGACTGAGTAGATCGGCATAAACTTGATCAGAAACGTAGCCCTGGCCAATATATTTCATGTCTGCTTCGTCCAGACCCACAATTGCCACCCGTTGACTTTTTGGCTCCGCAGGGCGTAGCCTCATATATTGGTCATACAACGACCATTCCAGCGGTTCCAAAATGCCGGACAGACGCAGTAGCATCACCAAAATTGCCATGGAGGGAGTGGCAACTACAACGCCGCGCCAATCCCACAGTCTTTTCTTCCAGTTCGTCCACATATTTCCGATACAGAGGTCTATTCAGTGGGTTCGGAATCCGCTGAACAGCAGGCCGTTAGTGGAGCAGAGGCAATCTTTTCCAGATTCTCCGATTCGAGGAATTGTTCCCATTCTTTCTGATTAGACTCTCGTAGTTCAGTCATTAGGGCCAGGGTATCCAACCAAACCCGCTCCCCAGCCAGGAGTTCAGCCTGTTCTAGTGGCTCCTTCGTGGACTCCAGCTTGAGTTTAAGTTCATTGCTCAGTTCAGTTCGGGTCACCGTTCCCTGAACAAATTCAATCTCACTGGGTTCATCGGGATCGCACAACAGAACAAATTGCCAGGTATACTCTTCTCCCACTTCCAGGGCCACATCCTTGGGTAAACCGATCGAGATGATGCCCACTTTCCCTGGCAACGTAAAATCAGTTTGATAAACCACATCACCCACTGCATCAACCAGAACAAATTCAGCTTGCTCCGCTGTTGTCTCAGGAATATACGTGTAGAACTTGGGATGGGCGTCTACGGTAGTGCTAGCATTTCCCTCATCGGGCATCAGAGCCGTTAGAGGAATGTCACCACTGGTACAGGTTTTGCCAGTGCCACGTGTCCCTCCCCCAGCAGAACTGCTTACCCCACCCCGATCCGGAGAAGGGGGAAATTCTAAGCTAACCTGAAGAATTGCCTGGGGATAAGCTTGAGCTAGGGTGGCCGTCAAAGGAAATGAGAGGCTAGCCATGCTGATGCAAGATGCTGTGAAGACCCTGTAGGCTTTTCCCAAGGCTACTGTGCCGAAGCTCCGTGATTTTGTCCAAAACATGTTTTTGTCTCCTCCACATCAAGGTTGGTTTAGGGTTGAACCGTCTGACTCAGGTAGAGTCTACATTATTCTTTTGCGATGCAAACCTGTCTAGGAGTAATGACTTGAGATTTCCTCAATTCGGATCAATTTGGAGCCGCAGTTGCAACCCTGGTTCCATTTCCAAGTCTGCTATCGAGAGTCACATAGACTCTATTCTAAAGTTTTCAATTGCTCATCGACGAACGGCTGACTCCAGTTCGTTCCCGATCATCCTTGAAATCAAGGGGGACTGTTTGGGCAGCGAGCAGCAAATCAAGAGCGTCACTCCACCAGACAACAGATAGAACGGCAGCGCCAGCACCGTTATCAACAACAGGCTCCAGGCCATCAATAGAATGCCACACTGAAACACCCCTGGCGGCAAAAGCAGAATCCCCTGATGTAATCTGGAAATCTGCTGCAACGGCTCCGAATTCAATAGTCTAGGGCATGAATCACTTTGTAAGGTTTTGAGGGCTATCTTGGCAGATAGACAGCGATTTTTGCCCCCAGGTTCCAGGAGGGAATGTAGCCATTGAACTAAGGATTTAGAAATCGGCAGCTTGCGTGCGTTCCTCTCTAGGGATGTTTGAGGGTGGTGGATTAATGATGATTCACCGATCAAGATAGACACTACAGTTGCACACAGGATATAAAGGTCTGAACTGGGAACTGGCTGGCCCTGGAGTTGTTCTAGTGGACTATAGTTCAGCATTCAAACGCCTGGATGATCGATATGATTTCTTGGTTCCAGGCTGTAGCTGTAATGTGCAGTACCAAAATTGACCAGAAAAACTTTGCCATCTGACTGACAAATAATATTACTAGGATGAATATTTTGATGAATGATGGGGAACAGGGGTCGATGAAGATAAATCAGGATTTCTAAGATCTGGCTGGCAATATGTCTAAGATCTGCTTCACTGGCCCGCCATCCCCAGGCAAGTAGATCAGACAGGAATTCACCCTCAATGAATTCTTGAACCAGATAAAATCGCTGGTCAACGGGTGTATCCTCCACAAAATGGTTGTAGTACTTCGGAATACCAGGATGATCAAGTTGGGTCAGAAGTCGCACCTCTTGCTGAAACCAGTCCAGGATTTTCCAATCCTTTTGCTGGCTTAGCGAAAAGACCCTAACCATCACGCGCCGATCTTCAATAAAATCCTGTGCTCCATAAGTTATACCAAACTCATCTTGTCTCAAAGGAGTTGTAATTAAATAACGACCAGAGACCACATCACCGAATTGATGTAGTGGGTTTGGATTCATAGCAATCTCATATAACTGACTTACATGATCATCTCTACCTAGAACGTATATCCTACTCCGGAGGACTTATGCAGAATAGAGTGAGCCTTCAAGGGCCGCACCAACGACGCGATGATCTTCATCTTTCCTCAGATAGGTTAAGGCAGCAATTGCTTGGGGATCTTTAAAAGGGTGTAGGGACTTAGCAACCTGCGCCCGAACCATCCACCAGGAGTCATTAACGCGATCAAGCAGCAGTTGTAGCGCTTCGGTTGTTCGAGCTGAATCAGCCAAGTTAGCCAAACCACTCAATGCAGCGTTCTGTACGGTTAAGTCCTCACCCTCCAAAGCACAAACGCAAATCTGATACAGCGCTTCCGTGTAGGGCATGTCCATCATGGGAGCCAGAATACTGCGTCGTACCAGCCAGTTGTCATCCTTTCGGAAGGTCTGCACCAGGGTCTCAACCGCAGGCTCACCGTATTTTGCCAGAGAGTTAGCCGCTTCTGCTCGAACGTTATAGTCCGGATCGTTCTTCAGCAGGGTGAGCAGCCCCTCAAATGCCTCCGGAGATTGTTTATTGCCTAAGCCCATCGCCACAAATGACCGCACGATAAATGCAGTATCCTGAATCCGACTCAGCAACAGGGGAACCGCAGTATCAGTGTCACACCTTCTCAATTCTGTCAGGCCCTTCAAACGGTCTTGGGGGTTTTCGCTTTCCAGACAAGACTTGATTTGCTCGATGTTCATTGTGCTTTTTAGAATGGGTCTTCAAGAAGGTTCGTGTTAGACGCTAGATTAAATCTTAGTTGACATTCAAGAACTTAGTCGCCGTAACCCTGTCATGTTTCTCAAAACGCTGCATCTACAATGTTTTCGGAACTACAAAGATCAGCGAGTGGTGTTCGATGCTCCCAAAACTGTCCTGCTAGGAGACAATGCCCAGGGGAAAACGAATTTACTAGAAGCGGTTGAGATTCTGTCAACGCTGAAAAGTCACCGTGTCAGCCGCGATCGCGACCTGGTGCTCAACGAAACCGCCCAGGGAAAAATTTCTGGTGAACTAGAGCGTAGTTTGGGTGATGTTGAGCTGGCTGTAAAGCTCCGCAGTCAAGGCCGTAAGACCGTTTCCCTAAATGGTGAGACCATCAAGCGCCACATCGACTTTCTCAGCACATTGAACGTGGTGCAGTTTTCCAGCCTTGATCTGGAATTGGTCAGGGGTGGCCCAGAACATCGTCGTACCTGGGTTGATCGGTTGTTAGTGCAGTTGGAACCGATTTATGCTCACATTTTGCAGCAGTACAATCAAGTTCTCCGGCAGCGAAATGCACTGCTAAAACAGGCAAAAACCACCCTCAATCAAGCCAAAATTCAATCCGAATTGTCTCTGTTTGCCCCCAATGCTGATTTGCAACCTCAACTACCGCCGCTGAATCGATCTGAGATTGCCCTGTGGGATGCCCAGTTGGCTGCGACGGGTTCACGGGTGATTCGGCGGCGAGATCGGGTTGTAGAACGCTTGGCTCCCCTGGCGGCAGCCTGGCATCGTTCTATCAGTGGCAGTACAGAAAATCTTGCCATTACCTATCAACCCAATGTTCAGGTGACGGTAAATTCTGAGACGACTGAAACTTCCTCACCAGAGAATATTCAACAGGCATTCCTGGAAAAGATTGCCAGCCGAGCGGTTGCTGAACAATATCAGGGAACCAGTTTAGTGGGGCCACATCGGGATGATGTTGAGTTTATTATTAATCAAACCTCAGCCCGACAATACGGTTCATCGGGTCAGCAGCGGACATTAGTTCTAGCATTGAAACTGGCAGAACTACAGTTAATTGAAGAGGTAGTCGGTGAACCGCCGTTGCTGTTACTAGATGATGTTCTGGCAGAACTGGACTTAGGCCGACAAAATCAATTGCTAGAAACCATTCAAGATCGATTCCAAACCTTAATTACCACAACTCACCTCGGCGCATTCGATGCCCAATGGCTGGAGCAGACGCAGATTTTGTCGGTTAGAGCGGGAACAATCGAAGCGGTCTAGCCCTGCTCTCTGTTCGTTTGATCGCTTCACAACCTATATAGCCTCACGTCTTCATATTGGGACTTTGGATCGGTGTGTATCCCCCGCTGCGCAGGGGATATATCCTCAAACCCAACCCTGTAGAGCTATACATCTTCACTGCAACCAACTTCGGTTGAAGAACCAGTGTCTCAACTTGACTGAAATAGTGATCTACGAGAAACTTAATACGTGGTTATGTATCTGCTTCAGATAAATAAAACTTTTGTAAAGTTCTGACTCATTATGCGTTGATTCGTCAAAATTGACGTATCTGCTTTCTGAGTTTGATGAGGCAGTTCTCGACTACGTTTATGGATCGCACGCTAAGTGTCCTGTGAACAGGTTCTTAGTGGATTGGCACCTGCGCTGGTATGTGCGACCGACGACTGGTGAGCGTTCTGATTGTTTCACAACTGAGGATTGGGAAAAGTTCTATGGAGACCTTGGAGTTTGTCATATACCCTGATGGCCGGGTTCAAGAGAAAGTGACTGGCATTGTTGGTGCTTCCTGCGCTGAGGTAACGAAGGCAATTGAAGCAGAACTTGGGGTTGTGATTGATCAGGAGAAGACTTCTGAGTACTTTACCCAGGTTCAGCAGCAGTCAGAAGCAGCAACGAATCAAATGGGTTTTACAGATTGGTAGATCTCAGCTTTGTCCTGTGATGTCGCAGGGTGTTTACGAACTTTAGTTTCAATAACTTATTAAGAGACGAGTAAATATGTCACACTTTAGCCAGATTAAGACTCAAATTCGCAATTTGACATCTCTCAAAGCGGCGCTTACTGACTTAGGAATTGATTGGGAATCTGGGCTAAGCCAGGTTCAGGGTTATCAGGGTCAGACCCGTGCTGCTGAAGTGAAGATTTCCCAGAGTAATGGATACGATATCGGATTTACCTGGAATGGTCAGGAGTACGAGTTGGTTGCAGACCTGCTATTCTGGCAGCAGCCGTGGTCAGTGGAGCGGTTTCTAAGTAAGGTGAGTCAGCGCTACGCCTATCATACTGTGATGAATACCACCGCCCGTCAGGGTTTCCAAGTCGCAGAACAGCGTCAGAACCAGGACGGTTCCATTAGTTTAGTGGTGCAGCGCTGGAGTGCTTAATGACAGACTGGGTAATGGAATCTGCTAGTAACGATGAGTTATCAGCTTCAGGCTTAGAACCGGAGCTAGGAGGGTTTCTTCGAGGCTCTTCTGAACGCTCCGGTCTGGAGCCGGAACTGGGCGGTATGGTCAGACAGAAGGGTGTGTATGTAGATGAGCAGACCTGCATCGGCTGTAAGCATTGCGCCCATGTTGCTCGGAATACTTTTTATATTGAGCCTGAGCATGGTCGCTCTCGGGTCTTTCGTCAGGACGGTGATCCGGAGGAGGCAGTTCAGGAGGCCATGGATACCTGCCCAGTAGATTGTATTCACTGGGTTAGTTCTCAAGAACTGTGCCAACTTGAGGCTGAGCGCCGACAGCAAACCATTGTCACGGTTGGGTTTCCGCCGGGATCAAGGCGGAAGTAAAATTTCAATAGTCTTCCTCAGTCTGGCTCTGATATTAGCCATAGCCACGGCTCAGTCTAGGCTATAGCAATCACAAATGATTTGTGAAAAGGGGGTGAAGGGGGCGGTGCCCCCTTCTTGGAACGTCCCCAAACCCCTCGATAGTGCTTTTCAGGATTGATTCAGGATTGCTACAGACCGATTCCCGTCAACTGTGGTTCATTCAATTAAACTGGTAATTGAGTGGGGCAAGGGTCTAGATCCTTGCTCCTTTTTATTGAAGTTAGTTATGTTAGGAGTTATACCGACCATTACGAGTGGGTGAGGTTTCTTGTTTGGTGTTGTGTAGTTGTTCGTCAGACGTTTTGACAAACGATTGATAGATTGGCTCTGAAGCCGTGCTGAACATAAACGCGTTGCTGATCAGAAGTGAATCCATGGAGTTAGGAAGGACTAACGATGCTCAGCAAAGAACAGGCGAAAAAGCTGAAGATTTTGATGGTAGTAGAGCAATGTAATCCTGACTGGGTTTCTGTTCCCCTGGTCGGCTACAAGTTCTATCGAGAGGTCAATCAGCTTGCTGAGGTGACGCTGGTGACCCATGCTCGAAATCGCAAAGCCTTTGCAAATTGCCCCCAACACCACCCTGTTATCTTCATTGAAGAAAGTCAGCTTAACATTCTCTATCACAAGCTGGCCGTCCGAATTGCTGCCAAAGGCCGCAAAGACCTGGCAAAAGGAGTGAATTGGCCACTATATCACCTTCTGGCCTATCCTGTTTATGCGGAATTCAACTACAAAGTTTACCAGCGATTTAAGTCAGAGATTTTGTCAGGCCACTATGACATTGTTCATGCTCTGACCCCCATAATGCCCCGCTATCCCTTCAAAGTCTGCCAACTCTGCAAACAAACTCCGTTCATCCTGGGGCCTGTGAATGGTGGGATTCCCTTCCCAGCAGGATTTGCCGAGAAGGCAAAGCAGGAAAACAGCTATCTCAACTTTTTGAGGGCGGTGGGTCGATATCTGATTCCAGGGTATGTGGCTACCTACAAACGGGCGGATAAAGTGCTATCAGGTTCAAGCTACACCTTATCCCTTCTAAAAAAACTGTTCCGTCTTCCCGAACAAAAGATGGCGCTGTTCTATGAAAACGGAATTGAAGCGGATACTTTAACAACGCAGCCGAAGTCTAGCAAGGAAGGGGATGAGCAGATTAACTTACTGTTTGTTGGACGTTTGGTTCCCTACAAATGCGCCGACGTGGTGATCAGAGCCGTTAACCAACTGAAGGCATCAGTAAAATATCGAGCTCAATTGACGATCGTTGGGGATGGCTCTGAAAGAGAGACACTCAAAGCCCTGGTTCAGTCCCTCGGCCTGGACAAGCAGGTGCAATTCACAGGCTTTGTGCCCCAGGCAACCGTTAGTCAGTATTATGGGGCCGCCGATATTTTCTGCTTTCCCTCGATTCGAGAATTTGGCGGAGCGGTAGTGCTAGAAGCGATGGCCCATGGTTTGCCC
>JBHJGO010000019.1:0-13462 GCA_050331715.1 Microcoleaceae cyanobacterium
TCATCCTCATCATCATCATCTTCTTCTTCTTCATCATCTTCTTCTTCTTCGTCATCATCTCCTTCATCGTCCCCTTCATCTTCTTCTTCGTCCCCTTCATCATCGCCGTCATCGTCATCCCCATCATCAGGAAGTGCTGGAATTTCGGGGATAACTAGTTCCTGGACAACGATATCAAAGTCACCTTCGACGGAGGCATCCCTGTCGTCAGTCGCAGTTACAGTGATACTAAAGGTTCCCGTGCTTTCCGGTGCACCAATAATAATCCCAGAAGTTGAATCTAGTCTCAAACCTCCAGGTAAACCACTGGCGTCAAAAGTAAGTGGATCGCCATCAGGGTCAGAGAAGAAGAGACTCAGATCAAGCGTGAAACCAAGGTCAGCAATCACACTTTGATCCGGAATTCCACCATCCACAATCACAGGTGGAGTGTTGGGCGTCAGCATGAAGTCAATGTCGAATAGAGTCGTTGTACCGCTGACTTCATTGCTGACAGCTAATAGGGGATTTTCGTCGTCTTCAATAAAGGTAATGCCTTCGGGGGCGATGTCTCCTGGATTATTAATGTACTGAACGAATTGGGGGCTGTCGGGAGCAGTAATGTCGAAGGCAAAAATTCCTCCAGTTCGCTCTAAACCAACGAAGGCATAGGTGATATCGTCCACAACACCAATATCTAGCGCTTCAGGCTCCGGCCCCTTATCATCACTCCGTTCGTCGAAGGAATCTGGATCCCCCTGCGAGTTGAAGATTTCTGGCACAAATTCAGCCGTTAGCTTTTCAAAATCATCCTCACTATCAAAGATCAGATCCAAGCCCTCACTACCAACTTCCCAGATTGAGAAGGAGCGACCGCCGTAGGAGTAGAGTTCATCAAAGTCACCATCGCCGTCGGTATCACCCAGAGTATTGGTAATTCGTAAGCGTCCCAGATTTGCATCTTCCTGAAGTTCTTCAGCATCAGGGAAAGCGGCCGGATCAAGAATAATTTCTTCATCTCCGATCCGGAATTCTTCAGTGAAACCCTCGTAATCCCGCGCATCTCCTTCATTAGCAGTGACAACATAGGTGATTCCTCCGACTTCATAGGATTCGATGGAGTCAGGCTGGTACATTCCGAATAGATTGTCCTGAGTTCGGAAATTGATAGACCCAGTTGGCTCGCCATTCTCATCGACCTCGCCATCTCGGTCACTAAAGTCCAGCATGTTGATCTCTAGGCCGAAGTCCTTGAAGCCCAGGGGAAGAATGTCGTTAACTGTACTCGACGCAATGTCAACCACAGCGATGGCATTGTTTTCCTGCAAATTGACAAAAGCAGTGGAGGAATCAGCAGAAACCGTAATGTATTCGGGTTCAACATCCTGAGCTACCGATGCTCCTGGCCCAAAGATCCGAACGCCATCTTCTATCAGAGCATCCCTGTCATCGTTGAAATCAGTGAAGTCCGCCGTAGTAACCGAAAACGTTGGTGTATCACCGGAACGATCCACATCAATGATGCTAACAGAACCCTCCGGATCAACCGTGTATTCGTCGTTCGGTTCTCCTTCATTAGCCACGAGAACTGTTGTGCCATCTGGTGTGAAGGTCACCATGTCAGGCAGGCTACCGACCTCAACCTCATCCAGCAGCTCGACATCGTCGCTGTCTAACTCGCCATCGTCGCCATCTAGATCAAAGAAGACAACCGTACCATTTTCAGTTGCGTCTTCGGCTTCAATTGCGGCGGCCAGAATTCCACCGCTCACGGCAACACTATTGACTCCAGCGCCAAAGCTTGAAATGTCGATTTGAAAGGACAAATCAGGATTCTCAGGATCAGAAATATCTAAAACATCAATCTGACCTGCTTCCCCATTGGTCACGAACAAACTTTCAGTGATGGGGTCATAGGCATTAATTTCACTGGCTCCCTCCCCATCCTCTGAAGTGAAGATTCCGGCTACGCTGAGTAGATCGCCATTTTCCGGTAGAGGAGGCTGGGGCGGTTGGGTGTCGCCCAAAACTGTATCCTCGCGGAAGAACAGGTTTTGAACTCGCTCATCCTGCTCTCGGGGAACGTCTTCCTGATTGAAGGGTGTATCGCTGAAGTTATCATCCAGGTATTCTGCCAGGGCATCCTGCTCAGATCCGTCAGGGGCGAAGGTTGCATCTCCAGTTCGTGGCGCATCATCTTCCTGAGCCAGGTCAACTCGATCCGATTGAGGAATGGGATAACCATCTCCCCCGTCGGCCAGGAAGCTCAAAGTCACCATGCGGAACGTTTGGCTGAGATCCACAACTTCGCCATTTTCAACGATTGTTGCTGTCACTTCACCCATCTCGTCCGTCAGCGCTACGGACTGAATCCGCTCACCATCAGGTTGCTCCAGATCAAAGCTGAAGGCCAGACCGCTCACTTGAGGGAAACGTCCCTGGCTACTATCTACGTCATTGGTGCTTTCGGAAACCCCGTGCTCCAGGATGGCTAGTAATTCCTCGGCAGTGACTGTAACTAGAGATAGGCCGTTATTGAATGAAAGAGTGTTGATGATTGCAGTTTCAGAAATACCTCCCTCCGGTCTAACATTGGGAACTTCCGCAGGGGGGAATCGATCAGCCTCAATTCCACCTGGAGGAACGATAATTTCACCAATGCTCGCTCGAATTCCGCCCCCATTTTTCAGAGAAATGACGGTGTCCGGATCGGTTTCCTGGGCAATTGCCAGATTTGCGTCAGCCGTCAGGTTACCTAAATTAGTTTCCTGGTTGCGGACGCCATCCACGCCGCCACCAGAACGATTGCCGTTCAAGAACTCAGTCGTGATACCAAAGAAATTGCTCTCCTGGGCAATAATCTCGGCCTCAATTGCGTCAGTAATTGCGACAATCTCAGGATCAATCAGGGATGCAGCATTTAGATCAATGACCCCTTGCTCGTCGGTGGCGTAGGCTCCGCTGACATCAGGATCATAACTCTCAGGAATGATCACCCCGTCATCATCAAAGCTAATCACCAAGCGACCGACATACCTGTAATTACCATCGGTATTAACCACAGCCACGGGATTACCGTCTGCATCCGTTTGAAAAATTGGGTAAGTCCCCTGACTTGTATCGCCATCTCGAATGCGGTCATTCTCATCAAATAGGCGGGTGTTGGAGCCTCCAGCAATGATCACATCAACATCCGTCAGGAGTTCGGCCAACTGCTCTTCAATCGTAATTTGCTGCATGTGAGACAACAGAATGACAGCTTCAATGTCAGCGTTGTCAGCCAGCAGCGCATCAACTGAAGCTTGAATTTCAGTCGCTAGGGCCGCAACATCATCTGGATTGCTGCCTGAAAAAGGAGATGGATTAACGGTGACATCCCCAGGGGAGGCAATGTCAGGAAGCGTTGGTGTTGTTGCTCCTACGATTCCGATTCGTTCACCGCTCGGTAGCGTGATGATGGTGTTGCCTGCGATGGAATTTGGAATGTCACTGGCTTCCTGGCCATCAGGGGTAACCAGGGGAGCGAGAATGTCATCCGTACTGAAGTCCAGATTTGAGCTCAGGTAGGGAAAATTCGTTCCAGGGAAGGCAGGAAATGACTCCTCTGCATCAGCCGGAAGCAGTAAATTTGCAATGGTTTCCGTTCCAAAATCAAATTCGTGGTTTCCAAATGCAATCGCCTCGAATCCCAATTCATTCTGGATCAGAATGTCTCCGCGTCCCTCACCACCGAAAACAGTTTCACTTGCACCAAAAAACAAGCCTGGAATGTAAGCATCTCCCGAGGAAAGGGTAACAGTATTTTCAAATCCTGGATTACCATCATTGTCCAGATCTTCAGCCAGTAATGCGTTTAGTACACCACTGAAGCGAGGGGCGTCATCAATCGCAGCTAGTCCTGCTTCTTGGTCAGCAGCATGGAGAATCTGTAAATCAAAAGCCATAGCGGGTTAAAAAGTTTAAGGTTGACAAACAGGAAAAATGGAACAATAGTCACAGTTTCACGTAGTAGAAAAAGTGTGATGGGAGGATACCCTATTTGGAGCTGACAACACACTTTGCACCACTAATCAATCTCGAAAATTAAATCACGAAACGAAATCACTAATAACGAAATCGCCGTTGAATTAGCTAATTTTCTAATCCCACGGCATATTCTAGAAGATTGTGGGCCGAATTAAAAGAGTTCAAACCAAATATTCCGGCAGCAAAAAAATCCAGATGCTTGTAGCGTATCAATTCCTTGATAGAGACAAAAACTACTTCCAAAATTAACTGGTTTTTACGTTTTAAAAACTCAATTTACCATAATACATAAAAAAGGTTAAGAAAAGATTTAGAAAAGGTTAAGAAACTTACAGCTATGCTCACCAATCATACGCCTAAACCAAAACCGACCGATAACCAATAGCTAATACAACTCATACTTCAAAAACGTACACTGCAAACCGCCGTTATAAACGGGTGTTCGGCTGGCAGTTCGAAGGCCCACTTGTTTTGCCAGAGCCTTGTTCCCGGTCAGAATAAACGCTGTCCAACCCTTGAAGCGTTGCTTGAAAATATCACCTAGGGACTTGTACAAACCGCCCAACCGCTGAACGTCACCTAACCGCTCACCATAGGGAGGATTGCAAATAATGATTCCCCTGTCCGTAGGAGGCTCGAGCTGATTGATCTGACGTTGAATTAACTGAATCTGATCCGCCACCCCACACTGAGCTGCATTGTGCCGAGCCTGATCCAGCACTTTTGGATCGCGATCGCAGCCCATGATCACAGTTGGTAACTCCCAACCTTGTTCCGCCTCTGCCTGATCACAGAGCTGTTGCCAAAGCTCAGCGTCAAAATCCTTCCAGTTCATGAAACCATAGCGTTCTCGAAACAGCCCTGGCGCAACGTTCAATGCCTTCAAACTTGCCTCTAGGGGGAGGGTACCAGACCCACACATTGGATCAAGAAAAGCTAAACCTGGATGCCATTCTGCGATTTCTAAAAGGGCCGCTGCTAGAGTTTCCTTCAAGGGAGCTTGGCCCATCGCTGGACGGTAGCCGCGTCGGTGCAGGCTGGTTCCGGAACTGTCTAAACTTAAGAACCCCTGATCTCTGTAGATATGCAAGTTAATCAACAGATCGGGATTCCTGGGATCAACACTAGAACGCTCACTAAGGCGCTGCCGCTGCTGGTCAATGATGGCGTTTTTCACCTGAAGCGCCGTGAAGTGGGTGTGGTTCAGTTGGGAATTGCTACCTGTGCAATCGACTGCCAGGGTCATTTCCGGTGTGAGGTAATCTTCCCAGTCAACCTGTTGAATTGCACTGTAGAGACGATCAGCATCGGGACAGAAGAACTTCTGAATCGGAACCAGGACGCGAAACAGGGTTCTAGCCCAAAGATTAACTTTGTAGAGGAGGGAGCGATCGCCTGAAAAGTAAACCCCCGCAAAATCTGCTCGAACATTTTCAGCACCAAGCTGCTCTAATTCCTGGGACGCAACCGATTCTAACCCCCGCGCCACCGTTGCAAAATAGTCCATTTTTGATTTCAAAAAACCCAAACATCAGAAAGGACACCGACGACTGGCCGTGTATCGTCTCGGTGTCCCAACTGGTTCGCTCCTCACACAGGTACGATATTAGCCAACCTTACCTGAGTTTGTCAAGGCTCCTTAGAAGAGTCTTTGACTAGAGCCTGTCTCGTCCGTGGGGTTCCGTCCAACTGATTTCTGGGCCAATTGGGACAACCCCTGATGGGTTAATCGTTTTGTGGCTTTGGTAATAGTGACCTTTAATGTGCTGAAAATAAACAGTTTCGGTAATTCCGGGCATCTGATACAGTTCCCGCAGATAACCCCAAAGATTGGGATAGTCAACAATCCGGCGGATATTGCACTTGAAGTGACCGACATATACCGCATCGAACCGCACCAGCGTCGTGAACAATCGCCAATCTGCCTCTGTCAATTGACTCCCCATCAGATAGCGCTGATTTGTCAGGCGATCTTCCAACCAGTCTAGGCTTTCAAACAGTGGCTTCACCCCTTCTTCATAGGCTTCCTGAGTTGTGGCAAATCCAGCTTTGTAAACGCCATTGTTGACGGTATTGTAGACCCGATCATTCACCTGATCAATCTCAGTTCGTAATGTCTCAGGATAGTAATCTCCGGGTTTTGCCCCCAAACCATCGAAGGCACTGTTCAGCATCCGAATAATTTCTGCGGATTCATTATTGACAATGGTATTCATTTCCTTGTCCCACAAAATCGGAACAGTGACTCTACCGCTGTAGGTTGCATCAGCTTTTGTGTAAATCTGATGCAAATATTGTGCACCGTTGATGCTGTCAGGAATCATGCCAGGAGCCGGATTAAATGTCCAGCCATGCTCTAGCATTAACCAGTTGACAATCGAAATAGAAATCATATCTTCCAGCCCTTTTAGACTCCGAAAAATCAGTGTTCGGTGCGCCCAAGGACAGGCATAGGAGACGTAGAGATGATAGCGTCCTGGCTCTGCTTTGAATCCACCATTTCCGCTAGGGCCAGGACTTCCATCGGCTGTGACCCAATTGCGAAATTGGGAAGACTGCCGCACAAAGTGCCCTCCTGTACTTTCAGTGTCGTACCACTGGTCATGCCAAACGCCGTCGATAAGTAGTCCCATTGTGAAGTGATCTCCAAGTGAATGAGGTTGAAATTCTCTAAGTTCCGATTCTTTAGTTTGCAAGCTGCTCAGGCTGCATCAAAAAGAGCCGAAAATCTTCAATCATACCCTCCGTTGCCTTCTGGAAAGCCTGAATGTGTTCAGACTCCATGTGCTGTTCCCAGATGGATTTGCTTGTCCAGTTTTCATAAAACCAGAACAAGGTTCTGTCCTCGATTGAACGATGTAAATCGTAGTTCAGACATCCCTCTTCTGCTAGAGTTGCCGGAATCAGCTTTTGGAACTCCTGATAAACGGTTGCTTCAGCCTCTGGTTTGACTTTGACTTTTGCAATAACGGTCAGTTGAGGCATGACATCTTCCTTCCTTTTTGGAATGTGCGTATTCCTAAAGTAGAATAGCTGATTACTGCCCTGTTCAACGTTAAAAACCCCCACAGTTACGAGAATGTGGGAGTTCCAAAAAATTGAAAATTCATTTGTCGCTGGGTGAATCGATATATTGACTCACCCTTGAAACTCTAAGGGGCCAGGGCATTTCCCCGTAGCAAGCTACCAACTGTTTTAGCTGTAATTTTCATCTGAACCAAAGGGTTGGCCGGAACAACCGTTTTGTACAGATAACTATCAAAGGTCATCTTCTGGACATCCAGATCAGAACACATTTCTACAAAGGCTTCCCGTGTCGCATCGGTGCGGTAGAAAACCCGTTGCAAAATATCCAAGACGAGATAGGTCATGCCATATTTTTTGTCCCAGCGCTTGAGATAGAGTTTCAGATCTTCTTCCGTGGGAATTCGTGCGCCGTTGTTAGAAGTCTCTACAATGGTCTCAGCACACATCCGACCGGACTTGGCCGCGAAGTAGATTCCTTCTCCAGAGGACTTGGTCACAGTTCCAGCCGCATCTCCGACTAGAGCAACGCGACCGACTACCCGACGCGGACGGGGATGCTCTGGAATGGGATGAGCTTCTACCTTAATAATTTTGCCTCCCTCAATCCGATGGGCCGCACGAGCACGAATGCCAGCCTGAAGCTGCTTAATCAGAGTTTGATTGACCCGCATCGTTCCAGTTCCCACCGCAACGTGATCATACTTAGGGAATACCCAGGCGTAGAAGTCAGGAGAAACGTCGTTGCCCACGTACATTTCAGCCCGATCCTCGTAGTAGGCCATTTTGTCTTCAGGAATCCGAATCCGCTCCTGGAATGCAATGGCATAGTTGTAATCCCCAGCATCAATGGCCTTGGCAATACGGGAGTTTGCTCCATCTGCGCCAATTACCAGATCAACTTGCAATGTTTTGGCTGCACCAACACCATTTGTACTGTCACCATGATCGTTGTAGTGCAGGGTGTAGGGCTTGCCGTCACGGGTCGGAATCTCTAACTTGTGAACGGTTCCGTTAATTAAATTCGCTCCCAGTCGAACGGCGCGATCGCGCATGAAGCCATCTAAAATTTCGCGACGACACATGCCAATGTATTCCCCGTCATTGACCAGATTAATGTCAACCTCTCGATTTGAGGGGGAGATCATCTTCATCTTCCGCACACGACGGTCAATGATTTCTGGCAGCAACTCAAACTCATCAACCATACAGAGAGGAATTGCCCCACCGCAAGGCTTCGCATTATCGAGCTTGCGTTCGAATAAATAGGTTTCAATTCCAGCTTTAACTAATGTTTCGGCGGCGGAGGAACCTCCAGGCCCAGAACCAACAACAGCAACCCGTAGCGTCACAGGTCTTCTCCTCGTGTTATCTGTTTGTTATCAGGAGTGATGGTAACACGGACAGATTCGGTAAAGCGTTCCAGTCCCTTGGTTTGTGATGGATTGAAATAGTGCTTAACAGATCGCAATGAAAGCGAGAGTGAATATAACAGGTTGTGACAATCCTAAAAAACCACCATCAGTGAGATGGCCTAGCTCCTCTTGCAGGGGGTTGTCGTATGAGGGAGATCTCAAGCGCAATAGTTTTCAGCGCAGGGATTACGAAAAGGGGTTTGGCAAAAGCTCTAGCAATTTTCT
The DNA here is from genome assembly GCA_050331715.1 of Microcoleaceae cyanobacterium. GTDB lineage: Bacteria > Cyanobacteriota > Cyanobacteriia > Cyanobacteriales > Microcoleaceae > JBHJGO01. Next base: position 8,670 of record JBHJGO010000019.1, read on the forward strand.
GCGGATCGCCAGAACGATTTCAATAAACTCCTGGGGGCCAATGCCAAACCAAAGTTGCAATACCAAAATAATCGCAGCAACCGCGAGAGCCGTGCTAATACTGGCCTTCAATACCTGAATGAACCAGGTAAATACTAGCCAGGATACTAATAAAGCTGCCAGGAAAATAATCAGTTCTAGGGACACTGTTGTTTGAGTATTGTGTTTAAGTATTGCTTAAGTATTGTTCAAGCACTACCGTAAGCCTTTATGCAATGCTACCGCGTTTACGAGTTTCCTTGTAAGACGTGCCAACATTTTTGAGGCCCGCTTTGATCATCTGTTGTTCCAATAGGGCAAAGAAGCGAGTTCTATCTCCTCCCCTAACCACCGCCTGGTTATGTGCTTCGGCCAGAGCAACCGGATAACCATACCCTTTCTGAACCTGAGATAATACAATACCCAGCGCCAGCTCCAACTGCTGAAGATTCTCCGCCACCCAAGCTGGAAATTCGATTCGAGCAATCTCTGTTCCCACATTGAGATAGCAAAAATAGACCCGATGATCACCGTACAGCTCTAGAATTCGGGCCTGGGATTTCCACAATGGGCTGCGTTGTCCCGGTTGCAACTGGTCAGCCCATAGGGCAGTATCCCTCAAGGGTTCAAACAATTGACAGGGGGCTTTCTTTGCTAAACCATTTTCTGCAACTAACCCCGTTGCAGCACAGTGTTCAGAACAGTTGGGTGCTGGATAGGGACAGGCTTGTAATCTGAGAAACAAAGCACTTTCACTGCTACGGGAGGCACTGACGTAGCCCACCAGAGGAATTCCTGCCGCCCTCAGCCGTTCCCAAGCAGCCAGAATGGGTCGCAGAATCAAATCACGGGCTTCCGTTGGTAACGGTTCCAAAAACCAGTAGGACAGAGAACCGTCCACCATTGCCAACATCGGTACTGGATTCGAGGAATTCTCACCAGATTCATTCTCGGAAAAACCACATCCCAGCTCTGCCAGAACAGTTGCTTCAGAAACGGCGCGGCGATAACCCATCCATTCTTCTGTGCGAATCCCCCACTGACGAGACAGATACAAATCCTCTGGCCGATAAAAGATCTCCGGCACGCTTTCTAGCAGTGGACGACGACCCTGGTTGTAGTGCAGAGCCACCTGACCCACATTCAGTAAATAGCAATAGGCAATCTCATGGGCACTGGGAGCAATCTGAGATCCATCGGTGGCGATCGCCGTATGGGCAAGCGGGGGAGGCTTCAGGTCAGGCATATGGACTAGAGGCTCTACGGGGAGGGCAGGATAGAACAACATTTGTTCCTGGTACTGCTCTTGCTGTTCTAGCAATTTGGCTTGCTGCTTCTTGGCTTTCTTCAGGAGTGATTGAGCCAGATCCAACCGCCTACGACTGGCTTCAACTTCTTGGGTCATGTGCTGGCTCATCCCCTGCATTTGCTTGGCTAGCTTTGTCAGATCCAGCATCGAAAGAATTAGCGTTGTAGCGTTTTGAATAACAAGTTGAATTATACGTCTAAATTGCTCTCTTAGTCAAATCCCCATCTTCATAAAAAACCAAGGATTTTCGATTGTTTTAAAGCATTGACTCTGGTGTGAGTCAAGTTATGATAGTCTCACATCAAATAGAGATATTGCGTAAACAGGGCTGAAATATGTATGCGGTTAAACCTTCACCTTCTCTAGAAACATCTCGTAAAGGAGGTCTACGAAGTCTTCCTCGGCAGCCCTATCCGGCACGTCAGGCATCTAAAAAACCTGCAGTTGCTCAATCAAAGGCCCGTTCAGTCAGTTCTCATCCCGGCCACCCTAGGAAAAAACAGCGAGTTAGGGATACGGCTCTAGAGATGAGCATCCGGCTAGTGGCAAATGGAGTGCTTTCCCTCTGTGCCCTCTCCGCATTGCTGCACATCTTGCCTCAGCAGCGCTTAGCTCGTGAACGATTTAGTCAAATCAGTGCTGAGGTCGAGTTGACACAGGAGCGGGTTGAAACTCAAGAAAGTAGCTTTACACGCCACTTCGATCCTCACCAATCGCGAAAAATTATGCAGGAGCATAGTAATCAGGTCGATCCATCGCGGCGGCCTGTGATTTGGCTAGAGGAAGAACTTACCGGAATGGAATCTAAGCCTCACGAAACCTACTATATGGGGCGATAGTTCAGGCATTTCTTGCCGAATTATTTCAAATCTTAAAATCAAAATATTTGCTCGGGATAGTCGGTAATCTTGCCACGGCTATCCCACTTTTAATGAAGTCCTGCGGATAATTTTCCGAAAAATATTTTCTGGTCACATAAGTTGGTTTATCCGGTTCCCGCTAGCGGAGAAATTCCAAATCTTGGTAGTTTATAAAGATTTGTTCAGATCAATCCGACAGGGTGTTAGGATGTGCTGTGGATTTTCGGGCCAGAATGGCAAGGAAATTGACGAGTATCAAGTCTCAATCTTCTTGGTGAAGGAGATGTTATAAAAGCGCCCATGAGTTCATTGACTGATTCATCGGAGGAGCAATTCTCTTCCCGTAAATTTTCGAGCCAATTCTCGCAATTTATCACCCAATCCTTTTCTCGACGTAGTTTGTTTAAACTGCTAGGTTTAGGAGCCATTAGCTTACTCGGTTACTCTCGATTCAAGAAGCCTCAACCGACTATATTTCAACCGGATACTGTGGATCTACCCTATTATTTGAGTGGATCTGCTAAGCATGTTGCGGTTGTTGGGGCAGGCTTGGCAGGATTAGCCTGCGCCTACGAACTCAGTCAGCGCGGATTCCGAGTAACATTACTAGAGCGATCGCCCCAACTGGGTGGAAAAATTGCCAGTTGGCCAATTCAGGTAGGGGATGAAACCTTCCAAATGGAACACGGATTTCATGGATTTTTCCCTCAATATTACAACTTAAAAAGTATTGTCAGAGAACTAGAGATTAAAGATAACTTTGTTTCTTTAGACTTCTATTCGGTCGTTTTCCGACACAATAAATATAAGCCGGAAGCATTTTATCCAAGCCATTCTTCCTTCCCCTGGAATATTGTTGATTTAACAATTAGTTCTCCCAACCGTTTACGCTGGGGAATTGATTTGACTAAACCCAATCACTGGAAAATTTTCCGTGAAATTGGCGGCTTTACATCTCCCGGTAGTTTTCAGCGCCTTGACCAAATTTCAGTGTCGGAGTGGGTGAACCATGATTTTCCCCAAGGGCTATACGACCTTTATTTTCTTCCCTTTGCCAAGTCTAGTTTGAATGCTCCTGATCAACTTAGCGCTGGCGAGTTGATGCAATTTTTTCACTTCTATTTCTTTGGAAATCCAGAGGGACTGGCCTTCCAAGGAACGCGGCAGGACATGGGCACTAGTCTTGTCCAACCGATTGCCCAGGCCATTCAGCAAAGGGGTGGGCAGATTATTACCGAGGCAAATGTCACCCAAGTAAACTGGCAAGGGGGCCAGGTCGAGGGATTACAGTATGTCAAGGGAACAACTTACAATTCAGCCCCATTCTGGGTGACAGAGAGTTCTACCTTAAACGCAACCGTTCAGACCTCCAATCCATCAGCTTCCCCTGCTATTCGATATTTTGGCGCAGCCGATCAGGTCTATGCGATCGATCAAAATCAACTACAAAGTCAGTCTCAAGATCAACCTCAAACGGCATTATCCCTCACCTGTACCCATCAAGGTTGTACTGTAAAACCCAGTGCAGATGGCTCCTTTCATTGTCCCTGTCACGGTGCAGTTTATGATGCCCAAGGGAAAGTCATCTCTGGCCCTGCTCGACGTGATCTAGAGCAGTTCACTGTTCTTCAAAATCAGGGTAATCAGGTGCAACTGATTACTCGACCTGCCCCACCCAACTCCCAAGAAATATCTCAATTGACAACTGAAACCCCCTTAAATCTCAAAGCGGATTACTACGTATTTGCAACGGATATTCCAGGGGTACGTCATCTCTTCGACTTGAGCCAGGGCGAGGTTAGTTCTCAGGTCAATTCACAAGTTCAACAGTTAAGGGTTGCCGATCCCTTTGCGGTCTGCCGATTCTGGTTTGATCGAGATTTCCCCTGGCAACATAGCGATTTCACTTCCCTATCTGGCTATCAGTTAACCGATAGTATTACTCTTTACCATCGAATTCAGGAACAGTTTATTCAGTGGCATGGGGTAACAGGAGGAAGTGTTGTAGAGCTACATGCCTATTGCTATAAAGAAGCTGAATTTCCAACTCAAGCCGCCTTGTTAGAAACCTTTGAAAAAGAATTATATGAAATTGTCCCAGAGCTGGCATCCGCCACTTTACTCCATCGAGAGTTAGTGAATCAGAAAAACTTTGCCGGATATCCACCTGGCAGCTTTGCGGAACGTCCGGAAACAAATTCTGGTGTCGCCAATTTAATGTTTGCTGGAGATTGGGTTAAAATGCCATTTCCCTGTGGTTTGATGGAGCGGGCAGTTAGCAGTGGCCTACTCGCTGCCAATGAAGTGATTCATCAGTCGGGACTTCAAAGACGTTCTCTCTTGTCCGTTCATCCAGAGGGATTTATCAGTTTATAGCGGATTTCAGAATTATGAAGTACATTTAGTAATTAAAAAAACAACGGTAGAGCAATGAAATCCTACTCCCTTGACTTCCGTCAAAAAGAGATTGAAACCTACGAAAATGAACCCATCTCACAGCGCCAACTCGCTCAACGATTTCGGGTTGCTCCGAGTTTCGTCACCAAACTTCTCAAGCAATATCGTGAAACGGGTCAACTGGCCCCAAAGGCTCGACCGGGTCGCCC
>JBHJGO010000020.1:0-47755 GCA_050331715.1 Microcoleaceae cyanobacterium
TAGCGATTTCCTCCTTCGATAATTCAATTGAAATTAAACCCGACTACCATCATGCCTGGTACTACCGAGGCTATGCCCTCTAAAATTTAGGCCGAAGTGAGGAAGCGATCGCCGCCTACGACAAATCCCTTGAAATTAAACCCGACGACCATCAAGCCTGGTACAACCGAGGCTATGCCCTCAACAATTTAGGCCGAAGTGAGGAAGCGATCGCCGCCTACGACAAAGCCCTTGAAATTAAACCTGATTATTACCAAGCGTGGGGAATGAAAGGTTTGACATTTAAAAACCTGGAAAAGCTGGAAGAAGCAATTATTTGTTTTGATGAGGTTTTAGAGATTAATCCTGATGATGATTATGCCTTTTATTGCAAGGCAGGTTGTCACAGTTTACAAAATAAGATTGGGCTTTCCCTGGAAAATCTAGAGCGGGCCATTAATCTTGACAATAAATATTAGGAAATGGCAAAAACCGATTCTGACTTTGATAACATTCGAGAGGATGAGCGGTTTCAGGCATTGATTCAGGGGGGAGTTGAGAATCATGACATCACATAACATTAGCTCAATGCAGAATATTGAAAACCCCATCAAACTATTTGTATTCACCAAACCGAACCGCATGGGTTACGACGGATTGTTAGATTTTAGATTGGAAACAAAAGTTATCTCCGTCTAACCCATCCTACAAGATGTCGATCCTGCATTCTTTGGCAGAGTACATTTACACTTTGGTTTGATTCAAAGCAGCTTTCTGAGCTTCTATGTTTTACTTGGCTGAAACCAGAATCGCAGGATAATTCCCAGCGGCATTAGAACAATCAACCAACCAATTCCCAGTGCCCAACCAGGATACCCTTCATAGGGCGTTTGCAGATCCTTGGAAAACTGAGCCACCAAAAGCGCCGTCAGCGCCATCGGCACAACATATTGAATTGACACTGACCACCAGCGGCCCACCTGCCAGGTGCTAACGCTATTAATGTATCGTCGCAGTACCTCAGCCCCATAGATCCATCCCCCCAGAATCGATTGGGCAATGGCGATGATCATTATGTTGTAGTTGGTAATGAAATGATCGGTGATGTCGAGAAAATACAGTCCAGCCTGAGTGGTATAGATGACACCTGCCAGCAACCCGGCCAGACAAACCCAAAGAGAAACCTGCTCAATTCGCCAATTGGGATTGCGATCCAGCAACACCGTATTCACCGCTTCCACAATGGAAAAAGCGCTATCAATACCGAGAGACAGCAGCATGAGAAAGAACAAAACACTAAACAATCCCGGCAAGGGCATCAGACTCAAAGCCTGGGGAAATACTACAAATGCTAATCCAGGGCCGGAGGCAGCCAGTTCGGTAATGGGTGTATTCGTTTGAGAGGCCATGTACCCCAAGACACCAAACACCACAAATCCAGCAAATAGACTAATGGCGCTATTGGCCAGGGCTGTAATCCAGGCATCCCCAGTCACGTCATCTTCGGGAGATTTATAGCTGGCGTAGGCCATCATCGTGCCGAAGGCCAAAGATAGGGTGAAAAAGATTTGGGAAAAGGCCGCTGACCAGACTTCCGGATCGGCTAGAATACTCCAAACTGGGGTGAGATAGAGCTGCCAGCCGTCCAGAAAACCCGGTAGGGTTATGGCTCTGACCAACAAGACCCCCAGCAGCAGAATTGGCAAGGGCACGCTGTAGAGCACGATATTGCCTTCGCTCTCAGTTCCCCGCCAGACACAGAAATAAATCAGCACCCAAACCGCAACCAGAGCCAGCAAAATCGGTAGATTCACGCTCCGGATCTGACCCGCGCCTTCACTCAGTCGCAGTACCGATTCAAAAAAGTACTGTTCGGCATTGTCTGACCAGTTCACTCGAAAAGCCGCAAACAGGTAAATCAAGGCCCAGGCCATGACCACCGCATAGTAGGCCATCACAACGAAGGCGGACAAAATTGCGGCGACTCCGAATCCCTGAAATTTTGGATGGATTTCTCTAAATGTACCAACCACGCCCCGTTGCATCTTTTGACCCAGGGCAAACTCTAACGTCAGTAATGGAATTCCCACAATGATTAACGCCACCAAATAGGGAATTAAAAAGGCTCCCCCACCATATTTTCCAGCGAGATAGGGAAATCGCCAGATATTCCCCAATCCAACTGCCGAACCAATTGCCGCTAATACAAAAACCGTTCGAGAAGACCACCGCTGACGTGTCATAGAGATTCTCCCTTTGAAGTTACCTGAACCGTACATCATTCCTGACGATAAACTCACGCAGTATCTTCTGGCGCATAAGAAAAAGAACGATAGATCTAAATTTCTTGCTCAAGCTGGCTTCACCCAGGACAATCCTGAATTCTTGAAACAAAGTATCCTTGAGTTAGCGGTACATGACGCAGCAAAAAATTAAGAATGAGTTTTAACAAAAATCAAGTGGTGAAGATTGCCGTTATTGGGGATATTCATAACCAGTGGGAAGCGGAAGACGAGGCTACACTTCGAGCCTTGGGGGTGGATCTGGTTCTATTTGTCGGAGACTTTGGCAACGAAGCCGTTCACGTTGTTGAAGCCGTCGCCGCCGTCACACTGCCAAAAGCAGTTGTATTTGGCAACCACGATGCCTGGTATTCCATGACGGACTGGGGCCGCCGAAAAGCCCCCTACGACCGGACGCAGGAAAACCGTGTGCAGCGCCAACTGGATCTGGTGGGAGAGGCCCATGTGGGCTATGGAAAGCGGGACTTTCCAGAATTTGGGCTGAGTGTGGTTGGCAGTCGTCCCTTTACCTGGGGAGGAACCCATTGGCGGGATCGGGGATTCTATCGGGAGAAATTTGGGATAGACAGTTTTGCTGAATCGGCGGATTGCATTGCGGAAGCTGCAAAGTCAGCCACCCAGGAGACTCTAATTTTCATGGGTCACAATGGCCCCTTTGGTTTGGGAGATGCGCCAGAGGATATGTGTGGCCGAGACTGGAAACCTTCCGGCGGGGACTATGGCGATCCTGATTTTGCAGAAGCGATAGATCGAACCCGAATTCTAGGCAAGAATATCCCGCTGGTTACCTTTGGCCACATGCATCATCAGCTCAAACATACCCGTGAACGTCTCCGAACAGTGCTAAAACAGGATGCAACAGGGACGATTTACTTCAATGCGGCACGGGTTCCTCGAATTATTGAAGTTGATTGCAAAAAGCAGCGTAATTTTTCCATCGTATTACTAGAAGAGGGTCAGGTGATTCGTGCTTCATTGATTTGGGTCGGAGAGGAGTATCAACTGTTGTCAGAGGAAGTTTTTTATGATGATCAACCAGTTAAAAACTTGCTCAAATAGCGAGGAGGGGTTGTCTGGATTGCTGCCTACACGGGAATGACATTACTGACATCTCAGTTCCAGAAAATCATCCTAAAAACCTGACAACTTTGGATAAACCGTTGGGGAATTTCTAACCGATCTCCCCAATGTAAATGCAAATAAGAGGCATGAAGCTTGGGCGAGCAACACCATCCTTCTGGTTCATAACTATCTTGCTCATATTTCCCTTTCGCAGACATAGAATCTGGCGAATACCGTTTCAGCGCTAGCAAGGGTTGATCAGGGTCTAGAGTTAGTTCAGAGCGATGAAATTGATGACCACAAACTTGATGACCTTCCTTTAATAAGGGGCTAGATTTTAGAACTTTAGCTTGATAATAGCCCAATTTTAAGCGCTGACCCATCCGGGTCGCAGTGGGTAATATTCCAACCATCGGCCAGTTTTTCTGATCAAAATCAATAATTGCTTCTGACAAATACATTAATCCGCCACATTCTGCGTAAACTGGAATCCCTGATTGGATGGTTTGCTTCACCTGTTGTAGAAGCGTTGTATTCTGACTGAGTTCTTCGGCAAAAACCTCTGGAAAGCCTCCCCCAAGATACAGCCCGTCTAGGTTATTAGGTAGCTTAGTATCTTGTAACGGACTCCAAAAAACTAATTCAGCTCCTAAACTTTGCAGAGTCGCCAAATTATCTGCATAGTAAAAGTTAAAGGCTTTATCTCTTGCAACGCCAATTCTAGCCGGATCAGGATGCCTTAAATCTTTTCCAGGGGAACGTAGGGGCTGGGTCTCCCAACCCCCAATCTCTAACGGTATTGAGTTTTCTGTCTTGCGCAGTGGTAGTAATCTTTCCCAATCAAACCATTGCTTTGCCAGATGTGCCAATCGATCAAAGGTTGTCTGCAAAACGGATAATTCTTCGCTGGGAATCAAGCCCAAATGTCGACTGGGAATCGAAATCTTAACCTGACGTTTGAGTACACCTAGAATTGGAATTCCCAAAGGGTCTAGGGCCGATTGAAGTAATTCCAGGTGGCGATCGCTACCCACACGATTTAGAATACAACCTGCAAATTTCAAGCCGTGATTTAAAGTTGTTAAGCCGTGCACAATGGCAGCAATAGAACCAGATAATCGACTACAATCAACGACTAATAAAATCGGTAGATCGAGCAACTGGGCAATCTGGGCCGTTGACGCTTTCGGCAGTCTTGAATTCTGATCCGGAACCCCATCAAATAGTCCCATGACCCCTTCTACTACAGCAAAATCAGTAGATTGAATATGTTGCCCAAAACATCGCTGAATATAGGCTTCAGAGGTGAGAATCGGGTCAAGGTTGTAACAGGGAATTTGGGTAATGGCCTGATGAAACATTGGGTCAATGTAATCCGGCACCACCTTGAAGAATTGCACCGTTAAACCCTGCTGTTTGAGATAGGATAGCAGGGCTAAAGTGACTGTTGTTTTTCCGGCACTACTGCGATCGCCTGCAATCACCAATGTCATTGATCAATCTGGTCAGGATCGATCCCCATCGACCGCAATTTTTCTGCTAAACGTTCAGCCCGTGCCTCTGCTACCTGTCGGGCTTGAGCTTCCTCCTGAAGGGTCAGAACTAACTCATCACTGATCGGTAACTTCTCCCCCGTATCTTCCCGATAGAATCTCACCAGTTGCTCCTCGACTGCTAAACGCAATTGTAGAACTGTACTGCGAGACTCTAGAATTGGTCGGTAGGTTTCCTGCCATAGGGTGTAGCCAAGCAGTTTCTCAGGAATCCATTCTCCCTTGGGGTCAAACAGCCAGTATTCCTGGACATTTAAGCCCTCATAGAGTTCCTTTTTAAATTCCCGATCCGGTTGGCGAGTTGAGGGAGAAGTAATCTCGAAGATCACAGATGGCGTCTGACCTTCTTCCCAAATTTTGTAATTATCCCGCCCTCCGGGTTCCACATCAAAAATCACCATCACGTCCGGTGTAACTCTCAGCTTGGGGAAGCCTTCAGCATAGTAGAGAAATTGATCGCACAAAATGGTTGCCTGCTGACCTTGGAGGTATTGCCATAATACTTCCAGAATCGTCAGCATCGCATAAAGATGATCATAGGTCTCTGCAACGGGTTCACTGTCTGAACTGGGATAGAAGATTTCTGATTGAGCTGTTTTTGAGAGGGTCATCTTCATGTCAACTGCCTGAATTCGACTGATTTAACCGCTGCTCCCACTCTGCATCAATCCTATCAGCTTGTTTGACCTCTTGTTCAATCAGGTCTTCTTCTGTGGTGTAGGCCAGTTGCTTTTGGTCGATTACGGTCTGAGTCGCAAATTGTTTGGCATAACTGAGCTTCTTCTGAAGTTCCGGGTTGGCGTGATTGATGACCGTTGTTCGTTCCAGACGTTCCTGATTGCGAGCCTGAACCTTAGTATTGCGCCATTGAATCCAGAAATAACGCACCAGCGGAATTCCCAGGAAACCCGTACCGTAGAACAACAATACTGGATAAATCCAATTCACAAATTCCACAAACCCACCCAATTGTGCTGCTATTGTGCCATCTGCTAGGAGATTTCCTAACACCAATGCTCCGACGAGATTGACGGCTCCTAAACCAATTGACAGCATCACCTGATTGGAACTGGCCTGACTGAAGCGCCAGGGCTTTTCCCGTAGGTAGCCTGGAACGGATTGTTCTTGGAACTCAGTGGCGGTTGTTTGCAATTCTGGAAAATGGTAGATGATTTGCCCTTCGGGACTGACTTGAGGCTGACCATCAAACCGAGCCAGGGCAGGGAGAACATAGTCTTCATAGTCCAGGGAACCCGGAGAAATCTGATCGAAATAGGGCGCTAACTGTTCCGCAGCAATGGCTCCTTGGTTATTCCGAATCACGGTTGCGATGGTTTGCCAGCGACGTTCCTCCAGACGATTATTGGGATCACCATCTCCAAATAGAAAGGAAAAAATCGCCTCAAAGAAATTCAGCTCCCCTTTCTCAGCTTGGCCGCTGCGTCCACGGTTGCGAGATCGACTGCGTCGGCGGTGGGTCGCATCGTAGTCTCTCGGATCCCAGTAGAGAAACCAGAACCAATCGGGGCCAAGCCAGACACGGGGGAAGGACATCCCATCCCCGCCATCTCCGCCGCCGCCCATTTCGCCATCCTTACTGGCACTAAGTGCAATTAGAATCACAACAATTGCTACTAGAATCAGCGCAATCGATAAAACTAACAGAATCCCGAAAGAAATCCGAATTAGATAAAACAGCACTCGCCAGACCTTTTCCCACCAGGATTTCCAGCGCAGTCGCCAATACTTATTGCGTAGAATTGCTTGAAAATCTTTAGAAAATTGGAAGGCCATTTCTCCAGTTTCTGAGACCTGGAGATGACCTCCGGCTTCTGAAGCCAGGGTTAAAAGTTGTTGCTGGGCAAGATTGACATCCAGACCCGCTTTGGCTGCAACGTCGCCAGGAGTCACTCGATAGTCAAGCTGTTCAACGGCTTTAATGATGGAGGGGTTGGGAGCGGTGCTCATCAGTTTCTTAGATTAGTGCCTGGAGATACTTTCCTCTACTACCAGTATAATTTGAGCGTTATGGTAGACAGGGGGATAGGGAATTTTGTGATTCACGCACCGTCCTGTTGTGCTTGTCCCACCTTGAGCCAGAACCGTATAATTTCTCTATGATTCAACGCGGATTGCCATGCCTAGAACTCAACGAAACGATAATTTTGTAGATAAGACATTTACAGTTATTGCAGATATTATCCTCAAGATTTTGCCGACAAACCATGCTTCTAAGGAGGCTTTTGCCTACTATCGAGATGGGATGTCTGCCCAGGCGGATGGAGAATATGCCGAGGCTTTGGAAAATTACTACGAAGCCCTGGAGATAGAAAAGGATCCCTATGATCGCAGCTATATTCTCTACAACATTGGCTTGATTCACACCAGCAATGGTGAACATGAGAGGGCACTGGAATACTATCATCAGGCCCTCGATGCCAATTCTCGAATGCCCCAGGCTCTAAACAATATTGCTGTGATCCACCACTATCGGGGTGAACGGGCGAAGGAGGCTGAAGATGGTGACACTGCCGAGAATGAATTCAACAAGGCAGCAGAATATTGGGTACGCGCCATTCGCCTGGCTCCCAATAACTACATCGAAGCCCAAAACTGGCTTAAAACCAGCGGACGAGCCAACATTGATGTTTACTTCTAGGACAGTTTGTGTTCCCATAGCAATCCTGAATCAATCATGAAAAGCACTATGGAGGGGTTTGGGGACTTTCCAAGAAGTGGGCACCGCCCCCTTCACCCCCTTTTCACAAATCATTTGTGATTGCTGTAGCATTTTAAAACAACCTTTAAAAATCACAGATTGATGACTTTCGTCTGGTGTGGGAGTCACCCGAAGAATCGGTGGATAGGTAAGCTGTCCACCGATTTTTTAAGGATATTTCCTGTTTTCATAAGTTTTTCCTTTGCCGAACATTACGAATGTTCACGAATTGGTTACTAAACTTAAGGAAATCTATGGTTTGATATTAATCAATGCTCCTTCTTTATTACATAGTTTTGCTTCTATGAAGCATTGCTGTTGGGCTCTCATGCCCATTGATCCGAAGTTTAGGTTGACTCACCATGCAACTCACGAATAAAATCCACTTTCGAAATTTACGCGGCGACCTCTTCGGCGGGGTTACTGCCGCTATTATTGCGCTACCGATGGCCCTTGCCTTTGGTGTTGCCTCCGGTGCTGGCCCAGCGGCTGGTCTTTGGGGGGCTGTTCTGGATGGTTTTTTTGCTGCCCTGTTTGGGGGTACACCCACGTTAATTTCTGAACCCACTGGCCCGATGACAGTGGTAATGACCGCTGTGATTGCGAATTTAACCGCGAGCAATCCGGAAAATGGTATGGCCATGGCCTTTACGGTCGTCATGATGGCCGGAATTTTCCAAATTATTTTCGGTACTCTGCGGTTAGGGAAGTACGTCACGATGATGCCCTATACCGTTATTTCCGGCTTCATGTCGGGGATCGGTATTATCCTGGTGATTCTCCAACTGGCTCCATTCCTGGGACAAGCAACTCCCAAGGGTGGAGTTTTAGGAACACTAGGGTCTATTCCAGAGCTACTGGCTAATATTCAGCCCGCAGAAACGTTTCTGGCTGCGCTGACCGTTGCGATTATCTGGTTCATGCCCTCGAAGTTCAAGCGGATTGTTCCCCCTCAACTGGTTGCTCTGATTGTCGGAACTGTTTTGTCTCTGGTGATTGTCTCTGGTTCTGGTCTGGATATTCGCCGCATTGGTGAAATCCCTTCTGGTTTTCCTGCGATTCAGACCCCAACCTTTAGCGCTTCTCAACTTCGCTTGATGTTTGCTGATGCAGCAGTATTAGGAATGTTGGGTTGTATTGATGCGTTGTTAACGTCGGTGATCGCAGACAGCTTGACTCGCACAGAACATGACTCTAACAAGGAGTTAATTGGTCAGGGTTTAGGGAACTTGGTTTCTGGTCTGTTCGGTGGCATCGCAGGTGCGGGAGCCACGATGGGAACGGTTGTTAATATCCAGGCTGGTGGACGAACAGCGCTCTCTGGCTTGACCCGTGCGATTGTGCTGTTGGTTGTGATCTTGGGAGCTGCCAACTTAACGGCATCCATTCCGCTAGCCGTACTGGCCGGAATTGCACTGAAGGTTGGTATCGACATCATTGACTGGGACTTCTTGAAGCGAGCCCACCAAATTTCCATCAAAGGATCATTGATCATGTATGGCGTGATTCTATTGACGGTTCTGGTTGACTTGATCGCCGCCGTTGGAATTGGTGTTTTCGTCGCCAATGTTCTCACAATTGATCGCATGAGTTCCCTGCAGGCGGAGTCCGTTAAGACTATCACTGATGCAGATGATGCGATTCTACTGGATGCCAATGAAAGACGGTGGTTGGATGAGGCAAATGGCCGAGTTCTATTGTTCCAGCTCAGTGGGCCAATGATTTTCGGGGTTGCCAAGGCCATCTCCCGTGAACACAACGCCATTGGTGAATGTGACGCGATTGTCTTTGACCTGAGCGATGTTCCCCATCTGGGTGTTACAGCTTCTCTAGCCCTGGAAAATGCTATCAAGGAGGCGGTTGAGAAGGAGCGTCAAGTATTTATTGTGGGAGCAACAGGACAGACCAAGCGTCGTCTGGAAAAACTCAAGGTGTTCAATCTAATTCCAGCAAATCACCTTTATATGAGTCGTGCCGAAGCCTTGAAGGATGCCGTTGCCACGGTTTACCCCGCAGCATTCGCACCTGCTTCCGGTTCAGCAGCGGATTTGGATTTAGGGACATCACCTGCAATCTAGAGATTCATAGCAGATTAAATATTGGTCTTGATTTTTCTTGATCAACTGTGGCTAGCTCGGCTAAAACTGGAGGGGTGAACGTTCCAATGTTATTCGTCTGGAAGCCATTCTGGGTGCATTTGGCGCAGTAACTTCTCTAGTAGAATCCAATTCCTTGGTAGGTTAGAAAATTGGGCCATGACTGCCAAAATCCCCTCTGAGTTCAGGGGGGCTTTAGATATCAAACTGAATGAATTAAGCGCTGAATAACATTTTCCCTTGGCCATTTCTGGATCTAAATTTTTAGCCTGATTATGTCTGTTTTAGAAGCCTGTATTTTTGCAACTGTGTTGGTAGGATTTTTTGGCATCATCTTGAAGAAAAATTTGATGATGAAAATTATTACTATGGATGTCATGAGTACCGGGGTGGTTGCCTATTACGTTCTGATTGCAGCCCGGGGAGGGCGGTTTACACCCATTGCTTCAACGGATAAGCCCGTTGACTATGCTGACCCGGTTCCTCAAGCAGTGATTTTGACAGCGATTGTGATTGGTTTATCGATTCAAGCGTTGATGTTGGTGGGGGTAATGAAGCTTTCACGGGACACACCAACTTTGGAAATTGACCAGATTGAGAAGAATAATACGCCATGAATGCCATCACTGTTACCTGGATTGCCCTGCCCTTTCTTGCTGGATTTAGTATATACCTTTTACCCAAGTAAAGTCGCTACATAGCCATGGGATTTGCATTGGTTTCATGGGGGTATGGATTAAATCGAATTTTTGATCCCGTCCCACTGAACCTGCAACTACTAGATAATTTTGGGGTGACATTAATTGCCGATAATCTCAGTGGCTACTTCATTTTAACCAATGCCCTTGTAACGGCAGCGGTAATCCTCTACTGCTGGTCTAAGGACAAGAGCGCTTTTTTCTACACCCAGGCCATTATTCTCCACGGTAGTGTGAATGCGGTGTTTATTTGCGCTGACTTTATTAGTTTGTATGTGGCCCTTGAAGTCATCAGTATTGCCGCCTTTTTGCTGATTGCCTATCCGCGTACGGATCGTTCTATCTGGGTCGCCCTGCGGTATCTATTCGTCAGCAATACTGCCATGCTGTTCTATCTGATTGGGGCAGTCCTGGTCTACCAGGCTGGAAATTCCTTTGCATTTACTGGGCTGCGGGGTGCTCCGACTGAGGCAGTTGCACTGCTGTTTCTGGGACTATTAACCAAGGGAGGTATCTTTGTCTCAGGGCTATGGTTGCCACTAACCCATTCAGAATCGGAGACTCCTGTGTCGGCCCTATTGTCAGGAATTGTGGTTAAGGCTGGAGTTTTCCCGCTGGTGCGCTGCGCCCTGATGATGGAGGAAGTTCAGCCTATCGTGGGAGTTTTCAGTGTTGGCACGGCTCTATTGGGCGTGAGTTACGCCATCTTTGAGCGGGACACGAAACGCATGTTGGCCCTGAGTACCATCTCACAGCTTGGTTTTGTCATGGCAGCACCAGCCGTCGCGGGCTTCTATGCTTTGACCCACGGACTCGCCAAGGCTACATTATTTCTGATCGCTGGAAATTTACCCAGTCGAAATTTTCAGGAACTCCGGAAGACGCCGATGCCACGCTCAGTTTGGATTGCACTGGTGATTGCTGGTCTTTCAGTGTCAGGGTTTCCCCTCCTGTCTGGCTTTGAAGCAAAAGTCTTGACCCTGAAGCAGCTAGCCCCCTGGCAGTCCGCTTTGATGAACTTGGCAGCCATTGGCACGGTGATCGTGATGGCGAAATTGATCTTTTTGCCCTCTACTGCGCAACCCCAGCCTCAGAATCAGCCTCAGAAAGCCAAACTTGGATTTTGGCTAGCCATGATTATTTTGCTTGGGGAGTTAATTGTTACGAATGGCTTTCACTATCAGGTTTATACTCTAAATAATCTGATAAAATCCTTGATAAAAGTCGGTTTAGGGTGGCTGATCTACCTTGGAGTAACTAAGGTTTTGGTTGACAAAAGCTCCTTTTTTCAGAAGTTCACCATTAGGTTGCCTAGGGCATTGGAACAGTTCGACCATCTGATTGGGGTGATGAGTTTGATGTTGACCCTGTTGTTTTGGATGGTACTGACATGATTGGATCTCTTGATTTATTGCTGAGACTCACGATTTGGTTTCTGCTGACGGCTGACTTCAGTCTTGCCAACATTATTATTGGCATTTGTATTGCTTTTTTGATTCCAAGGCGCTATACCAATCCGGCGGTTTTAGGAGATTGGCTTCGTGTTCTCTGGGAGATTATTGTTGCAATTCCCCAAGCCTATTTTGAAGCCTTTGAAATTATGCTTCGTCCCCATCAGCAAGAAGGTAAAACGATGGAACAGGTGAAGCCAAATCGTACCCCAGGATTGATTTTTTTAGATATTTTTCTCATCACCTTTACCCCTAAAACTATTGTTTTAAGGTACGACGAGGACGGTTGGTATGAGGTTCATTGGGTGCGACGGAGGAAGCGGAAATGAATTTTGTTTTGTTAGCCATGTTTCTGGCGCTGTTAATTCCAATCTACGAGGCCTGGCAGGATGATCAGATCTGGCAAAAAATGTTGGCCTTTGCCAGTATTGCGACCAAAACCTCCATTATGATTCTCATTGTTTCAGTGCTACGAGACGATTGGATGATTGGGGTGGTGGGGGTGTTGATTTTAAGTGTTGGCAATGCCTCTTTGATGTTACTGGCCCATGTTCTCAGACGAATGAATGAACTATGATTGAGCACCTGAGTTACCTTTTGATTGGCGTTGGAATTGTCTTTTGGTTTTGGGGAACTTGGCCACTGGTCGGCGATCGCTCCATCTTGTTTAAGCTACACAGTCTTTCAGTGTCAGATACTTTGGGTTCAATGAGCATTATTGTCGGTCTATTGTTGAGAATCCCCCGTGAATGGCCGCTGTTAGTGTTGGCATTGATCTCCCTGGCCATCTGGAATACGGTTCTGGGATACGTTTTAGCCTATTGTTCTAGCAGTGGAGGGGAAGATGACTGAGGATTTTTATGTTATTGCTATTGCTGCTTTGTTGCCGTTAACGGCTTGTATGTTGGTATTTCAGGTCAACCCCTATCATGCTCTGGTAATCCGAGGAATTTTAGGAGCTATAGCGGCTTTAGTCTATGCTCTGTTTGGAGCAGCCGATGTTGCATTGACCGAGGCGTTAGTCGGTACGATGTTGTCGATTACCCTCTATGCTGTGGCGGTGCGCTCCTCTCTCAGTATGCGACTGGGTGTGATGGAAGATGACCTCATTCGGTTAAATGAGGAGCGACATCTGCTCTCAACCTTACGCAGAACCCTTGATAAGTATCACATGCGCCTTGAATTGGTCACCTACAGCAACCTGGAAATGTTGCAAGCGGCCCTGACCAAGAAGGAAATTCACACGCTCTGTGTCCTACTGAATCAAGAGGCCGAACCCCTAGCAACGGATCAGCAACCGCCCTACTATCTCCAGACCAGAGTTGAGCGACTTTACGAGATTCTGCAATCGGGTTTGTCAAACGTGATAGTGGGTCTGAGCTATATTCAGTCGCCACTGAATTTCCCAGAAGCAACCCCTGTTGAAGCAGCAGTTGAACCAGTGGAGGTTCGCTCATGAGATGGATTTATGTTGCGGTCGGAATTGCGCTCTACATTAAAATGCTGGTCTTCCCCAATCCAGCCATCGAAGCGGTAGATCTCTCTGTTGTCGAACTCGTTGTGGAAGATAGCGGCGTACCGAATGCGGTTTCAGGAATCATTTTCCGGAATCGGCTCTACGATACGATTTTTGAGGTTGTGGTGTTTACCATTGCCATGATGGGGGTGCGGTTTCTCCTGGCCAATGAACAACCCTCCTGCACGATTTATCAGTTTAATGACCATCCCTCCATCGTTCTGGCTCGCCTGGGTGCAACGATTGCGGCATTGGTGGGCATTGAGCTAGCGATTCGGGGACACTTGAGTCCTGGTGGGGGCTTTGCAGCAGGTGTGGCAGGAGGAACAGCAATTGGACTGGTGGCGATCACATCATCATCAAAATGGATGGAGGGAATTTATAAACGCTGGAATGCTTCAACCTGGGAGAAGGTTTCAGTCTTGATTTTCATCGTACTTGCCGTTCTGAGTTTGATCGGGATGGAGTTGCCCCACGGAGAATTGGGCGGACTAGTCAGTGGCGGTTGGATTCCAATTCTGAATATTTTGGTGGCAATTAAGGTTGCTCTGGGGTCATGGGCAGCGATTTTGATGTTCATTCGATATCGAGGATTGTTGTGAACGGTTGAGTTGGGAGAGGGTTGGGAGACCCCCCAACCCCTACATTAGATACACAAACAAATCCTCTGTAGGGGCGAGGGCTTCTCGCCCTGTCTGCCTGTGAAACATCCCAAGAGCTTATTCAAGAGAGTATTTTTTCACAAACCCTCCTGTAGGCTGGTGATAGGATGTAGGTAATTATGTTGAATGAATGTGTAACGTTCAGGCAACAATTTATATTCTTGCTCAACGCTTATATTTATTTGAGGGCTGTGAATCCTGGCCTCTAGGAAATTTACCAAACCCATATATTGTAATGAGTAAAAAAATTCTTAATCAGGTCTTACAGGACTATCGGTCAGAATTAGACGAGTTATTGCAGGAAACCCAGCAATTAGCGGCTGATATTAATAATCCTGGTCTTCAGGATACAACGGATCGATTGCGCCGAAATATTAACGAGCCTTTTCTCTTCGTTGTCGTGGGTGAGGTAAAAGCGGGAAAAAGTAGTTTTGTGAATGCCCTATTGGGAGCTGAAGTTTGCGCCACAGACATTGAACCCTGCACCGATTCAGTTCAGCAAATTGCTTACGCTCCTGAAAAGTTCGTAACTCAAATTGAGCCTAGTTTAAGAAAAATTGGACTGCCGATTGAAATTCTTCAGGATATTTCAATCGTTGATACCCCAGGAACGAATACCATTGTTCAAGACCATCAAATTATTACAGAACGATATATTCCCAACAGTGATCTAACTTTCTTTGTATTGTTTGCTAAGAATCCTTATCAGAAAAGTGCCTGGGATTTCCTCAACTATGTGGCCATGGAATGGCGCAAGAAAGTGGTGTTTATCCTGCAACAGGCTGACCTGCTCCGGCCCGATGATTTGACCCGTAATATTGAGCGGGTTAGAGAATACGCCAATCAAAAACAAATTCAGTCTCCGGTAATTTTTGCAACCTCAGCAGAGCGGGAACTTTACCAAGAACCCGAAAGCGGGTTTGAATCCGTCAGAGACTACATCCGCAGCATGGTTTCTTCTGGAGAAGCCTACAGGGTTAAGTTACATTCTGTGAGTCAGACTACCCAGAAAATTCTTGAAACCCTGGAACTCGATATTCGAGGTCTACAAACTCAACTTGCGACGGATCAGTTGGCCGTAGAGAAAATCAAGAATCGGATTGGCGCAGCACAGCGGCGATCGCGCTCAGAAATTGACAGTTTGATTGAAAGATTGGCCGCTCGCTACGGCACAATTTCTAGTCGAATTAAGCAAGAGTTTCGAGAAAGCCTTTCAATTTTAACGGTGATCCAAAAAGCTTTTGTTGGAATTTTCAATAAGGAATCATCAATTCAAGCCTGGATCAAGAGTTTTCAAGATCGCTGTCAGGAAGATCTCAGAGTCTCCCTGGAGGAAGTTTCTACAGAAGGGGCACAAAATTTTGTAGACAGTATTCGTCAGCTTCTAGAAGGCTTAACCTATGACCTCAACCACGTTCAGGCCAATCAAATTCACAGTACCAACATTTCCCTCAAGGTTTTAGAACGTCGCCAGGAGGTGATCGAGAGCGTTAAACATAAAGTCTCACAACTGATGACCGATGAAGGGTTGGTACGGTAGCTGAATTCCGAAGCGGTAGATATGGCCGTTGATATTGTGGGGGGAGCATTTATTGCCGTGGCTGGAACCGTGATGAATATTCTGGAATTCGCAGTGGCGGAAGCGATTATGAATGCAGTTGGGGTGGCCTTTGCGGGAATTGGGGTGATTATTTTTGCTGTGGGAATTGCCTGGCAGCGCAATCGAATTATCCGTAAGTTTGAGCAGGCCCTGGATCGGGAAAAGGGCAAATTTGAAGCTGACGTTTCAGATCGTTTAAATCAAAAGTTAGGTCTAATCTACGAAGAAATTGATCGGATCTTCGTTCAATTCTATGACCATGTTGAACGAGAGGAACAGACAATCAAGCCAATTCTGGAAAGATACACAAAGATTCAGCAGGAATCAAGAGAGCTGTTCAGCCAGATGCAGATGAAGTTGGAAGGTCGTAATTGAAAAATGAAAATACTAGTTCTGCCAACAACCTGCCCTGGCGGTTGAAAGCCAAATGTTAATCCCTACCTAATAATTCTCCACTTCATTGCTATAATTAGAGATTGTGTTTATTTGATTCAAAGTCCACCTGTCGTTTATTCAGAACAATACTATGGAACTCAAGATTGAAGGTCAGAAGCGAGTCGAAGGAAGTAAGCCTAATGCCCTCCGCCGCGACGGTTTGATTCCAGCCGTTCTCTACGGTCACAACGGTGCAGAGTCTGTTCAGTTTACTCTAGACGCAAAGGACGTTGGGATACTATTGAAGCGAGTGACTGTCAAAAAGACCGTGATCCAACTCAACGTCCCCGATCTATCCTGGAGTGGGAAAACGTTGCTTCAAGAAGTCCAGCGCCACCCCTGGAAAGACTACCCCTATCACCTCAGCTTCTTTTCTGTCGAAGGCAAGTAGTTAGGTTTTCCCATCAAGATCACCCACAATCAAAAACTTGCAACAAGACTATTATTCAGCGAGATGATTATGAGCAAAGCATCGTTAGAGAATCTGTCTGTTCCTTCCATCGGCAGCAGGATTGTAAACCCTATGCGAATTGGCATCTTGGGATTTGGGGGGCTGGGACAGGCTGCGACTCGTGTACTAGAACCCAAGCAGGAAATGCACTGGGTGGCGGCAGCAGATCGGCATGGGTATGCCTACGCCGCCGAAGGACTAGACGCAGATGATTGTATTCAGACCTATCATCGGCAGGGCTCCATTGGTTACCTTGAATCTAATGGATCATTGAGCCATGACAGCATTGCCGAACTGATTGCCACAGCGGATCAGGTAGAGGGGTACTTCCTGGCTCTGCCTAACTTGCCGAATACTTTCATGGCTGATGTGACGCGGCAATTCATTCAGTCGGGCTGGAAAGGGGTTTTGGTTGATGCCCTCAAGCGCACTAGTGCTATGGAGTTGGTACTGGAACTTCAAGCTGACCTACAACAGGCTGGAATTACCTACATGACGGGTTGTGGGGCAACACCAGGATTACTCACAGCGGCAGCGGCGGTTGCCGCCCAGAGCTACACAGAAGTTCATAGTGTCCAAATTACCTTCGGGGTAGGAATTGCCAATTGGGAAGCCTATCGTGCCACGATTCGAGAGGATATTGGCCACTTGCCAGGTTACACAGTAGAACAGGCCAGAACCATGACCGATGCCGAGATTGAAGCACTTCTAAACCAAACGAACGGTCTCCTGAAGCTGGAAAATATGGAACATGCTGACGATATCATGCTGGAATTGGCCGGGATTTGCCATCGGGATCAAGTGACGGTGGGGGGTATTGTGGATACTCGGAATCCAAAGAAACCTTTGAGTACAAATGTTCAGGTGACAGGCCGAACCTTTGAGGGCAAAATCTCACCCCACACGTTCACTTTAGGCGATGAGACCAGTATGGCAGCAAATGTGTGTGGGCCTGCGTTTGGTTATTTGAAAGCCGGGTTACAGTTGCATCGTCGAGGAATTCATGGATTGTTTACAGCGGCGGAAGTAATGCCGCAGTTTGTGTGTTAGGGTCACCTTGAATAACATCTAGTGAATGTGTAAGGTGTGCTGGGCGCTATGCACACCGTTATTGATGTGCAAAACGTTCCCTGCCCAGGCAGCTCATCGTTCCTGCAATGAATTAATGGGCCATACCCCTCACACCTCAGTAGCGTCAAGATGCCGTGAAACAAGCTGTGAAACAATTAGCCGCAATTGATCGTCAAGATTGTTACAGGATTTAAGGGAGAAAGTCGGGTTAAATTTCCCACCGGAACGGACTGTGAGAGTTGAACTTGCAATAGTCGATAGCTCCAATTGGGTTCTAGCTTGATTCGTTCCTGGAGCCATTGGAGAGCAAGATTAAGATGCTCTACCGTCGCAAAGGTCATCACCATCACGCCACGGGGTAGTAATCGCAAGCTGCAAACGCCTAACACTTCGTTTAGATTCCCCCCGCTGCCCCCGATGAAGAAACGATTGGGCGATAGCAACCGATGTAGAATTTCCGGTGCAGTGCCATGAATTGAAACAACGTTATGGACTTGAAACTGCTTCATATTCTTTTCAATCAAGCCCGTCCCCGCCGCCGTCTTTTCAATCGCATAGATGGTTGAACTCGGAAATAGGCGGGCAACTTCAATCGAGACTGACCCGGTTCCTGCCCCGACATCCCAAAGAACCTGCTGTGGCTGGAGAGATAGTTCTCCTAGAATCAGTAGCCGTACTTCTCGCTTGGTCATCAGACCCGGACGATCTGAATAGCTGTGAAATAGCCGATCTGGAATTCCCATACCTGGTAATTTGGCCAGTTCTTCGTCGGTGATAACCTGTTGAAACTGGCGCAGCAGAATCACCACATTTAAGGGCGAAAAAGTTTGATTTTCAACTCGACCAACCTCCCATTGCGCGACCCGTTCATTTGCACCATCCAGGTTTTCACACACCCAGAATTGATAGTCAAACGCCAAGTCAAGCGTGATCAGCAGTCGGGCAATGGCTGCTGGTGAGTGAACGTTGTCGGTCAGGACTGCTATTTTCTCTGCTTTTTGCTGTAGTGCCTGGGTCAGAGCTTCAAAGGAGCGGCCATGGGCACTGATGACTTCCGCATCTTGCCACGGTACTCGAACCCGACTGAAGGCCAGTTGGATTGAGCTGAGGTGGGGATGAAAGAAGAGTTGTTCGGGGTGGAACTGATCCAACAACAATCGTCCCAATCCAAAAAACAGTGGATCACCAGAGACTAAAACCACGATCAAAGGTTCGACCATCGTGTCATCTGCGATTAATCCCTGTCGAATTCTTTGCTGACGAATTTCCCAGGTGGCCAGGATCTGCTGGATTTGCTGAGTGACTTCAATGAAATCTCCCAAAACTAAGCGATGGGCTGAGGACTCTGGAAAATAACTCAGGTGGCGATCGCTACCGACCAAAACCGTTGCCCAACCAACAATCTGTCGGACGGACTCCTTCAGTCCAGTCGCTCCATCCAGGCCAATCCCGACGACATGTATGCTCAAACGTTAACAGCTCCCTATGCTTCAAAAGCGATCAGCCAACAGCTATCAGCGAATTCTGGCCAAACAAATCAGTAGCTTATCGCTTTAGTCGATAAAGACACAAGCCTGCAACCACGCATCCCACCCCGTAGTATAGGAAGTCTGTGGCAACAAAGGTTGTCCCCAAAATTAGCCGTCCTAGCAATGTGGCTCGAATCGCTTCCAAGAAAGGTGGATGCCAGAGCTGGAGAATTTCCAAACCGCAGGTCAGGACAAAAACCCCTACAGCAATCTGTATCAGCGTTAGGGCAGGCCACACAAAAGCAACCAAGAAGGCCCAGCACATCTCATAGAAAATTGAAGAAAAGGAGTCATTAACCCAATTCTCCAAGGGGCCATTGTAAAACTTCGATGCCAGGCCCAAGACAATACTGCCAAACAGACCCAGGAGTAGATCAAGGCGATATCGGCTAACGTGCAACTGAAGTTTTGTCTGAAATGTTATCTATTACCATACTTGCTTGCTTGCGAGTTTCCTATTCCCATCCCAAGCGGAACCAGGTCATCTCATCAACTCTACCATCAGAATCCAGTCCCTTGGACTCTTGATAAGCAATCACCGCCGCTTGAGTTCGAGGGCCAAAGATGCCATCCACTTTTCCAGGGTCGTACCCTTGAACCTGAAGTCGGGTTTGCAACACCCGAACCCGAGATCCTCGATCTCCTCGCTGCAAGATGACCTCTGTTCGAGCTTCCACCTCAGTCTTCACTTCTGTTTCAACATTGTTAGAACCGGAATTCAGGGTGTCGGAATCGGGAAGCCTGAACCTTGAGGTAATCGGTGAATCTGAAGAGTCCGAGGCTGGCTCCTGCAACCCTGAATCATTCCAGTCAGAACTCGAAGAATCCGAGGTAGATGAATCTGAATTTAGCGCCTCCGAGCGACTCGACTCAGAGCTTGGAAAGGTTTCAACACCTGATAAATCAGTTTCCTTTTCTGAATTCTCCTGGGCAGCCAATGCCTGGGGATAACGATTCAAAATCTCCCAGGTGGGATGATCGGCTAACCCAGTCACTTCCAGGCCCATCGCCGCCTGAAATGCTCGAACCGACTGCTCTGTGCGATCGCCAAAAACACTGTCAATCCGACCGGGCGAAAATCCATGGGCAATCAAACGTTGTTGCAGTCGTTGTACCTGGTAGCCTTGATTTCCCCTCTCCAGAACTCGCATCCGTATACGACGCGGTTCAGATCCTTCGTAATAGGGATTAGAAAATAAGCTTGACTCGGAGGACTCCGATTCGGGGTAGGGTTGAGCACGGAATCTCGGTTGAAACAACCGAACCGATTTTTCAGCCGGAATTAAAATATCACTCAAGCCCAGTTCTTCACCGTATTCACTGGGGACTTCTTCCGGGGTTACGGCATCGCCAGCCGCCATCACCCGTGTGGAGACACCTGGCAACAGTAGACTCAGACAGCCAGCAATAACAGTAGCTTTAATACTCATTAGGAGCAATCCTAAAATTCAACAACTCTTCAATAGAAGCAAGAAATATATACCGATCATGATAGCATCACGACAAACTTGAATCCTCCAAATCCAATTTTGCCTGCAATTCTGCCTTGATTCGATTCAAGATGGACTCCTCATCCAGGGAATCCAGGATTTGCTTCACCACTGTTTTGGGACTGTCTTCCCCCCAGGAGGCTCCATTGGCAAGATATGCTTTCGTCACTTGACCGATGCCGTAGGAGGCAACACCCGCAACTCCCGCCTGAGTCATGGCTACCGAAAGATAGGGAATCAAACTGGCTCCCCCTGTGGCTGGAGCCGCCAATCCCAGAAATCCCTTCAAGGAACTCAGCCCTAAATTCATCAAGAGTTCACTTGCACCAATTCCACCCACCCCCAAAGCAATCTTCTGCAACAGGTCAACGGCTCCCTGCTGGGTCATGGAAATCCCATAGAGCTTCGACAAGGTCAAAATCATTGTTACATCAATTGCGGCTCCGCTCAGGAGGTCAACGAAAGTGATCGGGTTAAGGGCGATCGCCATCGCCTTTGCCATTACCGCATTCCAGATCATCCGATTGGCATTCTCCTCTCGAATCGTCATTTTGCGGTGTACCAGTTGTTGGTTGATGTCCCCGGCATAGAGCATACTGTTGAGGGCTACCAAAGATTTCCCTTCCCGCTCAAGAATTTCTAAAATCTTGAGCTTCAACTCCTCAATTTGGGGCGCTCCCTGAATCAGTTGCGCTTTCAACGTTCCATCGGGTTGACGTTCAGCGGTGGGGATCAGAGGGGCTGCTGCTGCCATGACAATTTCATCAGGGGATAGCAATTCCTTCACCCGCTCATCACAAATCTTTTGATAAATCGCCAATCGATCAGCTGCGGGATACTGATCAATTTTGTTAAACACCAGCAGAATCGGCTTGCCAACGTCCCGCAGTTGAGACAAAGCTTCATACTCCACCTGGGTAATATCTCCGGAAATCACGAACAGCAATAAGTCCACTTGCTGGGCCACCTGGCGGGCAATCTCCTCTCGCACGCGACCATCCACCTCATCAATTCCTGGCGTATCAATCAGTTCAACCTGGGAAATGCGATAGGAAACCGGGGTTTGATTGCGAGTTTCCAATTGCCATTCCTCGGCTTGACGGCTGCGGGTCACTCCATGAATTGGCCCCGTTTCAAAAATATGCTGACCCAGCAATGCATTCAAAACCGAGGACTTGCCTCGGCCCACCATCCCAAAAACTGCGATCTGGATGCGGGTTTCTTCCAGCTTTGTCAGCATTGTCTCTAGACTCCCGATCTCACCTTCCAACCCCGCTTGTTCTTCAGGGGTCAAATCGAGCTTGGTGACGAGATCCCGCAGAGTTTCCCTGGCCTGACGTAGATTTAGTTCCTCTTGAATTTCTGTAAAATCAAGTATGGTTTGATTCAGTTCTTCATCTAGACTCATGGGTTAAGTGAAAAATGCAAGATTTTTTTGATAATATCTCCCGCTATCCCCGTTACCTGATCAGCTTTACATTAGGTATTTTTTTCGCCCTGTTCGGCTGGGTGAAACCTTTGCTATCAAACCCAATTACGGCTATTGCCTTGTTTGGCCTAGTAGGGGGGACACTCGCCTTTACGTTTTTGACCCTGCGAGCTATGTTGGGTCTAAGTCCAGTTTAGTTGGTGGCAACTGGCAATACTTCAGTGATTAATGATAAAGAGTCGGGATAGTTGTAACGCTCCGACTCTACTTTTGTGCCTAGTTTTCTGCTCAGGATAATTTTCTCGAAATTCTACCTGCGTGGGCATGCAACGGGAGCCCGACCAGAGACCGATTCCTAACGCTCCCGTGACGGCCCCTCCTGATCCTGAACCGCTTCATTCTGTTCCGATCCATTGGAACCAGAATCACCCTCCAACGGAGAAGGAGGTTGCTCAACGCCAGGAATTGCCTCGATTCCTCCCTGCTGCTGAATTTGATCCTTGTATGCGGCTGGTGCTAGATCCGCTGCCCTAGCAAATAATGGTTCAGCTTCATCCAGACTGCCTTGCTCTTTCAGCACAATAGCTTTAGCTAGCACAGGCCGAAAATCTTCCTCTGCTATTTTAATGGCCTCGTCATAGACTGTGATGGCCTCTTCGTAGCGCTTCTGCTCGGCGTAAACCTGCCCCAAAATCAGTTGTACAGACGTTTCATCAATGCTGTTAGGCTGGGCCTGGTTTGCTTGCGGTGCTGCTTTTAAAGTGTCTTGCAGTAGACCAATGGCAGCTTCAGGCCGCTGTTGAGTCAGTAACAGGTTGACATAGCCCTGCAAAGCTTGAATCTGACCAGGCTGTTCCTCTAGTACGGCTCGATAAACCTGCGCAGATCCCTCCAACTCCCCCGCATACTGTTGGGCCTGGGCCAGCAAGATACTATATTCTGTGGTCTCTGGATGGATTTGAGTGAGTTTTTCCAGTGGACTAATCACGTCTTTGACATCACCCTGACCCAGGCGAATCAGTTCCAGCTTGGCTTGCAAGAAACCCCTCAAAGCTGTTTCATTCTCGGGTTCTCGCTGAAGTACCATCTCATATCCTCGGGCCTGGGCCTCCAGATCGGCTTGTTGGCTTTGAACCTCCTGAGAAGGCTCTGAGGTAAGAGTTGATTGTGACTGGTTTGTTCCTGAAAAAACGCCCGCCAACAGGGGGCCAAGGGAAAATCCAACAAACGCAACCAAGGATAGTACTAAAACAACCCCAATGAATCCATTCCGCTTATTACTTAACATAGAATTGGGCCTCTGCAATCGACTGTACACAGATTCCAAGCCTTTGATGACATACAGTAACCTATGCCTTGCAGCTAATATAGTAGCAGACCACATACTGGAAAGTTGTCTTTTGATCGGCTCAAACGTGTTAGTTTCTCGATTGGGAAGTGGGTGTGAATCAGATCGGGCCAGAATGATTCTGGAGGGTCACTAGAAAGAAAATCTTTGAAAATCTCGACAACCTTACTGATCTGTTGATTCAGTTGTTGAATTCAGTACAATGGGAGAATTGACGAAATTTTGTACTAGCCTCGCATGGCAAGGGAAATTCTTGTCTTACCCCTGAGCTTCATCCTTGACGTTCTGTCATAGGCTCATGGGTCGAGCATCAGTACTTGTTTTTTCTCCAATTTGTCGCAGGACACATCTCCGCCGCCAAGAGGTTCTATGAATCCGTCTTCAGACCATTCCGCTAAATCACTAGAAAAACCTTCGTTGTCATCCTCGGCTAGCGAGTCTGCTCATCATGAGTCCGAAGCGTCCGTTAGAGATGCTGTAGTCAACCAATCTGTCACAGCTGAATCACTGAGTTCATCTCAGATGAATTCAGATAATGCTAAAACTGACAACTCCGATCCTGAGCACGAGCAGGGAACAAAATCCGAGCAGGCTCAGCCAGATGTTGATCACTCAGCTCAGGTCAAATCAGAGCCTACAGCAGAATCAGAACAGCTCTCAGAACAGCCTGAAGTGTCCAAACAACCAGAAAAACACTCAGAAACAGCAGCAAGCCCGGAACAAGAAACAGACCAGAGCGCCAATCAGCAGCTCTTAGATTCGACCGATTCGGATGCTGTCGATTCAGATTCAGCGGCTACTGACGCAGTTCAGTCTGATGATTTTGAAGCTGAGGCTGCCCAAGGGACTGCTGATCCAGTTGCAGAAGAAGATCAAAATTCTGACCCAGACTCTAAAACGCTACAACACCCAATTCCTCCCCCAAGCGAGCCTCGTCAATATCGGGCCATTGGTTTAGTGCGAGGTCGCTACACGGCTTCTGAGGAGCAGTTTACCCAGGGAATTCTCCTGACCACCGATGGTGCGATTGTGGATGCAGTGCTGCTCGGACGGGTCATGAGCTTGGTCAAGAAGCATATTGATCTAGAACAGGATCACCTTTGGGTTGTGTATCCCCGTACCCGCCAGAATGAAGGCAATCTTCACGTTCAAATTGTTGGCGTTTGGGAGCCGGAAACCCTAAATCAGTCTGGCAGAGTTGGCTCTGATGATGATGAGGTTGCCTCTGATGACAAAGTAAAATCATCGGCGGCAGAGGAAATGGAACTCCCAGAGGATACAGAACTTTCGGCGGATGAAGTTGAGGCGCTGTCGGAGTTAGAAGCAGTGGGATCAGAAGTGGAACCTGGCTATTTTTCGGTGCGGGGAGAGGTGGTCTATCAATCTCAGGAAGAAGAGCGGTACGTGATTGTTAAGATTCGTCAGGCCTCCCGCAAAGAAAATGAAAAGCCAAAGTTCTTTAAACTGAAGCTAAATGGGATTGCTGGCCCAAAAGCAGTGGGTCATTTCTGGGATCTGCATGCTCAGCTTTCTAAGGATATGCTAACAATTCAGGAGAGCCACGACATTGGTCAGTTGCCACGTAAGCCGCCCATCAACAGGCGAGGAGGAGGGGGGGGAGGAAGAGATCGACGTCGACCCTCTTCTTCGCGTCCGACCGCTGGAGAGAAGCCAAAAATTGCATCCCGCTCGGAGTCAGGCAGTCGGCCAACCAAGCCGCAGCCGAAAGTAGATTAGTTATTGCTCGTTAGTGATTGGTCGTTGGTAATTGGTTTGTCGCCCAGTGGGGGTCTACTAGTTGATCTGTATTTGTGGCCCGCGTAGATCCTGAGGGAGGAAGGTTCTGTCCATGGGGAGGGGAGCGACGGGTTCAGTCAGGAAGAATTGTCCTGTTGTGATCCATTGTTTTAGTTCCTCTGCGACCTGTCGGGAGCGGGAGATACTGGCTAGGGGGGCGGTGCGAACTTTTTTCCCCTCGATCTGAATCGAGCCACTTTTGAGTTGGGCATAGTTGACCAGCCCGAAGGTGGGTCGAACTCGGCGCGGAATGGCAAAGTCTACAACTGGAACCACTATTTCTTCGTCTTGTACTGCACAGTGGGCAATTACTTCTTCACTAAGAACGGGTAAAGGGATTCCAATACCTAACATTAGGGAAGGGCCATAGTTCTTGAAGTAGCAGCCCCGAACCCAATGGTCGCTCATCTGTTTTCCATCTCCAATCAAAGCCAGAGTTGCTCCAGGGCCAATCGGCGTGTCGTTAGGTAAGCGCTTCTGCATCGGGAAATGTTGGGTTCCCTCCCAGGCAATGTAGCCAATTCCCCCACCCAAAAAGATACGAGTGCCAATTCCGACCAGTTGCAGTTTGGGATCGTTGATCAAGGGAGCAATCGCTCCTGGGTGAGAATACACAGCATTTCCCAGACCCGGTTGCAGGGGGCCGAGATAGGTGAAAAGGGGGCGATCGCCGCCATTCACTCCCACGAAAAAGTTATGGAAAGCATTGCGGGGATTAAACAAATAGAACTGATTCACTATATCGCGGTAGATCGTGGTCTCAAAGGCATTACGGGGATAGCAATCACTGACTAGACCAGTGGCCTGCAGGTGAACCGATTGACCCGCAACTAAATCCTGAATCACGTGGCCACCCCCCCGTTCCTGCAATTCATCCCCAGCCTCAGCCACCTGGGATGCACCTAGATAAAGATCTACTGCACCAAATCCCGCATAGGCAGGAACACCATCAATCCAACAGTTCCGAATATTGATCGGTGGATCGGTATGGCCTAGATTAATAATGGCTCCGGAGGACTCCATCGGTTCAAATGTCCCCGTTGTAATCACATCAACCGCTTGAGCTACTTCAGCCACACTCGTCTCTGTCAATCGGGTCTTGACCTCTTCGACTGTCCAGGCAACCACCGTCTGATTGCGAATCTTGTCGTTGATTTCGGGAATGGTTCTCAGCATGATGATTCAGCAGGGTGATTAGATTCAAGGGAGCGGCATGACGACAGGTATCTTATTGGACTCAAGGGTTTTGGCTGCCTTTCAACCCTCGCCAACCCAGAATTGCCGCAATCACTCCAGTGGGCAACGAAATAGCAATCAGGGCATGAGGAATTGTTGCTGATATAGTCAGATAGGGAGCAGCATATCTAATCAAAAGAGAAAGAACAGCCGACAGAAGCAGAACTTTTAGCAGAAATCCAATTTGACTATCCATTACAGTTTTCTAGGGGCATGCGAATGGTCTGGGGGAATTAGTTAAGAAGGGGCTTGAAGATTAGGATATCATTGCTTCAGGGGTAGGTTGATTCGACTGTCACAATTTCAGGTTTTTGCCCCGTTCTACTCGAAAATTCTATAGTCAGCACGTCACTAATGAACCACCAAGATCAGGAACTCTTAGAAAAAATTCGCCAGCAATTTGACACATCTCCCTATCCCCGAACTCCCCTAGAGACTTCTCCAAAAGAAGATTATCAGAGTCTATTTATTCATAATTTGGTGACTTCTTACTATTTGAGGAATCAGAGAGTCATTGATACTGCCGATAAAGTTATTCTCGATGCAGGCTGTGGTAGTGGTTTCAAATCCCTGATCCTTGCAGAGGCTAATCCAGGAGCAAAGATTGTTGGGATTGATATTTCTAAGGAATCCATTGACTTGGCCCATCAACGCTTGGAACACTATGGCTTCACCAATCATGAATTTCATGTCCTGAAAATTGAAGAATTACCACGGCTTGGGATTCAGTTTGATTATATTAATGCAGATGAAGTGCTTTACCTATTGCCTGATATTACAGCAGGGCTACAGGCAATGAAAGCGGTGTTAAAGCCGACAGGAATGATTCGCTCTAATCTTCATAGTGCCTATCAAAGAGTAAACTTTTTCAGGGTACAAGAACTTTTCAAGTCAATTGGATTAATGGATGAAAGTCCCGGTGAAGTCGAGATTCAGCTAGCAAGGGAAACGCTACAATCCCTCAAGGATGCAATCTTGATCAAGCGGCAGACCTGGAATTCTAGAATGGAAAGTGATGAGGGCATGCTGGCGAATTGTTTATTGATGGGAGACCAAGGCTTTACAATTTCTGACTTATTTCGTGCTTTGAGAGGTGCTGAGTTAGAATTTGTCAGCATGGTCAATTGGCGATACTGGGAGATTACAGATTTATTCCAAGACCTAGAAGATCTGCCTGCTTTTTTGGCGATGGGGTTGTCCGAAGCGTCAATAGAGGAGAAATTACATCTCTACGAGTTGATGCATCCAATTCATCGCCTGCTCGATTTTTGGTGTGGCTGTCCCAATTCGACTAAACCTCACACAGAGATTTCGGATTGGACAAATGCTGACTGGCAAAAGGCCACAGTCCATCTCCATCCACAGCTCAGAACAGAGAAGGCTAAGGAAGATTTGATCAACTGCATCCAGAACCGTCGGCCCTACGAGATTAGCCTTTATATTCAACTCACAACCTTATCTGCGATTCATTTGGAGAGTAATGTTGCAGCTTGTCTACTGCCCCTTTGGGAAGGGCCACAATCTTTTCTGACCTTGGTAGAGCGATCGCATCAAATTCGACCAATTGATCCTTTGACTTTAGAGTCAATCCCTCAAGAGACAATATTTGAGCAGGTTAAGGAACTTCTGATCGATTTAGCTCCTTTCCTGTATATTCTCGTGGAGTCTCCTAGCTAATTTGCGGGGTTAAACGAGAGGGATTAGAACGACTCGAAACCTCTGTCCTGGTGGGCCAATTTCCAATCTGGCTCCTCCACAGCCCAGAAAATTTCTTAAGGGGGGTGATATGAAACGGGAGAGGAATGGGTAAGTTGAAGTTTGTAAATCAAGTTTTGTCTCGAACTCCCAAGGAGAAACAATCTATGAAGACCGAATTTAAAGCGAAGTTCCTACAGCACGTTGCTAAGAAGCGTAAAGAAGAGGGTTTCACCCTAATCGAACTTCTAGTCGTAATCATCATCATCGGTATTTTGTCTGCGATCGCACTGCCTTCCTTCTTGAACCAGGCCAACAAAGCGAAGCAGTCCGAAGCAAAGACCTACATCGGTTCTCTGAACAAGGGTCAGCAGGCATTCTACGCTGAGAACAACACCTTCACAACTGATATTGATGCCCTAGGTGTTGGTATCAAGACTCAGACTACCAACTACGTTTACACCTGTACTGGTTCCACTAATGCTGGAGCAACCTGCTACGGTCAGTCTACTAACACTCAGTCCCTACGTTCCTATGGTGGTTCTGTATACTTCCTAACCACATCTGCAACTGGAGACGCGACAACATCTTCCCTCCTTTGTGAGACTGATGGCCCCAACACGTTTCCTAACCTGACTGTTGGTGCTAGTGCTTGTCCTGCAAATACACAGCTTGTTAAGTAATTTGGCTCCTGAGCTTTTCAGAATTACTGGTTAGAGCTTTTTCTAGCTTTGATAGTAGTACGATAAGGGTGAGTAGCTTATGTGCTGCTCACCTTTTTGCTAAAAACCATTGTTTAAAAGGCACAACGTCAATTTGTTCTATGGGTTCAGTGCAGGGCAATTTAAATAACTGGCAACAACAGGCGGAGCAGTTTTTACTGAATGAGAGTTATCAAGATGCTGCTGACTTGTATGAACAGGTGATAGAAGCTGAACCTGATGTCAGGTCCCATTATTGGAATCTGGGACTCATGCTATTACTTCAGGGACAGGAAGCCGAAGCCCAAACAACTTGGTTGCTAGCGATGGCAGAAGGCGACGAAACTCAAGTTGAACAATGGACTCAAGAGCTGCTGCAAATTCTACGCACTGAAGCAGAGCGGCGAGAGCACAACCAAGATGACGTTGTCTCCTGGACAATTCGTCAACATATTCGGGAAATTGATCCGACCGACTTATCAAATTTGTTGGGCTTAATTCAGTCTAGTATTCGGTTAGGCAACTATTCTGGGGATGAACCTGAAACCCTGGGTTTGATTGAACTCTTACAATCCAAGCCTGAGCAGCTAGACACTCCCAATCCAGTTGATACAGAACAACTGATTCAAACCCTAGAACAAGTTCTGGATACTGCGTCGCTACATCCTCAATCTTTACAATTTGCTCAGAACTGCGTTCCATATGTTCAGGATGCTTATCCCTTTATCAAAATAACTCTCAATACTGCTGCAAGAAGTGCTACGTTGTTGGCTCGACCTGACATTGCAGCACAACTCGCAGAATTGTGCTTGCAGGTTGATCCTCAAAATCAGAAGGCTGTGTTGGACGCAGCAACCTATCATCAGAATGCGGGTAACAATGCCAGGGGGATTGAGTTCGCAAAGCGATATTGCGCCTTAGTTAAAGATTTACCAGATCGAGTTTATGCAACTCATTCTGTGCTGCGGGGAATCATGCACGCAGGGGGAGGATATTCAACCGAAAGTGAAGAACTATTGAAAGCATTAGAGGCTCTTTTGTTTGAGTTGTTTCAGGAGCAACCCGAAGAGATGCATCAGGATACAACGATGCGTTTATTCAGCACACCCTTCTACTTTCCCTATGTGCGAGATGAACCCCATAAAAATATGTATTTGCGGCGAGAAGTTGCGCAATTGTGCGAGAGCAATATTGCCCGATATGCTCAAAAGAGAGTCCAGGAAATTCAGCAACAGTATTCTCGCGCTCCAAAGTCAAAAACTATTGAACGTCCATTGAAAATTGGTTATTTATCCCACTGCCTGAGAACCCACTCAGTTGGATGGTTAGCTCGGTGGTTATTTAAATATCACAATCAAGACGATTTCAAAATT
The DNA here is from genome assembly GCA_050331715.1 of Microcoleaceae cyanobacterium. Lineage (GTDB taxonomy): Bacteria > Cyanobacteriota > Cyanobacteriia > Cyanobacteriales > Microcoleaceae > JBHJGO01. Next base: position 30,195 of record JBHJGO010000020.1, read on the forward strand.
CATGCCTATCTAGTTAACGCCCAAGGAAGGCATGATCCTCTGCAGGATTGGTATGTACGACATATCTACAAGTGTTATCAATTTCCAGTTGGTTCTGGAGAAATTATTGATCGGATTTATGAAGACGACCTTGACATTTTGATTGATTTGGATAGCGTTACTTTAGATGTTTGCTGTGAGATTCTATCGCTAAGGTATGCTCCAATTCAAGCAACCTGGCTAGGATGGGATGCCTCTGGCTTAAGTGCTGTTGATTACTATATTGCTGATCCATACGTCCTGCCTGACGATGCCCAGGATTATTATTCTGAGAAAATTTGGCGACTGCCGACAACCTACTTAGGGGTTGATGGATTTGAAGTCGGTGTTCCGGAAATTCGTCGAGATCATCTGGATATTCCAAGCGATGCAGTGGTTTATCTCAGTGCTCAAAGCGGTTATAAATACAACCTACAGACCGCTCGGTTGCAAATGCAAATTATTAAGGAAGTCCCAAATAGTTACTTTCTGATTAAGGATTTAGTACTCGATAAAGATAAAGTCAAAGATTGTTTTGCTCAGATTGCAGCAGAGGAAGGTGTTAACCCAGATCGATTGAGGTTTATGCCTAATGCGATCACCTCTGAAATTCATCGAGCCAATCTACAGATTGCAGACATTCTACTCGACACCTATCCCTACAACGGAGCAACAACAACCATGGAAACCCTGTGGATGGGTATTCCGGTTGTGACTCGTGTAGGACAACAATTTGCTAGCCGAAACAGCTATACGATGCTGATCAACGCTGGCATTACAGAAGGAATTGCCTGGACAGATGAGGAATATATAGAGTGGGGAATTCGTCTCGGTCGAGATGAAAGCTTACGTCAACAAATCAATTGGAAACTATTAAAGTCTCGACAAACTGCTCCGCTCTGGAATGGAAAAGCTTTAGCCCAGGAAATGGAAAAAGCGTACAGACAAATGTGGCAACTTTACATTCAAAGCTCATCGTAGAGCCGGGCTGTAGTGTACGCCTCAACCCACATTAAGATCTTCAAGCCTAACAACAGGTAAGATATTAGCCCCCGTACTATGAACTAATTCCTCTTTCTCTCTAACCAAGGGAACGCGACCATAGAGATGTCGTTGCAGCAGCGAATACTGCATTCGATTCAGTTGACCGGTGAGCACAATTGCTCCTTCATCGCTGAATTCTAACTCCTCCTCCAGGAGCAGTTGCATCATGATTCCATTGAAAAGCAGATTAATATCATCATCAGAGATATCCTGGGTGTCAAGCAGCAGTAGAATTTGCTGTTGATTCGGATGCGCGGCCAAGGTTTGAATCAGTTGAGACAGCTCCTCATAGAGTCGTTCTTCTGACTGTAACCAGTCTGGAAAAGCAATCAGATTATAACTTCGAAGCTGCTCAAACAACGGCTGAGGCTTGAGGTAGATCGTTTCCAAAAACCGCAGTGCTGTTGGGGTAGGGCCATAGTTGTCGATGGCCCACTGCCGTCCTTCTGCAGAAATTTTGGCTAGAATTTCAGGCTGATCGGCAATTCGGTTGATTGTGTCTTGGATATTGTCCAAGTCAATACCAATGTAATGCTTCCAGTTCTCTGGCATGACTGGTAATTGGACGCCGTATTTGTCAAAATCAACGTGAAACGTCACACATCCCGCCGCCAAAGACTCCCAAAATCGCCAACTGTCCCACCATTCTGCTGCATAGCCCTGCGGGTAGGGCGTGAGCCATCCAGCAAATGTTGCGCAACCCGCAGATTGTTTGAGGCGCTGATAGTACTGCGGGTAATGACGCCTACCCGTTTGAGTCCACTGGAGACGATGATATTCATCAGACTCAGATGGGGCATCAAAGCTTTCCTGCGTTTGGTTAACCTCTAAAACTTGCTGGATTAACGGAAGAAAAACTTGTTGAGATAGAATGCGCAGCGGATTATCGGCAACAATCACTCCTTCTTTAATAAAGAGAGTCCCTCGATTAATTTTTTGAGGAGAAGTCCCTATATTTAAATACCTTTGATCGACCCTGAAGTTAGCCAGGATTGATGGATTTCTCTGATCAAAATCAGGCAGATTACTCGTTGCTTTGAGAATTCGATTTGATATTCCAAATACCCAAGGAAATATATTGCTGGATTCATCCGTTTCCAATTCATCAGCAGATATAAATAACTGGTGGGTATGCTGCGAATACAGTGTACAGTGGGTTCTGAAAACGAAATCAAACTGTTGTGATATTTCAGGATAAAGAGAAGGCCAAGGGCCGTCTGAATTGTCAAGGTAAATGACCTGATAGTTGCGATTTTCCGCAAAAATCCCTTCCGGTAGCGGACGTTGTAAAAACATCCAATCCTTATCAAAGACCACTAATGAACAGTCTTGATGACGGACATTGGGATCATGTTTAAAGAGATATTCCTCTTGATTGGTACTCGTTCTCCAATAATTAATATTTGCATAGATCGGTATTCCCAATTCTTTTAAGCCTTCTGCAATACAAACTGAAAGGGAAGGAAATTCACCTTCAATCACATAAAAGAAGACACTACAAACTGAGGAAAAACCTAAAGTTCCAGCGGTATCCTCTGACAAAGCTGTCTTTGACTGGTCTTGCTGGTTGGATAAAATCATAGGTTGAACGAATTTCCATTGAGTTGCCTCCCGATAGGCAAGTGGCCTAATTCCACAGGCAGAAGCTGTATCCACCACTGTATGGTCTTTAACCCAATAAAAATAATTTTTTAAAAGAACAGGAAACTGAGAAACGTCCTGAAGTGCTTGCCATTGCTGAACGGCATACCGTAGACCATAGTATTTCTCTTTAAATTCCAATTGCTCTAGCGTAACGTAGGCAAAGTGCTGAAATACTAATCCTTCTCTTTCTGTTTCGTCATGAAGAAATGGGTTGACACGAGCAGTATTTCTGTACTGCTTTTCCCCAACCGGTTCAGCTAAAATAGGAGGCTCGTGAGTTGCCCAACTCGAACCGGGTCGATATCGCCAGGTTCGCAGCCAATCTTGTTCTGGATCTTGACCATAGCAATTGCGTGTACTGATAACGATATGCTCACCCAAAAAATACCAACACCAATAATAAGCTGCTGTCTTATCTGGATTTCTAATAAATAAATTTCGAGCTGTACAAATTTGCTCGACTGTCCAAAACTCATCAACATCAACCTGCCACAACAAGCAATGTTCCTGAATATTTTTCAAAGGTGCATTGACCATCTCTTTTTTGCCATCCCAGAATTGTCCCTCTGGCTTGCGATAGAGAGTCACGTGATCTGGGTATTGCTCAGCGATTCGATCCAGAAATTCAGATGTTCCGTCTTTGCTTAAACCCTGCCGATGAATGTCGTCAGTGATTTTACCGCCCAGCTCCAGACTCCAGGCTGTATCATGCTTCAATTCTGCGACCCCTTCAACAACATGCCAATGCCATCGAAAAGGTAGATGCTTCAGAACTTCAATATGGTACTCAACAAACGGTTCGCCATTGAGAACAATGGTAAAAAAATGAATTGGAATATCAGAATCATTAGACTCCCCTATCGTTTCCACCTGCTCTTGAGTCCCTGATTTAGACTGAACTTCTTCAGAACTGCTATCTTCTCGACCAGAAATCATTGTTGACATCCTGAAATCCTCCTCATAAATCAATTCTCTAGGCAAACCTACGCAGCACTAAGTATCAAGTTTGTCTAACGTCACACTGGATAACTCATTTACAGGAAGAGCCTTGATCAGATCTTCATCTTCGTACTCTAAATCGATCTTTCCTTCGAGCTTCGGTATCAAAGCTTGCCACTGGAGTTGACTCAGTTGACCCACAAGGGAAATGGCAGGCCCTTCAGAGACATCGAGTTCAGCTTCCATTAGTAGGTTCATTGCAGCACTAGATAAGATTAAATTCGCTGCTTCGTCAGACACCCCTGAATAGGTAATCAATAGCGCCATTTTCTCTTTATTAGAGTGGGTCGCCACCTCCCGAATGACTGCCTGCAATGCTTGACTCAAAGATGATTCATCCCGTGACCAATCTGGAAAAACGATTAAATTCATCTCTTGAAGATTCAGTGACAAAAGTGTGGTATCAATCAAAGCACCACTGACTTTCTCCGCCATATTTGACCAGGAGAACTTTTTCACCTGTTCAAAACCAGTGGTCGTCAGAGAATGACAAACCTCTGGTTTTTGTACCTCACAAAGTGCATCTGCCATCGCTGCAACATCAGTGTCATTGACATAAATTGCCGCATCTCCTGCAACTTCAGGAATTGAAGCATTGGGGCAGGTAATCACAGGACAACCGCAAGCCATGGCTTCCACAATAGGTAGCCCAAAGCCCTCGTAGCGAGAGGGGTAAACTAAAGCAGTTGCTCCAGAGTAGGCTAACCGCAATTCTTCATCACTTATTTTTAGCGAATGAACTACTGTTCCAGATGTAAATTGTCGATATTCATCCGCTAGGAGATAACCGCTTCCGGTACAAATCACCTCAAATCCTTGATGACTGGGAAGCTGACCAAAAGCCTGGAAAAATAGTCCTGGATTCTTATAATTACTGCCCGCCCCCACCAGAATAAAGTAGGGCTTAGTAATACCGTATTTGGCCTTGAATTGAGCAATTTCTTGGGGAGATGCTGGTGAGAAACTGTATGAAACACCGCAGTAAGCAACGGTAACCTGCTCTGGAGGAATCGCAGGAAAACATTTGACCAAATCCTGAGCCGTATTTTCTGAAATAGAGAGGTAACGCGAAGCATGACTAATCCCATAATGTTTTTCGCGCCACATGGGTTCATTGAAATCAGCCCCCAAAATTTCTGGAATCATATCATAGGCCATAAATACCGAAGGTGTTGTGATGGGAGTTGTGTAGTAGGTTGAAATAAAGATATCCACTCCTTCTTCGTCACAAACCTGTTGCAACATTGCCCGATCCGTTTCCGTATCAGCGTAGTTGTAGGGTGGAATCGTTCGATAGCGAAAACCCGGGATTTTTGGTGATGTTCCATCTCGATCTAGAACAACTAAGCACTTGGAAAACCCATTCACTGACCACTCCTCCATTAAGCTTTTCCAAACCCTAGCAATTCCTGTGGCGTAAAGTTGGAAGAAGACTCCATCTAAAGCAATAATGGCACGATCCATATCAGGTTCAGATGGCTCTGGTGCTAATTGAGCAACCGCTGAAGTCCCTTCCTGGCGAATCAAGACGCTTACCTTTGATTTACCATTGCCCCTTTGCTCAATAACGGGAAAATACTCTAAATCGGTTGTTGGAAAATCCAAGAGTAGATTATAGTTCTTTTGTTGCTTGGTGAGTTCTAAAACGGCGATCGCATTTGCACAGGGGAATGGCCAGTTGTACTCTACTTCTGCAACTTCTACTTCCTCAGTTTCAATCCAGGTTTGATAGGGATTGTAGCAGTTCATCTGCATATTAATCTTTTTGAAGAAGATTGCAGATAGGTCGGCTTGGGGTATTTTATACTTCTCGACTAAAAGACGAAGATACCGAGGACTGAACTGAACATACCATCCTGCATCTGTCAGTTTACCAAAGGGGACTGTAACGAGTGCTTTCCCCTGATAGGATAACAATTCGTAAATTTTTGTAATTGCCTTGAGTGGAGCCTCTAGATCCCGCTCAACAACATCTGTTTCTCCATAGGAACCTGACGGTTCTGATCCCTGACCAATGTGCTCTACGGTAGAAACTGAGGCAATCAAATCGTACTTGTCTTCAGATGGAATATCCATCAAGTCAACCTTATCAACTCCAATATCATCTTCAAACTTATCAACAATTCTTCTAGAGCGTAAATTAAAATACTCACTCAACGAGTTTTCATAATTAGCTAAAACATTCCCAACTTCTAACATTCGAGCCTTGCCCTGACCCTGGGCAAAAAAGTCAAATGCAATCGAGACTTCAACTGATCTTTCGCTAGGGTTATTATATACAATGTGATTGTAGAATAGCTTTTTCCCTTTAAAAGTAAATGTATTATCCCATTCCATGGTTTTTATTTTTAAACTCAATAAATGATGATTTTGTGACCGATAGTCTAATCTTCGGGGTAGACTGGCTGGAGCAATGTAACTTAAGTGAAGCATAATCACGCTGGTCTATACAGTAAAATACTGGGATCTCAGCGTCAATCTAGCTCTAGGAATCGATCCATCGTCAGAATCTAGAATGTATTATCAAAATCTTACCCAAGAGTTTGCCAAATTATGTCAAGGGTGGGCTGAAAATTCGACAACAGCAAACGCAAAATCAGTTCAGTTCCAGCAAGTCCTTGAACAAACTGGCAATGACGCTAGTTTAGTCAATCTATTGCAGCTCCTCAACTGTGCTGTAAGTCATCTAGAGTCTGGTGAGGTGTACTGCGAGATTGGCACAACAGACCAGGGCATCACGCTAATCGGTGCGCTTCTGAACCATCCACATCATTCTGCTTATGCTGTTTTCAGTAACCTTGACCTTGAAGGATTCGAGGAGTACCCGGAGCAACTCACCCGTAATCTACAGCAATTCGATCTCGACGATCAGGTGATCTTTTGTTTCCAAGACTCTGAGGAATTTTTGCTGGAGTTGCGAGAGCTAGAAACAGAAGGCAAAATTGGCGTTTACTTCTACACCAATGCAGTAGACTATCGCTCTGTCTTGATGGGGTTGTTGCTAGTTACTCCTTCACTAGCGGGTCAAGCGGTCTTGATCGTGGATCAGGTTCGACCCGGTTCATTAGCTTACCAGGCCGTCTGGGATTTCATTGCAGTTCATCCTGAGTGTCAAGTTTTGTGGCAACCGCCTTCAGAGATTCAAGCAAGTCATTTTCCAAATGGAATCATGGTTCTGAGTTGGGATATTGCGCGGAAACAGAACTATGGCATCTCCGATCTGCTGCAACAGCGCCAGCTCTCGGTGATTCACAGCCTACAAACCTTAGAAGTGACCGAATCCTCAGAACAACAGGTTCAAGTTTTGTACGAAACGGCACTGAGTTTCCACGAACAGGGAGAGCTAGAATCTGCTCGGCAAACCTATCAAGACTTGCTACAACTTCAACCGGAACATCCCGAAGCATGGCTCAATCTGGGGATTCTCCAGTACGACTTGCAAGATTATTCATCTGCTGTCCAGAGCTTAGGTCAATCCCTTGAGTTGGATGATGAAGAAGCCTATGGGCATTACTACATGGGGTTGTGCTTGGAGAAAATTCATCAACTGGGTCAGGCTGTGACGGCTTATCAAAAAGCAATTGAACTTGATCCGGATCTGATTGATGCCTACAACAACCTGGGTAATATTTGGTATCAGCAGGGGGAATTTGCAGAGGCAGAAATGTATTATCGGGCGGCGATCTCCACCGATCCCTATTTTTGGGGCAGTTATTTGAATCTCGGAAACGTATTATTTGAGCAGAATCAACTGGATGAAGCAATTGAAACCTACCAAACGGCTTTGCAGTTCAACCCGGAAGAGTCCTTAATTCTAGATAATTTACAAATCGCGGCTCATCTCAAGGAGCATCCCACCCAAAACTCCTATCGACTCGCAGAGAAGTTTTATCATCAAAGGAAATACGAATCAGCCATAGAGCATTATCAGAATTATTTAGAACATGAGGAAGGTAACGAAGAAATTTATCTGAATTTAGCTGATTGTTTTCACCAGCTGCGAGACAGCTCTAGTTCGATTCAGACTTTGCAGAAGGCTGTTCAGTACTACCCCAACTCTGCAAAAATCAACTTCACATTGATTACCAGTTTGCTGCATCAGGGAAAGGCAGAAGAAACGATGCACCAGGCAGAGCTGTCTTCAGAAAATATTCCGAATGAATATGCCTTTAAATTGCTGAAATATTTACTGGTGCCAATGCTTTACCAGACACCGAAGCAAATTGGATTCTATCGCCATCGATTCGAGCAAGGTCTACAGCAATTGGTTCAAGAAACGGATCTGAGTACACCGAAAGCTCGACAGAATTGTTTGCACGGAATCAGCAACTATACAAACTTTTATCTGGCCTATCAAGCCCATAATGTAGTAGAGTCACAAGCAACCTACGGTAATTTGGTTCATCAAATTATGCGGGCAAATTATCCAGAGTGGACACAGTCATTACCGCTGCCACCTGTTGGTGATAAAATCCGGGTGGGTTATGTATCAAATTATCTTCATTCCTACAGTGGAACCCTGTGGCTCACTGGCTGGTTGAAGCACCACAACCCTGAAGATTTTGAGATTTATTGTTATTACACTGGAAATTCACCAGATCCAGTCACTCAACGATTTCAACAGTTTAGTGATGTATTTCATCATGTTCCGGGCGATTTCACAACTGCTTGCCAGCAGATTCTTGCCGATCAATTACATATTCTAGTCTATCCAGAATTAGGGATGGATCCACCAACTTTTCAGCGGGCAGCATTACGTCTTGCTCCGATTCAATGTACGGCTTGGGGGCATCCGGTCACAACGGGTTTGCCAACGGTTGATTACTTTTTGTCCAGTGAATTGATGGAACCGGACAATGCCCAAGAACATTATTCAGAAACGCTGATTCGATTACCCAATATTGGGGTTGCCTATCCTCACCCCAAGGATATTCCCAGCCTCACAAAAACGCGCTCAGACTTTGATCTGCCGGAAGATGCAGTAATTTATTTCTGCTGCCAAGCTCCGTTCAAATATTTGCCGCAGTACGATTATCTGCTGCCAGAAATTGCCCGTCAGGTATCCCAGGCAAAGTTCGTATTTCTTCGAGGAGAGTTGTTGTTTGATCGATTGGAATCGGTATTCAATCGTTACAGCCTGCGTAGCACGGATTACTGTCTACATCTGGTGATTCCAGAGCGATCGGATTATTTGATGCTGAATTTGCTTTCGGATGTTTTCCTCGATACCTTTACCTGGTCAGGCGGTAATACTTCTTTAGAAGCTATTGCCTGTGGTCTGCCGATTGTTACCTGTCCCGGAGAATTTATGCGGGGTCGTCACGCAGACAGTTTCCTCAAAATGTTAGGCGTGACAGAAACCATTGCTCGGAATGAATCAGAGTACGTCGAGATTGCTGTGAGGTTAGGCCAGGATTCAGTTTGGAGAAAAGAAATTGCTGATCGAATATATCAGTCTCAAGAGCGACTATTTGAGGACGTGATTTGTGTCGGGGGTTTAGAGAATTTCTACCGCCAGGCTGTTGAGTGCTATCCTAAAACGGTTATTTCAGTAGATTGAAGTGATCTGAAGTTTCGTACATGGCTTACTAATTTTCTGGTTTTAGGGGAACCTGACAATTGGGTTCCCCTTGAATGGAAGCTATTCTTTAACCTCTACAACCTTCGTGTCTAAAGGTTGCTGAGCTGAGCGCCGCTCTGTTACCCGATTCAGCATTGATGTCATGTCCGAAGTGGGTGCTTCTTGAGCAGATAGCAGGGACAAATCCAGCAGAAGCTGTAACGGAATCTCTAGCAGCTCATCTCCCTGAGCCAGGGAATTGCTCAAGTCCTGCACCGCATTTTCCAGGGCGTAGCAGTCCAGAAGTACCTGCATTTCCTGGTTTTCCTTGGGAATAAAGCTGTAGGACTGAGCAACTTCTAAGTAACTTCTAAAGAAGACGGCTCCAACCCACTGACTCCAGAACCGAGCCCACCGTTTCATGATCGGCAGATTTTCGGGAGAAATCATACCATTCTGAACCTCCCGCTGTAGTGCGGTTCGGGCCGCATAGTCAAAGGACAGCAACATACTGGCGACATCCCGCAGAGGCGATCGCTTCATCCGCCGCTCATTCAGGCGACGATAGGTCTCCCCTTCAAAGTCCAGAATAACGAAGTCTTTTCCGGTATAAAGGACTTCTTCCAGGTTGTAGTTGCCATGACAACGGGTGCGCGTCGCCGTGATCTTAAGTTCCAGAACTTGCTTTAACTGGCTCAGAATATGCTCCTTAGAACTGATCACCTTACGTGCTAGCAGTTGTACCTCTGGTTCAAAGGAATTCAGTTGGCGCTTCAGGCGTAACAAGGTTTGCCCCGTCAGATTGCGAGAATACTGGTAGATGGAGCGCTGGTAGAAGGAGGAAAATTCCACCGGGCAGAAATCTGGATTTTCTGGATCGGAGGATAACGCAATTTGCATTTCCGCACTCCGTTGACCGAGCAGGTAAGCGCTAGAGAGGAAGGAACCAATGGTCAGATGGGCCAGTTCAGGAACGTCCTGCTTTTGCAGTTCAGTCCAAGGAGCCTGTGATAGGGGAATATCTTCGATTCCAGCTTGCTCTACCGTGACTCGATCAAAGTAATCTCGCAAAATATCCAGACATGAAACCCAAGCACTGATGGCATCGGGAATGTAGGGTTGCAGCACTCCGATGGTAATCGGTTCTGCATTACTACGACGATATTCCAAGCCGCCCATGGCAGGCATGATGTGAGCCAGTTGGGATTTTTGGCCCAGGAAATTTCTCACTTCCAACTCTGGGTTAATACCTTCTTCAACCCGACGGAAGAGTTTGAACATGAAACGATTGCCATAAACCACCAGGCTATTGCTGCGGTTCCCTGTATGTAATGCCGCTTCAGTGGTTAGAGCCGTTTCAAAGTTACCTGCTAGGGTGTCACGCTCCCGTTCGATGGCACTCGTGGTAATCGCAACTAATCGCCCCACCTGACCCGAATAGCCATGACGCTGAACAATGATTTGGCGCAGAATATCCATGAATTGCTGGTCGTTGATTGCGTCAAATAAAACGCCTTCTTCCTGACCAACCGTGAGGGAAGCGATTAATGCTTCGGGGGAATCTTGCCGAATTACTTCTGCGGCTTCCCCAGTAGCGTAGGTGAGGGTCAGGACATAGGTGTCTGGAAAACCCTCGTTATATTCCAATTGCAGCAGAACAATGGCAGCTTCTCGGCTCGGATGATCAATCGGAATCACATCAATGATGTCCACGGATTGCACCACCTGAAACTTGCCTGTAAACCAGCGACAGGTTTTGAGGTATTCCATCAAGCTGACTTCGAGCTGGGGCTTGAGTCCATCCTCGGTCATCACCTGCTTCCAACTGGAAGGAGCCCAAAGACTGGGTAGGGCTTGGCGGGGCCGTAGCAACGCACACGTCGGATCGAGCAGTAGCAGGAACCAGTTGAATCCATAGGGGCTGATGCTGAGGAAGTAATTTCCCTGCTCAATGCGGGGAAACTCAGTGCGGCCAAAGAGTTCAACTGGAACCATCTCGGAAAAGGCAGAGAGATCCAATTCTACGGTCTGAACAAAGCGAGACAGATTTGCCACCACTAGAATATGTTCACCGCCATAGGTACGAATAAAAGTCAAGACCTTGCGGTTCTCAGGATGGAGTAGCTCAAAGGTTCCCCGTCCAAAGGCTTGAAAGCGTTTTCGCATTGCGAGGAGTCGCTTCGTCCAGGACAATAGGGAATTGGGGTTGGCGCTCTGGGCTTCTACATTGACGGCTTCGTAGTGATACTCTGAATCGAGAATTATCGGCTGATAGAGCTTCTGGGGATTCGCTCGACTAAATCCAGCATTCCGATCTGGACTCCACTGCATTGGCGTCCGCACACCGTGGCGATCGCCGACATAGATGTTGTCCCCCATGCCGATTTCATCACCATAGTAGAGCACCGGAGTTCCAGGCAGGGAGAGCAATAGACTATTCATCAGCTCAATCTGACGGCGATCATTTCCCAGCAAAGGAGCCAAGCGTCGCCGAATCCCCAGATTAATTCGAGCTTGATTATCCTGGGCATAGACCCGGTACATGTAGTCCCGATCTTCATCCGTCACCATTTCCAGGGTCAGTTCATCGTGGTTCCGCAGGAAGAGCGCCCACTGACAGTTATCCGGAATCGGCGGAGTTTGATTCAGGATATCGATAATTGGAAAGCTATCCTCCATCCGCAAAGACATGAACAGTCGAGGCATCAGCGGAAAGTGAAAATTCATGTGACACTCGTCCCCAGCGCCATAGTAGGCGGCTGCATCCTCTGGCCACTGATTGGCTTCTGCCAGGAGCATCCGATTGGGATACTTGGCATCGAGGTGGGCGCGGAGTTTCTTCAAGAAGGCGTGGGTTCCGGGCAGGTTTTCACAATTCGTCCCTTCCTGAACGCAGAGGTAGGGAACCGCATCTAGCCGCATTCCATCGACCCCCATCTCCATCCATTGATCCACCACCTTGAGCACCGCCTCTTGCAGCAGGGGATTTTCATAATTCAGGTCAGGTTGATGAGAATAGAATCGATGCCAGTAATACGCTTTGGCTACCGGATCCCAGGCCCAATTAGACGTTTCAAAGTCCTGGAAGATGATTCGTACCCCCGGATACTGGTCTGGCGTATCGCTCCAGATGTAGAAATCCCGTTCCTGAATACCCTTCGGAGCACGTCTAGCCCGTTGGAACCAGGGGTGTTGATCTCAGTTATCGATCTCAACTATCACAATAATCACGCTAATCCCCCGATCATGGGCTTCATCAAGCAGTGTTTGAAAATCTTCCAGGGTTCCATAGATTGGGTTAATGCTGGTGTAATCAGCAATGTCATATCCATCGTCTCGCAGGGGAGAAGGAAAGAAAGGCAGTACCCAAATTGCTGTAATTCCCAGGCTTTGCAAGTAGTCTAACTTCTGGGTTAGACCCGCGAAATCGCCGATTCCATCATTGTTGCTGTCGGCATAGGCCCGGACAGGAACTTCGTAGATAATGGCGTCTTTAAACCAGAGTGGATCATTGCTGAGTTTTGGGTGTGGCATGGTCTGAGTAAATTAGTCGTCAAGTAATCGGTTGGCAGTCTGGGTTTTGAAATAGGGGTGCGGTAGCAAAACGTTGAACGCAACGATCCTGCTACCGCAATGACAGGCTCCCCAAGCGAGACACCCGTGATGGATTAGTCAGAAGCGTACAGAACAGAAGCTAAACTCGAATCCTTCTTAGGAGGGATTATCCAAGCGGAGCAGTATATGATTATGGAGAATAATGGGAATAACAAAGATGAGAAAGAAGCTAAACTTTTTCAAATCCTTCTAATAATTATGTTATGACCGATTTAGTGGAATTGAAAACACTTCCAGCCAAAAAATTGTCAATTTGAAGAACGAGCCAACTTATGACCTTTAAACGTGCCAGTGGCGTTTTGCTCCACCCCACCAGTCTGCCCAGTCATTTCGGCATTGGTGATCTTGGAAAATCTGCTTACGAGTTCCTTGACTTTCTTGCAAATAGCGGTCAAGCCCTATGGCAGATTCTGCCCCTAGGCCCAACTGGCTACGAACACTCTCCTTACATCATGAACTTCAGCACCTTTGCGGGCAATCCACTGCTGATCAGTTTAGAGAAGTTGGCGGAAGAGGGATTACTCCCAAAGGAATCGCTACAACCCTTAACGGGGGATGACATTTCACCCCATCGAGTCAATTTTGATCGGGTGATCACCCATAAGGCCCCTCTGCTAGAGCGAGCGTTTCAGCAGTTTCAGACGACGCTGCCCAATGCTGACTTTGCAGCGTTTTGTCAGAAAACTCCATGGCTTGAGGACTATGCACTGTTCATGGCATTGCTTGAGGCCCATGATGGAAAGCCCTGGAGTCAATGGGCTCCCGAACTAGCTCGCCGTCAGCCGGAAGCACTAAAAGCGAAGTCCGAGGAACTCAAGGATCGGGTTCTGTATCACCAATTTACCCAGTACAAGTTTTTCCAGCAGTGGACAGAACTCCGTCAGTACGCTAACCAAAAGGGGATTCAGATTATTGGCGATATTTCAATTTATGTTTGTCACAATAGTTCTGACGTTTGGGCTCAACCTAATATCTTTCAGCTCAATCCAGAGACCCTAGAGTCTGCCTACATTGCTGGGGTTCCGCCTGATTATTTCAGTGCAACGGGTCAACTGTGGGGCAATCCGGTCTATGACTGGGATGAATTGAAGAAAACAAACTATGCCTGGTGGATTGAGCGCTTCAGGGCGACCTTGGCCTATGCGGATTTGGTGAGAATCGACCACTTCCGAGGATTTGAAGCCTATTGGCGCGTGCCTGCGGGTGAGGAGACGGCAATCAATGGGGAGTGGGTATTGGCTCCTGGGCAAGAGTTTTTCAGAACTTTAGGTCAAGCGCTAGGTAGCCTGCCTGTGCTGGCAGAAGATCTGGGAATTATTACGCCCGAAGTGGAGGCACTGCGGGACGAGTTTGAGTTTCCAGGGATGAAAATTCTGCAATTTGCCTTCGACGGCGATCCAAACAATGCTTATCTGCCAGAGTATTACCCTGAAAACTGCGTGGTCTACGCTGGAACCCACGACAATGACACGACAATTGGCTGGTGGCAAAGTTCGGACTTAGAGCAGAAACAGCGAGTCGTGAGTTATCTGAAACTAGGTTCCGCAGATCAGGTGCAGGAAATTAACTGGACGTTCATGGAGCTGGCTCTTGCTTCCAAGGCGAATCAAGCAGTCCTAACACTGCAAGATATTCTGGGTCTGGATGGCAGTGCTCGGATGAATGACCCTAGCGTGAATGCGGGGAATTGGCGCTGGCGCTACGAGAGCTCTGAACAACTCACAACTGAGCTGGGTCAGCGCTTATTGCAACTCACAAAGCAATACAACCGGTGTTGATTCATCTTGTGAATTTCATCCTTGCGAGAAAAATTCCGTTGAATTATGACAGGGAAGGGCGAGGTGACCTCGCCCCCTGTCCTTAGAGGAACAGCCGTTATTGGTGAAATGACGAATTTGAATTACGAAACTAACGCCTTAGCCTGTTGATCGTTGGTTTCTACCTGAGCTGTATCCTGTGAAGTTTTCGACGACTGAACCACCATCACCGCGCAGGACGCATGGTGAGTCACATAGTTGCTCACGCTACCTAGAAGCAACTCACTCAAAGCTGATTGTCCTCGCCGTCCCACAATGATCAGGTCAGCATTCCAGTTTCGAGCCTGGTCACAGATCATCCGACCGGTTCTGCCCGTGGTTTGAGTGAACTCAACCATGACTCCAGCCTTTTCCGCCTGCTGAGCACAGACCCGAAGTTGTTCCAGGCTTTGATCAATGTATCGCTGCCAGCTCTGTTGGTATTGCTTAGCCCCCTCTAGACTCAACGAACCCGGATAGTATCCGACGCTGGCCATACTCTCCAGGGGGGGCATCCCCTGGTCTTCGTTTAGAACATGCAGCAACATCAGTCTGGCATTCATGGCCTTTGCCATTTCCATTGCCTGTCTGAAGACAGTTTGACTGGTCTTTTCCAAATCCAGCGCAACGAGAATTTGATGAAACATTTATTATGGCTCCTTATAATCAACGCTGACAGCGATCTGATTTGAAGGTCACAAATCATTGCTAGCAGTTGTCAGGAATCGGAATTAAAAACTTATCACTAGAATTATCAGGCGCTTCGTAATAGACCTGAAAAATCTTGAATGAAAGGGTGAAGAACAGCTCATATAACTCGAATCAAAATCACAAATAGTACACACAGCATTCCCCATGCTGATGGAGTATGTGGGGCTTGGGCGCGTCGCGCTCCAACTTCCCAAATGTTTACATGACTGGAGCTGGAGTCCTCAACAGGTGGAGATATCGATTGGATTGAACGCCGCTATTTATAGAACACGTTAATCAATACTTGATTAATGCTTCTAACAATTCAATCGCTCATCAGCTCGGCAACCGATAAACCCAACTTTTGATAAGCTTGATATCCTTTTCCTCAATTTCTATTTTACTTTGATTCAAGTTGCCCCGTGGATTTCAGTAGAGAATTGATACAAAATCGTAAGGTTTTGTAAAGAGCCCTAGGAATTCGCTCAGGGTGAAATCGTTCCACTAACCTACCCAACCGAATCATTAATCTCCCGAACCAGCTTGAGAATTTTATCTGCGATTTCTTCTGCTACGGGCATGACTGATAACCGACTGCCGCGACGCACGAGCAATAGATCATCAGCGGTAAACTTTTGCTTTAGATCAGCCAGGGTTAGCATTTTAGAAAATTCCTCTATGAATTCAACCCTAACCGTTTGCCAGCGGGGAGCTTCTGGGGTTGATTTTGGGTCGTAATAGTCACTAGCGGAATCGAACTGAGTTGGATCATCCAGATTAGTCTCACTTATTTTGATTAGGCCCACAATCCCTGGATGTTTGGTGTTGGAATGGTAGAAAAATGCCAGGTCACCGACGGCCATCCGCCGTAAAAAATTTCGAGCCTGATAATTTCGTACCCCGTCCCAAATGCAATTCCCCTCTGTTTTCATGTGGTCGATGCTGTAGGTGCTGGGTTCCGATTTCATTAACCAATAATTCATCATCAATAATGATTAAAAAATATCTTTTCGCTTTTGAAGTCCCCAGGTGATTCCCAAGTGACACAGAGAATGCAGGAGCAACATTCCCCAGTTCAGGACTAGGTTTTCCCAGGTGGGTTCGTAGGCGGCGGATGCTTGAATCGATTGAGCAATAGTTGTTCCATTGGGCAATTGCACAGGCCGTGGAATCAGTTGATTCACATCTGCTAGGGTTCCATAGGCCCCAATCGACCAACGGCTGAGCATCAGCCAGGAAAAGACGCGACTCAGCCCCTCCATTTTAAAGAGAATCCCGGAAAAAATAATTTGAGGTAACAAAATGATGGGTAAGGCACTGCTGGCTTGAGCATTATTTTTTACCATGGCTGACACCATGAGGCCCAAACTGATGCAGCCGAGGAGGGTAAGCCAGGTGGTAACCCCTATACCGATGGGCCAACTGATCAGGTTGCTCTCTGGCCAGGCAAAGCTGATCAGAATGACTAGGGTCATCAACAGCGTTTGCACAACTGCTAATGCAGACAACACACTCAACTTGGAACCGAGATAGGACAGAATATCCAGATTCACTAATCGTTCCCGTTGGTAGATCACCGTCTCTCGCACAATTTCCTGGAGTGAACTGGACAATCCCACCCACAGGGCCGCACAGGTGAAAACAAACAATACTTGCCGAGCCAGAGATGCAATCGGTAAACTCGGCTGATCGGCAAAGGGATTCTGATCTCGGATCGCTAGGCGAATTAATAAAATTCCCACCGGAGCTGTGAACAGATTTAACGATAAACTCACCGGATCTCGCAGCATCAACTGCGAGTAACGCCGACTCAAGATCAAAAACTGCCCCCACCGCGAAGCCCGCTTGGTGGGTGGGGGCGGGGCAATGGTGGTCTGCAACTGTTCGCCAATGCTGAGATGGTTGGCCACATAGCGCTGGTATTGGGGGGATCGCCGAAATTTCTTGGCCCAGTTCTGGGCGACTGCTTCTTCCCCATCCAGCAAGTTGTAAATGTCAGCAAAGTCCTCTCCCTGAAGCTGGAAAAATTCAAATGCTTGAATGGGGGGGCCAAAGTAACACAACCGTCCACCCCGGCCCAAAAACAACAAGCGATAGCAGAGCATGGTATTTGCCGCCGCAAGGGTGACAAGCACGATTGTACGGCCCATATTACGCAGTTTTAGGAGGGGCAGGATAATTTTTTTGTGCAGGCC
>JBHJGO010000021.1:0-59601 GCA_050331715.1 Microcoleaceae cyanobacterium
GGTATAGGGGTCGCTTCTCAAGATCGCTCCTGAGAGTTCCTGCTTTGTCCGGTCTTGTCTAGGCAAAGCCCCCGACAGATCCCGTCCACAGGCAATTTGAACACCCGAAAGACCACGGGCGTTAATGACTTGACCGCTTGCCACATCTCGCGGCTTAGCCGCTCCGCATTCAGGACACTGATGCATTCTGAGGCTTAAATCCTTCTGAACCCTGGCTCCACAGTCAGGGCAGGTTTGAGACGTGCCACGCGGGTCAACTTTTCCCAGGTAAACATCGCGTTTCCAGCAAACCCAAGGCAAAACCAGATTGAGAAACAGCCCCAAGCCTGCATCTAAAAGAGAAAGTAACATCAGGATCGAATATAATAACTTCTATTTGCAAGGATAAGCAATGATTGGCTACGTTCTCGGAACTCAGCCTGCGACGCCCCTAGAGTTTTGGGTCGCCGTTGAAGCGGGTCAAGCGCTTCGGCTTGATGATGTGGTAAAGGTTGTGACCTATCGTCCTGATACAAAGGCCAGGGTTGAATTCTATGGCATGGTGGATCGGGTACAGACTCAGTATGAAGGCGCACAGTTCGATAGCGATACATTTCTGGCGCAGCAGGGACGACTCCCGATCAACACCTCCTACATTGCCCACGTTCGAGTCACCCGGATTGAACCCGAAGAGGAACTATTGCCCCCGTTTCCTGGCCTTGAGGTTGAGTTGGCCCTGGGTAGTCAATTAAAGCAGGCCCTCTACTTTGACAGCATGGATCAGCCGATTCCAGCCGGATTAATGACGAATGGCTCTCCGGCAGCGGTGAATTTTTCCTTTATTAATGGTGAAAAGGGCGCTCACATCAATATTTCTGGTTTGTCAGGGGTGGCAACCAAAACCTCCTACATGCTGTTTTTGCTCCATTCCATGTTTAATTCAACTGCTTTGGGAACGAATAAAGCCAATACCAAGGCGCTGATTTTCAATGTCAAGGGGGAAGATCTGTTTTTTATCGACAAGCTGAATAAGAAAGCGGCAACGGTCACCCACCAATATCAAATCCTGGACTTGCCTGCAATCCCTTTTCAAAAGGTCAGCTTCCGGGCAACCCCAAAACCGGGTGTGCCCCAGATTGAGGTAAATCTTGATCAGCGGGCTGAGGGAGTGACCCCCTATCTCTGGAGTATTCGGGAAGTGTGTCGCGATCGCCTGTTCAGTTTTCTCTTCACCGGAGAAGACCTGGAACGGGGAAATTTGCCCTACTTAATTTCTAACGTTGAGGAAAAACTGGCATAAATTGCCGAAGAAAACGACAAACAGGATCGAAAGCTAGGCCAACCACTGTCGGGCCTCCACGTTGATCCCTACGGTGAGGAGAGTAAGGAATTTGTTGAGAGCTTCAGTGACTTGATCCGATTTTTGGAAGACAAGTTGATCACTGAGGAAGATCAACGCTGGTTGAGTAAAAATGCTCCAGCAACAGCCAATGCCCTGATTCGCCGACTCTTCGGTATTCGAGCTGAGGTAGAACACTTAATTCGGGGTGATCTGGCTCCCGACGAAATTGAAAGTTTTCGACTCGATCCGCTGGCAGAGTCAGCCCAGATTATTGTGGCCGATATTCATCGTTTGGGAGAACGGGCCCAGAAATTCGTGGTGGGAACGATTCTGCGACGACTCTTTACCCAGAAAGAACGTCAGGGACGGGAGCCGATTGTGATGGTCACACTGGATGAGTTGAATAAATATGCGCCGAGAGAAGGTCGCAGTCCAATCAAGTCGCTCTTGACCGATATTGCAGAGCGGGGTCGGTCTTTGGGAATTATTTTAATCGGTGCTCAACAAACAGCCTCTGAGGTGGAACGACGGGTCGTGGGGCAAGCAGCAGTGCGAGTTGTGGGTCGATTGGACTCAGCAGAAGCCACCCGCCCAGAATACAACTTTTTAACCGCTTCAGCCCGTGACCGGGTGCTGTTTCTAAAATCGGGTTCTCTGTTTATTCAGCAACCCGAAGTTCCCGCCCCAATTCTGATCCGATTTCCGTTTCCTGCCTACGCGACTCGCAAGGAGGAGGTACAAAAAACTGAAGTGGAACAAGCAAAAATGAAGTCGAAGCTGAAGCGCTTAGGTTAGGCTCTGTACAGTCTGTCCTGGAGAACGATGGCCATGCTATTAACTAGCGATAGCCCAGAACGGATAGCAAATCACCTGTTGCTGCCTCAAAACAGGCAGTGATCTCTTCATCGAAGTAGTTCTGCCAATCGCCCGCAATTCCTTTGCGGAAGTGGCTGTTGATATTCTCTTTGCCCTGTTCTCTACCCCGGGTGAGAGATTTGTATCTGAAACGCTGGCATACAGCTTCAAAATCAGGGCTTAACATCTCAATCTCCAGGAAATTAAATAATTCTTCAAGAAAAGCGTCACTATTTTCAGCCAGTTTCTCATACTTGAAAACGGTAACCCTTCGAGTATCGGTGTCAGCAGTTACCCAGGATCTCATCGCATCAAAAGTTCCAAAGCTTCTAATCTTATCAATCACGTAGATTAAACCTTGCTTGAGTTCCATGTCACGCAATGCTGCTCGCATCTCAGGAATCACCGTGACAAGGGTATGTGAATAGCGTGCAGAGAAATACCAAGAGACAACTAAATCTCTAGGATCTCTCAGGATAAAAAATGCCTTATATCGTTCAGGCTTCTTGAGTTTCTGAAAAGTTGAGAAATCAATATAGAGATGGGCTCCAAAGGTTCCTCTAGGCAAGGCAGAAGGCAACTTAGCCCGATTCAAACCCACTGCTTCGTGGGGCCAGGCTAATAGACCTGTATACCTATAAACGACTGGATCCTTGAGAACATTCTTAACCCACTGGCTTGCCGTTTTCTGAGTGCAGCAGTGGTAGACATTGGCGTAAGGATAGGCACGATACATTGGCCACTTGATCCGCCGATACAGATTAGCTGCTTTTCCAATTGTTTTTCTTTTGACACGCAGCTTCAGTGTCTCTATACGGCCCTTTAGAATGAGAGAGTCACTTTTTGACATTTTGATATTTCCACTTAAGCAGAGATAATTAACTACAACCGAGAATGGAACAATCTCTTAGACGACCCATAATTACGAAGCTAATAGGGTCAATTCTTGAGATTTTTGGATAGAAGATGACAGATAAATTTCGACTTTTTTGCCCAGTTTGAAAAAGCTCTCTGCGTTAGAGATAAATACTTACGCAAAGAAGTGATGCTGATTACTTAATCATGCCCTGGCAAAAATCACCTTCAATCTATCACAAAAAATCAAGAATTCACAGCAGGCTTTTCATATAAAAGCTCTCCTATTGATATGTAAGTTCCGGATTATACAAAATAGGTTAGGATTCATATTTTGTGTTCCATATCCTATATAAATCTGAGATTCCTCATCGTACATTGATGATCGTTATCACAATTTTTCCTTGAAGCCTGCTATCGAACCTCTATCTCGAACCCTGTTTGCCGGAATTCGACATAATGGAGTTGAAGATCATCCTCAGTCCTCCATCAAAATCTCCCGAATCTAATGCAGGAACTTGTCCAGAACTATCGCAGCGATCGCCCCCTTCGTACCCTATTTCACCTCTATCGCAACGATTTCCACCGAATTGGATTATCCATTCTTTTCTACATTATTAAGCACAGTCCAGAGTGGATTCGGCCTCTGGTCATGGCCAATATTATCGACATCATTACCGCACCAGAAAACCATTCCCTGCCTGAGCTCTGGACAAATGGGGCAATTCTTGCTATTTCAATTGCTCAGAATATTCCAACCAATTACCTGCATGTTCGATGGCTCAGTACAGCCACCCACCAGATGGAATTCAACCTGCGTTCAACGATTACCCGACAACTACAGTATCTTTCGATTGGATTTCACCATCGACAAAACTCTGGTGCGTTGCAGAATAAATTGCTGCGAGATGTAGAAGCAGTTTCGAGCTTGACGGGCTATGTCTTCCAGTTTTTTCCTTCGGCAGTTCTAACCATCATTGTGGCGATTATTGCCACGGCGATCCGAGCCCCGGAATTTTTACTCTTCTTTATTGGCACAGTTCCGGTCAGTGCAATTCTAATTCGCAAACTCAAAGGGCCAATCCGTACCCGCAACAAACACTATCGTGAACAGACAGAATTAACCTCAGCCTATTTGATTGAGATGTTGAAACTGGTTCCGGTGACACGGGCTCATGGTGCGGAAGAAACTGAAATTGCTCGGACAGAGGCTAAATTAAGAACCCTACAGGAAGCGGGGGTGCGCTTGGCTGCGATTAATGCTCTGGCCAATTCCTTTGCCTGGATGTGCTTCCGCTCCTTTAACCTCATCTGCCTATTAATTTCTGCCACTCTCGCCTTCACGGGTCAATGGAATATCTCGCCGGGAGATGTGGTATTGCTCACGGGATACTTTGATTCCTTAACCGGTTCAGTGGTGCAAATTCTGACTATCCTGCCCCAACTAGGGAAGGGGTTTGAAGCCCTGCGAAGTATTGGGGAGATCATGGAAAGCCCTGACTTAGAACAAAATGAAGGCAAGCCAATTGTCATACGGGTGCAGGGAGAATTTGTGTTTGAATCGGTGAGTTTCTGCTATCACGACGTGTAGCAATTGGCAATTCAGAATTTTTCCTTGCAGGTTGAACCCGGAGAAACCATTGCGGTGGTGGGGCCTTCAGGTTCTGGAAAATCCACCCTGCTGAATCTGATCATTGGTTTTCTGCGACCTACTGCTGGGGTGATTCGTCTCGATGGCAAGGACATGAATGCGCTGGATCTGCGTACCTATCGTCGGTTTCTGTCCGTTGTTTCCCAGGATACGGTGTTGTTCGAGGGAACTGTCCGAGAAAACATTACCTATGGCCTGAAACACGTTCCCGATGCTCAACTTCAGGATGCGATCCAACAAGCCAATGCGGACGAGTTTATTCGTCAACTTCCCGATGGCATTGAGACTGAGATTGGTGAGAATGGCGTTCGGTTGTCGGGGGGTCAACGGCAGCGGATTACCATTGCCCGCGCTCTGATCCGCGATCCCCGAGTTTTGATTCTGGACGAGGCTACTTCAGCATTAGATACGGTTTCAGAAGCGCTGATTCAAGAAGCACTGGATCGACTGGTGGAGAATCGCACAACCTTTGTTGTCGCCCATCGGCTTTCCACAGTTCGCAAGGCGGATCGCATTGTTGTACTAGAGAAGGGACAAATTACTGAAATTGGCACTCACAAGGAATTAATTGATAACCGTGGCCTGTTTGCCACCCTACACACGTTGCAAACTTGACTTTTCTATCAATTTTGTTAGGGTAAAAAAAATCTAGCATATTTGTTGTAGAGTGAGAGCGGATACGTGCCTGGACAGGGTACGGTTTGCGTTCAAGTTCGTATTCAGAACGCTTGTTGATCAGTTACATACGTGAGGATAGAAAGTATGGAAGGCTGTACAATCACCGATCTCAAAATTGATAGTAAGCAGAATTGTTACATGCTGTCCGCTGATGCGATGCGGCGCATTCAAAGTGAGACAGGGGTTTCCACAACTCTAGAACCTGGAACCTACGTCATTAGAATCCGCGAAGGCTCCTTCAATTACCAGGGCGGCGCAGAGCGATGGGGCGAGCCATTGGTAATGCTATGGCTCCATGGCGGAAAATTTATCAATAAGAAGACGAATGTTGAAGTCGAAGCAACCTGGTCAACTCTAAACGGGGAAGATGACACATTGACGCTAGAAGTTCTGGAAACTGCCAATATTTGTGCATTTTTCTTTGACACTCACCTCGAAGATAACGAGGGGGGAGTCACAATTTCTGTGGTGAAACTTTAACAGTGAATCAAACTGGGTCAATCTTGACCCTAGCTTCTGTTTATTTGCAAAATTTCACAAAATTCTTAAAATAATGTCTCGCACAGAACTGTCTCGATCAAGTAAAACTATTTTTCGATTGTCGGTTGCAGCGCTGGCTTTACTGGTCACACCTGGCTCGATTACCTCAGCTCCTTTGCCGTGGCTAAAAGCGGCTTTTGCTCAATCTTCAGAGGTTGATTTTCCAATCCCAGATTCTCTGCCAGAGGATGCTGAGGTCAGGGTTGACGGTACCTCCAGCATGGCGGTGCTGAACCAGGCACTGAAGCAACAATTTACAGAACAATATCCGGATGCCAAAGTCGAACTGAATTCTGGGAACAGTGACGAAGCGCTGGCAGATCTAATCAATGGAGAGATTGATATTGCTGCCATTGGACGACGTTTAACGGAAGACGAGAAGGCGAAGGGCTTAGCCGAAGTCCCGATTGAGCGGGGCAAAATTGCCATCATTATTGGTTCTGACAATCCCTATGAGGGTAATATTTCCTTCGAGGAATTTGCCAGGATTTTTCGAGGAGAAATTACAGATTGGTCTGAGGTGGGTGGGGAGCCTGGGCCGATTCGATTTGTTGATCGGCCAGAATTTAGCGATACTCGGCGAGCACTCAGTACCTACGAGGTATTTGAAGTCGCTCCCTTTGAAGCTGGCCTGACTTCAACTCCTGTCACCGACGACGAGACTGAAGCGGTGATTGATGAATTGGGAGCCGATGGAATCAGCTATGCGATCGCAGACCAGGTGTTGGATCAAGAAAACGGTGTACGAATTGTTTCAATGCACCAAACGCTGCCCGATGATCCGCGCTATCCCTATTCGCAGCCTCGGAACTACGTTTATCAGGCTGATGGCGATAACCCAGCTGCTCAAGCATTTTTAGGAGTTGCAAGCTCAGATGAGGGTAGGGCACTGGCAGCGGCTGTTACCGCTGCAACCCTGGCGACTCAAGTCGAAGAAGCGGCTGAGGCTGAAGCAGAGACCGAAGCAACCCCAACGCCGGAAGCAACTGAAACCCCTGTGGAAGCTGAAGCTGACGCCACCGCAACCACGGAAACTGAAGTAGAAACTGCTCCGGCAACCACTGACACAGACACGGATGCTGCTCTAGTTCCTGATGCAGATAGCGCAACTGCTACAACTCGTGATGGAGGAGGATTTCCCTGGTGGTTACTTTTCCTATTGGGAATACCTTTGTTAGGTGCTCTACTCTGGTGGCTATTGGGTCGTGGTGGAGATGAGCGGGATGCTCGCCAAACCATTGGAACGGCGACCCGGCCTGAAGCTGAAACTGGAACGGTTTCCCCCAGAGAACGATTGGAGACAGACCGAATCAATGCGGCAGGTCGAGTAGATACACCGGATGTCGCCACTCCAGAAGTTACAACGCCAGAAGTTACAGCTCCAGCAGTTGCCACTCCAGAAGTTACAACTCCAGAAGTTACAACTCCAGACATCAACGCGAATCTACCAACGGTTGAAGGGGCTGCAACCTTACCGGAAACTCCGTCCGTAACGACTCCAGATGTTACAACACCGAGTGTCACAACACCGAGTGTCACAACACCCAATATTACAACGCCAAATATTAATCCGGGGGCAGTTGGAGCAGGTATCGCGGGAGTCGCTGCTGGAGCGGCAGGCTTGGCGGCTTGGGCTAGACGTCCTCGAAGTAGCCGCATTACCCTATCTCCCAGCGGCGAAAATGCCCACGCCTATTGGACAGTAACGGATTCTGATCGAGAAGCGATTCAGGAGCATGGTGGCCAGGATTTCAAGTTACGGCTCTACGATGTCACGGGACTTGACTTGGACACTCAGCCGGCCCATGATGTGCGGGAAATCGACTGCAGCGTATTTGATCGGGAGAAACAGATTGCTCTGCCAGCCCGCGATCGCGATTATCTTGTAGAAGCAGGTTATGTGACACCGGATGGCGAGTGGCTACAACTGGCCCGTTCCAACTCAATGCGGATTCCATCAGAGGATACTTTAGAAATTCCTTCAGTCGGGACACCAACGATAGATTCTCCGACAGCAGAGATTCCAACAACCGCTCAGCCCGCTGAACCCGATTTGTTCACTCCGGTGACAGAAACGACAACTGGAACACCAGGTTTGGGTGCAGGGACAATTGGAGCTGGATTGGCTGGAGCTGGCGCTTTAGCTGGAGCTGGATTGGCTGGAGCCACTAGCCGAGAGCAAGACGACCAACCGCAACCTGGACAAACCGAGGAAACAGCGGAGGTTCCGTTACTCGGTCATGACGTTTCTGATCCCCAGTGTTGGATTACACTGCGGGCTGATGATGAGCAGCAGGTCACTGCCCGTTGGCATCTGACGCAGGTTCAGCGAGACGCACTGCAACAGACCGCACAACCGTTGCAACTGCTGGTCTACGATATTACCGATGTAGATGTGGATATTCAGGCTCCAAATACTTGCCAGATTCACAACTGTAGCCATCTCAGCAGTGTTGATGATCAGGAGTATCAAGTATCTGTTCCTCGGTCTGAGCGATACTATGTTGCAGAAATTGGTCATGTTACAGGCCATAACGCCGTCACAGGACGAGAACAATGGGTTGCCTTCGCTCGATCCAATAATGTTCGGGTTCCAGAACTGGAGGGTGAATCAGCGGATGTGGCCGAAGAGGATGGCGGTATGATTACCACTGCAACAACTCCTCTGGGTGTACCGTTGTTGACGACCCAAAGTCGGGTTCAAATCGAGCCAAATCCAAGCGACGAGATGTCGATCTCCTGGACTGTGCCTGAAACGGATCAAGACGTGGCGAAACAGCGTGGAGGTCAACAGTTTCAAATGCGGTTACATGATGTAACAGGCGTTGACCCCGAAACTGAGCCAGCCCACAGCATCTATCGCTATCACTGCGACGAAACCGACCAAAACTTGCAGGTAACTGCCCCTGTCAGCGGTCGTGACTACATTGCTGAACTGGGCTATTCCACTCCCGATGGGCGGTGGCTGCAAGTTGCTCGTTCTGAATCCATGCGAATTCCTGCTAGTGATCCAGTCACACCTCCAGATTCGACAATGGGTGTAGCTCCTGGTTCAACCTCTGATTCGTCCGTAACTTTGGTTGAGCCAACTGTTCCTGGCGGAGGAGCTGCACCAGAAACATCCGGTGCTATTCCTGGTGCCGCCATTGCAGGAGGTGCAGCTATTGCAGCAGGGGGGGCAGCACTTGGAGCGGCAGCAGGTCGTCGAGTCACTGAACCAACCCCTAGTCCTGCACCCAGTCCCACTTCTGGTGTTATTTATCGACCGGTAGAGATTCCAGTTGGCACAACAAGCGCTGAACGAGTCATGCCTCGCAGTGGTTGTAAGATTGAGCATCTTACCGTTGACAGCAAGGCTAATTGTTATATTTTGGAATCTGACCAAATCCGAGAGCTGAAAAAAGCAGCAGTTTCCAAGGTACTGCAGCCAGGAATTTACCTGATTCGGATCAAGAGCGGTAGCTTCAGTTACAGTTCTCAAAGTTCCTCTGGGGAGCCTATTGTGTTGCTCTGGATTGATGGGGGTCGTGTAATGAACCAGAAGACCACAATGCCGGTTCCAGCAACTTGGTCAACCTTGAATGGATACAACGAGAATCTAACCATCAAGGTACTGGAAACCACGACGCTCTACGCTTTTTTCATCGACACCCATAAGGAGGATAATCAAGGAGAGGTTACCCTATCGGTTGCGCGCTTGTATCCAAATAACTAGAGAAATCCAGGTCGGTTCATAGATCTGGAATAGGGAAAAAATTGGGTGGCAGAGCTGCCCAATTTTTTTTGAGTTCACGTTAGAAATTCGTTGCAATCCTGCTGAACACTCCCTCAAGGTTTTACCATGGTTATAGTCTTGGGTTATGAATCTTGCATCGGAATCGTGTGATTGAGACCGCAATCAGCTACCCTTCTTCAAGTGAGCAATCTTTTAAGTCTTGGGTCAATTTGTCTCCCCATCAGATTCTAGGCTGTACTGATCGCGGTTTGACTCAATCCTGCTCTGAGCAGATTCAGAGGATTCAGGAATTCAACCAAAACAAATCTGCTCTACCAACTATCTTTCTAGCGGAATCATCTCCAGAAAAATTTCTGGGCAGTTTCATCGCTGCAACGAGTCAAGGCTGCCCGCTTTTTCTCTGCAACCCTAAATGGAGTCAGATGGAATGGCAGCAAGTATTTCAATTGGTTCAGCCGGATTTGGTCTGGGGAGAAAGTAATGCTCAGTCTTCCACATTGACGACTCCAAAATTCTGTCACCCATTTCCCAAAGAATATGGCTCGCCCATTCTGATCCCGACGGGTGGTTCATCTGGGAAAATTCGATTCGCAATCCACAGTTGGCAAACCTTGACGGCTTCAGTTCAGGGATTTCAGAGCTATTTTCAATCTAATATTTCCCCTTTGCATATCAATTCTTTCTGTACTCTTCCGCTCTATCATGTTAGTGGTCTAATGCAATTCCTGCGTTCCTATTTCACACATGGAAAATTAGCAATTTTTCCGTTCAAGCACGTAGAAATGGGTCAGGTTCCGGATTGGGATTTTTCTGACTTTTTTATCTCCCTGGTGCCAACGCAACTGCAACGACTGTTAGCCCATGAGCAGACTATAAAGTGGCTAAAACAATTCCATACAGTATTTCTAGGGGGTGCTCCTGCCCATTCAGAACTTTTAGAACGGGTTAAAGATCACCGGATTCAGCTTGCACCAACCTATGGCATGACTGAAACAGCTGCTCAGGTGGCAACGCTCAAACCCCAGGATTTTTTGACTGGAAATTATGTGACTGGAAAGAATATTGTTGGTCAGGTTTTGCCCCATGCGAGAATTATCCTCGATTCACAGTCAGAAGGCAATTCTAGAAAGGAACTTTCTGCCTACTCTAATCGTCTTAAAACAGGTTTGATCACCATTAAGTCAGATGCTTTAATGTGGGGTTATTATCAACCAGAATCAAAATGGGGATCGACTGAATTCACTGAAAAATTGAACGTCTTCAAATCAGATGACCTGGGCTACTTTGATGATGTGGGAAATCTAAGCATTATTGGTCGAAATAGTCGCAAAATCATTACCGGAGGTGAAAACGTTTTTCCGGCAGAGGTCGAGGCAAAAATTCTGGCCACTCAACTGGTTCAGGATGTTCGTGTGCTGGGTTTACCTGATATTCACTGGGGTGAGGTGATCACGGCGGTTTATCTACCCCAGTCAAACCAGTCAAATTCAGAACCCCTTGCCATAGAAACGTTGAAGAGTGAACTTCAAACATCTCTCAGTTCTTATAAAATTCCCAAACTTTGGATTCCAGTGGAGCAGCTTCCCTACAACTCTCAGGGAAAAGTTAACCTAGAAATAGTTCGGCAGATGGCCTTTAACCATGAAATTTATCAAAACTCGCAGAGACATTCCAAGCCAGAAAACGCTGAGCCAGAAAACGCTTAATTTTATCCTGACCAGTACTCTAACCTGCGGGCTTGTCAGTTGCAACACTCCAATCGCCGATACACCCTCTCAAGATCGCCAGGAACTTGAATTTTGGACAACTCAACTTCAGCCCCAATTTACCGAACCCATTAATCAGTTGATCACCCAATTTGAGCAGGAAAATCCTGAACTTCAAGTTAAATGGGTTGATGTTTCCTGGTCAGAGATGAAGAATAAGCTCTCGGCGGCGATCGCCACTGAAGCACCACCAGATGTAGTCAATCTCACTCCTGAATTCATGGCTTCCTTTGCCAAACAGCAAGCGTTACTCTCACTGGATGACAAGGTTCCTGCCGCCCTCCAGCAACGTTATTTACCGAATCTCTGGCAAGCTAATCGTTTAACTACCTGTGACGGACAGAATTGCACTGAATCAACGGTTGGAATTCCCTGGTATCTCACGACTCAAATCACGATTTACAACTCGGCCCTGTTGGAACAAGCTGGCCTTCAAAGCCCCCCTGCGACCTATACTGAGCTAGCGAACGTGGCCCAACAAGTGAAACAGGAAACAGGAAAGTATGCCTTCTTCGTCTCCTTCGCCCCCCAGGATTTCCTATCGGTGCTGCAATCCATGACCCAAATGGGAGTTCAATGGTTAAATGCTGATGGAACCGCCGCTTTCAACACCCCAGAAGGTCAAGCTGCCTTCCAATATTGGATAGATTTGTATCAGCAGGATCTACTGCCTGAAACGGCACTGACCCAAGGTTACCAAGAAGCTATTGAGATGTATCAAGCGGGGAAGTTGGCCATTTTAAGCACGGGGCCTCAGTTTTTCAAAGCATTAGACCAGGACGCACCAGAAATTGCTGAAGTTTCAAAGGTAGCGCCTCAAATTATTGGTGAACGGGGTCAGACAGTTGTGGCTATGATGAATATTGTGATTCCCCAAACGACAGATACCCCAGATCAGTCACTGGAGTTTGCCCTGTTTATGACTAATCCTGAAAATCAATTGTCTTTTGCTCAAGCGGCTGATGTTCTACCTTCAACTGTAACAACATTATCAGAACAACACTTTCAAGACGTTCAATTAGTTGACTCAGAAAAGTCAGAACCTATTGACCAAGCCCGTAGGATTAGTGCCAGTCAGGTTCAACAGGCTGTGGGACTGATTCCCCCAATTTCAAATATTCAGCAACTACAAAAAATTATCTCAACTCAGCTTCAAATGGCCCTTCTGAACCAGAAATCCATTGAACAATCCCTAACAGATGCTGAACAGGAGTGGAATCAAACGTTAGATTGATCCTTGGCCCACAAATTGTTTTGCCTGCTACAAAGTCTTTTAATTTTTGCAGTATAATGTTGAAACGCAAGTAGGTTTCTTTATCGAGAAGTAATTGGTGGGGTTACGAACAGCTCTCAATGGCTCAGTGAATGGGTCGGTATTGTGCATTTCAAATCTTTTTTATAGCTTTTTAGCCCGTTTCTTTTTAAAGCACGTTTTTGGACGATAGGCGTCTTATATCACTTTTAACTTCTGAGAGTATTGTGTTTCTCGGTAGTTGATTATGCTTCTTGATTCGTTCCTAGCATGATTTTGCTGCTCGCTTAGTCTGGTTTGCGTTTATTTCTTACTCTATTTCTGGTTCTCGTAATGGATACTAAGATTCTGCTCGAACGTTATGCTGCGGGTTGCCGCGATTTTCAGTCTGCAATTCTTTTGGGATCAAAACTGGTGGGAGTTGTGCTGAGTTATGCCGATCTCAGTCATGCTAATCTGGTTAATTCTGATTTGGCTGGGACTTATTTAGTTGAGGCAAATTTGTCTGGAGCAAATTTAACTAATGTCAATTTCAGCGGTACTAAATTGGTTGGATCAAACTTTACTGCTGCTGACTTAACGGAGGCAGATTTGACAGAGGCAGATTTAAGCTGTGCTGATCTTGTTCGAGCCCATTTAGTCAATACTCATCTCGTTTCTAGTCAACTGATTCGAGCTGATCTAAGACAGGCTGACCTATCCAATGCCCAATTGATTAATGCTGATCTCAGCTACGCCAATCTAGAGGGAGTAATCCTGTTCGGGGCAAATTTAATTGGTGCTGATCTGAGCGGCACAGTTTTAACAGGGGTAGATTTATCTGGGGTGAATCTCAGTGGTACATCCGTTGATCAAACAACGAAGATTGATCCAAAATGGCGCTTAGTTCAGAGTATTTTGACCCAGGGGGCGATTGGGCGGAACCTGAGCAGTTGTGACTTGAGTCGAGCCAATTTAATCGGGGCAAACCTGACACGAGCTAACTTGATGGGGGCTAGTTTCAGGGGAGCAATCCTGAATGGTGCAAATCTATCCGGAACTTTGGTCAGAGAAGCCGACTTTTCCGGTGCTCTGGGATTGTCCAAGAATACCCAGCAGAGCCTTAAAGCCAGGGGAGCGATCTTTGACCGGGCAGAGCATTCCATAACCCTGCCATTGAACGAGGCGACGGTGCTAGTTGCTCAACCTAAAAATTCTCAATCTGTCAGTCCTCGTATTTCCGCCTAGCTAAAGCTGTATAAACAGGCGAACGCCCCGAATTTACGAATACATTCCAATTGCTTGCCCCTTTGATTGGGATAGGAAAGTAGGGTTGCTTCCTGCGCTAAATCAGTTCGAAATAACAACCATACTCGTTCTTCTCCCTGGAATTGATCGATTTCTTGGTGATATTTTGAGTGCTCCGCCGGGCTGACTTCATCATCTCCAAACTCAATTTGGCCCAGGGTATAATCTTTATCGGTATACCCAAACTTTGGGCCATAGAAGTCAAAATGGTTACGACCCTTGAAGTAAACGTAGAGGCGATCGCCTGACTGGCGTTGAGCAGCAATTTGAGCTAATACAGGTCTGAACTCTTCCTTAACTTGAGGCTGAGCAATCAGTTTTCCGGCAGAAAAAATAGGCGGAATCAGTAAAATGGCTAAGACAATAATTCCCAAATAATGTAGAACTCGATTGGAGCGATCAATCAGAAAATTTATCCCTTCAGAAATAGCTAAAATTCCTGCTGGAACCAAAAACAAGACTAACCGTTCCCGAAACGGATATTGATGCAGGTAACTTGCAATTAAAGTGACAACAAAGGGAGCAAATAAGCCGAGGGCGATAATTGTTTTTTGCCGAAACCACAGCATACAACCGATCACAAAAGTTACCATTGCAACCCCGTCACTAATACTAAAAAAGCCCATCGGTCGGTAAAAAAACCGGCCCAGCGCATCCAGTAACCAGAGAAAATCAACCAGAGAATCAGGATAACGTGATCCCCAGGACTCAATCAGGTCATCATTCCCTAGCGTTGGCAGAATCGTGAAGAAATAGAGTAGGCCAAAACTCAAGAGCCAGGTTAGATAAACTGGAAGACGATTCAAAAGTAAACGCCATCGGTGCTGAGCCGTCAACAGATAAATCAACTCAATCCCTCCCAGGGTAAAAATTGAGGGATGGGAAATCCAAATCGCTACTGCTCCAACTCCAGCTAGCATCGAAGCCTGTTTAAGGTTTAGAAATTGATATTGCCAGGTCACTAACCACAGCAGAAAAATTAACCCAATCGCTAGATCGCTAGAATATTGCTTGACCTCGGTAGCATAGTAAAATGTGTAAGGCAAGCAGGCAAATAGAGCTACCGCAATTGGAAGTGAAAGCTTCGATGCATATCGGTTAGCAAACTGATAAAACAGAATAAGTGAAACAATTCCTGCAATCAATGGAAATAACCTTAAAGCATATTCGTTGTTACCAAAGATTTGGGTCGAAAATTTTTCAATCCAGAGGAATCCAGGTGGAGCTGCTTGATTATAATCCAGGGGTTGGAGTAATTCTAGATAAGATCGCTGAGTAATATTCAAGGCCAGACTGACTTCATCGAACCATAATGACCGATTGCTAAGATACTGAATTAGCCGAATTACAATTCCAAATATTAGAAAAAAAACCGATAATTGTTGTACCCCAAAAACATTTTTCTTGTCTAAGATCTCAGTCATACCAATTCCATTAATGATATCTGGTGCATTTTTTTAAATTTTCAAACCTCTATTGTGTGGTGTTTTAAAGGTAGAAGCCCTATGTGGATTAAGTTGTATCAAATTGTTTCTAGCTTTAAAAGCTGAGCAAAGAAGTGCAATAATATCAAACTTGACTAGCATCTAAGGCCACGACATCCAGTCCTATGAATCCAATCCAACTCAATTTAGTACAACGCCCCCGTCGTCTTCGACGCACTGATGCTTTACGACGGATGATACAGGAAACTCAGCTTGCAGTGAATGATTTGATCTATCCTCTGTTCGTGATGGAGGGAGAAGGTCAAAAGGTTGAGGTTCCCTCAATGCCTGGAAGTTATCGTTTCAGCCTGGATGCCCTGCTGCAGGAGGTGACTGAAGCCTATGATCTAGGAATTCCTGCCATTGCGCTATTTCCCCTCGTCGCTGAGGACAAGAAAGACAATGCCGGAACTGAGAGCCACAACCCTGATGGCCTTGTGCAACGGGCGGTACGGGCGATAAAAGAAGAAGTGCCTGAGATTATGATCGTGACGGATATCGCTCTAGATCCCTTCTCCAGCAAGGGCCATGATGGCATTGTCAATGATGACGGAGAAATTTTGAATGATGAAACCGTCGAAGTACTGGTGAAGCAGGCCATTTCCCAAGCGGAAGCGGGAGCAGATATCGTAGCACCATCCGATATGATGGATGGCCGCATTGGGGCAATTCGCGATGGATTAGATGACGCAGGATTTACTAATGTGAGTATTCTGGCCTACTCGGCTAAGTACGCCTCTGCCTATTACGGCCCTTTTCGGGATGCCCTGGATTCTGCACCAAAGTTTGGCGATAAAAAGACCTATCAAATGGATCCAGCCAATGCCCGTGAAGCAATCAAAGAGGTTGCTCTGGATGTGGAAGAGGGAGCCGACATCGTCATGGTCAAGCCTGCCCTGGCCTACATGGATATTATTCAACTGGTGCGCTCAGTAGTTGACGTTCCGGTCGCTGCTTATAACGTTAGCGGCGAATACGCCATGATTAAGGCCGCAGGTCAGAAGGGCTGGATTGATGAGAAAAAGGTGATGCTGGAAACACTCACGGGATTGAAGCGAGCAGGAGCTGATTTGATCCTGACCTACTTTGCCAAGGAAGTGGCCCTGATTCTGCGTTAAACAGATTTTGCATTCAACAAAATTGGGGATCAGTGGATTGCGGGCTGAAGTCCAAGATGGCTGAGTCCCCAATCCCCTGGTTTCCAGGGACTCAACGACTGATATGTCCCATATCGACGGAAAAATTGTTGTATAACCGCCTCAACTGATCAGAAGTAATTTCAAAGACATTGAAAACTTCTGTAGTTTCCAGCGGTAAGCTAACATCCCAATAGCGAACAAAATTTATCTGTTGATGGCCAATTTCCAAGCAGATCGGTTTTGATTCCAATAACAGTTCCCTGACAACCTGTGAAATAGATTCAAGCTGACTTTCGTCAACTTTCTGCGTTAATCGACCAATATTGAGATAGAAGTCATTGTCGATGGATTCAGGTCTGGCGTGATATTTGTGCAGTAGATTGAATTGCTGGCAATCTCGACGGAAATTGTCTAGATCTAATGGAATTTTTTGGTGTTTGAAAGGCCAACCCACTAGCACGGCAATATTCCCCAAAAACTGAAAAGATCGCTGAAACGGATGGCTTCCCTGACTGAGAAACCCATAATCTGTTTCAGAGCGATACCCTCCGAGCTGAACCTGAAGAGGAAAATAGGGGGTGCGACGAACGTAATCTAGAAAACCAGAAAAGTTAATAGACCTATCTTCATCCCGCCGGGTCTGAAACCATCGGCTGAGAATTCCCTGGGGAGTATTGATTCCTTCACACCCAATTAATGTTGCGTGAACCCGTTCGATTGGATTCGGTTGAAAGCTGTCTGACAAGGCCGTTGACAACTGTTGCTGGACTTGAAGAATCAGTGCTGCAAATTCTGGGGGCTTTTCCCCATAGAAAGCAGCTAAACTGACATTCGGATAATATTCACTGGCATGTTCTGGCATGGTTTGCTCTGTTGACATCTCACAGGGCAATCGCATCTTAAAAGTGGCGGTTGGAGGTTGAACAGGTAGAGTTGTGAAGCAGGCCCAATTATTCCCAGTCCTGAATCAAACTAAAACCAAAAATAAGCATCGCTGAGCATTTTGAGGCGGTAGAAGATCCGAGGATAGAGCACAGTCAGGAGTATCGGCTCATAGACATCCTCACCATAGCAAGATTAGCCGTGATCTGTGGAGCGGATGGTTGGGTTCTGAGTTGGGTGCGTTCTGTGGCTTGGGTAGCGAGGGTGAAGTGATTGCTATTGATGGCAAGACTGTGCGTCGTTCCTAAGATGCGATAGCCCTAAGGCAGCTAATGTGACCTTGGCATCTGCTAAAAAAACGTGCTATAGACTAAACTGAGGCCAAAAGATAGAATCTTGCCTGGGGTTTTTTGTTTATCTGAACGTTGTCTTTTGAAGATCATTACTCGTGGCTGACTCAGATCCAATTAGTCGATTGATTGAGAAAGTAGCTGATCGCGTCGCTGATATTTTGGTGGCGATAGGTCGAGTCATCTGGAAAATTATTGCCCCTTTGGTCAAGGCACTGAATAGCTTCTTCAAGTTTTTTACGCCCCCTGACGACCAGCAATCTAGTGATCAAGAAACCGTTCTACACTACACCACGGTTAATCGGGGTGTCGAACAAGCAGCAGAAACCTTTGCCGATGGGTTGATCGCTGTTATTAAATTCTTTCTCCGTCAACTACAGCAAATTCCACCTCGTCTCAGTCGATTTTTCAGCTTTTTCCTCTATCTCAACTGGAAAACCGTTAGAGAAGTAATCCTCTACACAACCCGACAACGTCTACCAGGACTCTCTGCTGAAATGGCCTATCACTCTACATTGGCCCTATTTCCAGCGCTATTGGCACTTTTATGCGCAGTCAGTTCTTTTGATAATTTACAAGCCGAGCTATATGAAATGGCCCGGATCGTTGCGGGAGTGATCCCGGCTCAAATCGAACAAATTCTGAGGGATGTTCTGAATCAATTTCGCTCAACTCGCAGTACCCAAGTTCTATCGTTCAGTTTTGTCACTTCAGTCTGGCTATTTTCAGGGGCGATTGGTTCAGCCATGTCAGCATTGAACCACATTCATCAGGTACCTCGTCGAGCATTGCGTCCCTTTTGGAAAAAACGTTTAGTGTCAATTGGGCTGGCGGTTGGTAGCTTGTTTCTGCTGATCCTGGCCTCTGTGGTTGTGTTTGTCAGTGATTTATTTGTTGAATTCCTGGCCAGTAAAAGTTGCATTCTAGAGACCATGGGCAATTGTCCCATTGAACAAGTAGCCGAGTGTATGAGCCAACCTCCTGTCCAGAACTGTCTGCTTCAGTCCCAACTGTTAGACTCCTGGCAAAGGTTTGGTTGGCCTATTGCCTTGAGTATTATTGCGGTTAACTTCGCTCTGCTCTACCGCTATGGGCCCAGTCGAAGACGCCCTGGAACACCACTGCTACCCGGTGCGATGTTGGCAGCAGTTGCCTGGGCTGCCATCTCCTATCTGTTCAAGCTCTATGTCTTCCACTTCGGGCGATATAGCTGGACATACGGAGCCATTGGAGCCTTTATTGTACTGCTGCTGTGGCTTTACATTAGTTGTCTGATCATGCTGATTGGCGCACAGTTGAATGTCACCGTAGGTAGAGCCCGCCGTAAACATGAACAGCTCCAGGCCTTGACTCAGGAATTAGCGAATCAATGACAAGTAACCAATCGCAAATAACCCCTACAATAAAGTCTGCAACTGTTTAGGAGTTTAGAAAATGCCCCCTCGCTGGCCACGTCAACCGGATCGCCAAGATCTGAGATACCGCAAGCTAGATGATCGGATGACCTTTGCAACCCATGTTGCCCTATTTTCTGCCGTGAATTCTGGCGTTTGGTTTGTTCGGAACTTGAAGGATGCCGATTGGCCTTGGGCAATTTGGATTACTAGCATTTGGTTTGGGGTGTTACTCATGCATGCTGTCTATATTTTTGCGATCGCCGACTATTCCCCGAAAGCCCCTAGTTAACCTCTTCTGGAGAAATTTACCATGTCGACCCAAATGATCGAGAGACTGGCTGCCAATATTGGTGAAGCCATCTATATCGATGTTGCAAATTGGCATCTTTTGCTCTCGGATGCCCATCTACACACTCAAGTTGCAGAAAAAATCTATTTTTTATTAGAGCAAGGAACGCTTGACGAAAGTCAAGTTCAACAGATTCTAGAGGGGATTTCTGTCAAATTGGGTGGCGGAAAATTAAACCTGCCCCTAGTTGATTTGATCCCCGCTGCTCAAGTGAGTGACTTAATGGATATCTCGCAGAACTTCAAAGACAAAGAGATGTAAGTTAAGGATGGGTTATGCGGTCATCATCTCGATGCTGGTTAGTATTGAGTAGTCCGTTATAACCCGCACAGTTCAGTCACGTCCTATTTGAAAGGGTACTGAATGATTGCTCTTGATTTTGCCGACCTATGCCTGGCCATGGGATTAATGGGGATAGCAATAGCTCTATCAGCCTGGCAGAAATTGGGTCTGGAATGGAAACTGATCCTTGCGACTGTCCGACCCATTGTTCAACTCGCTGTTGTGGGGTACGTTCTGGCGGTTATTTTCGATACTCAAGCGGATACCCAGGGGGTAGATTGGCTGGTCTGGGCTGCATTACTAATGCTTTCCGGTTTGGTGGCATTGGTCACACGCAATCGGATTGGCCCGAATATTCCTAATCTTTTCCTTTGGGTATGGGGTTCCCTTGTGATGGGAGCCATCCTACACCTACTCTACGTGCATCTTTTCATCATTCAGCCTCCGTCAGCGGTTGCCCCCCAGTACTGGATTCCCCTGGTGGCAATGGTGTTGGGAACCAGCATGAATAGTGCAGTAATCTTTGGGCAGCAGTTGGTGAAAGCTTTAACCTACGCTCAGGCTGAGATTGAAACCCATTTGAGCCTGGGTGCAACGCCGCAGCAGGCCATTGTTCAGTGCCGTCGAGAGGCCATTCGAGCGGGTTTGATACCCAGTTTAAATTCCATGATGATTGTCGGAATCATTACTCTACCCGGTTTCCTCTCTGGAGAACTGCTGGCAGGAGCTAGTCCTCTTGATGCGGTTTCCTATCAAATCCTTATCCTGTTTCTCAGTCTGTTGGCGAGTCTGATTGTTATCCTGATGCTCAGCCATGGCATTTATCGACAATTTTTCAATCGGGAGGCTCAATTGCGTCAATATTGAGTTCAGCCTCTATACTATGTTTCAGTTGCCTCCGGGTATCACCCTAGATAGGTTGTAAACTAACCCAGGATGAGTGATTAGGTCAGGGCCACTAAAACTTTCGGCTAAATTCTGGAATCTGATGCCTTCAGATTGATGGTTAATCATCCGCCCCCTTGTCACGGCAGTACTGATCACAGATAGAGGTTTGTCATTCATGTCAACGGGTTCATTCAGATATACACTGCGGAAGCTCTCCAAGTCCAAACATTTGTTGAGCTGGGTTAGTCACCGTTCACCCCGTCTGGTGAACCAGTGGTTCAAGTGGCTGGCACCGGGATTATTGGTCAAGCGATGGTTACTCCTGAGCGCAGGCGGAGTGATTCTTGCTGGATTGGGTCTGGCTGTCTGGACTGGCATGACTCCTATCTTCTATAGTTTGCAGCTATTGAAGGGGGTTTTGGGGTGGATTACCCGCGTGATCCCGAATTCAATTTCTGGCCCTAGCGTGTTTATTCTGGGGCTGTTGTTAATTTTTTGGGGACAGACCCGCAGTTTGAATTCGATTACCCAAGTCCTGATGCCGGAGGGAGATGACCAACTGGTGGATCGCCTCTTGGCCCATCGTCGTCTGCATCGGGGCCCAAGAATTGTTGCCGTGGGAGGAGGTACTGGATTATCGACCCTATTGCGAGGCATGAAACGCTACAGTGCCAATATCGCGGCAATTGTTACCGTAGCGGATGATGGAGGATCTTCTGGGCGACTGCGGCGGGAGATTGGTGTGCTGCCGCCCGGTGATATCCGTAACTGTTTAGCAGCACTAGCCGATGAAGAAAAATTGCTAACTGAACTATTTCAGTATCGATTTCAAGCAGGCGATGGTTTAACGGGTCATAGCTTCGGAAATCTATTCCTGACCGCCATGAGTGAAGTTTCAGGAGACCTGGAACGTGCCGTTGCCGCCAGCTCTAAGGTATTGGCAATTCGAGGACAAGTTCTGCCTGCCACCCTCAGCGACGTGCATCTCTGGGCCACCTTAGCCGATGGGCGTCAGATTCACGGAGAATCCAACATTACAAAAGCGAAGGGCAAGATTATCGAGATTGGTTGTACGCCCGCCAATCCACCAGCCCTTCCCAAGGTTTTGCAAGCCATTCGAGAAGCAAACCTGATCATAATTGGGCCGGGAAGTCTCTACACCAGTGTGATTCCGAATTTGTTGGTGCCTGAAATCGCTGAAGAAATTGCAGCAGCAAATGTTCCCAGAATTTACGTGTGCAACGTCATGACCCAACCGGGAGAGACGGATCATTACACAGTGGCGGATCATATTCGCGCAATTGATGAAGCCTGTGGCTATCAATTATTTGATGCCGTTTTGGTGCAGGGCAAAGTTCCCAGTGCCCAAGCCCTGGTGCGATATGCAGAGGAGGGTTCCTATCCAGTGAAATTGGATCGCTCTGCTGTAAAACAACTGGGCCGACGAATTGTCCTAACAAATGTGATCGAAGTCGATCCCGCAACCGGTTATGTCCGCCACGATTCGCAGCGCTTGGCTCAGGTTTTGATGCGCTGGTATAGTCGGGTAGAGAAGTAGGGATTGATCCCATGACTGACGATTTAGTGCTTTCCCTACCAAATGCCGATGCAACCTACAAGCTTGGGAAACAACTGGGGCAATTGCTACCGTCAAATACGGTGGTTTTATTGCAGGGAAATTTAGGCAGTGGCAAGACAACTCTGGTTCAGGGAATGGGTCGAGGGCTAGGGATTACGGAACCCATTGACAGTCCTACATTTACCTTAATTAATGAGTACCACTCCGGCAGAATTCCCCTGTATCATATTGATCTTTATCGTTTGAATTCTGGGGAGATCCGAGGCTTAAATTTAGAAATTTACTGGGAAGGTATCGAGACCGAACCTGGAATTGTTGCCATTGAATGGGCGGAGCGATTGACCGAATCCATCCCCAGGGCTGTGCAGATTTTTCTAGCCTATCAGCTACTCTCCAATAATCTGGAATCACGACAAGCTAGAATTACTGCTCCACCGGAATTCATAGATGCAAACAGATTGATTACTTTCTAGCTATTGCACTCATGTCCAACAAGACGTCCTAAACCTTTAACTGAAATTCATCAAACTTAACAACAGGTGATTCGGGTTTACGGGTGTCAAAGTAATAGCTGCTTACAGTCCCATTCCCGGTATTTAAAATGCTGAACACAGTAATGTCATTACTAGCAATAAACGGCTGGGGTTGATCCCCTTCTCCCAGCAGTGGTTGCAAGGTCGGAATAACAGGATCTAGCCCATTGGGGTCACCGATTGCCACATAGTCTTCTTGAAATCCAGGGGGAATTGCTCGGCGATTTTTACCGAGATAGGCTCCGTAGGTATTGCCAACATTCGAGGATTCTAAGAAATGCATTCCTGTGGGACTGACAAATCGATTCCATAAATGGCAATGGCCATAATAAACCAATTGAACATCAGCTTCTTCTAGCAACGGAACTAAATCTCGGATAATATAATCATTTTCTTTCGCATACTCATAGCGCACCATTTTAATATTGCCTGCCGCATCTCGATCAATAATTTGATTTGGATTTGTGTAGGACGGCATAACATTTTCTCCCAGAGAGTGGGCTGGATGATGAAACATGACAATCTTATATTTTGACTGCTGAAATTCAGGGCTTTTCAATTCCTGCTGTAGCCAGTTGTATTGCTCACTTCCCTTCTGAATGGGCTCGAAGATATGTTGGCCATAACCCCAGTTTTCAGATGCTTCGAGATCCTGATCTCGCTCTCGATACTTTCCCTTTGCTTTTTGCCCTAGACTTGGCGATCGCCAAATATTCGTCACATACAGGACGACCAAGCGAATCTCCCCGAATGTGACGGCATAATAATTTTTCCCTGGATTGGGTAAATTGAAGATTTCGCTGTAGGTATCTGCATTAAATGTATTATTTTTCAGCCAGTCTAATTTGATTTCTGGATTATTATTAGGATTAATTGCTGCTGAGTTCTGTTGATAAATTCTTTCAGCAGCCTCGATCGGGTAGGGATCGTTGAACTGTTTGTTTAAAGACATTTCTGTTGAGAATCGGCCCATTACTTCATGGTTACCAATGGCAGGAAACAAGGGAACATTTTGAATCAACTCTCCTCCTCGATAGGGAGTTGTTACTCCTTCCTTTTCCAGTTGATAATCGGCTCGTCCTTGTAGACAGGGGAAAAAGGCTCCGCCTCGACTATCGTCAAACCATTCCGAGGCCCGATCTGGGATATTGACCAAATCTCCAGCGAGAAATACACCATCTAGTGAATCGACAGATTCTTCAACCTTTTGTAAGTTGGCGGCTGTCATTGGCTTCATTTGGTGATCTGAGGTGAGGAGAATTTTTAATTCTACTCCGGCTTGAGGTTGTGCAGCCAGAGTAAAGGTTTGACTCTGGACGCTTTGACCAGTTGCGCTAGCGCTCGTCACTTGATAGGGCACTCTGACCCCAGAAGTTAGACCTTGAACCTCTGCTTCGTGCCGCCAGATCTCTCGTTCAACTGGCTGACTATAGACAGGATTGTCTGGCGTTTGTGTACCGACATAGGAATCTTGATCCTCGCGCGTTCGAGTCAACCGAGTTGTGACCGCCACCACTTGTTGATCCAGTGCCGAACCATAGTTCACCACATGGGTGGTTCCGGGAAACTCAGTGAACCAGACTACACGGACACTAGTTTGGGTTGGAAATTGGAGAAAAGGATCGCTCAGGAGCTGGAGTTGGAGTTTTTGGGACGGTTGAATAATCATGATAGAAAATAGAATCGCAACAATCAAACTGAGAACCCCAAAAATCCAGAGATTCTGAGGAGAATTTACTGAGTTCTTAGGGGATTTACGGAGTTCAGCTGACATAGAAATAGGATAAATAGTTTGCAAAGGTCTATCGCATGAGCCTGATTTTGCTAGTTTTGCGTCAGTTCGGCATTGGGTCTAAACGAATGCTTCAGACCAGTACTCTGAATTGATAGCATTTTGTCAATTCTTCAGCGATAATAAAACTTCGTCTGAAGGATATAGAAAATAGGATTGATCATCGTCTGCCCCGTATAGAATGTTGAAAATTACTGAATTCCCACTCCAGGGAGTAGATTAAGAGTCCAAGATAGGAAATACGATACGAGATACGATACGATGAACGACTCCGGCTCTGCGACTTATCCCAAGGTTGATATTCTAATCGTTGATGACACCCCAGCTAATCTCAGATTACTATCTCAGATGCTCAGTGATCAGGGATATAAGGTTCGGCAGGCCATCAATGGCAAAATGGCAGTCACAGCAGCCATCACTTCACCCCCTGCCCTGATCCTATTGGATGTGCTGATGCCTGACTTGAGCGGTTATGACGTTTGTGCTCAGCTCAAGGCGGATCAGGCCACTGCTGCCATACCGATTATTTTTC
Source organism: Microcoleaceae cyanobacterium (assembly GCA_050331715.1). Lineage (GTDB taxonomy): Bacteria > Cyanobacteriota > Cyanobacteriia > Cyanobacteriales > Microcoleaceae > JBHJGO01. Next base: position 25,149 of record JBHJGO010000021.1, read on the forward strand.
TGAGCGCCCTGGACGATGTACTGGATAAGGTCAAAGCCTTTGAAATCGGTGGTGCTGACTATGTGACGAAGCCCTTCGAGCTGGAGGAAATTTTAGTTCGGGTTAAAAATCAGTTGGCCCTCCAGGCGGGCAAACAACGCCTGCAAGAACTACATGATCAACTAGAACGGCGCGTAGAACAACGTAGCGCCAAGTTAGAACTGGCCAATCAACGATTGATGCAGATGGCGTTGCATGATTCCCTGACTCAACTGCCTAATCGTCGATTGTTTCTCCAGCGGTTGCACCAAGCCATTGATCGACTTCAAGGGCAGCCGAAGCAGCAACTGGCTGTGCTGTCTCTGGACTGCGATCGCTTCAAGGCTGTGAACGATTCTTTAGGTCACGTTATCGGTGATGAGTTGCTGATTGCCATGAGTCAAACTCTGAGCGCTCTCCTGGAACCTGATCAAGTTGTGGCCCGCTGGGGGGGAGATGAATTCAATATTCTGCTGCGTGGGGCCAATGTGTCGGATATTGCCATTCAGGTGGCAGATCAAATTTTGGAGAAACTGGCCCAGCCCTTTCAGCTAGAAAATCATAAGGTTTTTGTCAACGCCAGCATCGGAATTGCATTCTGGCATTCGACCTATCAGAACCCAGAGCATTTGTTAAGGGATGCGGACATTGCCCTCTATCAGGCCAAGGCCATGGGGAAGGGCCAGCATCGTGTTTTTGACCCCAATTTGCACATGGCCACGGTTAATGTGTTAGCGCTGGAGACCGAACTCCATCGAGCGATTAATCAACAGGAATTCGTTGTGCACTATCAGCCGATTGTTTCCCTGCTGACGGCAGAGGTAACGGGTGTTGAAGCTCTGGTTCGCTGGTCTCACCCCACCCAAGGAATACTTTATCCTGAAGCCTTTCTCTCGTCAGCGGAAGAAACGGGTTTAATCGTTCCTCTAGGAAACTGGATCTTAGAAACCGCTTGTCGCCAAATCAAGACCTGGCAAACCAATTGTCCACATCTTGAGGATCTATTCGTCAGTGTCAACCTTTCGACCCGTCAATTCGCTCAGGCAGACCTGTTGCAACAAATTGACCAAATTCTTGCAGTAACCCATTTATCGCCCCGGAGTTTACAGTTGGAAATGACAGAGGGAGTAATGATGAATAACCTAGCCCTCAGTGCCCCCATCCTACAAGAGCTGGTTCAACGGAAAATCAAGTTAGGAATTGATGACTTTGGCACGGGGTACTCCTCTCTCAGTTGCCTGGACTCGTTGCCAGTGAGTACACTAAAAATTGACCAGTCGTTTATTGAAACGATGGATAGAATTCCTCAGCGCTCTGATTTGGTTCCTGTGATTATTACCATTGCTCGGACAATGAAAATGAACACAATTGCTGAGGGAATCGAGACTCCAGAACAGTTAGGGCAATTGCAACAGTTAGGCTGTGACTTTGGTCAAGGTTATCTATTCTCAAAACCACTTTCTGCCGATGCGATTTTTGCCCTGCTTCAGACTCAACCTCGTTGGTCACTGAATGGAGAAGACCTAAGCTGTATCAGTTCCCTCAGTTAATCTCTATGGCCTTTCCAGGTCTGGTGAGGTACAGATTTAGGAGGTTGGGACATGCTGCGCCTCGACCTCCTACACTCCACCAGTACTAGAAACGCTGTATTGGAAATTTTAAAACATTAGCGCCAGAAGGCTAAAATAAAGCAAAAAATCGATGAATTCTGCTGAAGAGAAAGCAACTCGGCCAGATATCTTAATTGTAGATGATACACCTGCGAACTTGCGTCTACTGTCCACAATGATGATTGAGCATGGCTACAGTGTGCGCCAGGCAATCAGCGGAAAAATGGCATTGATCGCAGCAAAAACGGCTAAACCCGACTTGATTTTGCTCGACGTTAATATGCCGGAAATGAATGGCTATGATGTCTGTCAAAAGCTAAAACAGGATCCGAAAACCGATTCAGTTCCAGTTGTTTTTCTCAGTGCTCTAGATGATACCCTGGACAAGATTAAGGCCTTTGAGGTCGGTGGGGTTGACTACATTACTAAGCCCTTTCAACTTGAGGAAGTTCTGGCCCGAATTCAGAATCATCTGGCTGTCAAACAGCTCCAAGCTCAACTCTTTGACCAAAATCATCAGCTCCAGCAAACCCTGGATGAACTGCGACAAACCCAGGCCCAGCTCATTCAGCAACAAAAAATGGATGGTCTGGTTCAATTTGTGGCAGGTGTCGCCCATGAAATTAATAACCCAATCAGTTTTATTTCTGGAAACCTTGCACCAGCCAATCGCTATGTACAAGACTTACTCGAATTGGTTCAGCTTTATCAAGCGGAGTACCCTAAACCAACTGAGGCAATCCAGGAGATGATCCAGGATATGGATTTGGAATTTGTGGTTTCTGACTTGAATAAACTGATGGATTCCATGAAAACAGGTGTTCATCGTATCCGAACCATCGTCCTAGCCCTGCGAATTTTCTCACGGTTGGACGAGTCGGATATTAAGTCGGTGAATCTGCACGAAGGTCTAGACAGTACGCTGCTACTTTTACAACATCGTCTGCAACCCCAAGACAATCGTTCTGAGGCCATTGAAGTAATTAAAGACTATGCTGAATTGCCGCTGGTGACCTGTTATGCCAGTCAAATGAATCAGGTATTTTTGCATTTATTGAATAATGCCATTGACGCTCTGGAGAATGGCGTTGGATCTAGAATTCCCGATTCAGCTCAGCCTGCCGTTTGGGTCAAGACAGACTTGACCCCCCAGGAAACCATCCAAATTTCGATTCGTGATAATGGGATTGGGATTTCTGATGAAATTAAACCCCAAATCTTCACCCCATTTTTGACAACAAAATCGATTGGAAAGGGAACAGGACTGGGATTGTCCACCAGTTATCAGATTATTGTTCAGAAGCATGGGGGCCAGCTCAGATTCCATTCCAACCTGGGAGAGGGAGCTGAGTTTATTATTAAAATTCCAGTCCATCTTGGTAATAAGATGAACTAGAGGCAACGCCTTGAGGCGATTTCTCGAAATGAAAGATTAGATTGCATGAATTCAGATTGCATGTAAACCTCTAGACAGAAATTCCGAGACAGAACTAAACCGATGACTAATCTGAGTGAGACACTAGAACCGATTGCTAGCCCCTTGAGGGATTTAGGGATTCCTGAACCGATTACCCACTGGGGCCACCCCCTGATGATGGGGATCGTAATTTTTGTGATGGGCAGCTTCGTTGGATACGCGGGATGGCAAGGTCGATTGGCCCAGGACAAGGATGTTGCTTTACAAAACCGTGCCAATCATCGCAAGTTAGCACCCTGGATGTTTTTATTCATTGCCCTGGGTTATACCGGGGGTTTATTGTCTCTGGTGATGCAACACCAGCCTGTTTTGGAGAGTCCCCACTTTTGGACGGGAACCCTCTTGGTTGGACTATTGGCCACGAATGGTTTAATCTCTCTTTCAGGCTTTGGTGGAGATCAGGCGGCCCTGCGGGTCACCCACGCCTATCTCGGTAGTGTGGCTCTTCTGTTGATGTTGGTTCATGCTGCCCTGGGATTGAAGCTGGGTTTGTCAATTTGAGTCAGGTTAAGTCCTTTGCATCAAATTTCTAATTCATGATTTTTCCAGTGGCATAATGGCTCAGACAATCGGACTCATCCTGGGACTGGCCTATCTCTGTGGGCTGCTGGCAACCAGTGTTGCCGGGGGTCAGTCTGTTGTTTTGGGGCTTGGGGTCTTGTTGGCATTGGTGATCGGACTCTGGCAGCAACAATGGCAGGTCAGATATCGGGCTCAGCTTCGCCGACAACGCTTGAATAACGGAGCGGATACAGGGAGGGCTTTACCCAATGCTGCACTCAAAGCTGCTCCCCCAATTTTCCTGACGCTACCGATTACGATCTGGCTGATTGCAGGCCTGGTTGCAGTTGTGGCCAGTTTCTACTTACAGGTTCGGATGCCACAACCCACGGCCCAGGATATCAGTCAGTTGGTTCTACAGGGTAGCAATGCCCAGGACACTGTCGTTACCGTTCGCGGTGAAGTAACCAGTGCTCCCCGAATTACCCGTTCTGGACGGGCGCAATTCTGGCTGCGGGCAACTCAGGTCAACGAAATCACCGGCAATGATCAACCGATTGCCGTCAGTCGAGATGTGACTGGAAAAGTGTATGTCACCGTTCCGATTCTGCAAGCCACTGGACTCCATCCCAATGCCCTACTAGCTGTGACGGGGAACCTGTATCAACCCCAACCCCCTATTAATCCGGGTGGATTTGACTTTGCTACCTATCTGGCACGTCAAGGGGCTTTTGCTGGGTTAAAGGGTCGCTATCTTTCCTTTCAGTCTGATCCATCGGCCTGGGGTTTATGGAAGCTGCGGCGCAAGATGGTTCAAGCCCAGGTGACACGATTGGGGGTTCCAGAGGGAGCTGTACTGAGTGCAATGGTCTTGGGGCGTCGAGCGGTTGATCTGCCCTACGATATTCGGGATCAATTTGTTCAAGTGGGTTTGGCCCATACTCTGGCAGCCTCCGGTTTCCATGTTTCTCTGCTGCTGGGATTGGTATTGGCACTGGTACGGCGGGGTCGGCCCTGGCTGAAGTTTGGCTTGGGAACCTTGACTCTGCTGAGTTATGTGGGCTTGACTGGCGGATCGCCTTCGGTGTTACGGGCTGCTTTGATGGGAACGGCTGCCCTGGTTGCGTTACTGGCAGAACGCAAGGTCAGACCCCTGAACGTTTTGTTGGGTGTGGCAATTCTGCTATTGATTATTAACCCGCTGTGGATCTGGGATTTGGGATTCCAACTTAGTTTCCTGGCAACGCTGGGATTATTAGTCACGGTTCCAGCCATTGTCAATCGATTGAATTGGATGCCACCGGTTTTGGCCACTAGCTTTGCCGTTCCCCTGGCGGCGTCCATCTGGACACTACCGCTACAGCTCTATGCCTTTCATGTGCTTTCTCCCTACAGCATCGTTGTCAATTTACTCACCGCTCCCCTGATTACAGTCCTGACATTGGGCGGCATGGTTAGTGCCATGGCAGCGTTAATTTTGCCAGTATTGGGTGGTGCTGTGGCAGGACTGCTGTACTATCCGTTGCAGGCTCTAATTGGTATTGTCGGTTTTTTCAACCAATTGTCTGGCAATTCCATCGCCGTGGGAGAAATTGAACTGATACAGCTAGTGGCACTCTACAGCATTATTGGTTGGGTCTGGTGGCAAAGTTCACGACAAGCGACTCTAACCCGTCGGCGTCGCTCCTCAATAGGTTTGTACGCTGCACTTGAAACCGTCATTCGGTGGATCTTTCGTCCGACTCTGGTTGGGTTTGCCATGGCAACTTTGATGCTGGCAATTCCCGTTTGGTACACCAGAGCATTCCAGTTCCAGGCTACGGTTCTGGCCACTCCTGGGGAACCAATTCTAGTGATCCAGGATCGGGGCAATACAACTTTGGTGAATAGCGGCAGTCAAAACACTGCACAGTATGTAGTTCTACCCTTTCTCAAGTCCCAGGGAGTCAATCAAATTCGCTGGTCAGTTGCCACCCATTCTGGGCTGGGTCTCAGCATTGGTTGGCCGACAATCCTGGAACAGATGCCCATTGTCACTTTCTACGATAATCCCAGTTCCAAGCAAACCTATTACGTCAGCAATCAGGTCATACAGGATGCGCTGGTGACCCGGCAAGTGGACTATGAGCCCCTTACACTACGGGAAACAACTGCCCTGGATTCGACCCAAGTTCAATTGTTGAATTCAGAGGTTCCCGTCGTGCAGTTAATGATTGGAGATCAACGGTGGATGCTGCTGGGAGACGTTGACCTGGACGATCAAATTTTGCTGGCTCAGAAAACCCGCCTCCCTAGAGTTCAGGTTTTGTGGTGGTCGGGTGCGGCCCTGAAGCCAAAATTCTTGCAGGTGCTACAGCCGCAGGTGGCGATCGCCTCTTCAAATTCAATTGATCCAGACACAGCAGAACAACTGCGCCGCAATCAGGTTCAGGTCTTTTGGACAGGGCGAGATGGGGCTTTGCAGTGGACACCAAAGCGGGGGTTTGAAACCACCCTCGGTTCAGACGAAACAGATGGAGCTTTTCTTTAATTCCACGGTTCTCTGGAGGATTTGATAGAATGAAAGCTCATCAGTGGACGGTGTCGGCTGACACTGTCGGTTGATTGAATTGACAGTTGATTGAATTGATTTAATCTGGAGAGGTGGCAGAGTTGGTCGAATGCGGCAGACTCGAAATCTGTTAAAGGGTCACACCTTTCGAGGGTTCGAATCCCTCCCTCTCCGTGCTCTTATCAAGATTACAGCGTTTCTGTTACACAGTGACTAGTTATTGTCATCGGTGACAGACCAATGTCGTCGAGACGAATTATGCGTCGTGATGACAAGCCGTTGTCGTTTGTCCAGCAGTGACCATTGCTGACAAGTTAGATTAGCCACCCACTCAATCCCATAAACTGACGATATCGTAGAGGTATATCCACTCAAACTGAGGGGAGATCAATTAATGTTTCAAACGGAACGGCTAACTCTGACCTTTCAGGAGTTCCTGGAATGGTATCCAGAGGATGGGAAACGGTACGAACTGATTAATGGAGAAATTGTTGAAATGCGGCCCGTGGGTGATCACGAGGAAATTGCAGGTTTGATCACCCGTAAGCTGGATCGGGAAATCGAACGCCTCAATCTACCCTACTTCATTCCTAGAACTTGCTGTATTAAGCCTAGTAGTAATATCGATGGTTATGTGCCGGATGTCACTGTTCTAGATCGTCGTCAACTCCAAGCTGAATCTCTTTGGAAAAAAGCTTCAACAATTACCCAGGGGTCGTCAGCTCCCCTTGTGATTGAAGTAGCCAGCATGAATTGGCAGGACGACTATGCTAAAAAACTAGAGGACTACGAAGACTTAGGGGTTCAGGAATATTGGATTGTAGATTACCGTGCCCTGGGTGGTCGGCGTTATATCGGTTCTCCCAAACAGCCAACAGTAAGTGTTTATACTTTGGTTTCAGAAGAATATCAGCTCCGACAATTTCGGGGCAATGTTCCGATTACATCTAGTATCTTTCCAGAATTAACCATTCCTGCAACGGAGCTTTTAATAATTACCTAACGCCAATTGCCTACCAAAACATAAGGTGCCCAGTAAAGCTATATTGTTCTTCCTCTTGCAAAAAGGCTAATTTGGCCTGACACAGGGCTTCAGCCTTGGATGCGCCATCCAATGAGCTTTTATAGAAGTGCTCCACCCCCAAAATCTTGCCATGAAGATTCCCTGACAGGTTAATCTGGAGGTGTAGACGTTGATAGATTTGAGGAAATCGGTTTGGAACGGACGTTTTTAGCAATTAAGCCTGATGGAGTTCAGCGTGGACTGGTTGGAACAATTATCGGTCGCTTCGAAGCCAAAGGATTTACTCTGGTTGGTTTAAAGTTCATTCAGCCTAGCCGTGAACTGGCTGAGAATCACTACGCAGTTCACAAGGACAAGCCTTTCTTTAGCGGTCTAGTTGAGTTTATTACATCCGGGCCCGTGGTCGCGATGGTTTGGGAAGGTGATGGTGTAATTGCTTCTGCCCGTAAAATGATTGGGGCAACCAAACCCTTGGAAGCTGAACCAGGAACTATTCGAGGAGATTTCGGAGTTGATATTGGCCGCAACATCATCCACGGTTCAGATGCGCCTGAAACCGCTCAGCAGGAAATCGGCCTCTGGTTTACAGATGCAGAATTAGTCGGTTGGGAGCCGAGTATCAAGTCCTGGCTAGTAGAATAAGCTTTAGAACCCAGCTAGATCCACAACTTGAGAAATAGTCTCTAGGGGCAGGAAGCATCTCTGCCCCACCGCTGTATTTTGATAAAACTGGTGGACTACCTAGATCTCCACGTGAACAATTCCCGCAGACCTCGACCCACAGCTAATGACCAATGACCAACAACTAATCAGATTCAGAAGCCGGGCTGCGCTCTGAAAACCCCCACACAAACAGACCAAGAGTCAAACCAATCAATAACCATTCAGGCGGAACGAATTCAGGGCCGAAGACCTTGAGCAAAAGGCGTACCCCGACCAAGCCCACTGTAACGTAACCTGCGGTCTCTAAATGGGTATACTCTTGTAACCAGCGAATAAACAAATCCGCCATGAAGCGCAGCGCAACAATTCCCAACGTTGCCCCTGTAACGACCAGCCAAGTCTCTTCAGAAACTGCAATCGCTGCCGTCACACTGTCCAGGGAAAAAGCCAAATCCGTCATCGCAATTAAGGGAATCACCTGCCAAAGCGAAGTGTAGCGTGGCCCCTGGGGCTCCCCATCTTCCCCTTCCGCTGATGCGAAATAACGAAATACCAGCCAGAGCAGGTAGAGAGAACCCAATAGCTGAAACTGCCAATACTGAATTACCCAGGTCGCGGTCAAAATCAAGACAACCCGCAGGACAAATGCCAGGATCAGCCCAATGTTGAGTGCCTTGCTTTGAAGTTTCCTGTCTTCTAGGCTCTTAGAGATAGAAGCGAGGGCGATTGCATTGTCTGCCGATAAGACTGCCTCCATCGCCACCAAGATTACAAGCAAGAAAAAGACATCAAAGCTGAGTTCGGGAGACAATTTCAACACTTGATTCAACATCGATCACCTATCCGCTATTTTAATTAACCTTTTATTAACTTAGAAACAGGCATGTACCGATCCGGTGTCCGGCATACCTGTCATCCCATATAAAAGAACAGTACTGTGTCCAGGACTGAGTTTCCATAGCTGTCTCAGGATTTCAGCACATCTGACCAGAGACCAATTTTCCGAGTCCAAAGCCAGACATGAAGGTCGTGATCCCTCACAAGCTGAATTAAACTCTGTCAAATGATGAGAAACTTCTTAAATAATCTTAACCCATTTTTTAGACCATTGGGGAAGTCAAGCTTCTGATACATGTGTGTAATTGTTACAAACTCTTCCAAAATGCATCAAAATCCAGGAAAGTAGGAGCAGTTCCAACCGTCATTTGTTAAGGAGCGTTGTAAATCATGTCAGATGCTCAAGTTTTTATTGCTTTGTTTGTGGCGTTGCTGCCTGGATTTCTAGCTTTCCGACTAGCAACAGAACTTTACAAGTAAAGCTAATTCTTGTTTAGGGAGGCTCAGGTAAAGCCTGTTCAGTTTCTCTGTTTCAATCTTAAACTAGCTGCTAGCTTTGCACAGCAGCTAGTTTTGATGCATCAATCCGAACAGTGGCTGCCCGGACAACAGTAAATGTCTGAATCGCATCAAGTTTTTCATCCTTCGGAACCCGCACGATTCCATCTTGTCGCATGGTTGATAGCCCCTCGCCCTTGATCGAGAGTAATTGGTGAACCCTGCTCAGGATCGGCTGACCTATCGGTGGAACAAATTCAATCTCGTCGCCTAGACTCAGCGGTTCGCATAGGTAAAGAAAGAGATCTCTGGCCGTTGCCTCAATCACCATCCCGACGTATTCATGGGTTCCTACATTTTTAGCCTGGGTCTGCTCATAAACTGAGGTCAAATCCGCCGGAGTTTCCAGCGACCCTTCGGTGTAGTCTCGATGGGGAATCGATTCAAGCTCTGCTGCAATCTGATTCAGCAAGTCTGGGGTCAATTGCCCCTCTGCATAGGCATCAATAGCCTGCCGATAGGCACGGCACGTCATCGCTACGTAGAAAGACGACTTCATTCGACCTTCGATCTTCAGGGAACAAATGCGGTGCTCAAAGAATGCTGGAATTTGACCAATGCCCCACAAATCCTTCGAGGACATAAAGGTAGGGGCTTCAACGGTCTGGGGAGCCGTGACCAATGACGGAGTCATTGCTAGCGACTGGGTTTCTCCTGTCGCCTGAATGCTGTAGGGAAAGCGACACGATTGAACACATCCCCCTCGATTGGAATCTCGTCCAGCCGTGAAGTTGGAGATAGTACACTGACCGGAATAGGCCATGCACATGGCCCCATGGACAAACATTTCTGCCTCAATTCCAGAGGCGACAGAAATTGCAGCGGTTTCCTCTACACTCAGTTCGCGACCTACAATCAGGCGCTTGACGTTCCAATTTTTCCAGAACTGACCCGCAGCAGCATTCAAGCAGGAAGCCTGGGTCGAGAGATGAATATCCAGGTTCGAACTTCTCTGAACAACTCGTAGCACACCGAGATCCGAAACAATCACCGCATCCAAGCCAATAGACTCCAGGAACTGGCAATACTCAGCCAATCCTTCGAAGTCTTCGTCATGCAGAAAAGCGTTGAGTGTCACATAAACCCTGGCTTGATGCTGATGGGCAAAGGCGATTCCCCGTTCCAAATCCAGATCCGTAAAGTTATCGGCTCGGGCCCGCAAACCATACCGCTGTCCGCCCACATAAACTGCATCGGCACCATACGTTACCGCGACCTTGAGACGCTCTAGATTCTTAGCGGGGGCCAGTAGCTCAGGTTTCCACATACTCCTATTTTAATCAGGATGACTCGAATCAGGGAATCAACTTAGGGAAGAGCAGTAGCGCTTGCCTCAAATGCTGCATGTCCTGCGGATCCTTTGCCCAGAATTCGATGAGTTGCCTTTGGCAAGAAGGCCCGGTGTTGTTCGATCAATGTTGCCACTTCAGACGTTCCGGCCAGGTTGTTCCACTCATGCTGATCCGTCGCATGATCATAGAATTATTCGGTGCCATCCTGGTAGCGGATGTATCGATATCGCTCTGATCGTATGGCATGGTTGCCAGGGCCGAAACTCATACGAGCCACATGTGGCCACTGAGCGTCAGCGTCTGCTAGTAGTGGCATTAACGAGTGCCCTTCGTGGCCTGGATCAGCTTTTAAACCTGCTAGATCTAACATGGTGGGGTAGATATCTAGCAACTGAACGGGCTTCTCACAGACTTTACCCTGAGCGATACCGGGGCCAGCAACCATCAGGGGGACTCGTGTACTATCTTCCCAAAGACTTCGCTTGGCCCAACGTTCTTTTTCTCCCAGATGAAAACCATGGTCGCCAAACAAAACAACAATCGTGTTGTCTCGGTAAGGACTGTTCTCTAGAGCTGCCAAGACCTTCCCAACCTGATGATCTACAAAACTGACACAGGCTAGATAGGACTGGACAAGCGGCTTCCATTCATTATTCTTCACCACCCACTCATGGGTTGGAGCAACGTGCTTGAGTCGGGTCAGATTAATCGCGTACTGCGACAGGTCATCTAGATCGTTCTCTATTGTAAGTGGTAGCTTCACGGATTCGAGAGGGTACATATCGAACCATTTCTGAGGTGCATACTGCGGTACATGGGGTCGATAGAAACCCGTTGCTAAGAGAAAGGGTCGCTTATGTTTCTTCTCTAGCTCTGCCATGCCCCAGGCCGCTATTTTGTGATCCGGCATTTCCTCGTCATAGGTCGGGAAGGCTCCCCAATCCCACAACGGACGATTTGGAAAGGAAGAAAATTTTTGCTCACGGCGTGGCCCAACACCACCAAAATCTCCCGCATAGTTGGGCATATAATCATTGTCCTGCCTTCCATGGAACAGCTTACCTGCCCCGGCGACATAGTACCTCTCCTTTTTGAAGCGATGGGGTAACAGCATATTCTTCCTGGCCCTGGGAGAGGCTTTGGGTTCAGGGTTTAGAAAGTAAATACCCGTTGTTTCCGGGTAGAGTGAGGTCATGATGCTAGCCCGCGAGGCATTACACACAGGGGCCTGACAATGGGCATTGGAGAAAAGCACGCCGCTCGCAGCCAAGCGATCAATATTTGGCGTTTTCACCTGCGGATGACCACCCAAACATCCAACCCAATCATTGAGATCATCAATGGCAATCAGCAAAAGATTGGGCCTGTCACTTGGACTCTCTTTAGCAACTGACAAGCTACAACCTGCCACAAAGGTCGTGGCCAGCCAGGAATATCTAAGAAAACTTCGTCTTGAAAGGAGGGTTGCTTTCACAATTCTTTGTTCCCAAAAGTGTCAACAATCAGCCCTGTAGTAAGGGCTAACATTTTTGAGAAGACTTCGAGCAACACACTACCCAACAAGACATGCTTCCTTCATAGGTGAAGAGCATAATAACAAGATAACACTCGATTTTTATGTTTGGATCGAAAATGTGACGGCAACAACTCATGGAACCAAGTTGTGGAAATCAGATCATCATGAACAACATCAACAAATACCCTCGCAGACAGTTTCTTCAGTTAGCCCAAATTGCCCTGGGGAGCGGAGTTGGAATTTGGCTCGGGTCTTCACCTCATGCCCGGTCTTTTGATCGACCAACGGAGCAGTCTGCCTACTATGTTTCTCCTACGGGCAAGGATTCTAACCCTGGTACACTGCAACAGCCTTGGCAAACGATACATCAAGCAGCCAATGTCTTGAAGGCAGGAGAGACAGTTTACATTCGAGGTGGAAAATATCAAATCAACCAAACAATCCAACCCAAGAATTCTGGAGAGCCTGGCAAATGGATTAACTATGTCGGATATCCTGGAGAAAAGCCAATCATTGATGCAGATCAAATAGAAGTTGGGCCACGGGTTGGCCAGCCCCCTTTTCCTCATGACCAGGGGGCATTTCAAATTGAAAGAAAACATCATATTAAGGTTCAAAATCTGACTTTGATCAATTCCCACAAGGCCGGATTTACTGTGAGAGAGAGTCATTATATTCAGCTTTATAACAATACAGTGATTAATACTTTTGCATCCGGCATTGCCATATGGGATCACTCTTCTCATCAAAAGATTTTAGGTAATACGGTAATTGGTGCCAACAACCTGGAGATGCAACTTTCCTATCCAGAGGTTCCTGCTAATCGTCAAGCGCCCCATGAAGCAATTAGTATGGGTAGGGTTCAGTATTTTGAAATCGCCTACAATCATGTGAGTTCCTGTTACAAAGAAGGGATTGATTGTAAACGATCATGTTCCCACGGCAAAGTTCATCATAATTATGTACATCATTCAGGTCATCAAGGACTCTATGTAGACGGCTCAAGGGATATCTTAGAAAATGTTGAAATGTTTCATAATGTTGTCCATGACTGTGAATGTGGTATCGCAATTTCAACTGAGAGAGGATTAGCCGTTAATGACATCAAAATTCACCATAATCTCGTTTTCAATAATCGAGCAACTGGAATTTTTATATCACGATGGGGCGAGGACAATTTTAGGCAAAATATCGAGATTTACAACAATACAATTCATCATAATGGCTATGGTGATGGAAGCTCGAATCAGCCTTATTGGTTGACGGGAGGGCTATATTTCTATTCAACTAATATTAAAAATATTAGGGTTTTTAATAATATTATCAGTGACAACGATTACTTTCAAATTGGCTATAGTCAAGATTATCAGCCGGAGGGGTTAGCAGAGAAGAATATTCAGATTGAATTCAACTGGATCTTTAATCAAAATCAAGTAACTTACCCTGTTTATCTAGAGGAATGGGCGAAGGATTACGTCTATGAAATAAAGGGGAATCAATCTGTTGAGGCCGAACCCAATTTCAAAAACCCAACAATCGGGAATTTCTACTTAAGAGTCGCCCCGAAAAACCATCAACCGCAGCAAACGTGGGGAGCTTTCCCGCCTGGAACAGCAGAAACATTCTGGTGGGTGGTCAATTTCCCGCCCATTATTGATTAACCAGACCTTCCCAGCCGCATCCAGTTAGAACTTGGCGCGAATGGTGAAGGAATAGTCTCCGCCGGGTTCAAGCTGATAGTCCCATTTCTCTAGAAATCGACCTAGCGGCTCTTGAATTAAAGCTCGACCTTGGGAAGGTTGAATATTCAGCGTCTTATCACAACGAAACCGCCATTCAAAGCGCCAGTAAAAATCTCCAGCACTGACCTCTCCCTCCAAAAGGCCCTGCTGCCAGGACTGACGGGTAACTCGGATATGGGCAGTTGTTTGGGGTAAGTGGCTAGAACTCACGCTAAAGATTAGGCAATAGTGGACTAAGCAATATTGCGACTATTGTAAAGGCTCATTGCCTTTTCCACTCCCTGCTTGAGACTAGACTCAATCGCCTCAACTGACAGTTTAAGAACTTTTTCCACAACTGTTGCTTCAGATTGGGAAAACTTTCCTAAAACATGCGAAACCGTCTCCTTGTCCTCAGTCGCAGGTTTCCCAATACCTAATCGTAGCCGAGGAAATGCCTGGGTATTCAAATGGGAAATCGTTGATTTGATACCATTATGTCCGCCCGCAGAACCCGACAACCGCATCCGAATTCGACCCAGGGGTAAATCCATGTCATCGTAAATCACAAAAACCGATTCTGGAGAGAGCTTGTACCAATCTAGAACAGCACGGATTGATTGACCTGAGCGGTTCATGTAGGTTAAGGGCTTCAGGAGAATGACCTTGTGACCTGGAATCGCCATGCCATCCCCCATCTCACCATTAAACTTTTTCCGCTGCTCAGCCATGGAAATTTGCCAATCCTTAGAAAGGCGATCCACCGCCGCAAAGCCAATATTATGGCGGGTTTGATCGTACTTGGGTTCGGGGTTTCCCAAACCGACGATAAGTTTGGGGATCACAAGTTCGGAGATTGAGGTAGTCATAGGTGAGCAGTTAGCAGCTAACAATCAGGTGTCAGGTATCAGTGGTCAGTTACGAGTGGTTAGGATTCGGGGCCTAGCTGATTCCTGAAGGCCAATTTCTAGCTATCAACGGTTTTCTCAGCCGCCGTAGGCAGCATCTTCGCCTCAGCCTCAGTCGTCTCTGACTCCTCTAGCTGCTGAACCTGTTGCTTGACTTCATTTTCAAATTCCCGTGATGCTTCCTGGAATCCACGAATTGCCTTGCCCAAACTGCGGCCAATCTCAGGCAATTTCTTCGGGCCAAAGACTAATAACGCTAGCACCAAAATCACCATCATCTCTGGCAGACCAATACCGAAAACGTTCATTCTGCTCTCTCTACAACAACTATTCAAAGTTTAACGAAAAAAACCCCAACCAATCCCCAATACCCAATAACTAGTGACCCAATAACCCATGACCAATAACCCAAGACCAATATCTGCTACGGTTGTGATTACGGCAATTTAGGAGATTTGTTAAACAACACAAGATGGCAAGCATCTGGGAATTGGATTTCTATAGTCGTCCCCTCAAGGATGAGGCAGGCAAGAAAGTCTGGGTAGTTTTGATCTGTGAGACACCAATCAATAATGGAGATCAGGCTGAGAATTTGTTTCGCTACACACAGTTCTGTCCTAGTACCGAGGTCAACTCCATCTGGCTCAAGGGTGCGATTGAGAAAGCGATTCAGCAAGCCGATCAGTCCCCCTCTCGAATCCGGTTCTTTCGGCGTCCCATGGCCAATATGATTTCTCGGGCCTGTCAGGAGTTGGCAATTCCCGCTTCTGTGAGCCGCCGAACCTATGCTTTGTTTCTCTGGCTCCAGGAACGCCTGGAGAATATTTATCCTGCCCTGGACAACTATCAGCCTGGAACCAATCCTTCGGTACAATTTTCCCCTTCTACCCCCCAGCGATTGCCCGATGCCTTGCAAGGAGAGCAGTGGACGTTTGTCACCCTGGAAGCGATCGCTTTTTCAGACATGCTGGAGTGGGAGATTGATTTCGGTGAAGCATTTGGTCTGTCGATGTTGAACTTGAGTCCTGAAACCCAGATTCCTGGCGTAATCGTTTTCTCAAAGCGGGCGTCGCCTCTGGCAGCCTGGATGTCTGGTCTGGAACTGGCCTATCTCCGAGTGGAAGATGGCCCCCGTCCTAATCTCATCCTGGAGACGGGAGAAAACGACAGTTGGATTTTGGCTAGCTTAACCGATGGGAAAACTCAGGCAGAAGCACAGGGATTTGTAGCTAAAAAACAGCACGCTAGGAACGTTCACTTTTTGGCAGTTCAGTCTGACCCAACCTCTGAATCCTTCGCTGGATTTTGGTTATTACAAGAAATTCAGTTTGCTTAAGCAACTATGATATCTGTGACTTCTGCCAGAGGTATCTGATTATACTATCGGAATTGTACACAATGTTCGGGTAAAGCTGGACGAATCGTCAGCTCTATCGGCTGCTGGACTCTCCACAATCTCTAGACGGCCTTCCATCATTTGTAGCAATGTGCAATGCATCCAAAGCCGAATATCAGAGGACAGACGGATATGATGTTCCAAGTCTCGATAGACCTGAGCGACAGGAATATTCTCCATGGTCAATTTTGCACAGTCTGGGGCTTTACCGAGAACTGAGTTGGATAGATCTGTTGGATTTTCAGAGCTAGAACAATCTTGTAACAATTGCCAGGACTCACTCCAGGCACTAACAGGGCGTTGGTCATCAATGTAGATCTGAATATGGTCTGAGCCCGGTTGATGTAGTGTTGAAACCTGGATTTTTCCCTCTTCCGTTTGGATAATTGCTGTCTCAATTAAATCGACTAAAATTTGCTTAATTCTTACGGGATCAGCATGAATCTGAAGCTCTGGATCTGTCGGCTCGATTAGTAACTTGACACTACGATTAGCCGCTTGTAGGTAAGTGAGTTGTTCAACGTCATTCATCAACTGGGCAAGTGGAAAAGGCTTGATTTTAAGTTGTTCGGTTCCATTTTCCAGCTTGGCAATTTGAACGATTTCATCCAATATCCCAACAAATTTCAAGGCGGAATTATAAGCTTCCTGGGTAAATTCCCGCTCTTCCTCTGGGCTTTCGCAGAGATCCGTAATAATTAACTGCAGCATTCCAATCATGCTGTTGAGTGGAGACCTCAATTCATGGGAAATCCGAGCCAGAAATCCACCTTTAAACTGACCCATTTCCAATGCCATTTGGTAGGCAATCTGAGCTTGCTTCAACTGACTCAATACTGCCTGAATATCGGCATCACTCTCGTTAGCAGGGATAGATACATTACGAGAGGCTTGACGCGAGGAAGAATTGACGCTCAATAACTGGCTTACCCCCAATCCAACTGCCAGTCCAATCGCCAAATACAAAAAATTACCCCAATCCATGCGTTAAATGTAATTATTAGACTCATTTCTTGAATTGTAACTTGACTTTTCCCTGTCGCAGAATTTCCCAGAAAAAGTCAGGTCGCCACTTCACGACAGTAGAAGGAATGGCATCTCTGCTGTGATCAATCTCTCTATTTGGTGAGCCCTCAAATCTCTGACCTTCTGGAAAAGAAGATGACTCCGGCGTCATAACATCTGGGAATTGTAGTGCAATCTCATCGAGGGAGGTCAAGGTTGGCTGACCCGATAAATTAGCGCTGGTCGTCGCCAAAGGGCCAGTTTGGGCCAAAATTTCACGGGCGACTTGACAATCGGGAACCCGCAGACCAATGGTCTGGGGATCATGGGGATGCATCGCGATGGGGACTCGCTCAGCAGCAGGTAATACCAGGGTCAATGCTCCTGGCCAGTACTGATCCGCCATCTGTTGCCAGACTGACCATTCCACTGATCTCCCTTGAACGAATGGCCATAAATCCTCTGCACAGGCTCCCATCAGGATCAGGGGCTTATCCGCCGAACGTTGTTTGAGCTGAAATAATTTCTCAGCCTGTTCTGGATAAATTGCAAGGGCCGGAACTGTATCAGTGGGAAAGCTGATAATCGAGTCCCGAGCAGCCGCTACTAATTCATTGAAGGAGACTTGAGGCATAGACGAGATGATACTGGTTGGTATTACGGGCTGAAGTTATCGAAGACGGGCCAGTACAAACCGATCAATTCCCGCCAGATCTTGAAAAATCTGAATCCGGCAGTAATGACCGTGATCATTCAACAGTTGAGTAACCGCCTCCGCCTGTCCCATCATCATTTCCACTAACCATACTCCCCCCGGTTTGAGATAGGTTGGAGCGGTATGAATCAAATGACGAATGCAGTCTAAACCGTCTTCCCCACCCTCCAGAGCTAAATGCGGCTCATGCAGCCGTACCTCTGGCTGTAACGTGGTCATTAAATTGGCTGGGATGTAGGGAGGATTAGAGACCATGCCATTCACCTGTTTTTTAAGATGTTCCAGCGGTTCCCACCAAGAACCCTGGTAGAAGTGAACCGGAGCGAGTAATTTTCCCCCTTGACTCAGGGTCACTGCATTTTTCTGAGCAATGGCCAAAGCTGCTTCGCTTGCATCCACCGCATGAATCCTGGCCTCTGGCAATAACTCGGACAATCCAAAGGCGATCGCTCCACTACCCGTTCCCATATCAACCCAATGGCCGCGACGTAAGTTTGGGGTGTCACCAACTGCCGATACCGCTAGCTCAACGATCAGCTCCGTTTCAGGTCGAGGAATCAGGACTGCGGGAGAAACAGCAAGAGAAAAATGCCGCCATTCAACAGTTCCGATCAAATATTGCAGGGGAACCCGTCGGACAAGGCGTTGCTCCCACAAATTAACCAGCGACTGCCAGGGAATTGCCAGGGATATCTCAGATAGGCTTTTAAAGCTTTCTAGCCGCAGGCTAAGCCGATCTAAGCTCGCAAACTTCTCCAAGAGCAAATCCACCTCATTAGGATTAATCTGGGCAGCGACAGCCTTTGACTTAGCGGCACGGCTCCACTGCCACAGATCCCAACCTGTTACCTCAGTCGACACTTGGCTAATGATTCTGTTGATCGCTTGATGTTAGTTACCGGACTGACGACTGGTTTGGCCCTGTCGAATGAATTCCAACGTTTCCCGAGGTAAAACAAACTCCATCAGTTCAAAAAATTCAGAACTTTCATCCTGTAGAGCTTGCAATAGCCCTTCTAGCGGAATCACCTCGATCTGAACAGACTGCAAGTCCGACTGCTGGGCCTTGTAGAAATCAATCATCTGCTGTAAATCCTCTCTCAGGAAGAAAACAGGAATCGCACGGCGGTTCTCATCCTGAACCATCAGGTAGTTGTTGTCGCTGCCTTTGGCCAGGAAAAGGGGAACACCGGAAAATTCACGATCCGTTTCACCTTGAGCTTGTAAAACTGCCCGTGCAGCATCGATCTGCTGTTTGGTTGGGATGTATAGGAATCTCAAATTCTGTTCCTCGGAACTATCTTTCTGATTCAGTTCGTAGATCTCACCCAAAGTTACGGGGGTGACCTGCAGGGATGAACCAATATCAGGCTGATTCGCCTTGATCTGCTCTAGAGAGGCTTGGGCATCATTCCGACTGACAAACACGCTCACAATATTCACTGGCCCGCTTTGACCTTCCAGCGTAACTTGTCTGACCAATGGACGGCGAGATTCAGCAGCAATGGTAAATAGCAAAACAGAGTCTAGCTTCTCAGCTAATGTCTCTGGGGCTAAAGCAATGGCTGCGGGGGGCTGAAACAATGAATGCGGGGTTGGAAATGAGAGAAAACTGGGGCCAGCCAAAAGGCTCACACCTGCAATACCGAGAATAGAGCTTAGGCGAATCAATGATTGATGCATAGTTTTCAAGATTTCAGATTCAGAACGTCAAATTCAAGACTCAAGACTTCGAGTTAGTTGTGAGATACCAGGGACTTTCACAACGGTCACACGAGATGACCGAACAGATACTCAAATTGTCCATACAACGGTATAGACGGTAAAACCCAACACTTTTCTCCCGCTAACCTGATGAGGCAACAGGAACACTGTAACACTTCAAATTGAAACTCAAATCTAAACCCAGACTATAGTGTCAAGCCCGAGAAACAAGTCGCATCCACCCGTTTCGTCTGCTAAAGCTACGAAAACTGTCTGTCAAAGTTTGCCTGTCAAAGCCGGCCCGTCAAAGTCGGCCTGTCAAAGCTGATCTATTAAAGCTGATCCGTTGAAGTCGGGATGACAGGATTCGAACCTGCGGCATCCTGCTCCCAAAGCAGGCGCGCTACCAAGCTGCGCTACATCCCGATATTTTTCATCATAACTCTAAACCAGCAGAATAACCAAACTTTCGCTAAATTTCCCATCCGTGCCCCCTCAGAATCAGTGAATTTAGGATCCTTAACCTCGATTGTCTGGCCTCACCCCGCCATAGGGGGATGTAGTATGGGATACTAAGTCTTAATCACTGCCCTAAGCTGGTTTTGGAAAAGAAGACTCAACTAGTCCGGATACCAGAACATTCCCTTGATTCCTTCTGGATCAGGAATAAAGCCTAGGTTGCGATAGAAGTCAACCACATGGGGATCAGCGAACAGTGTAATGTTACTGATGTCATCACTCCGGAGTTTCTTAATGATAAATTTCATCAGAGCCTTTCCCAATCCCCGATTTTGGAAATCTGGATGAACAACTACATCCCAGAGCGTCGCATTAAAGGCATGATCAGAAGTTGCTCTGGCAAAGCCAATCAATCGTCGATTCTTGCCCTGCATTTGCCACATCGAGACCACGAGGAAACTATGCTGAATTGCCTTTTTGACTTTCCGCAACGGGCGACGTGACCAGCCCACTGCATTACAAAGTTCTTCTAGCTCATAGAGATCAATGTCCCGATCCGTACTAAAAAACACACGAGGAGCACTGCTCGCCGATTTACGAGCGGTTTGGGAGTCAGCAGTTTGGGAGCTGGTAACATTGGCAGTTCCAGGGGTGCTTTCCTCACACTCAACTGCTGAGAGCGTTGAAGCTGAGTCTGAGCTATTGAATAAACTTTTCCAGAAACCCATGCAGGTATGGTTAAGGTGTAGACGTTGAACAACAGTACTAGATAGTATATCTCCCGTACCTTCCCCTCAATTATGGCTCCGGGTTTAAAATCATCCACACTAGAGCTACTCAAGCGCTTCAATCGGGCGTTTCCCCAGTTCTATGAGCAGGTTGTCAGCAGTGAAATTCAATTGCAGAATCTCAAGCTGGCCTATCAAATCTATAGAACGAAGCAGGCCATCATTGAGGTCAAGCCCGAGGGCAGCCGTAGTGCAATTCATTTTGCCTATCGCAATCAATCCTTTCTGCTGAGTGATATTTTTGGGGTTCTGGCAGCCTATGGACTGACGATTCACAGCCTCAGCCTCTATGGGCAAATTTATCCACCCATGCTGGTATTTATCAAGCTGGTGGAGTCCAGAAGTGGCAAAATTCTCACTGAGAAAACCGCAGACAATGTATCTAGGGCAATTCGGGAAGCCCTGGCTGGCCACTTTGAAGTGGAGGAAATGCTAGCGGTAGAATTTAATTTGGACGCAGGTCTAGAGGATGTCGCAACCGAATTCTATGTTGACCCGGTCTTCCATCTACCGGCTCTGCTGATTGAAGCAGACAATCAACCTGGGCTATTTTATAAGGTAATGTACGCAATTTGGCAGGAGGATTTGCTGGTTGTCAACGCGAATCTTCTGGTCTGGCGAGGACGAACTCGTTTGATTCTCTATCTCCTTGGCCCAAACGAGAGTTTAATCCCAGACTATCTTGGCCAAAAAATTGCAGAAGGAATGCGGCAACGACTTATGGGTCGAAGGTTCTAGGGAGACTTTCTAGGGAAACTATGGCAAAGATTGAAGTTCATAGCGTCGAGCATGTTTACGAACTGACTCAACCCCGAGCGGATGCACCTGCACTGGTTTTTATTCATGGTTGGCTTCTGAGTCGCCACTATTGGCAACCGCTGATTCGGCAGCTTGCCCCCAGTTATCAATGTCTGTCCTACGACTTACGTGGGTTTGGGGAATCGCAGTTTTCCTTGGAGACCCGACCCACTCGATTTTCCTGCTATACTCCAGAATCCTATGCAGAGGATCTGGTGGCTTTGCTCAAAAAATTAGAGATCTCCTCGGTGTGGCTAATCGGTCACTCTCTAGGAGGAACAATTGCCCTGTTTGCAGCGGACAAGCTCCCCCAGAAAGTTCAAGGGGTAATTTGCTTAAATTCTGGCGGCGGAATCTACCTGAAGGAAGATATTGATCGGTTTCGAGCGGTAGGTGAAAAGTTAGTCAGGTTTCGTCCCCCTTGGCTGAGCTACTTACCGTTGCTAGACCTGCTATTTGCCCGTACACAGGTCTCTCAAGCGGTAAAACGACAATGGGGTCGTCAACGATTAGTTGACTTTGTTGCTGCCCATCCAGAGGCGGCTCTGGGTGCTTTGCTGGATTCCACCACGGAAGCTGAGGTTCACCGCTTGCCCCAGTTAGTTGCCCATCTGACCCAACCTGTCTATTTCATTACGGGGACAAAGGATCGGGTGATGGAGCCTCGCTATGTCCGCCATCTGGCCAGTTTTCATCACTTGTTTCGCCATGGCCAGGACAACGTTCTGGAACTACCAGATTGTGGCCATTTGGCCATGATTGAGCACCCCGACCTGATTGTTTCTCATCTACAGCAACTAATTTCTGTCAATAGTCCAGACTCCCAACTAACCGATGGTATTTGTCGTTAATGATTCTGGTTCTCTATTTGTAAATTTCGGCGGATTTAATCCACCGACAACGGAGCAGGTGACGGGCGGGATTAATGCTCGGCCCATTGTAGACAACCCACTTGCTGGGGTAGAGATTCGGTTTGAAGTTGATCTAGACCCAGCGGAAATTTCAGATTTGAATCCAGGCGACGACGTTCTGCTGGGAACTGCTAGTAATGATGTCCTAGAGGGTGGCGGCGGTAACGATTTACTCCAGGGACTTCAGGGAGATGACCAAATGGTGGGTGGATCGGGTGATGACACGTTGCTTGGTGGCCAACAGAACGATAACCTGATCGGCGGTTCGGGGAATGATGTTCTGAGTGGCGATCGCGGTCAAGATACGCTGTCAGGAGAGACAGGCCGGGATATTTTCATCCTGGCAACGGCTTCAGCCACCTTCAATCCAGACCAAGCCGATGTAATTACTGACTTCATCGTGGGAACCGATCAAATTGGCTTAACCGATGGTTTAACAGCGGCTCAACTTCAGCTTGTCTCGACGTTCCAATTTGGTCAACCTGGAACTTTAGTCGTGAATGGTCTGTACAACACCGCTTTAGGGTTTATCAGCAATGTTGGTGTGAATGATGTGTGGGGTAGTTTTCTGTCTGTCTCATAATCTACCGATAAAGCTCCATCACGTCCTCCAATTTCATTCGCGATCGCACGCCTAAATCTAAGGGCGAGGTGAGCCCCCGCTCCAGATGTTCTGCCGCTGCACAGGCAATCATAGCTGCGTTATCGGTGCAGAACTTCATCGGTGGAAATAATACTTTCAGTCCTTCCTCAGCCGCCGCCTGCTGGAGTCGTTGCCGTAACCCTGTATTTGCTGCAACACCCCCCCCAACAGCAATCAACTTCAAATCATGATCCAGGGCACAGGTAATGGCTCGATTTGTTAGGCTTCTGGCAACTGTCGACTGAAAACTTGCTGCAACGTCCTCAACGGGAAAGTTCCCTGTCTGCTCGTTTAACTGGTTGACCAAACGCAGAACCGCTGTTTTCAGGCCACTAAAACTAGAATTATAGGGATGATAGCCGCCTTCCGGTAGAGAAATCCGTCCCTCTGGTAGTGCAAAAGCATTGGGATTCCCCTGCGTTGCCAGTTTGTCAATGATGGGGCCACCAGGATATCCCAAATTCATTAATCGGGCTACTTTATCGAAGGCTTCTCCGGCTGCATCGTCTAACGTTTGTCCCAGGGTTTGATACATCCCGCAATCCTTCACTCGAATCAAGCTGGTGTGCCCACCAGAAACCAATAGACACAGGAAAGGACACTGAACCTCTGGCTGACTCAGGTAAGTCGCATAAATGTGTCCCTCCAAATGATGAACGCCTAGAAAGGGCTTTTGGTGTACTATGCTCAGGGTTTTCGTTGCTGTTACGCCAATAAATAGCGCCCCCACCAGACCGGGTGCACAGGTGGCCGCCACCCCATCAATTTCTGACCAGTTCAGGCCAGACTGTTGCAGAGCTTGTTCGATCAGGGGGTTGACCATTTCCAGGTGTTGTCGAGAGGCAATTTCAGGCACAACCCCACCGTAGGGACGGTGAACCTGGATCTGAGAGGCCACCACATTGCTGCAAACTTTACGATTTTTTACAATGGCTACGCCTGTTTCGTCACAACTTGTTTCAATTGCTAAAACCGTTGCCATAGACTGATAAATTCTTAAGAGATGATTGAGCTATATTCTCAAGCTTAATCTGCCTGCTCTTTTTAGCAAGGGCAAAGAATCCCCACTGACCAAATCTGTGGCCCTTGGGGAGATTGCGAGAATGTCAAGTGCTGTGCTCAGAACCATCAGGTGGCTCCTTTCGAGCTGTCTGACATAATTGTACATAAAACTTATTGTTTTGTAAGGAAAGGAAACGATCCTATGCGACGATTGCTAGCTTTAGTTCTAGCTGTGGGAATTTGGGCTTGCTGTATCCCCACAGCCTCCGCCTACAACCTCACCCCCTGCTCCGAGTCTGCGGCTTTTCAGCAACGGGCCAAAAATTCTGTGGCAACCAGTGTTTACCCTGAAAAAACTCAGGCCAGATTTGATCTGTATTCTCAAGCACTCTGCGGAGAAGATGGTCTTCCTCATCTGATCGTGGATGGCAACCTAGCTCACGCTGGAGAATTTCTCATTCCCAGTATTTTGTTCCTCTACATTGCTGGATGGATTGGCTGGGCAGGTCGGGCCTATATTCAATCTGTGAAAAGTGACAAGAACCCCAGAGACAAAGAGATTATTATTGATGTCCCTGCGGCAATCAAGTTCATGATTGGAGCGTTTGCTTGGCCTGTATTAGCCCTGAAGGAAATGACTTCTGGGGAAATGTTTGCCAAGGACAACGAAATTACTGTGTCCCCCCGTTAGGATACGGTTTGTCGATCTGTCGATTACAAGCTGTCGGTTACAAGCTTTTGAGTTGTAGCGCTTGGGTTACATTCTGAGTGGTGACTGATTTTTCTGTTCACAACATCTGTTCACAACATCTGTTGATTCGTTTGGAGAATACTTCCATGCAACGATACCTTTCTAGCGCTCCTGTCCTGGCAGCGCTTTGGATGACAATTACAGCGGGGATTTTGATCGGGTTTAATTACTTTTTACCTGATCTTCTTTTCTACCCAACGTAAGATTGACCGAGCTACTCAGCTTAGGGTAGGGATACTAGGGCTACAGGCAGGGATTTATCTCGGTCTGTAGATTTTAATGTTCTAAATCTTTTGTTCTGGGTGGCTCTCTCTGTGATTTTATGGATTAAGGATTATATTTTATTAAGCTGACCCAGACGATTCGTTCATGAGACCCTATGTTACTGCTGCAGTTCAGATGACCAGCTTACCTGATCTGCAAAAAAATCTAGCTGAAGCTGAAGAGTTAATTGATTTGGCTGCTCGCCAGGGGGCGGAATTAGTGAGTTTGCCAGAAAACTTTCCCTTCATGGGTGAGGAGGAAGACAAGCAAGCACAAGCACAGAGCATTGCCCAAGCAACCGAAGAATTTCTGATCCGAACCGCGCAGCGATTCCAGATTATGTTGGTTGCGGGGGGATATCCCGTTCCAGCCCAGGATGGCAAGGTTCACAACACAGCGGTTGTAATTGATGCCAACGGCAATGAATTGGCACGCTATCAAAAGGTTCATCTTTTCGATGTGAATCTTCCCGACGGCAACACCTATCACGAGTCCAGCACCGTGATGGCAGGTCAAGTATTGCCAGCGACTGTGGCCTCCGAACAGTTCGGGAATCTTGGGGTCTCCGTCTGCTACGACGTTCGCTTTCCAGAACTCTATCGGCATTTGTCCCAGAAGGGTGCAGAGGTTTTATTCGTTCCTGCTGCTTTCACCGCTTATACAGGCAAGGATCATTGGGAAGTCTTGCTCAAAGCCAGAGCCATCGAGAATACCTGTTATGTGATCGCACCCGCCCAAACTGGGTGTCATTATGGTCGCCGCTACACCCATGGCCATGCCATGATTGTTGATCCCTGGGGAATTGTTCTATCGGATGCTGCGGATACACCGGGCGTTGCTATCGCCGAGATTCAACCTTCCCGTCTTGAACAGGTTCGTCGCCAAATGCCTAGTCTGCAACATCGGGTGTTTGTCTAATCAAATCAAATTTAAGCTAAGAGCGTTTACTCGAAAATAGACTTGGTCGATTACGTACAGTATTGGCGCGATCGCCAGCTTCAACATTTACTGATTTTCTGTGCAGATTTGCACCGTGGAACGATGAGAATAAAGCTACTGACATCTTAATTCTCAAAGATGCGAGAGGTGGCAGCGCAGTGCACCACCACCTCTCAAATCCCTACCTCACGCGATTGAGAATCACTGTAACTCAGAATTACCGAGACATACTAACTGGCTCTAGCCAAAGCGACCGCTGACATACTGCTGAGTTGCTTCTTCCTTTGGATTTTGGAAGATATTTTGAGTGTCATCAAACTCAACCAGATAACCAAATCGCTTTCCGCCATCAATAGCCTTCGCATTAAAGAAACCTGTCAAATCAGCCACGCGAGTTGCCTGCTGCATGTTGTGGGTCACGATGATGATGGTGTATTGCTCCTTCAGCTCATGCATCAAGTCTTCTACCGACAGGGTTGAAATTGGGTCAAGGGAAGCACAGGGTTCGTCCATCAGTACCACATCAGGGTTCACCGCAACTGTCCGGGCGATGCAAAGACGCTGCTGCTGACCACCAGATAGGGCAAAACCGCTGTCACTCAACTTGTCCTTAACTTCATCCCAAAGTGCGGCCTGACGCAGAGACCGCTCGACAATCTCGTCCGTTTCTTCCTTGGACTTGGCCATGCCATTCACTCGCAGACCGTAGGCAATATTATCGTAGATAGACTTAGGGAAGGGGTTGGGCTTCTGGAACACCATCCCGATCCGGCGACGCACTTCCACTGGATCAACATCTGGATCGTACAGATTCTTGCCGTGATACAGCACCCGTCCATCGAGATGGAAAATATCGATTAAGTCGTTCAGACGGTTGAAGCAGCGTAGAATAGTACTTTTACCACAACCCGATGGGCCAATGAAAGCAGTAACCTGATTCTTAGGAATTGCTAGAGAAACACCCCGAACGGCTTTGAAGTCTCCGTAATAAACGTCCAGGTTCTCTGCCGTTAAGACCGTCTCAGTCTTTTTATCGAGTTGAGAGTTTGAGTTCACCATGAGATTCAGCTCCCGATTAACTTTACTTACTCCAAGGGTTTGCTTGAGTTTTGATTGAGAATTGTTTTGATTGAACTAGATTGGCATCCAAGTCGACCGATCAAACAAGTTGAAAGTTATTCCAGAAATTGCTCTAGAAATCGCTCTGACGAGTTGCCCAGCGAGCCAAGATGCTAGTGAGGAGTACCAACAGAACCAGTACCAGGGAAGCTGCCCATGCAAATTCCTGCAACACCTTATCAAATCCCCGCGCAAACTCATAAATCAAGTAAGCCAGAGACGGCAATGTGGGAGCAAAAGGCCCACGCGGCCAGTTGTTGGTGTAGACCACTGTAAAGAGCAAAGGAGCAGTTTCACCCGCTGCCCGCGCGATCGCCAGGGTTACACCTGTCAAGATAGCAGGTAATGCTGCAGGCAGAACAACTTGCAGCGCAGTCTGATAGTTAGACGCTCCCAAACCAACAGAAGCCGAACGAATCGGCTGCGGCACGATGTTCAAGGCTTCATCCGTGGTTCGGACAATGGTCGGTAACATCAGGACAGCTAAAGCAATCGCTCCCGCCATCACCGAGAACTGACCCACTGCCAAAACAACTAAACTGTAAACGAATACTCCAGCAATAATTGAAGGAACTCCACTGAGAACGTTGGTGGCAAATCGAATTGATTCGACAATCTTTCCTCTACCAAATTCAGAAAGGAAGATTGCTCCCAAGACGCCAAAGGGAACCGCAATCAAGGTTGCGATAGCCACTACCATAATGGTTCCAAGAATCGCACTGGCAATTCCCCCTTCAGTTTGACCCGCAGCAGGCGGCAACTTTGTAAACAAATCAAGGCCTAACTGACTGGCTCCCTTGAACAAAACGTAGAGTAAAACCGCGAACAAAGGAATCAGCGTGATAACGATGCAAGCGCCAGACAAGCCAGTCATCACAATATCGAAAATTTCTCGGGGACGGCTCCGATCTCGAATCAGGCCATCAGTTTTGGAAAAACTCTGAGCAGCGTTTGACATGATTTTTTAGAAAGAGAACATCAACAACTTCAATGACGACTAGTCGTATTTAGCTTGCACCTGGCTGACAATCCATTCCGCTGCGACATTCACCAGCAACGTCATAATGAACAGAACGAAGCCCGCATACATAAGGGCTGAAACCTGTAGTCCAGAGGCTTCTGGAAACTGGTTTGCTAAGAGAGATGCAATGGTATTACCGGGTGCAAATAGAGAAATATTGAATCGGTTGGAGTTACCAATGATCATGGTTGCTGCCATCGTTTCTCCCATGGCTCGACCCAGACCGAGCATAATACCGCCCACAATTCCTGAAAAGGCGGCTGGAATTAGCACTCGAATAATCGTGACCCAGCGCGTTGCTCCCAGTCCAGTGGAAGCCTGCCGCAGATCATCAGGCAGACTAGACAGAGAATCACGAGCGATTGCCGTAATAATCGGCAGAATCATAATGGCGAGAATTACCCCGGCAGGAAACGTTCCAGGCCCCGCAGGAGGCGTACTGAAAAGGGGAATCCACTTAAAGTTATTAAAGAAAAACATCTGGAACGGTCTCAGGAAAGGAATTAATACGAAAATTCCCCATAGGCCAAAGACCACACTTGGGATTGCTGCCAATAGCTCAACTAAAAAAGCTAGAACCGTCCGAATCTTGGATGGTATAAAGTCCTCACTTAAAAAAATGGCCGTTCCCAAGCCCAGTGGTACTGCAATCAACAGCGCGATTAAGGAAGTAACCAGCGTGCCGTAGATCATGGGAAATGCGCCATACTCCTCATTGACCGGATTCCAAGCACTCTTAAAGATAAATCCTAGGCCAAACTGCTGAAAGGCTGGAATTGCCTGTTGGATGATCGGGATAGCAATGAGGACTAGGAGTCCAATGATTCCCCAGGCCATGATGCGAGTCAGCCAGACAAAGCCAGTGTCCAGATTTTTTTCCGTCCCGGAGCGAGAGGCTGGAATCCCATCTCGAAAGTCTGTAGAAGGTGAAGCCATAGCAAGTTTCAAATAAGCAATTCTTCAATTAGTGAAAGCGTAAGGGGCGAGGCAACTCAAGACCGCAGCGTAAAACCCAGCTAGGCCAGAGCACTTAACTGGGTTTTACACGTGAGTTGACTACTTAACAGTGATTTCGTAGTCAGGGCTGATTTGGTCAGCTTTTTCTGCTACCTTCTCAACCACATTCTGAGGCAGAGGAATATAACCCAGTTCCTTACTTACCGCTTGGCCCTCAGTTAGACCGTACTCGATAGTCGCCTCAAGCGCCTTAGCAATCTCAGGATCATCGTACTCACCATAGGCCAACAGCCAGGTGTAAGTCACGATAGGGTAGGACTCGTCTCCCTCTGGATCAGTGATGAATGCACGCAGGTTATCAGGCAGTTCAACCGCAGATAGAGTTGCAGCAGCTGCTTCAGCGCTAGGAGCGATGAAGTTACCGGAGGCATTTTCCAGAGCCGCCATTGGCAGACCCGCGCTCTCGGCAAATCCTTCTTCCAGATAACCGATTGAACCAGGAGTCTGGTTGATTTGTGCTGCGATACCGTCGTTCTTGGGTGCGCCGATACCAACAGGCCACTGAACCGTCTTACCTTCACCAACACTGCTAGCCCACTCGTCGCTGATTGCGCTCAGGTGCTTGGTGAAAACACCCGTTGTACCACTACCATCAGAACGATAAACAGGCTGGATGGGTAGGTCAGGCAGTTCAATATCAGGGTTGGTTTCTGCCAGAGCTGGATCATTCCAGTTGGTAATGTTGCCCAGAAGAATATCAACATAGTTGTCACGGGACAGCTTTAACTCTTCAACGCCAGGAACGTTGTAGGAGAGAACGATACCACCCGCAGTCATAGGCAGCATTAGAACGCCGCGAGAAACCTGATCGATTTCCTCGTCGCTCATCGCCACGTCACTGGCACCGAAGTTAACCAATTCTTGAGTGAAACGCTCAACACCTGCACCGCTTCCCACGGACTGGTAGTCAACTTGTAGGTTGTCAGTTTGACCACTGAAATCCTGGAACCAGCGCTGATAGATTGGTGAGGGGAAAGATGCACCAGCACCAACTAAGTTGGTTTGCTCGTTCAGAACCAGCTTGGTTTCGCCACCAGCAGGTGCTTCAGTTGTTGTCTCACCGCCAGTAGTGTCACCACCAGCAGGTGCTTCAGTTGTTGTATCTGTGCCGCCGCCACCGCAGGCTACAAGAGCCAAAGCTAGGGCGATTGCAGAAGTTTTTGCAATGAGATGATTTAAACGCAAGACCATAGCTATTTAAGTTCCGCTACTCGACGTTGATTACACTAGAGCATAACGTCTCAGTAACAAATCAAGGTAAAGGGAAGGTTAAGGATTTTTGCTTGGTACCAGGTTTTTAAATTAAATTTAATAATCTAAATCTAGAGCAACGTAAATTTTTATACGGATTTTATTGCAATCCCGTCGGGTGTTATCAAAGCGGAAAAGTGGTCAGTAAATCTATAAGGTCGGCGGAGCATGATAGAATTGCCTCACTTTAGTTGTAGTGGAAGCAAAGCGAAACGTGCTCCAAGTCTCTCCTTCATGCCCAGAACAGGGCATTCTAGATTTCACTCATACACAGCAACCTGACCCTAAGAAAGTGCAGCAGCAGCTTGATCTGCTGGTTGAGAAAATCATTGCTGGTTATCGGATTAATCGGATAGAGGCATTGACCTTGGCCGAAATTAGCGGCAAGGAGAATATCTTGCTCCTCTGCCAGGCTGCCAATCAGGTTCGGCAAGCATGCTGCGGCAACACCGTTGACCTGTGTAGCATTGTTAACATCAAGTCTGGCAACTGTTCAGAGAATTGTGGTTTCTGCTCCCAATCAGCCCATCATCAGGGCAAAGACTCCCCGGTTTATGGCCTGAAATCTCCAGAAGAAATTATGGCCCAGGCAAGGGCAGCCGAGAGTGCTGGCGCAAAACGATTCTGCTTGGTATCCCAGGGGCGAGGGATCAAGTACAACAGCCCCAGGTCAGACGAGTTCGAGCAGATTCTAGAAACAGTACGCCAAATTCAGGCAGAAACCAGCATTAAGCCCTGCTGTGCCCTGGGAGAACTAACGCTAGAACAGGCTGAAGCTCTGGCTGAAGCTGGCGTGACTCGCTACAACCATAATTTAGAATCTTCGGAAAATTTCTACTCAAACATTGTCACCACCCACACCTGGCAGGATCGGGTAGATACCGTTAAAAATCTCAAAGCGGCAGGAATTCAGGCTTGTACGGGTGGCATTGTCGGTCTGGGCGAAACCTGGGCGGATCGGGTTGACCTAGCCCTCTCACTGCGGGAGCTGGAGGTGGAGTCGGTTCCCATCAACCTGCTCAATCCTCGTCAGGGAACACCCCTAGACAGTCAGCCCAAGCTCGATCCCTGGGAAGCCTTGAAGGCGATCGCCATTTTCCGCCTGATCCTGCCACAACAGATTCTCCGCTACGCAGGCGGTCGAGAAGCCGTAATGGGAGAACTCCAATCACTAGGGCTGGAGTCCGGCATCAATGCCATGCTAGTAGGCCACTACCTGACAACATTGGGTCAACCTCCCGAACGGGATCAGGCCATGTTGACTGAGTTGGGATTGCAGGGAGGAGAAGCTCCTGTCCCTGATTTCACGACTTGTTCCCCGCAACGATGAAGCTCGGCATGGGACTGCCCCTAGAACTTTTATGGGCAATTGTTGGACTCCTGCTGACGATTAGCGGCACTTTCTTAGAAGCCTTTGTTGCCAGCCCAACCTGGCTTTGGGAGCAACAAGACATCCATCTCCATTCTCTGGGCGTCACATTTCAAATTGGAGCCGTTCTATTTGTTGGCTGTATGGGGGGCAAAAATGCAGCGGCCATTTCTCAGATTGCCTATTTAATTCTAGGATTGACCATTCTGCCAATTTTCTCGGAAGGGGGTGGGCTCCGTTATTTTCAAGAACCCACCTTCGGCTATCTTTTGGGATTTATTCCAGGGGGGTGGATCTGTGGGCTGTTGGCCTTCCGCTCACCGCCAAAGCTGGAGTTCCTGTCCCTTAGCTGTTGTACTGGACTGTTAGCGATTCATGCTTGTGGGATTGCCTATTTATTCTCTGGCTATGCCGTTACAGAGATCTTTGGTCAGACTACCTCCTTTGCTGAGGCTTTCTATTACTACTCCCTGCGTCCTCTGCCGGGACAGATTGGTGTGGTCTGTGCTGTAACGGTTCTTTCCTACGGAATGAGGAGGATATTATTCTACTAGGCGCTGATTCTTCTCCCCAACTCACACTAGAACAGGTCAGTTTTCAGTCCCCCGTCAGCCCCCATCCATTGCTCCAGGACATTTCCACTGAGGTTCAGGCTGGCGATCGCATCGCCATTGTTGGTATTGCTGGCTCAGGAAAAACCTGCTTGCTGCGGCTACTCAATCGCCTGGCCACCCCTACCCAGGGCAGGATTAGAATGAATCAGCAAGATTACCAGCAGATTCCTCCCGTGAAGCTAAGGCAGCAGCTAACGCTGGTTTTCCAGGAACCAAAACTTCTGGGAATGACGGGGAAGCAAGCGATCGCCTATCCACTCCACTTGAGAAAGTTAAATGCTTTAGAAATTGACCAAAGACTCGGTCAGTGGACAGAACGATTGCAGATCCCTGGAGATTGGCTCGACAAGTCTGAGATTCAGCTTTCCCTGGCCCAGAAGCAATGGATCGCAATTGTTCGGGCCTTAGTGATTCAACCCCAAATTCTGCTGCTTGACGAAGCAACAACTGCACTGGAGACAGGCCAATTAGATCGATTATGCCAAACGCTGAATCAGGATACCCATGCCCCAGCTATCACGCTGATAACCAGTCGCAATCTCCAACTCGCACAACAACTGGAGTGCAATCGGTTGTGGCATCTGCACCAGGGGCGACTTTTGCGAGATCAACTGAGCCACGAAATTAATTGGATAGAGTTTCAGGCTCAAATCCAACAAGCAAAACAACAAGCAGCTGAAATTTGGGGAGAGGATTAGAAGCAACTGTTGATTAGTAATCGCAGTACAGCGTTTCACGGGTGTCACGGCCTGTGACAGGATTTGTGCCCTTAGCAACAGCACAGAGCTTTTCCAACATATCATTGCGCAGCAGAGCGTCTGTAAAATCTGCTCCTTCAATATCTGCTCCTGAGAAGTCGGCATTGTAGGCAAAGGCTCCCTCCAGAATCGCATTTTTCAAATTGGTACGATTAAAGCGAGCCTTATCCATCGTTGCAAAGCTGAGATTGGTTCCCTCGAAGTTGCTACCCTGTACCTTGGCTCCGAACAGGTTTACCCCTCGCATATCGGCTCCGCTGAAATTGCTGCCCTGGAGATTGGCCAGATCAAATTCTGAACCAACTAAATCTTGGCCAGAAAAATCACTATTGGATAGGGTGCGCTTTTCGTAGTTTTCTGCATGGACAGGCCAGGAGATCAATAGGTTGGTGACCAATAGGGCGACGCTTAGTCCCAAAAGGGCAACTACCTTGAGGTGGGCAATTGGAGTATGTCTCAAACGGCGGAGAAACTTTGTTACAACCAGCATGGCTAGGGAGATTCAGAACAAAAAAATGAACAACAGCTCGATTTTCATTCTCAATCCTACAGCGAATCGCCAGGATTTTAATCACTAGAATTCTGAGAGCGGGTCATCGCTGCTCTAAAACCTTTGCCTTACCAGGCTATCTATAATTGACAACCTCACCCTGATCGGGGTTAAGAATATTCGCTCGCGACTTCGCCAGCAAAAGGATAGAGTTAGATTATGCTTTGTAAACTGCTCACATAAAACCCTTCGAGGCTTTACCCTTTTTAGAGCTTTTCTTTGACTTCGATTGATTAACCTGGGTGACCGCTGCTTCAAACAAATCGTTCAGGTGCTGAGGAATACTGGCAATTTCAGGTAAATTGGGTTCGAGGGGTTTATCAAACTCTTTCAGCAGGGGATCTAAATCCTGACTCAAGTCAAAATTTGGGCGCTCAAGGGTTGATTGCAACAAGCTTTCCAGTTGTTGAGGGTACTGTTCCTGTAGCCGATGCCAGAGAAAAGCATTAATCTTTGGATCTTCCAGATACTTGGTGACAAACTTGCCAGCATTCGTTTCCTCTGGAGTAGACTGATCTTCAGATTCGCCCTCTAAAATCTCGACAAACTGAGAATAGGTGGGAATAAACATTTGACCCCAGCGTGGATGGGAAAAAGCATCAACTTTATCTGCTTTTTTAATTTCATCAGGCAATTCTGCTTTAGGCGTAGCCATATTGGAGAGCTTGCATGTATTGGCCTGATCCACAGCTTTTATATCTGC
>JBHJGO010000022.1:0-13490 GCA_050331715.1 Microcoleaceae cyanobacterium
TTAAACTTAGGTTATGAGCTTCCCTAGGTCTATTGCTAGAGACTATTGATACATCCTGCATTATCCCTCTTGTATGGCGCAAATAATAGCTCAAACTCCCTTAGAATAGTTAAGAATTGTTGCTTCAAAAGAGCCGCACCCATCTATAATTTGCCTCTTGAGCTAAATCAATCGAAAAAGGATTCCCCTTTTGCCCGTTTCATGCACTCTTCAGGCGATTTTGGGTCAGGGACTTTCTCAAACTTCAGTTCCCCATCGAGAAGCTGTGGGATTTTTTTTAAGATGCGGTCAAACACTCGAGCGCATTGAGCGTTGAAGTGTCTGATTCGTGGCATCAAAATGGGATCTGCTTGCTAGAGACTGCTCTTGACGACTGAGGATAATTTTTTCAGAGCAGAAGCAAGTAATCTGGCTCCATGGCGAGAAAATTCTGAGTTGTGCGATCGCTGTTGTATATTTCCTGTTCGTAATGGGGATGAGGCCGAGACTCACTCCAGACGACTTTAGTGAGACTACTACCCAGATCGATTGAAATAGTAAGTTCCATTTAACTTAACAATAAGGTCTAAACTCATGTTAATTGCTAAGGAGAAAAAAGAACTAATTTTCGTGTTTTTTAGAGATTTTTCTCTATTTAATTTGTACTCACTTTGTACTGACTTTGCGCTGATTTTGTACCAACTTTGTATTTTTACTGTCAATAGCTGTCATATCTCACTTAGTACTACAATTTTTACCTTAATATTTCGTACTAATTTCGTACCAAATTTGCATTAGGGTTGTACTAGCTTTGTCTACTTAAAATACTGCTATAATCAAATTTAAGGAGGGTAGAAAAAGGAGCAAGCTGTAACCAGCGCTTCGCTTGGTTAAACAGCCAACCTCTTCGAGGTTGCCCCCGTTCGCGTTGCTCAGGGGGTTGCTCATAGCCGAAAAGTAATATGACGTAATACAAGATCAGGTAGATGCTCTCAGAGGAAGGAAATGCTGTACGGACAGAGTAAGAGATTCAAGATAGTCCTAATCAGATTAAGATTCAGACTTCCAAGGTTAACTCAAATTAGGTTAAAGTTATAATTTCTGATAACGCAAGTGGGATGCCTGAGTCAGTCCGCCAATCGGTTTTCGATGCATTTTTTTACGATTCAAATCCCTATTTCACAGGATATTTTCAGGGATTAATTAGATTATGATGAGGTATTGATTGCAATGTACTCAGCTTTGATTAGTGATTTGAGGAGAAAGGTTTTGATGAAAAACCGACAGGTAATAACACAGGCTACAACAGTGATTGCTTTGTGTTCAACTCTGATAAGCTTTGGCTTTCCTGCGACGGCAGATACTGTAAAGGTTCGATGTGATTTTTACCCGAAGGGAGAAGACAAAGCCTCTGATTATGGGTTGTGCAGTTTTTCCCAGCGTCAAGGCTTTATCAGGATTCAGCGGGAGAATGGGAAGAGCTATGAATTTAGCCCCGTTGGTGACCAACCTGGAAATTTTGTCGATCAGTCTGGCGAAGCAGTCTATCGGCAGAGTGGTCTAGGGGACGCAGGACTGATTTTTCGATTGCCCGAGGAATCTATTTTTATCTACTGGGACACAGCTCTTGAAAATGCCCAAGCCTCTTCAGACCCGGTGACCTACACGACTGTTCAAAACAGTAATGAAATCGCAATACAAATCACCGAGGGAGAATTTAGATTTTGGGGAATCTTAGAGCGAGGAGAGGCAGGTAGTTTTGTGGGGGAAGATGAGCAGGTTCGGGTCGTGTTTGACCCTCAAGATGGCCGTGTGGTTGTGTTCAACAAAGTGACTGGGACAGAGTTTTACAACTACTACACTAATCCGATTCCAACCCTGGAAGATCCTAGCACTATGTGTAATCCTGCTGTAGAACCGTGTTAGCAAAAACGAAGCCTACCTCTCTATATTTGATTTCCGGATTTCTGTACTGACATGGGCAACACTGCATCAGGTAATACAAACTCTGGTTGGACATCGGATACGCAATTTGTATTAATCGACTGTGTGGGTTGATTGATGAACGCAACTCCCACATCTTTGGCACATTGCGAGAAAACAATCACCCCATGTCCTGAGTTAGGAAACTCAACAACAGTAGAATTGGTTAGTCCCTCTGCCGTCAGAGGAGCCATAAAGGTGGGGGTCTGCGAGTCATAGCGTCCCTGCAATATCAGCGTTGGGATATCACTTCTAAGGGTTTGGTGCTCACTGGGGTCGGCAGGCTCGACGGGCCATAAACTACAAAGGCCATAGGCTTGACCAGCGGCTTGAAGTCTCATACTCCCCAATGCTGGAATCTCCATGCTGTTGTAAACAGC
This sequence comes from Microcoleaceae cyanobacterium, assembly GCA_050331715.1. Classification (GTDB taxonomy): domain Bacteria; phylum Cyanobacteriota; class Cyanobacteriia; order Cyanobacteriales; family Microcoleaceae; genus JBHJGO01. The sequence continues at coordinate 2,343 of JBHJGO010000022.1, forward strand.
CAGCGTTTCCTCAAGGGTACTGAAGGCTACTTGCTCCCGACAATCAAGGCTGCGAAACATTCCAGAGGTTTCTGCTCCATCAACATTGGGAATGATCTCATCTGCAATGTCAGAGATAATCTCGTAGATATGACGGACTTCAATCTCAGACATTTGTTGCAGGTTTGACCGAATAGATTGTCCGGTCTCACCAGGAAATGTTTCATCAGCATAGATCAGGAGGGTGTTGCGGTCGCGGGGTAGTGCCACCTGGTATCCGACTCCAATCAAGTTATCCAAGGCCCGCTTCTGTTCTGTTTCTGACAAGGCATCAATTTGCTGTTTGACCTGTTGTACCCATTGACTTGAAGGGCGCTGAGTTTGGGCCAGTTCTGCCTCAGCACGAAGAATTTCATCTGCTGTTGCCCTTAAGTCTTCTGCTCGTAGGATGTATTCTCTGGCAGTACCCACCTCAATCGGATCTGGGGCAGGTTTTGTATAAATTCTCTCTGTGATGATGCCTTCAAGGGTTGTTGTGATTCCCTGCTCCAACTCATGAATTAGACGCGGCATGTAGGGAGAGAGCCTTGGATCTTGATTCAACGTTTCAACTAATGAAGCCAGCTTTTCTGCAGTTACACTAATCTGGTCTGTTTCAGTCGGGTTGGATGGATTGGTAACCGTCATTGAAAGGGGATTTTGGGACAAGTCTTCAAATAGAGCAATCGTTCTCTCTTTCAGGTTGGGATAGGCTGTACTACAGGCTGCATCCGCTTCACAATCTTCAATCAAGTTAAACAACACGACTTCAAGATACCGTGGAATGTCCTCGTATTTGTTGTTTTGGGGAGGGACTGACGAATCAAGCACCACACTACGAAGACGTTCCGGATAGTCGCGCATGATTTGAGCTGCTAAATAGGTGCCATAGGAGATGCCATAGAGGTTAACCGTGCCATACCCCAGGGCAGTAAACAGGTTCACGCTATCTCTCGCATTATTCGGTGTGTTGTACTGACTAAGATCAACCCCATAAGCTTCTAATTGTTGAGCACAGATCCCGTAGGTAAATGAAACCTGCTCGTTAGTTAGCGGTTCATCGTCTTCTAAGCGTTCAATTGCCTGGGTAAATTGTTCATTTGTATCTTCTTGCGCTGACAAGAGGTCTTGCAGGGTAATGATGATTGGAGCGCATCCCAGCCGAGATGAAAACTTGGTTCCCCGTTGATCGAAAACCACAATATCTCGGGTTTGGCGCAGGGGTTCATAAACACTGATTCTGGTATTTAATCCTCCCGCTTCCGGCTGAATCACGCTAGAACCTGGGCCACCTCGCAAATCAATCACTGGGTCGCTTGCTGGGGAAAGGCTGCGGCTGTGCAGAACTGCGTAGGTAATCTCAATTTGTCGTCCGTCCGGGTCATCATAGTTCTCCGGCACGGTGAGATACCCACAAGTAATGCTTTCACCGTCAACTTCACCTGGCGGAAGAGGGACTGGACAAGGAATTTCCGTAGTCGGGTAGATTGTTTCAGAATTAGTTGATTGAGCAGCGGCACGTGCTTGTGAGGATAAGCAGGCAGCAAACGCTATTAGGGTAATGGAAAGGCTTTGGCGTATCAGTTTCATGGTCAAGTTTATGTTCACACCGCTAGGTAAAGCTATCAATTCGATAAATCAATCAAGTAAGTATTAGATGTCAATGGCAGGCGATCACTAACTCTTAACATTTCACACAAAAAAGTGGGGGACTAGGAATGATTGTCGTAAATTCCTGTGACCCAACGGAGAGTGGGAGCAGCATAGCTGACCAGGGATCGCTCTTCCAAGATGACTCGCACCTCACCGATAGCCCCATCTGGGATTTCAACATTCGGGCTATCCCCACGAATCCATTCGTAGCCTGTCACATTGCTGGGATCTCGTTGTAGTTCAATGGCAACCTGAACAACCGGTAGGTTTTTGGCCTCGCCTGGGTCAGGAGAAGCATAGGGAATTGGATTCTCCATCAGGGTTTTAGCTAATTGGTCACTGCCAACAATGCTGGCCACTTCCTGCTGAGTTACTGTTTTTCTGGAAACGGATTGCACAGTTCCAGCGATGCCACCGAATCGTTCTCGAGTTCCGCCAAATCGTCTTTCCGTTAGCAGATTAGGAACCAGTTCGACTTCCATTCCAGGCCGAATTCGGTCAGCATTCTCCGGCGTGAAAAAGGCTAAACCGATTTCTTCCATTTCAGAATTTTCGATCTGAATTTCACCAATCGTTGTTCCGGCAGTGACATACTGGCCCACATTAGTGGATATATCTAAAATTTCTCCCGTTTGGGGACTCACAACCTCTGTTTCGATTTTGAATTGGGTTTCCAGATTGGCGATTTCCCGCTGTAAATTATCGATACCATTCCGGCGTTGGATTTCAGATTCTATATCTGTTAGGAGTAGCTTCTGATCTGAAGTTGCTAGATTTTCGATTTGAGCTTGCAGGTCTTGATTCTGGGCCACAAGGTTTTCACTTTGGGAAATCAATTGTTGATTTTCAGCGTTTAGATTTTGGACGTTTGCCAGTAGCGTCGTTTTTTCATTGGAATATCGCTGGAGCATATCTTCCAAATCCAGAATATTCGAGTTGAAACGGGCAACAGCTCCCTCGACAGCCAACACTTCAAAAGCTTCCAATCGGGCTAGAATGTCTTGATTAATTTGATCTAATTGTTCAATGCGTTCTTCGTAGGCATCCCATTGACGTTTTAGCGCGACTTGTTTTTGTTCAATGGATTTGAGTTGCAGTTCATTGGCCTCGGCTTGAATTTGAATCGCCTCTCGCTGGCGTCGAGTGGTTTCCCGTTCAAGTTGTGATCGCTCCCGTTCCACCTGAGTGACTTGAATATTCTCCGCTTCAAGCTGGGCCAATTCCTGTCGCTTTGTGAATATTTTTTCCTTGACTTCTTCATCTTCTAGCACAGCTAGAACTTGACCCTGGCGCACGCGATCGCCGGGCTGAACGTTCATTGCTGTAACTCTTCCATTACTCCGAGCTTGAAATCCAACTTGAGAGCGAGGAACTAGGATGATCGATGAGCCGACTACCTTGACAGGAATTTTTGAAATAAAGCTCCAATGGGCGAAAGCTCCTGTTAGAAGCAGCAAAGGTAAAACTCGCAAAATAACGGGAGTTTTACGAGGAGGCTGAACTACAGAGTTAGAAACCACAAGCGGAGCAGACTTAGAGTCTGTGGGCATAGCCTTAAGCTGAGTTTCTGAGTCAATCTGTTTTTCCTCAAAGGCTTCAGGATGCTCGGCTTTGGTCATAGCTTCACACTAATAGTTCAGTTTCAAGTAGATTCTAACGGGTTTGCTGTAATTTCTCTATTGCGATGTAGGAATTAATACGATAAGATTTGTCCGTATTCTGAAACCAGCGCTGAAGGCTAGGTACAAGCAATATGGGCCAGTGGTGGACTTGGTGGTTTAAGTGGTGGGTTTGGGTTGCGGCTGGACTCTTACTAATGATTTTCTTCAGTGAACCTCCTCGACTCTGGTTCTGGCTTGTGGTGTTTGGAATGGTCATAGCCTACGGATTTGAGCGGTCACTTCGCTAGGTTAGTTTTAAAATCAATGATTCAGTTAAGTCTTTAAGCTGATTGTTAATCACTCTCAATTCATCAATGAAAGCACTAAAGCGAATCACTTCGTCTAGCGTGTAAGTATTGTTGTGTTCTGAAAAATGAAATGCTGCTATTTTGCTATCGAGTGCTGCCATTGCTTGAGACAAATCAGGGAAAGTGGTTGTGCCATGATTCGATGCATTTAAAAATGCAGTTTTGCCTAGTAACTGAAATGTCTCGTGAGTGACCTCAACCAGATAGAAAAGTTCTGAGGAGAAAAGTTGACAGATGAAATCGCTAGCTCCGTCCTCCACGACTTGATCTAGTTCTTGCACCCGAACAACTAAGGTCTGAATCTGATCTGACAAATGACTGATCTTTTGCCATTCTAAATTTGTTCTACCCCATTCTTGAGACATTTCGATTTGAGTTGATTTCAAGAGATCAGCATTTTGACCAATCAATCCCTGGATTTCCTTTTCCATTTTTCTAGAAAATTCACTTTCAGAACTCAAGGTCTGATTTAGATACCGATTCACAATCGCTTTGTACAAATCTCCCATCAAGACCAAAACTTCTGAAACTTTTTTTCCAAGTTGTTCTACAGCACGAGGTGGCGGAAAGAAAATATTGGCGATCGTTCCTAGAATTACACCCAACGAATTATCAACAAATCGTTCCCAGTAAAACTGGTTCACCTCGGTTCCGTGGCCAATACTGACAATCAAAAATGTACTACCAGCTTTGGTGATCAGTTGAGGTGCGCCAATAGCATAGCAAAATAGCACCGTTAGCCCCGATCCAAGAGATACAACAATTGAATTAATATTCCAACTAGTTGATATAATCGTGGCGATGAATCCTCCACTGATGATGCCAAGAATTCGTTTAGTACTTTCTTGAAAACTTTGACCGATTGTGGGGGTGACAGCAACCAACAGCCCAAACATTAAATAGTATGGATATTGTGCCCCAATAAACTCGCCGATGGCGTAGGCCAGCGTACACAAAAAAGCAAGCTTAAGGGAGTATGCATCAAGTATCTTCATAGAGCAATTTAATTTCTCCTAATTTGATAATTTCATTAATTAGCTTTTCTAGACGATGAATAAGGCTATAAAATCGTAGAAGACCAGCCAAAGGCAAGGTTTGTATATCATAGATTTCTTGGAACTTGATAGAGCGGGTTTTAAATTGATTGAATTCTTGCTTGAGCTGAGATAGATTTTGAATATATTGATCACTCAAAGCAGGCTCTGAAATCTCTGAAAAAGCTTCTAATATTGATTCGAAAAGCTTTTTGAGCTCTGATTCAGTTTCTTTAAAGAGATGTATTTTTTGGCTGGCTTGAATCAGATCAAAAATTGCTGAGAGATGTAGGGTAATTTGTTGTTTGGTTTGAATTATTTCTGACCAATTTGTGTTACCTAGTTGTCTACCTGTTGGATCTAGCATGCCAATTTTGAGCATTTTTTGGCTAGATTGAACATTCTTTATCAAGTTTTTCTGTAACTGATGACTATCTTCAATCAGATCACTCTCTTGCAGATGACCTTGAAGGATCGTTTCAGTTAACTTCTGACTGCTATCTAGAAATTTTGCGAACTGCTGGCGGAGTCCTTGATGAACCATTGTGGGCCAAAATAGTCGGTTAATTAAGATTCCGACCGCTACTCCAATCAAGACACACTGGGCCAAATTAGAGCAATATCCAACTGGATCAGGAGTATTGCTGTTGATCGTTGTAGCAGACAACATAATCATTGGAGCCAGGAGATTTCCAAAGACTCCGTGATTTTTCAGGTAGTTCCAAATGATTCCGGTTAGTAAAGTTGCAAGAAAGAATCCGATGTAGCTCTTGCCAAAGCAAACAAGAATAATCACTGACACCATCAACACGAGTCCTAAACTGGCCAGGATTCGTGTCACAAGGTACCATGCTATGCCCAAACTCAATAGGATTGTCGTCTGACAAAACATGGCAGCAAATAGAGCCGTTGAAAATCCCAACGTATCGGCAATCACCCAGGCGATCGCTGTTCCCAGGCCAACTTTTAGGGTCGTTCGTAAAATAACAGAAATCATTTCTTGGTTTTTAGATCTGACTATGCGTTTCTGCTCCTCTGAATTTCTAAGCATCATTCCATCTGTGCTAACGACTACGGTGATGACGACCCTGACGATGTAGTTGTAGCAATTTGCCAAAAACAGAAGACAAGGTTGCCGTCGACAATCCCAACATCAATACACCGCTGATTGCTTCTAGCGCTCCCAACATGCGCCAAGGGTCGTCCATCACCATATCACCGTATCCCAGGGTGGCAAAGTTTACTGCGGAATGATAGAACGCAGTACGATAGCTTTCAAATTGTCCAATTAGAACAAAAACAGCAGCCCAGATCCCGATCTGAAAAAGTGAGTTGATAAAGAGGAAAAACAGGGTAACGCTGAGAATGATAAATCTACCCAGCAAATGTTCTGCTTTGAGAATTTGCTGTTTGGAATGGAGCCACCTTGACAGAATTCCGATTAAAGCTGAGACAACAAAAGCTTGAATAGTTTGCCCCAAAAAAAACATAATCAGGCCAATGAGTAAAACGAATAAATCCTCCACTGGTCAAATAGGTCTTAAAGGAAATTACATTCAGAATATATCACCTTGGCTCGTGTCCTCATTCTTGGCAGCCTCGCAAATATCCCTCTTTTCTCGAGAGAGATACTGTTGGAAATCGCTATTACAGCGGTTTTAGATTCGTTGGCATCCCTGACTTTTTCTACTAATTCCTAGAAACACCTACTAGTAAGAATTCCAAGAGTCAAGCAAATTCTCAATAAGCTAATATTATTGAGAATTTGCTATATCAGGTGCAATATTACATGAAAAAGATAGTGAGAAAGGTTAGGTTTTAGACAAGTGTAAAAGACTTCCATGTAACGCCTTCTAAGACATCCGTTTGGGTCAAGGTTAATCCTGACCCACCTTCAATCACTGCTAAGACATCCCCTTCAAGGGCAATAATCAAATCATATCCAGCAGAGAAAAAACTCAGGTTATGTTCTGGCTCCAATGCGATATCAATACCGTCACTGTCAGCCTGACTAAACCCTTGAATACGAGCTTCACCTACCCCCTGATGAAAGGTTTGTACCTCTGCCGTAAATCCAAAACGACCGAAAACAACATTACCTAAAACAAAGTTATCTATAGCTCCTGGTCTACCGATTAAAGTATCAAATTCATTATTTCCTTCACTTACATAGGTTCGTTGTCCCCCAGAAAAAGTCACATCTACTCCGGTAATGTCATTAGAACCAATACCAAAACCAGTAACAGTATCATTACCAGATGTACCAACAAATGTGGCTGAGCGAGAAGGCTCGAATTGCCCCACCTGCTCATAGTGATCTAGGCCAGACTCAAAAACTCCAGCGTTCACCAAACCAAGAACATCAGGATTTTCAGATAGGTATTCATCTTCTAGAAAGTTTCTGGTCAAAGAACTTTGGCCAGAATAGATAATAGTCAGATCGTCTGGATCAGAAACACCTTGAATTTCAGCTATGAGAGTACCTCGATTGAATATAATTGTAGAACCATCACCGTCGTTGCTAAAATTATAGTCAATGGGTTGCCCTCCCAATTGAATCAAGTCCTCATTGGGATCATAATTCTGGATAATGGCTCTGCGGTTGAAGTCAACAACATTCAAGTAAAAATCTCCGGGGGGCGAGTCAGAGAGCTGCCGACCCACGCCAATCACAAAAGTATCCCTGGCAGTGCCACCAACTAAAGTATCTCTTTCACTAATTCCAAGACTTTCGTAGGTGCGATCACCGTTGGCATCCAGTCCAACTTCCACCCCAACTAGTTCAACTTCTCCGACGCCAAAGCTAGTAATGACATCATCCCCGGGCCCACACGTAAAGGTGACAATTCGGTCTTCAAACTGCCCAAAAATCTCGTAGTGCTGTCGTCCTGTCCGCAATCCTCCCAATGCTTGGTTAATGAAAGGAACTAGTTCAGGATAACGATTCAGATATTCAATCTCTAGAAATGAGTTACTAAATCGACCTTCATCATTACCAAACTTGAGAAAATGTTCTAAACCATTGCGAAAAAATCCACTTTCGATAAAGGGTTGAATCTCAAGATTATTGCTAATGTAGAAAATCTCATCATAGTCAGATGAGATATTCGTACGGCCTTCTTCGTATCCAAAATTGATAAAGTGAGCTAGCCCAGAGGGGAGTAGACCAGAATTGTCAGCATCAGTAACTCCTGGATTTTCTGCTAAATATAAAGCTTCATCATAATAGCGAGAAACAGATGTTAATCCCAACTCTAATCCAAAGCGTTGAAAATGATCTAGAGCTGACTGGACAACACCTTGATTGATGGCAGACTGAACAAACGGATAAACCTTTAAGTAGAATTCTTCATCGAAGATATCGAAATTCATATTTTTTTGTAACCGATTACAACAAATATTGTCCCTTTTTACTGAAGCTTATACTAATCAAACGGGATACTTAATAAATTTAATGATTGTTTTGTAAATTCCTGTCATTCCATAAAGTGGCTTCAAGAGTATCTTCGCGTGATGTTGTATTTGATACTCTTGAGTATTATTGAAGCACTATTGACGCTCATCTAGCTATACGCGAAGCGTTAGCTGGATGAGCGTCAATAGGTTAGTCACTTTCGTGGTCTGCTATCCGCTGGATTCATTACTTACTACCAACGTGACCGGAGTCAGAGACTCTTTTACGTGGGAACAGTAGGACAGACTCTACTGAGAGACGACTCTCTACTCAAGCTGGGAGGGCTATCTAACCCTCTAACACTCAACTTCTACATCGCGCGGCCATACAAGGGCCTTATCGAGTATCTGACTCCCTCAACAGGTTTTTGAATATGTTCAGAGATGAATGAGTACGCCTTGTTTTTAACTAGCGGCAGTTGCTCTATACCTTTATGATCTTTAATGAACCCCTCAACCAAATGGAAAGCAGGATATATCCTCTATTGATTTCTCACACACCATAAGCTATGGCTATGAACAAGGCGATCACCTGGATGTTCTGGATATTGGTAGGAATCATTACATTCGTAGAGCTAGGTTATATATTGGCGTCAGATGCTAAAGCCGTTACTGGCAGAGAAATTTCTCAGCCTCTACTAATAACGAATATTTTCCCTTTGCAAACGCGACGAGTTACCTCAGAAGCTGATGTCATGCTTTACCTTAAGACCAATCCTCCCTCTGGATCTTTGGGGCGTGCCTTCATAGAAGTCGAGCAAGGTCACAGCCATAATCTAAAGGTTGGGTTCTTCGAATCCAGATTGGGAAATACAGGAGATCAGTGGAGGTCAGCGGCCTGGTCATCGATTGTCACCAGCAGCTTTTTACTAGGACGTGACTTTAACCATTACAGGTTTTCCTTCGATTTCAATGGCTCTGTGGATGGCCCAAGTGCAGGCGGCCTATTCACAGTACATGTGCTGGCACTTGCTTTAGGTGACACTGTTCGCTCTGATACGACAATGACGGGCACCATCAATCCGGATGGCACTATTGGCCCAGTTGGAGGGATTTCAGCAAAATTACGTGGAGCAGCAAATGCGGGAAAAAACCGCATCGCAATTCCGGTAGGTAGCCTTACTCCAGAAGTGGTTGAGGCTCAAAAAGAAACTGGGTTAACTGTGACCGAAGTCGCTAATATTTTTGATGCCTATCGGTTTCTTACAAACCGAGAATTACCTCATCCGATTGGAGATTCGGATGAACGTCCACGACTTACACCTGACGACCATGCTCTGGTTGTGAGGCAAATTGAAGCACTACACCAGCAATATCAAGCTCGAGGGCAAGTTAAAGCAGTGATCAATGATGATTTTCCGGAGCTGCTGCGTGAACTCGTTGAGCAGGGGCGGATGTTAGCAAAAGAGTCAGATACTGCTTCTCAAAAGGCTCTGAGGAAGGAAGACTTACCGACGGCTTACGAACATGGCCTAACTGCTAACTGGCTCTTTGAAGTAACTCAGCATTTGATTCAACTTGCTCCTGATGTTGTTGCTTCCAGTACTTATGAAACCAATGCCAATAAGGACTCTCTCGATGAGGATATGCAGAAAAATGATACACAATCTATACTCGATATCTCTAGCCCTGCGGCTATAAGAACTACGCTATACAAGTTACGACAACGTTCAAAAGATCAATGGAATGCATTTGATGTACGCTCGGAGACTCTGTTAAATAGACTCAAAAAAATTAATCCTAAGACTGCTGATGAAGCTGTAACTTTGATACGAGCCTATGGTCATTGGATTGCAGCTCAAGGTATCAAGGCAAACACTGAAGAAACAGTAGCATCGTCTGATGATCTAAAGCAGGTGATTTTCTATACAGCAATTTCTCCTGCGATCGCTAATCGGCAATTACAAATGCTGGAAGACACTCTAGAACTCGGTCTAAACTCCAATACTAGAATTAGATTTAATGTTCAACAAATTGATCGGTTCGGTAATATTTTATTTCAGGGGGCAAATGCTAGTCTCAAGGCTTTTGAATCTCTAACACTTCAACCTTATGCAAAAGCAAAAGCACTCGCTATTGATGAGGCTCGTAAAGATTTCAACATGGTTGATTGGAATTATTTTCTTGCTCAAGGGGCATTAGACATCATTCCAAGTCTAACTGAGACTATTGATAGTCCAGAACAGAATATTTACGCTCGTTTAGGTGGTTCCTTACTTAGCTATCAACAAGCCAGTTTATTGATAGCTAAGTATTATTCTCTGAATGCAAAGTTTGACCCTGAACTAGAGTCTTTAGGATTGCGGGTACCAGTTTCTTTTGAGAAAGAAGTCGGACTGAATAATATGCTTGATTTAGCTGAACAAAAATCACGTCAATCGATCGCCTTAGCTAGACATATCGGTGGCGAACCCAAAGCCCAGATCTTAGACTATGGAAGAGCAAAATTCTTACGTGAAGGAGATGCTAGCGATAAGTTAAAAGCTCTAACCACCTTATGGGAAGTCCGTATTGAAAGTGAATTAATGGCTATTTTTTCAGATCAGTTTGCTCTTGAGAAACGTCCTCCGACAGGGATACAAACTTTAAAATGGGGAGCAATTGCCCTAGTCATAATATTAGTATTTGGCGGTTTGATTTATCGAAAAAAAATTATTTCTAGCCTGGACTAAAGAATTTGGAAAAATATCGGTGCACTTTTCAATCTAATTGCCTCTAGCGTTATGTTTCAATCTCTAGTAATTGCAGTGATGTAATATAGCAGTCCTAAATCAATCACTAAAAAAGTAATGGGGTTTGGGGACTATGTCCCCAAGAAGGGGCAACGCCCCCTTCACCCCTATTTCACAAATCATTGATGATTGCTATATTTAACGATTTAGGGTATCAACTTAAGGCGAAAAAGGTTGACTGTGTAAAGGTTTGGGCTGACATGGTTTATATGACTGTCTTGGCATAGGCAGCTCAGTAAATGTACTGAGAATCGACTCAAATAAGTCTGGAAAAGATTGCCCAAAAAGT
>JBHJGO010000023.1:0-7719 GCA_050331715.1 Microcoleaceae cyanobacterium
TAAAGGAAAGATAAAGAGCTTTCTGGGGGCGGGTAGCTTACCAATTGTCTCTAGAAGCGCATATCCTGTTCTGTAATAGAACGGCACACTTCTGTGCCAGTCAGTCAGTTAGGAGTTTAAGAATGTCAATTGCTGTTGGAATGATCGAGACGATTGGTTTCCCTGCCGTTGTAGAAGCAGCGGATTCCATGGTGAAGGCCGCGCGGGTTACCTTGGTTGGATACGAGAAGATCGGAAGTGGTCGTGTCACTGTAATTGTGCGAGGAGACGTATCTGAGGTTCAGGCTTCGGTATCTGCCGGAATTGAAGCAGTGAAGCGAGTTAATGGTGGTCAGGTCGCATCAACTCACATCATCGCTCGTCCTCACGAGAATCTGGAGTACGTATTGCCAATTCGGTATACCGATGCGGTTGAACAATTCCGCTCCTACTAAGACGCTGAGTAGAGCATAGGTATCAGATCAGATCCAACAGCTTGTGCTTGGTAGGTCTATGGATTGAGCATAGTAATGCAAGCATTAGAAAACAAATTTTTTTCCGTAGATATCGAGGTAACAATATGGCTATTGCAGTTGGCATGGTTGAGACTCTGGGTTTTCCCGCCGTTGTAGAAGCAGCGGATTCTATGGTGAAGGCTGCACGAGTCACTTTGGTTGGATACGAAAAGATTGGAACAGGGCGTGTAACTGTGATCGTTCGAGGGGATGTATCTGAGGTTCAGGCTTCAGTTGCCGCTGGAATTGATAATGTCGGTCGAGTTGATGGGGGTCAGATTTTGTCAACCCATATCATTGCTCGACCCCACGAAAATCTGGAATACGTCCTGCCTATCCGTTACACGGAAGCCGTTGAGCAGTTCCGTGAGAGCGTGAGTGGAATTCGTCCGCTCAACCGTCCGTAGTCTCGATTCAGAGGCTTCTCAAAGCCGATTGATTTGGATTGGATTAATTTCGCGAATGCAGATTGCTAGAGTGCTTGGCACTGTTGTGAGTACCCAGAAAGAGCCTAGTTTACAAGGCTCTAAGTTTCTGTTGCTACAGTTCATCGATGAAACTGGAGAAGCTTTGCCGGGGTATGAAGTTGCGATTGATTGTGTTGGTGCGGGATTTGACGAGTGGGTGCTGGTCAGTCGTGGCAGCGCGGCTCGCCAGGTTCCCCGTAGCGAAAGCCGCCCCAGCGATGCGGCGGTTGTTGCCATTATTGACACAATTAATGCCGGAAACCGCTCAATCTATAGTAAGCGAGAGCAGGATCGATAGAGATCGTGCGAAAGGTTCCAGAGTCGTCAAGTTGGTTTGAGTCAAGTTGGTTTGAGTCAAATTGGTTTGAAATTGATTTGAGTTGTTTTGAGAGTGTTGTTTAAAGCGAGGTTGTTTCGACAAGTGTTGTTTCGACAAGTGTTGTTTCGGAAAATATTGTATCGACAAGTATTGTTTCGAAGATTGATACAAAACTATCTAGGAGAAATGAAGCTATGGTAACTCGCAACATTGCTGCCCCTCCTACCCCTTGGTCGAAGAGTTTGGCGCAGCCCAGTATTGATTCTACGGCCTACGTTCATTCCTTCTCTAATATTATTGGAGATGTGAAGATTGGCTCGAATGTATTGGTTTCACCAGGAACTTCAATTCGCGCTGATGAGGGAACACCGTTTTCCATTGGCGAGAATACTAACATTCAGGATGGTGTAGTAATTCATGGGTTAGAGGAAGGTAGAGTTCAAGGAGATGATGGTCAGTCCTACTCAGTTTGGATTGGTAGAAATACCTCCATCACCCATATGAGCCTGGTACACGGCCCCGCCTACGTTGGCGATAATTGTTTCATTGGGTTCCGCTCGACGGTTTTCAATGCCAGAGTGGGCAATGGCTGTATCGTAATGATGCATGTCTTGATTCAGGATGTGACAATTCCTCCGGGTAAGTATATTCCGTCCGGCTCAATTATTACCAACCAGCAGCAGGCCGACCGCTTGCCTGATGTGATGGATTCTGATATGAAGTTTGCTGGTCATGTGATTGGGGTGAACCAAGCCCTGAAAGCTGGCTATCAGTGTTCAGAAGATGTGTCCTGTATTAATCCAATTCGCAGTGAAGTATCTGGTCAAGCCATGAATAACGGTGGACGCGATCGCTCCTATGCATACAACGGTGGTGCACGCTTAGCGCCTGAAGTCGCTCAGCTTGTACATCAACTCCTAGCCCAAGGCTATAAAATTGGCACAGAACATGCTGATAAGCGTCACTTCCGTACCAGTTCCTGGAAAACTTGTGCACCGATTGATTCTAATAACTCCAACGAAGTGATTGCAGGTCTAGAGGCTTGTTTGCAGGAACATGCTGGTGAATATGTGCGCCTGCTAGGTATCGATACCAGAGCTAGACGTCGGGTCTTGGAAGAGATCATTCAGCGTCCGGATGGCCCGGTTGCTCCCGCAAGCAATGGTCAAGTTGTCGTGACTGAACTAACAGCGCCCAGTTCAGCTCCACAGCAATCCTACAGTTCAGCTCCGGCACAAGGAGTGGCAGCGGTTGATTATGCGGAGATGGTTCGTAGTCTCCTCGCTCAGGGATATAAAGTTGGTTTGGAATATGCTGATAAGCGTCGCTTCCGAACTAGTTCCTGGCGCAGTGGCCCAACTATCCACGGGTCTCAGGCCGCTGAATCCGTGAGTCATATTGAGGCATTTCTGAACGACCATCCCAACGAGTATGTTCGGATTATTGGCATTGATTCTGAAGCGAAACGAAGAGTAACTGAGGAAATTATCCAGCGCCCTGGTCAGCCCCGATCTACGGCTCATTCTACCTCTTATTATTCTTCTCAGGTTTCTTCTTCCCGTAATGTGGGAACCCCAGGTGGTCAGCCGGAAACCTACAGAGTTAGTTCAGGTCGACTTGAACCAGCAATCGTTGAGCAGGTTCGAGGTCTGCTCCGTCAGGGTTACACCATCGGTACAGAACACGCTGACAAGCGGCGGTTCAGGACTGGCTCCTGGAAGAGCTGTGCGCCGATTGATTCAACTAATGAATCCCAGGTGATTGCTAGCCTGGAAGCCTGTCTACAGGAACATGTCAACGACTACGTTCGGATGATTGGAATTGATGCGAGGGCGAAGAAACGAATTCTAGAGGAAGTAATTCAGCGTCCCGGTCAGTCTGCTTCCCAGTTTCAATCTGCTTCCCCGGTAGCCCCAGCCCGAAACGTCGTGACATCCACCAATGCAACCCCACCTACGAGTGTAGGCACAGGTCAACTGAGTCCGGAAGTTGTAGAACAGGTTCGGGGGCTTCTGCGTCAGGGCTACACCATTGGCATGGAACATGCTGACAAGCGCCGATTCAAAACGGGTTCCTGGAAAAGCTGTTCACCGATTGATTCAACCAATGAATCCCAGGTGATTGCTGGTTTGGAAGCCTGCATGCAGGAACATGCTGGCGAATACGTTCGAATGATTGGGATTGATCCCAAGGCCAGACGTCGGATACTTGAGCAAGTGATTCAACGGGCCTAGGGTTTCCCTTGTCTTTGTTTACCCTAGGGGGAATTAATCAAATGCGATCGCCACTTCAGATGCCCAAATTTAGTTCCGCTTTTGTCAGTGGCGATGTCAGCATTGATCCCCATGCTGTGATTGCTCCGGGTGCAGTGTTGCAGGCTAGTCCTGGCAGTCAGATTATTATTGCGCCTGGAGCTTGCATTGGAATGGGTTGCGTATTGGTGGCCCACAACGGTGTGATGGAAGTTGAAACCGGGGTGAATATTGGTACTCGCGTCCTACTCTGGGGCGTTGTAAAAATAGGGGCCTATGCCTGTATTGGCTCAGAAGCGACCATCGTTGACAGTTCTATCGAATCGAATGCGGTGGTTCCAGCCCAATCCCTCGTTGGAGATTCATCCCGGCAACCCCCCAGTCCGACAGAAACCGTTTCAAGCTTTGTCGGCCCCGGAACGCAAGTTAAAACGGAATTCAAGAGTGAGTTTAAAACGGAATTCAAAACAGAATTTAAGGCTGAGCTCAACACTTCTCCAGAGCCAGAGCCGCCAATTCCAGATGATCCCGCTGAACAACCGCCAGAAAGTTCTACTGCCCTAACCCGACCCCAGGTTTACGGCAAAGCTAACTTACACCAGCTCCTCGATGCACTATTACCTCACCGCAGAGTTTTTCAAGCATCCCAGGACAACAATCCACCGTCAGATTAGTAAGGTTCCCGCCCAAGCATGAAAAATTGTGCGGCGGGGCCACCCGGTTTTTCACCCAAATTAATCCCTGATTAGTGTACTCGTGACCACCCCTTTTGGAATTCTTAGAAAATTTCCAAGAAGTTTTCTAGAATAGGGAGTAGCGTCTTCAGACCTAGATCGCCAAATGGACACCAATTTGCAAAGCCCTGTTCCTAACCAGCGACTCATTGAGCCAGAATTTAAAGATTTGGCCCTGGGTCTTGTGGCGACTCAAAGTTTTCCTGCCATTGTCGGGGTGGCCGACATGATGTTGAAATCTTCCAATGTTCATCTAGTGGGCTACGAAAAAATTGGAGATGGCTATTGTACTGCGATTGTGCGGGGCCGCTTTGCTGAAATTCGGCTAGCCGTTGAGGCAGGACGAGATACGGCTGAACGATTCGGTCAATTGGTTTCCTCCAGCGTTCTCCCCCGGCCCCTACCAAACTTGGAATACGTTCTCCCTATTAGTGCCCGCCTCTCCCAGCTTGCGGTGAGTGGTGGACATAGTCGTCTCAGTCATCAAGCCGTTGGGTTGCTGGAAACCCGTGGTTTTCCCGCCATGGTCGGAGCTGCCGATGCCATGCTAAAGGCAGCAGAGGTTTACTTTGCTTCCTACGAAACAATTGGTGCTGGACTGTGTACTGCGATTATTCGAGGAGCCGTGGCAGATGTGGCAGTGGCAGTCGAAGCCGGCATGCACGAAGCAGAACGAATTGGGGAATTGAATGCAGTGATGGTGATTCCCCGACCCCTAGATGATTTAGAGCAAACCCTGCCATTGGCAAGTTGCTGGATTGAGCAGCCAGAACCACTGAAGATCCCAGTGAATTTGAAGGAAAAACAAAAAGAGGTGGTTCGCTTACCAGAATCGAGAGAGGAACAGCATTCGTTGGAATAAGTTGCTCATAGCGTTTCTAATCCTGCTTCCTGTATTTATCCAGGTATATCAAGCTCTGGAGTCTCAGGGATATTTCAAATCCAAGATATTCTGGCTCTTACCAAATATCTGCTCATTGTCACAAGTTCCCTTCAGCAAAGTTTTGTAGGTTCCCCATCTAGCAAAGATTGAGTTTTTCTTTAAGGTCAATTGTTTTCAGCGCTCAGACAGGATAACTTTTGACTATGGCGTTTCGGCTTAAGCGTCAATTTTTTATCTTTTGCTGGTAATGAATGACAACCTTTCTGCCTTCATCCGAGAGTTTAAGAAAAGCTTTGACCTGCAATCGCCAAACCGTGAAATGCGGGCCTTAATCTTTGAGTACGCTCTAATTGCAGCTTTGATCGGGCTAAATCCATTTCGCAACCTGTTCAGCGTCTCTTTGATCTTGGTAGGACTCCTGAGTTTCAAAATGATGCGGGATATTGGTCGGACATGGGGCTATCCCAGAGGCCAGGATATTCTGGCTATTGCTGGAAATTTGGTGGGTGGGATCGGAGCGTTTATCATGGCTTGCCTAGCCTGGGTTTCTGTGATTGTTGCTGCAATTTACTTTCCCGTACTGCAATCTTTTGCGCTGGCTGCTGCCTATGGAACTTTTACCTGGATTGTGGGACAGGCGACTCACCAATACTATGCCACCGGAAAAGCCAGAGAACCCAGAGAGGATGGCGAAATTGATACATCTGTTGGCATTGCCAAAAACCTCGCAGGAGGTGGCGGCAGTGTCAAACGGCGCAATATTTTGTATGGCATTCTCACAGCAGCCACTCTCATTACAGGGTTAGATACCTATCTGAGGTTGCGAGGCATCAACCTGGAACAGGCTAGGCTGTCCGAATTGGCCCGTGATTCTGATGCCTATGTGAATCAATATCTGGAACAAGCCTTTAATGGCGATACCGTTGCAACGGAAAACACCCAATCGATCAAGGAAGCAACAAATCTACTGTCACCTACAATTCCCTATAATCGGGAAATCTCTAAGCTGCTGATCTTATGTAATCGCCTGGGAACAGAACAGTATTTGACCGGAACCATCGTTAAGGATTACGACGGTGAGATCATGGACTTGCCCAGTTATGACCCCAGGCTAGATGCCTATACTCGCGTTGCCAGTCTCGTGGGGCCTGAAGAAGCCACTACCAAGCAAAAACTGGAGCTTCCCGATGAAGAACCGGAAGATCCTCTCCTTCAGCCCGATCCCCTACGAGATAACCTGGATCAAATCGAAAATGTTGTGAATCAAATCGGAGGGCAAGCCATCACCATCAAATGGCTGAACCCAGTGTACTGGGGATTTGTCTTGCAATCACCAGAAAACAGCATTATTTCCTTTCGGGGGACTCAACAGACTAATGAGTGGATCCAAAACATGCTGGCCCAGCAGGTGCAGCATACCGACCTGTCCCAGTTCGAATTTATTGGCAAGGTGCATCGAGGATTTGCCACGCTCTACAGCCCGCTTTCCAGTGAGGTGTTGGCAGCCGTCCAGAAATTAGACATGTCGCGTCCCATTTACATCACGGGGCATAGTTTGGGGGCTTCTCTGGCGACTCTAGCTGCGATGGACTTAGCGATTCAATTACCGGAGTTGCGGGATCAGCTACGACTCTATACCTATGCTTCGCCACGGGTCGGAGATGTGGAGTTTGCTGAGGCTCATAGTCGTCTAGTTCCCAATGCCTATCGGATTGTCAATATGGCTGATAGCGTTCCAACCGCCCCACCAACAACAATTGGCAGGTTAACCTTTGCCCATGCGGGTCAGGTTTGGACATTTGTGGATTATTCCGGTGATTTATTTTTGGGTCACTTTGTCAGCGTTTATCGAAAAGCGGTTGATGGCGAACAGGAGCAGTTTCTAGATCGGCAAACCTAAGCGATTCCTTGGAATTAAAACACCAGTAACGTCATGCTTGTTGCGGTTATACTGTTCCTTTGGAGATTCATTGATTCAGCACAATATTCAACAACGATAACTGTCGTGTAATTGCACCTGACTCCGGCATCAGAGATTGATCTTGATTCACCGAGCGAGATAACAAAATAGCTGGGATTCCCACCGATGTTGCTCCTTGATAATCGGCTTTCAAACTATCTCCAATATGAAGTGCATTTTGTGGAGCGCATTGGTGTTTTTTCAGAGCCGTTTCAAAAAATTTTCGGTCAGGCTTTGCTGACCCGACCTCAGTAGATACTGTTACAGACGTAAAAAACTGTGCAAGATCCAACGCTTCTAAAACTGCGTACAACCTTGAGTCAAAATTAGAAATTACTCCCATTTGAATTCCCAAGCCGCGCCATTGATCTAAGGTGGGTCTCACATCTGGATAAATGAACCAGGGATTAGCAGTGGCAAAGTGGGTGTAGAGTTCCTGGAAAAATTCAGAGAAATCAGTGAATTCGTCCAAAACGTCTGCCGTTTGAAAGGTTTTCAATGCAACGTCATGCCACCAATTAACCTCCAGCAAAGGAATAAGATCCGAATGAGCTCCAGGAAAAGCCATGTGTGCAGAAGATGAAAAGCTCTGAAAAAATGCATGATTCAG
>JBHJGO010000024.1:0-6335 GCA_050331715.1 Microcoleaceae cyanobacterium
AAAGTAGTTCATCTGGTTGTTCTGGATGAAGTCGAAAAAGTTACGAATCTCACCGATGAGCATCAGCACATTTCCGAAGCTTCCCTAAATAGTTTGGTGCTAGTTGAAAGTGCGGAATATCGGCTCATAGTTGGGAAAATCTTTCTAAGAAATCACCTAGAATTCGGTATTCTGTTTATTTTGAGCTGGGGTGTTGGCAGTAGAAGCCTGATAGTAACTGGATAGGTTATTGGTTTTAAGTGTCCCATTGACGACCAGGCCCAAGACCTGATGGTGAGAAAGTTTCAGGGATTCCAGGGTTTGCTTGAGGGCAGGCTTGTCAGTTTTCTTCAGCCGCACCACCATTAGCAATCCGTCGGTATGGGGTGCCAGGATACGACTGTCCACAACATCCAGGCAGGATGGCGTATCATAAATTACCCAATCAAACTGCTCCCGGAGTTGACGCATTAAACTTTGCATTCGATTGGAAGATAATAACTTAGTCGCATCCGGCGGAATTTGACCAGAGGGCAGCACAAACAGATTATCCCAGCGGGGTAGTTTTTGAATCACCAGATCGGGATTCAGATCAGCATTAATTAGATTGCTCAGCCCAGTCTGGTTTGACTGTCTAAATTGAGTATGAATTTGAGGCAGTCGCAGGTTGGCATCCACCAGCAAAACCCGGCGACCCATAGCTGCCGCTGCTTGAGCCAGATGGACTGCAACTGTAGATTTGCCATCGCCCTGTAGGGGAGAACTGATCACAAAGGAACGAATGGGCGTGTCTGAACTCAAAAATCCAATATTGCCGCAGAGGGTGCGAAAAGACTCTAAAAAGGGCAAGAAGTTGTAGCCCAAAACATAGGGAATCGTGGCCTCTGTCAGTTCAGAATTTTCCAAGTCGAGCTCAATCTCAGGTTCAGAATTGCTGGATGAAGTCTCAAAATCCAAGTCAAATTTTGGTTCAAATTCAGATGACTTAGTTGTAAGCTTTCGCCATTCTTTAAGCTTTTTGTTATTTGGGATTACACCTAGGATTGGCAGTTTATTTTTGTCTTTGATATCTTCCAGAGTATAGAAAACATTGTCGATTTTTTCTAACAAGAATGCAGATCCTAACCCTGCTGCTAAACCCATAAGGATGCCCATCATAATCTCACGGGGGACATTGGGAGAAATTGGTGCTCCTGGAGGTACGGGTGCAGCTAAAAGCTGCCAAGGGACTTCGGATTCTGCAGTCTCAATTTGGAGTGATTCACGTTTTTCTAAAAATCGGTTCAAACTGCTGGTTGCCAGATTCAACTCTCGCTGTAAAAAAGTATACTGACGCGCCAGTGTTGGCATTCGTTCAATTTGAGCATTCACCTGGGCTTCAACCTGGGAAATAGAATCGAGTCGTACCTGAAGTAGCCGCATTTCATTGACAAGTTGAGCATTACTACTTCCTAAAACCCGTTGGGCCTCTTCTTCTAATAATGGCAATAAATTCTGACGTTGATTCAGTAAGTTTTGAATCGACAGACTATTACTGCGATAACGACTGGACTCCAGAGCAATTTGAGTTTCTAACTGTCGAATTTGGTCAATTAAGCTCTGATAGCTGGAAGCCGAATTCAAAGTCAGGGCTGATCCGCTTTGTTCTTGCAGAATTTGATACTGTGCCCGCAAGTCAACTAACTGCTGCTCAACCTCTAAGCGTTGGGAGGCCAAGCTACTGGCTTGGCCTGAAAGTTTCTCGGCATGACTATCTGGTTCAATCAAATTGTAGCGTTGGCGAAATTGCTCAACCTGAGATTGTAAACTGTTTACTCGCGCTTCTAGCTCAGGCAGTTGGTTGTTGACAAATCCCAGCCCTTGACGCAAATTAGTCTCCTGCTTTTGGGACGCATATCGCAAGTGGCCAACTGCTAAACGTTCTAGAATATAATAAATTTTTTGGGGATCACTGCCCTTATAGCGAACCTCTAGAATCTTGGTTTCTCCCCGGCGAGAAATGCTCAAATTAGAAACAATTTCACCATAGCTAATATTGGGATATCGGGTTCTAATACCATCTTCTTCTTCCTCAATAAGATCTGAGATTAACTGAGGGCTGGTTTGTATTTGGATTTGGGTATCTTAGTCAATCTCAGTCTCTTTTGAACTACCTCGGGCATCGGTTAAACCTTCAAGTTTATTAATGCTTCTAACGGGTTCAACTAGCAATCGAAACCCACTTTGATAGAGGGTTGGTTTCTTTAAGGTTTGCAGAGCCATGAAGGAAGAAACAGCAAAGGCTACACTAACAATTAGCAGAATTCGCCGCTGAACCAAGGTTAAAATTTGACGAAAATCACCACCCTCTTCTGTATTAGTTGTGTCACTGGGATAGAAGGGTGGCAGTGGAGGTAAAGGCCGAGATGAATTTGATGACAACGGATCAGAATTAGAAAAATTAACCATCATGAAGAATGAGAATTTTTAATGATTAGAACAATCGATTAATCAAGCTGAAAATACTGGTAAAAGGAGATAACAAGGACATGATTGGACTCAGGTCATCTGAGAATGATGCTAGCCCTGAGGGACGAACAACTACAATATCATTACTTCTTAGCGTCGGATTATTTTCTTCGCCAATACCTGTAGCAAAATCTACCTGTAGCTCTCGTTTCTCTACTGTTCCGTCAGGGGAAAGGCGAACTAATTCTACTGACCCTTCATCGGCACGGTTGTTAAACCCACCGGCTGCTAAAATAGCCTGACTTAAGGGTGTATTAGGAGGGACTTCAATCACGCCAGGTCTCACTACTTCCCCGACAAAATTCACTCGAATTGTGCTGGGAGACAGGGTGCTACGCGCCAGTTCTGTTACCTCGGCAGGGGTCAATTGAGTGGCTGTTGGTACAACTACTGTGTCCCCATTTTTGAGAATAGCATCCTGACGCAAATCTCGACCTTGAAGCAGGGCAAAAAGATTGACATCAATCACCTCTTCGACCCCATTTGAATTGACCCGCTTAACTTGAATCTGACGTAAATCTGCCGTTGAAGTAATTCCTCCAGCCTGTTGAATGGCCTGAGCCACAGTGAGAATTCCACCGGCTGCGGCATCAGCAGTGAGGGTATATGGCCCTGGTCGAAACACCTCGCCTACCACCGCAACTTTCATAGGCTTAGACTCAGGAGAATACAAATTGTTTCCCACAATGCGGGCAGAATCAATACCATCGGCGGCAGTGAGGGTAGGAATTAAAATTGTATCTCCGTCGGCCAGGATTAGGTCTTGATTTAAATCACCTTGATCAAGGAGAGCAAATAAATCAATATTAATAATTTCAATCTGACCACTACGGGTTTGGCGACGGACTTGAATATTTTGTAAATTAGCTGTTGATGTGATTCCACCAGCTTCTTGGATTGCACGAGTAATCGTTAGAAACCCACCTCCTTCTCCTCCAGCTGTCAGAGTATAGGAACCTGGACGAAAGACTTCTCCCACAATAGCAATTTTTGTAGGTTTTGCCTCAGTAGAATACAGGTTGCTAGTGACCAACTGAGGGGATTCAGCTAGATTGGTTTGTGTCAGCGCTGGAATCAGCACTTTATCGCCATCTCGCAGAACTAAATCCTGTCTCAGATCACCTGTCTGGGAAAGTGCCCAGAGATCAACCGCGATAATTTGTGATCGTCCAGAGCGGAGCGATCGCTGCACTTCAACATTGCGAATATTGGCAGATTGAGTAATGCCCCCAGCTAATTGAACCGCTTGGGTAATGGTGGGAAACTGTCCTGGATTTACGGGAACGGCATAGGCTCCGGGACGACTCACCTCTCCCGCCACAGAAATATTCAAGGGACGAGCCGCGATTAAACTCACTGTCACCCTGGGATCTTTCATGGTGCGAGAATAGCGAGCGGTTAATATCCGTTCCAGTTGCGGTAAAGTCATGCCCTCAACTGAGAACTTACCTAGTAATGGAATATTAACCTGCCCATTAATCTGAACAGCATATTCACCATTGCGTTCTGGAAAATTAGCAATCTCAACCTGAATTTGGTCTCCGTCACCTAATGTGTAATCTGCATTTTCGGCAATTTCGATAGCTTGAATTCGTTGAGCATTCGTGACTGAAGTGTTAGCACGAGTTACAGGAGGAGTAGTTGGAAGATTGCTCTGTAAATTTCTAGTCGAATCAACCGAGGAGTAGGTTGGTAAGGGGTTTTCCTGTTGCTGTTCGATTCGAGCCGATAGACTAGGAATCTTGCCGGTTAGTACCAGAGCTTGATGAATAAATGCTGCCGTTTCAGCCAGCGTAATATGGCGATTCGGATTCAGTGTTCTAACGTTAGGGTAGTTAACCACTAAACGATATTCTGTTGCTGCCGCAATCCCGTCTAAATTGGCCTGGGGAATAGCTGCTGCATCCGTAAAATATTGATTAAGCTGCTCCGGCTGAACCTGAGTTGCAGTTAGGTTTAAAAGTTCGACTAAACTGACGAGAGCCTCTGCGCGGGACAAAAAACTTTCGCTCGATAGTTCACTGATAGAATTAGAATTGATAGAATTAGAATTTAGTGGATTTGTATTGAGCTTGAGAGCATCGGTTGATGCAGCTCCAAATGCCTTTTTAAGCAGTTCTATAAACTCGCCTCGATTTATCCTCCGATCCGGTTGCTGTATATCATTTAAATTCAATACTCCAGTTGTAATTAATGGCTCAATAAAGCTCTGTGCCCAATACCCACTTAACTGTCGATCTAAACTTTCTTGCTCTACACTTGATAAGGGGCTAGGTGCAAAATCCGAAAATTCAAAATTCCGAACTAGCTTAGTCTCAACGGTGAGGCCAAGTTCAGGCGTACTCTGTTCAAACGCTGTTGAATTCGCTGTAGCGATCCCATTTGCCAGGGGAACAAAAGGGTCAGTAAGTCCTAAAACTAGAGCTAAACAATAGCGGGTGAATTGCAAATTAGGCATAGAACCGGGAGGAGTTGAAAGCGGATTTGTGAGTACGATAACCAAAAACCCAAATTGAGCGTTACTATAGGTTAATAACTCATACGCATTCAAGTCTGGAAATCAGGAGAGTTATCAAATCCATTTTTTTCAGTCTCACCTTTTAAGGTTCTCAAAGCCCCTTCAATTCATCATTACAATTCGACTTTTTCTCGGTCAATGCATCGATTCAACTGTCCGGGATTTGAAGTGGGCGGTTGTATAGTGTGGTGGGAGTATCGTTGATGCTGTCTCAATTGCAGCAATAGGTTTACATCGCCGAATTGAAACGGAATACATTGCAATTAATCCTTATTATCCGAATTATCTAAAAAACTATGAGTTTAACGAATAGTTCTGTCCTGAGTTGTCTCGCAGCTGCGGTCGGCTGCACCATGACTGGTATTGCCGTTGGCGATCAACTGGATACTCCTTCTCCCCTTTCAGAAAACCAGCCGGGCTCTCAGCAGAATCGGCCCAAAACGGCACAGGAACTCATGGCAGAAGCATCACAAGGGTTCGATTCGGGGATTGCGCCACCGGAGGAGATGGCACTACCGGATCAAATTCGCACGGCTGAACTACCGAATACTCCTCTTGATCGCCGGGATAAACCTACCGCATCGACTAATCGTGACACGACCATCACCCTGGCTCGCTATCCACTGCGTCTGCCTGCGCCACCTCAGCTTTCGGTTCCCCAAATCGAAAAATTTCGGGAATTTCTACCGGATTATTTAAATTCGGATGATTCAGTCCCCTCTCCCAGCGAACCTCAACCTTCAGAAGCAGTAACAGAATTCGATAGACCGGAATTGGTAGAGCCGGAATTGGCAATCCAGGAATTTGAGAGGGTTGAAGTTGCCACAGGTTCCATTGCTCAGCCCAATTTTATCCCGCCGATAGACTCAACTCTAGAGTCAACGCCCCTGCCGCCGCCTCCTGGCTTGGTGCAGGAGCAAGTTGCAATTCAATATATTGTGGAACCCCAGACCCTTTCGAGTCGTGATCCTGCTCTAGGAGAGTCCCATTCAAAGACCAGTCCAGAGGCCCGTTCGGTCCTAGATGAAGTCAGGGCAAATCGCTATGTCGTCGATCCAGACATTCAAACGCAAACGCAAACGCAGACAAAGTCAAGACCCAAAAATTCAGAACAATCGGCTCTAACCCTACCCCAGAGAACACTTCCCCAGGAACCCATCGTTCAACCGGAAGATTCACCTGCCCTTCAACCGTCGTCATCCGTTAGTCCCAAGTTGCAGTCCAGTCAGCCTGAGCAAGCTGCTGTTCAACCTCAACCCATGCCCCGCCTGCTGAAGACCTTGACTGAGCCCTACGAACTGGCAGATGATTACAAACAATCGGAAGATTC
>JBHJGO010000025.1:0-63064 GCA_050331715.1 Microcoleaceae cyanobacterium
TTAGTAATTGCCGGGATTCGTTGGATAGTCGGGAATCGCTTAGTTTAGAATGGTCGGTATATTCTGCGTGTATATTCTGCGGGTATATGCTGCGGGTATATTCTGAAAATACCCACTCCACATAGACCACACAGACGTTGAACTTTGCCTGTTCTGTTAAGAATCCAGAAAATACTTCCAGTCCTGCTGTTGTAACCAATAGCCCATCCATCAGGAGAACGAATCCATGAGTCCTAAATTTGCTGAAATTGCCTTTACGCCCGCCGTTAAAGCTATCCAAGAGTACTACGGTTCGCGGGAAGCTTATCAAAAATTCGTTGAAAATGGCCCCGCCAACGATACATTAACGCCAGACATCATTGCATTTATCCAGCAACGCGATAGCTTCTATCTGGGATCAGTCAGTGAAACCGGCTGGCCCTACATTCAATTTCGCGGCGGCCCCGTTGGTTTCCTGCGGGTTATTGATGACAAAACGCTGGGCTTTGCTGACTTCTCAGGCAATAATCAATTCCTTAGCACGGGTAATTTCTCTAAAAATGACCGGGCCTTTCTATTTTTGATGGACTATCCAAATCGGCGTCGCTTGAAAATTTGGGGGAGGGCAAAGGTTGTTGAGGATGCAGCATGGATTGAACGGTTAAGGATTCCAGGTTACACAGGCAATCCTCAGCGGGCATTTTTGATCACCGTCGAAGCCTGGGATCGCAACTGTCCTCAGCATATTCCTCGCAAGTATTCTGAGGATGATATTGCTGCCATCACTGAACCGCTCCTGGCTCGTATTGCTGAACTTGAGGCTCAACTCGAACAATCTAGCTAGGCAAGCATCCTGAATGGGCTATCTTGAAGGAAGGCTTAGAATCGTCAATTAAGTCGTTTAAAGTGACATGGCATCTACTCCTTCCTCCGCATCCGGTTCTGGTTCCTCTGCTCAGGAGAGGACTGATTTAGAAGCTGGACTAACCGCACTCAAGCAGCAAAACTACCAACAGGCAATTGTTCTGCTAGAGTCCCTAGTGGAAAAAGCGTCCAGTCCCTCAGTTCAACTCCGGGCTAAAATCGGATTAGTCATGGCCCACGAAAAAATTGGCAATCCAGCCAAAGCGCTAGACCTCTGCAACAGCTTAACCCAAGCGTCTAGTCCAAAGATTCAGAACTGGGCTGTACAAACACTAACCCGACTTCAAAACGCTTCATCGTCCCCTTCCATCCCGGTTCAAAATCCTTCAACCTCATCAAATCCCCCAAGCGCTTCAAATTTCCCAAATCCTGCACAATCTTCCCCAACTCAACCCATCGAGACCGGGTTCGTCCCCTTTGACGTCACTTCATCCGGGACGAAACCATCGACACAGCCTCCAACACCGCCTCAGCAATCTACCTCAGCAATTCCTGAGACTGGATTTGTACCCTTCGATGCGGTTCAACCCACTGAATCTCAGCAGAAGCCGGATCAGTCTTATGTTCCAAATATTCAACTTCCACTAGAAACCCCCTCATCTCAAACCGCCTCTGAGAATTTCCCCGTAGAATTGCCCGAATCCCAACCCATGTCGGAAGGTTTGCCGGATGAGACATCTGAAACAATTGCCAGGGATGCAGCGATTCAAGCGCCAGAACCGACTGAGGAAGTTGAACCATTAACCCATGATCTAACTCAACCCATTGCTCCCCCTGAAACCCAATGGCAGTGGCAACAGGCGGGTCGAGCCGAGAGCTGGAGACGACTGCGACGCATGAAGTCAACCCAATACAGGATTGAACAACTCCTAACCGCATTAGCCCTGTTCTGGCTGGTTCCGCGTGTGATCCATTTCGGGATGGATTTGATTAATGATCTGCTGTATCGATTGCCCGTAGTTCAACCCATTCAACTACTGTACCGTGATCCCACAGGAGCAGTTTGGATTGGAATGGCAATTTTGTTTGTATTTTCTCCCTGGCTGTTGGATGGGGTTCTGAGGGTTTGTTACGGGATGCAGCCCCTACCGATGACAACCCTGTTTCAACGGAGCCAGGAAGCCAACCGCATCCTGCATCAGTATTGCCAAGCCCGCAACTGGCAAGTTCCGGCCCTACGAATTCTGCCAACTAACGCACCCATGGCCCTCACCTATGGCTGCTGGCCCCGATTCGCCCGAATTGTTGTGAGTCAGGGGCTCTTGGATCAACTGGAACCGGATGAGATTGCTGTAATTTACGGTCGAGAAATCGCTCACATCGGTCAGTGGAACGTCCTGATCATGACCTTCGTAACAGTCGTATTACAAGTTCCCTACCTGCTCTACAGTCAATTGCATCGCTTGCCGGAACAGTTGATTAAGCATTCCCCATCCTGGGTACCGAACAGCTTGCAGAACGGCTTACAACGTTTGCTCTGGGTTCTAAAACCTCTGACCTGGATCATCTCACCAATGAGTTATGCCTGCTACTGGTTGCTGCGGTGGCCTGCTCTTTGGATTTCGCAGCGGCGCGTGTACTACAGCGATCGCATCGCCTGTAATCTCACCGGCAATCCCAATGGATTGATTCGGGCTTTGCTAAAGATTTCTGTGGGAGTCAGCCGTGAGATCGAAATCCAGGGTAAAACTCCAGAAGTATTGGAAGGATTGGGTTTGTTGACTCCGGTAAGTTATCAATCGACCTTACCCCTTCGTCGTCTCGTACCCAACTTTACCCTGGAACCGGGTTTGGAATGGGACTTGAAGAATCCCTATCGCAAGTGGCTGACGTTGAATCAGCCCCATCCTTTGACGGGGGAGCGCTTGCAACTGCTCTGTTTCTATGCCAAATTTTGGGAACTTGAACCGGAGTTGTTCCTGACCTTACCAGAAACCAAATCCTCTAAGACTGCGAAACGTTGGAAAAAGGCAGAATGGTCTCGCTTGTTCGAACAGGGTGCTCCCTTCTTTGGGGTAATTGCAGGTTTGCTGCTGGGAGGGCTGCTATGGCTGCTGGGGGGCATTTTTTCACTGCTTGGGATCTGGCAATTGGAATGGCTTTTGGGCGATCGCTCCCTACTACTGGGTTCGATTCCGATCTGCGTTGGTTTGGGAATATTTCTCCGGATCAATCGATTTTTCCCCGATATCAAGCCGAGAAATCAACTGAAAAATCCTGACCTGAGTCAGTTGGTGCAAAATCCTGATCCGATTCCTTTAGACAGCCAAGCCGTCTATCTTGAAGGAACACTGCTGGGTCGAACTGGCGTTGAAAACTTTTGGGAACAGGACTTGCTGTTACAAACCTCAACCGGGTTGATTCCCCTGCATCATATCCCCCAATGGACACCTCTCAGCTATTTCTGGCCGCAGTTACAGCGCCCAAGTCATCTGGTTGGTCAGGCGGTTAATGTTGTGGGTTGGTGGCGGCGAGGAGCCCAACCCTGGATTGATCTGGAACTGATTCAAAGTCGTGATCAGAAAACGACTATTCTGGCTGGACATCCGATTTGGTCAACGGTGTTGGGATTGGTTATAGTGTGTTGGGGCGTCTACGTGATTATTTCAGGGTCTGGTTAACTGTTAGGGTTCCGACTCAATGCAGAGCAAATTGAGTGGGAGACAAAGAGGTTATCGTTTCCCCTTCCTACCGTAGACTCAGGTTTGGTTTGCATTCAGATAGCGTAGGTGTTACATTTCTTTACATGAAACCGTTGAAAATTGGGCTAGTTTTTTTGTTTAAAGGGGGGAATGTCCAAAACTTTGCAGCGAGACTCTTGTGAACAGGACGCTGGAATCAGTCACTTTGTTCTTGGCAGTGTGTCTTTCCAGCTAGTCATTTGAGTTTTTCTGAAGGTGTGCTATTTTAAGGGATAGTGGAAAAATTCTCCCTGTTCAGGTTGGCTTGCTAGATGGTGTATCGGATCCGTACTGTTCCTCTAATTAGATTGGTCAGTGGCTGAGCAGTTTTGTTCTAGGGTAGATACCGCAATCCTACCTGTAATATGCTGAGGTAAGCGTTGCATGGAGCGCAGACTCCGAATGATGTCAAAGCAGGATCTACCGGTATAGTCTTAGGAATTTTGTTTACATCCTTAAGTTAGGTGAAATAGAGCTTTGCAGCAACATGTGAAGAGATGTCGAGAGGAACAAATGCTACTGGTTTCAGGTAGTGTGTCCTTGCACCTTCTTCTGTTTTTGCTGTGACGAAGCATATTATTCCCTGGTTGTGTAGTCCTGACTATGAAAGGAGTTATCTCAGTCGAAAAGACAGTTCATATGAAGCTTACTGTGTCACGTGGGGTTGCTTGTATTGTTATATATCAAGTTTAATGTCTATCCCAGTCAGCACTTATCTAAGCAGATTGGTTTCATTGAATCGTTTATCCAAGTCGTGTTTATCTGAAGTATTTCAAAATCAATTGGAGGTTTGACTCATGCCCGTTCGTCTTTATATCGGTAATTTGCCCAAGGAAATTGATCGACAGGAGTTGCAGTCCGTATTTGCTGAAGAGGGTGATTCTGTGACGACTAAGGTCATCACGGATCGTAAGACAGGTAAGTGCCGTGGATTTGGGTTCGTCACCGTTCCCGATGAAATGGCTGACCAAATCGTTGAGAAGTATAACGGTGTCGAATTTAAGGATACCGCTCTCAAAATTGAGAAGGCACTACCCCGCAAAAAGGGTAAGGGCGACAAGGAAGGAGAAGCGGCAGAGGAAGAATCTCGGCCTGTTTCAAAGAACAATTCTAGCCCTACCAAAGGCCGGAAGAAGTCTCCTGGGAAAGCAAGTGCGGGGGTTGCGAGTTCATCGACCGATACCACCGCTACTCAGCCCGATCCTCGCTGGGCCAATGAGTTGGAAAAGTTAAAACAAATGCTCTCTGCACAAACAACTAACTAGAGTATCCTAACGGGAATACTTCAGCAGTTGGGAGTGGGTAACGTCAGGAAACGAGAACTTGCTGTTCTTGAGCTTTTTTCCAAATCAACGACTGGGCTTAGCACTCAAGCAGTAGCTTTTCCAGATCAACGCCAGCAATTTTATCAAGAATATATTGCTGCTCCTCTGGTGTAAACACTTGATAGAACTTTTGCGAGTTCCTGTTTTCCAGCCTGGACTCTACCTTCCTGCCGGAAGAGTTGATGAGTCTATCGGCTTCCAATCTGTAGTTTGTGACCATGCAATCACTGAATTCTAGGCCCATAAATTGGCAGAGCCTTTTCAAGACGGTCTCTGTTTCTTCTAGAAGCTGCTCGTAACGGATACCGACATGGTTGGGCTGAGGCAAGTACTTTTCACTGGCCGCAATTGCCCTGAGCCAATCTTGAATACAGACATCAATGCTACGCGCGCCCCCCCATGGTTGAGGGTACTTGTTGGTGACCTCGTAGAGCGAGGCAATCACATCAGCTCCATTGCGAATCAGGTGAATGAAGCGGGAGTGGGGAACCAATTTTTCGATATATTCAATGTAGTAAATGTGATCCGGCGTCTTCTCTAACAAAACCGTTTTTCCCTGTTCTTCCGCCAGAGATTTCAAAATTTTCATGAACTTTCGGGTATAATTCCCCATGAAAGGAGTGCGAGGTAGGGAATTCATCAGTTCAGGGCGATTCATCTCATCCTTGAAAAAGGTTTCCATGCGGGGTTTCAAGCGGCGAGAAATCAAGCCGAGAGCGTATCGCCGGCGTTCGTAGATCACAGGGATGAGGTGATGAAAAAATTGAGATTCTGGAAAGGAGGCAACTTCAGGGTGGGCCGACAGCAAGCTTTGTAAAAGCGTTGTTCCAGAGCGGGAACAGCCGACGAGAAAGACTGGATAATCTAGCGTTGTTTTCATGGATTCGTATTCTGAGTTGGTATTCTACGCAAGTCCTTCTATGCCTTTGATTTCTGTCGTTGTTCCAGTCTATAACGGTGAAAAAACGATTCGAGAAACGGTTGAATCTGTTCTCAACCAAACTTTCCAAGACTTTGAGCTTATTGTAATCAATGATGGTTCAACGGACTCGACCCAGAAGTACTGGGGCAGATCTCAGATCCCCGTTTACGGATTTTCTCCTATCCGAATGCGGGATTGCCTGCCAGTCGGAATCGAGGCATTGATCGCGCCCAAGGGGAGTTTGTCGCCTTCATTGATGCAGATGATTTGTGGACACCGGATAAGCTTGCCACCCAGCAACAAGTCCTTCAGGAAAATTCCCAGGTCACAGTGGTCTATAGCTGGACAGACTATATCGATGAAGATAGTCAATTGCTTCATCCAGGCGATCGCCTTTCGGTTCAGGGAAATGCCTATCCCCACCTCCTCTTGAGTAACATCCTAGAAAACGGTTCCAGTCCCCTAATTCGCCGCCACGCCTTCGAGCAGGTGGGAACATTTGATGAATCGCTCAGGGCGGCTGAGGATTGGGATATGTGGATTCGTCTGGCGGAAAAATACTCATTTTTTACCGTTGAAGCTCCTCAGATTCTCTATCGAGTTTCCAGTGCTTCCATGTCAACCAATGTGCTGCGTCAGGAGGCAGAAACCCTGAAGGTGATCCAGCGGGCCTTTGCGATGGCTCCGGCTGAATACCAACCTTTAAAAAAAGCTAGCCTGGCCAACCTCTACAAGTATCTCACCTTCAAAGCACTGGATGTTAATCTGGATTCACTGTCGGTTCCCCAACAAAATGGTCGATTAGCCCTCCGCTTCCTCTCCCAGATTTTAATCAATCATCCTGCTATGATGCGGCAGCGAGTCACGTTGAGAACCCTACTGAAGATTCTAACGATTATGACCTTGCCATCATCTCAGGCCCAGCAAGTACTGGAAAAATTCGGTCGGATTGATAATGTCGGTGCGCTGATGATGAGTATTCAAGTCGAGCCATAGGGGGAAGTTGAGATGTCAGCCATTGATATACCAAGGGTTTCTGTCGTTATTCCGGTCTATAACGGTGAAAAAACCATTGCTGAAACCATTGAATCTGTTCTGGCCCAGAGCTTACAAGACTTTGAACTGATTGTAATTAACGATGGTTCAACGGATAAAACCCTGGAGGTGATTGCATCGTTTCACGATCCACGATTGCGGGTTCTCAGCTATCCCAATGCAGGGTTGTCCGCCAGTCGTAACCGTGGAATTCAGCAGGCAAGCGGGGAATATATCTCCTTTATCGACGCTGATGATCTCTGGACACCCGATAAATTGGAAACCCAAGCCGAGGCATTAGCAACCCGTCCGGAGGCGGCGGTGGCTTACAGTTGGACGGATCTGATCGATCAGTCTAGTCAATTTCTTGCCCCGGACAGTCGCGCACAGTGGTCTGGAAATGTCTATCCCCATATCCTCCTAGGCTCCTTCCCAGCTAGCGGTTCTAACGTATTGGTGCGCCGCTCAGCCTTTCAGGTTGTAGGGGGATTTGATGAGAGTTTGAAGTCTGCGGAGGATTGGGAGATGTGGATTCGATTGGCGGCCAGGTATCCTTTTGTCGTGGTTCCAAAGGCACAAATCCTGTATCGTATTGCTCCCGGATCAATGTCCACTCAACTCGATCGGCAGGAAGCAGAAAGTTTAAAGGTAATCGAACGAGCCTTTCAGCAGGCTCCCGGAAATTTGCAATATCTCAAATCTCGTAGTTTAGGTAATTTGTACAAATATCTGACTTCCAGAGCCTTAGACAACTATCAAAGTCAACGGGCACTAGTATTTTTCTGGAAAGCTGTCCGGCATGACCCAAGCCTAGCGAAGCATCGCATCACCACAAAGGTTTTATTCAAAAGTCTTGCCCTTGTATTGCTGCCTACTCCTCTAGCAGGTGCTACTTTTGCCAGGATGGGGCAATGGGCCAATACGAAGACATTACTAGGTTATATCAGTTTGGAGGTGGATTAACTCAGTCACAACTTAAACCATCTACCACTGCGCCATATCTTCAGTTTCTTCAGTCGGGTGAATTCTACCAAGATATCCCTATGCTAGATTAGAGATTATGGGTAAAGACAGTAATGGTTATAAGATTGTCAGCGACAATCGCAAAGCGCGCTTTCTCTATGAAATACTAGAGACCTATCAGGCTGGCATCGAGTTGCATGGCACTGAGGTGAAATCCATCCGGGCCGGACGAGTCAACATTCAGGATGGCTACGCCCTGATTCGTAACGGAGAGGCTTGGTTACTCAATGTTCACATCTCACCCTACGAACCTGCTAGTGGCTACTTTAACCACGATCCCCGCCGCAGTCGGAAATTACTCCTGCATCGCCAGGAAATCAATAAATTGTTGGGTCAGGTGGAACAAAAGGGGTTAACGTTGGTTCCCTTGAAAATGTACCTCAAGAATGGCCGGGTCAAGGTCGATATTGGTCTGGCGCGAGGTAAGAAGCTGCATGATAAGCGACAATCGATTAAGGAGCGGGATGATAAGCGAGCGATGGCCAGAGCCGTCAAGCAGTACTAATTAGACCCATTATCATGAATCAGCCGTTGAATTCACCAGCAACTCGGACAGAGCAGGACAGCATGGGGGAAATTTCTGTACCCTCAGATCGCTATTGGGGAGCACAAACCCAGCGATCGCTGCACTTTTTCTCGATTGGTGAGGATGTGATTCCGGCTGAAGTGATTACTGCCTTCGCCCAGCTCAAACAGGCAACCGCCCGTACCAATCAACAGTTAGGCAGACTCCCTGCGGATAAAGCGGATTTAATTGCCCAGGCCGCTCAGGAGATTATTGACGGTCAACATCGGGAAAACTTTCCACTACGGGTTTGGATGACAGGCAGCGGCACACAGTGCAACATGAACGTCAATGAAGTGATCGCTAATCGAGCGATTGAACTGGCCGGGGGAACCCTGGGTAGCAAAGATCCGATTCATCCGAATGATCATGTTAATTTGTCCCAGTCCTCTAACGATACTTTCCCAACGGCGATGCACATCGCGGCAGCCGTTTCACTAAATCGGTGTCTGATTCCGAAGGTAAAAAAGATGCGGGATGCGCTGCAAGGGAAAGCGGCAGCCTTTGCAGAAATTGTCAAAATTGGTCGCACCCACCTCCAGGATGCGGTGCCTCTAACCCTGGGTCAGGAATTTTCTGGTTATGTGGCCCAGTTGGATGCTGATTTGCGGCGGATCAAGTCGGTTCTTCCGGATCTGTATGAATTGGCCATTGGAGGAACAGCAGTGGGGACAGGTCTGAATGCTCCCCCAGGGTTTGCAGTGGGAGTGGCGGAGCGGATTCAGCAGCTCACCGGACTTCCCTTTGTTTCGGCTCCCAATAAATTTGCGGCAATTGCAGCCCACGACGCCATTGTGATGGCCAGTGGGGTGTTGAAAACTCTGGCCTGTTCTTTGATGAAAATTGCCAATGATATTCGGTTACTCGGTAGTGGGCCACGTTGCGGTTTAGGAGAATTAATCCTGCCGGAAAACGAACCGGGTTCCTCCATCATGCCCGGAAAAGTGAATCCAACCCAGTGCGAAGCCATGACCATGGTGGCGGCCCAGGTGATAGGATACGATACTGCGATTACGATTGCTGGGTCTCAGGGACACTTGGAGCTGAATGTATTCAAGCCGATGATGATTTTTAACCTGTTGCAATCGGTTAATTTGATGGCCGATAGTTGTAATAATTTCACCGATTTTTTGCTGGCTGGATTGCAGGCGAACACCACCAAAATTCAGCAATCCGTAGAGCAATCCTTAATGTTAGTGACGGCCTTGAGTCCAACAATTGGCTATGATCGAGCAGCGAAGGTAGCCCACTACGCCCACCAGAAGGATCTCTCGCTGAAAGAAGCCTGTTTAGAGTTGGGTTACATTTCAGCCGCAGAATTTGATCAGGCCATGGATTTGAAGGCCATGACCCAAAGCTAAATCTCCCGAAACCGATCAAACAGTTGGAATCGCCACAGCGCATCTAGCTTGCGATTCGTCTGAATCTCCAACACTTGAATCCCGGTTTGGGGCAGAGGGTTCAGATGAGCTTCCAGGTCTGACCAGGATAAGATCTGATGATAGGGAATCTGATAGGTTGCACAAAGTTGACGAAAATCGACAGTTTGCGGCGTTGCAAAAAATGCCTCAAAGGGGGGGTCAAACTGGGCAATTGGTAACATCTCAAAAATTCCACCGCCATCATTGTTGATCAAAATAATCGTGAGCTGTCCCTCAAACTTTTGTCGTAGGAGCAGGCCATTGGTATCATGGAGCAAAGCCAGATCTCCTGTTAACAGAACATTATTCTGGAAGCCATAGGCCATACCGAGAGCAGTTGATAGGGTTCCATCAATGCCATTTGCCCCTCGATTAAAGTGGGGGTAGATTTGCTTGGAATTGGGTTGCCAGAAAAATTCAACATCTCGCACTGGCATGCTATTGGCGATAAAAATTGATGTTTTTTGGGGAAGGATTTGGGGTAGCAGCCACGCAATCTTGGGTTCCATCAGCTCATCAATATCCTGCATTGCCTGGTTGACGATGGATCTAGCTTCGGATTCAGCTTGTTGCCATCGATCCAGATAGGATTGATCCGTTGAAGGCGTTGATATTGGCAAGGCTGGAACAGATTCTAGCGGGAATGACTTCTCTGAAATCAGGGGACTAATAGATCCAGGACTCAAATCCGGATCGTTTGAGAACAGAGTCTCTACAAATTGCTCTATGGAAATTCGTAGATGAATCGATGAACGATGCAAGGAATCTAAATTTTGATGGTTCGGATCAAGAATAATTGTTTTGGCAGAACTTTGACTTAACCAAGACCGGAGTTGCTTACTTGTCGGCAGATTTCCGATTTGAATCACGACTTCAGGGATTAAAGATTTCGCTAAGTTAGAATTTCGTAAAATCAAATCATAGGCTGAAATAATGTTTTCGCTATAATAGTAGTTATGGCTTCGCAGGGGAGATAGCCCCTCGGCCAAAACGGGCCAGTGCAAAGTGCGAGTAAGCTGGCCAATTGCTTCACAATAACTCTCAGGACATTTGGGTTGATCAACTCCAGCAATAATTAGCCCTGCCTTGCAAGTTTTCCACCGCTGTAGCTCCAGCTCCAACTCTAGATTGCCAGAGGTTATTTTAGTTCTTTGTGATAGATTCAAACTCCATGGAATCGCTGCGAAAAAATTCTCAGGAAAGTACTTTTCTAGCTGCATAGTTTCAGCTTGAGTGGTGGGAGCCAGGGGATCATGGAACGGCAAATTAAGATGAACAATACCCGGGTAGGGTTGCAGCGATCGCTCCCAGGCATATATTGTAGTTTGTCGAAGGTATGCTAACATATTGATCTCAACTGAAGGAAGTTCAAGCTCAGTTTGCCAGTTTGGATACTGACCGTAGAGCTTCACTTGATCTATCGTTTGTCCAGCATGACAATTTCTTAAAATTAGTGGACGATCTGCTGTTAAAACAAGAATAGGAACGCAACTTTCTGCGGCTTCAATAATGGCTGGATAAAAATTCGCAGCAGCAGTCCCGGAGGTACAAACTATTACCGTCGGTCGCCCAGAACGTCGAGCAATTCCAAGGGCAAAAAAAGCGGCTGAGCGCTCATCCAAAATTGGAACTGATGCAATTTTTGAATGTTGGGCAAAGGCAACGGTTAGCGGTGCAGAGCGAGAGCCTGGGCATAGGATTGCAGTGGTCAAACCTATGCGTTGCAGCGTTTCGACCAAAACAGAAGCCCAAACCGTATTAATGTTACGAAAATCAATCATTATTTAACGGAAACGGATTTAGCCATTATACTAAGTCAGCAGAATCTTGATCATATCCCAAAGTTATCATCTGTCCTATGTCCTTTGTTGGCCTACATATTCATAGCGATTACAGCTTACTTGATGGAGCATCACAGTTACCTCAATTGATTGATCGAGCCGTAGAGCTGGGGATGCCAGCGATCGCGGTCACGGATCATGGTGTAATGTATGGTGCAATTGAACTGATTAAGCAGTGTAAGAGCAAAGGAATTAAGCCTATCATTGGCAATGAAATGTACGTCGTCAACGGGAATCTGGCAGATCAGAAAAAGCGTCGTAAAAAGTATCATCAGGTTGTTCTCGCCAAGAATACGCAAGGCTACAAAAATCTGGTCAAACTGACTACAATTTCCCATCTAGACGGGTTCCAGGGGAAGGGAATCTTTGCCCGACCATGTGTGAATAAAGAGTTGCTTGAGCAGTATCATGAAGGCCTAATTGTGACCAGTGCTTGCCTGGGTGGAGAAGTCCCCCAAGCCATCATGCAGGGACGCTATGATGTGGCGCGTAAAACCGCAGCCTGGTATCAGCAAGTTTTTGGAGAAGACTACTATTTAGAAATTCAGGATCATGGTTCTTCAGAGGATCGAGTTGTCAATTCAGAACTGGTTAAAATTGCTGAAGAATTAGGAATTAAGATCATTGCAACGAATGATTCCCACTTCATTTCTTGCTACGATGTCGAGGCCCATGATGCCCTTCTATGTATCAATACTCAGAAGCTAATTTCTGAAGAGCGCCGGATGCGCTATAGCGGTACGGAATACTTGAAATCCGCTGACGAAATGGCGCAACTCTTTCGAGATCATCTACCGGAATCCATCATCCAGTCTGCCATCGAAAATACCATCGAAGTAGCAGATAAGGTGGAGGAATACTCCGGCATTCTGGGGGAACCCCGTATTCCTGATTACCCGATCCCAGTGGGCCATACACCCGATAGTTACTTAGAAGAAGTCACCTGGCAAGGATTACTAGAACGGCTCAAGGTAAAAACCCGGGCGGAGGTTGATTCGGTCTATGGCGATCGCCTGGACTACGAGCTGGAAATGATGCAAAATATGGGATTCTCCACCTACTTTTTGGTGGTGTGGGATTACATT
Organism: Microcoleaceae cyanobacterium; assembly: GCA_050331715.1. Lineage (GTDB taxonomy): Bacteria > Cyanobacteriota > Cyanobacteriia > Cyanobacteriales > Microcoleaceae > JBHJGO01. Next base: position 12,802 of record JBHJGO010000025.1, read on the forward strand.
AAGTATGCTAGAGACAATAGTATTCCTGTTGGCCCTGGCCGGGGTTCGGCTGCTGGTTCTCTAGTGGCCTACGCGCTGCAAATCACCAATATTGACCCGGTACATCATGGCCTGCTGTTCGAGCGATTTTTGAATCCTGAACGGAACTCCATGCCGGATATTGATACGGACTTCTGTATCGAGCGGCGGGATGACATGATTCAGTACGTGACGGACAAGTACGGCAAGGATAAGGTGGCCCAAATTATCACCTTTAACCGTATGACTTCTAAAGCTGTACTCAAGGATGTGGGTCGAGTACTGGGAGTACCCTACGGTAAAGCCGACCAAATGGCGAAGTTGATTCCCGTCTTTCGAGGGAAGCCTACTAAGCTGAAGGTGATGATTTCCGATGGTACCCCTGCACCGGAGTTCAAGGTGGCCTACGAGAATGAAGAAGTCCCAATCCGAAATGAGTCGGGAGAGGAGGTACGCACCATTCCGATTCGGCAATGGGTGGACATGGCAATTCGGATCGAAGGAACCAACAAAACCTTCGGGGTTCATGCCGCTGGGGTGGTGATTTCCAAAGAATCTCTGGACGAGATTGTGCCTCTGCAACGCAACAATGATGGAGCCGTGATTACTCAATATTTCATGGAGGATATTGAGGCAATTGGGTTGTTGAAAATGGATTTCCTGGGGTTGAAAAATCTCACGATTATTCAACAGGCATTGAACTACGTTCAGGCCAATTATCACCTGGACATTGATCCCTACGAGTTGCCCGCTGCCGAACGGAAAACCATGGAAATCCTGGCTCGAGGAACCGCAAAGAAACTACCCGATGACATTCAGAAAACCTATAAGTTATTAGCTCAAGGGGACTTAGAAGGCATCTTCCAGTTGGAATCAGAGGGGATGCGACAAATTGTGCGGGATTTGAAGCCTTCCTGTATCGAAGATTTGTCCTCAATTTTGGCCCTCTACCGTCCTGGCCCCCTGGATGCCGGACTGATTCCAGACTTTATTAATCGGAAACACGGGCGTGAACCGATTGAATATGAGCACCAGTTATTAGAACCTATTCTGAACGAAACCTACGGGATTCTGGTCTATCAGGAGCAGATTATGAAAATGGCTCAGGATTTGGCCGATTACTCCCTGGGACAGGCCGACCTACTGCGTCGAGCCATGGGAAAGAAGAAAATCTCGGAAATGCAGAAGCACGAAGAAACCTTTATCAGTGGGGCAACTCGCAACGGGGTTGATGCCAGCATTGCCAAGAATCTCTACAGCCAAATGGTCAAGTTTGCCGAGTATTGTTTCAATAAATCCCACTCAACCGCCTACGGCTATGTTACCTACATCACGGCTTACTTGAAGGCAAATTATCCCGTAGAATACATGGCGGCATTATTAACTGAAAATAGTGATAACACGGACAAGGTGCAGAAATATATTGATTCCTGTCGCCGCAGTTTAAAGATTGAGGTGGTTCCGCCCGATGTAAATCTCTCGGACTACAACTTTACCCCAGGCGATCGCCAAATTGTCTTCGGTCTTTCCGCTGTGAAAAATATTGGGGATGCGGCGATTGAAAATATTCTGGCAGCTCGCCAGACAGACGGTTTATTCAAAGACCTGCCGGATTTCTGTGATCGGATTAATTTACAAATGGTGAACAGTCGTGCCATGGAAGCCCTGGTGAAATGCGGTGCTTTGGACAATTTGAACACCAATCGTCACCAATCGATTGAGTATCTCAATAAGTTAGTGCCCTGGGCCCAGGGTCGAGCGAAGGATCGAGCCATTGGTCAGGGAAATATTTTTGACCTTTTAGAAACGAAGGTGGCCTCTGGCTCCCGTGAAGATGCCCCGCCTGCCCCTGATATTCCGGATTTTTCCAATCAGGATAAGTTGCAATTTGAGAAGGAATTGCTGGGATTCTATGTTTCAGACCATCCGATCAAAGCCTATGTAGAAGCCAATTCAGATTCAGATATTCTCTCCCTGGCCACCCTCACTGAAACGAAAACCAAGGCTAAGGTGAAAACTATTGTGATGATTGTGGCGGTGAAGCTGCATACGACAAAAAAGGGCGATCGCATGGCTTTTCTTCAGATTGAGGACTTGTCGCAACAGATGGATGCTATCGTGTTCCCTCGTACCTAACAAGTCGTTCAGGAATTGTTACTGGAAAATCAGATTGTGATGCTTACAGGTCGAGTTGATCGTTCGGATAATCGAGATGAGGATCGGGTTCAACTGATCGTTGAAGCGATTGAATTGGTGGAGAAATATGTTGGGCTGGAAGCATCAAATTCATCAGAACCTGTAGCTCCGGCAGTAACTCAGCCAGCCCCTCGACCGATCCAAGCGGTGCGATTCAAGCTCTCACCGGAAAAACTTCAGGAGGCCCAAACCCTGCATCGGTTAAAAACGGTTTTGTCAGAATATTCAGGCAATCCCAACTCTGTGAGAATTCCGGTGGATGTGATGGTAGTAGGTCAGTATCATTACCAGGTGGTTCGACTTCATCCACAGTTCTGGGTGGAAGACAGCACTGCAATTCTTCAGCGGTTTCAATCTTCAGGATTAGAGGCCGAGATTATTTATGCTTGATGGTACTCTTGACCTAATCAGTAGGATGGCAGATGGAAGCTCAAAATAGGGGATTTCGTTTCGAGATAACTTGGCAACTGGCTAATCAGACTGAGTAGGAACAGTAGCAGTGGTGCAGGGGTTGCATCTAACGATTCACAGGTTTCTATTGCTCACCCCTTGACCTTCAAGCAACTTGAAACTCTAAACTGCAATTATCAGCTCTGAGGAAGAAGGATGTTTCGCATTGGTGAGTTTTCCAAAGTTACCCAGGTGCCTGCGAGTCAGTTGCGGTATTACGACGAGATTGGCCTATTTCACCCGATCCACATTGATCGGGACACAGGCTATCGTTACTACAGCGTTCAACAGTTGACCCAGCTCAATCGCATTCTAGCGCTCAGGGACTTAGGATTCTCACTGGAGCAAATTCAGCATCTGATAGAAGATGAGGTTTCTGCTGATGAAATTCGGGGAATGTTAGCGCTGAAAAAAGCACAGATTGAACAAAACATTCAGTCCGAGGCGATTCGATTGAGAGCTGTAGAGTCCCGTCTTCAACAACTGGAGCGACAGGGCAGATTCCAGGACGACGATATCGTTTTGAAGCGTTTGCCCGCTGCCTCGTTCCTATCATTACGGCATCTTTGCCACGACCTGACAGATGCATTTGCACTGATTTCGGAAATGAATCAGTCTATTTCCAAACATGTCAAGGTCAAATCCCTGAGGAATTTTGCTGTAGTGATTCATAGCGAGTTGTATGAAACGAACAACTGGGATCTAGAGATGGGATTCTTACTCAATCATGAGTTGGATACCACTGTTCAGCTCCCTCGTGGTGTGACGATGCAGGTTCGAGATTTACCTGCTGTAGAAACTGCTGTAACCGCTGTACGATTCGGAGGGCCTGAAAATGGACATCTGAGCTACAGCGCCATTGGTGCCTGGGTAGAAACTCACCAATACAAACTGATCGGCCCTGGTCGGGAAATATTTGTTGTTCCCCCTAAACCAGGCCATGAAGCAGAAATGGTTGTCGAAATTCAGTTTCCTGTGGAAGCAATTGTTGCTTAGTTTTCTCGTGGTCTGTCAATCTTGATTGTGTATATATCGTCATTCCCGCGCAGGCATGAATCCAGGCAGCTCACTAACGTCTAATATCCAACCGCCATTTTTGCCTGAATATAAATCCAGAAACTGATCGGTATTTTCACAGTTTTAGATGTTACCAACCTTCGGTTTGATAGACAACCTATCAGACTCAGAGCGTGATGGAGTTCATTCAATTAATCGGAGATCAAAACCATGCCGACAATTAAACTGACCGTTCCTAAAAATGCTTGGACAAAAGATGAGAAGGCAAAAATCGTAGAAAAGTTCACAAATGCACTCAACGATGTGGCTCAGGAATCCGGTAAAGGCGACATCAAACAATTCATCGGTGTTCAGATCGAAGAAACTGCTGAAGGGGGCTATGCGATTGGTGGCCAGATCTTTGGTTAGTGTTCATTCCCAACAAAGATGATGGGTATCACTTAAGGCAAAGGGGTGGGCGGCTGCACTGCCCACCACCTCATTAAAACTGTTCCGTTTTAAGTGGGAACCCCAAAGATGACTTTCAATTGAGGTAAATTCATGCAAATTAAGCAACAAGTTGCAATCAATGTTTCTGCTAACAAATCTCAAGTTGAGATGCACTTGGAGGTTGCCATCCTACCCGTATTCAATCTAATGATGGGGCCAATGGTGTGGCTCAAAATGGCTAGAGTCGTTGGGAATGCAGTTGAAGAATTGAAGTATTTTGCTGAAAACGGCATTCCCCATCCACGCAAGTTAGAAATGCAACATAAGTGCCAGACACTGGTGGCTTAGTATCGGGGTTCCTGCCTGAGATAGAACAAGTTGTAATGGGAAATTGGGCAGCGGCGCTGCCCAATTGCTCGCCCTAAGTTAAGACCCTAGTATTGCTCAAGCTTCAGGTGGGCAAACTGAGAGGATTTTGATTGGATTGTCAAATAACTGGAATTTGCTCACTATACATCTGTTAACACAAGTATTCATCTAAGAAATCCCACAATACCTCTCAAATACTAGATTCATATAGCAATCACAAATGATTTGTGAAATAGGGGTGAAGGAGGCAATACCCCCTTCTTGGGGACAGTGTACACAAAACCCTATAATATTTTAGTGATTGATTTAGGACTGCTATAAAACAAAAATATCGATCTAGTCAGAATTTTTATCCACGCTGAATCACAACGGTATTTGCAGTTACAAATCCATCCAAAGAATCTCGATTCAATAGGAAATTAATTCCGAGGAAAGATTCATAGGATAAGAAAGAATGTTAAGTAAGCGCAGAAGTTTGAGAAAAATCGTTAGTGTATTTTTCTTCCTGGGAGCAGCAGGGTTGTTTGTTGCCTGTTCTACGACTCAGTCGGCTGAAACATCGGGTACTGACGCGGCTGATAGTGCAGCTCCTGCCAGTGCTGTTGCGGATGAAGGTGGAAAAGCAGAGAAGATTAGGATTTCAATTGGGACTCAGGATCAAGTAATCAATACTGCCGTTGGGGGTGCAACGGTACGAGAAAAGGAGTTGCTGGAGAAGCACCTACCCAGAACTGGAAAGTACGAGAACGTTGAGTATGATATCCAGTGGTCAAGCTATACTTCTGGCCCACCAATCACGAACAAAATGTTAGCAGATCAGATTGATATTGGACTAATGGGAGACTTCCCCGCAGTAATTAACCTGATCAAGTTCCGTGAAGAAGGGGGCGATGTAGAATCAACCTATATCGGAACCTTAGCCTATAGCCCGAACGGTGCTGGAAATGCGGTTGTTGTTCCCAAAGACAGTGCTGTTACCTCCCTGGCCGATCTAAGAGGAAAGTCGATTTCGGTTCCCTTCGGTTCAGCGGCTCACGGTATGGTTTTGAAAGCCCTGAAGGATAATGGCATTGATCCAGAAACAGATGTAGAAATGATCAGTCAAGCGCCTGAAGTGGGTGGCACGAGCCTCAGAACCGGACAGATTGATGCCCATGCGGACTTCGTTCCATTCGGTGAATTGTTCCCCTATCGAGGATTTGCTAAGAAAATCTTTGATGGAGCACAAACTGGTGTGCCTACTTTGCATGGAATTGTGGTACGCTCAGATTTCGCTGAGGAACATCCCGAAATCGTGGTGGCTTACATGAAAGCCGTCCTGGAAGCAAATGAAATGTTCCGTCAAACCCCAGAGCAGATTTCCGCCAGTATTGATGAGTGGGCCGGAATCGAGAAAGAAGTGGTCTACATGTTCCTTGGCCCCTCTGGGTTACAACCGCTCGATCCAACCATCCGAGAGGTACATTTAGAAGCATTAAAAAATAGCATTGCCACTTTAACTGAGCTTGGCAAGGTAGAACGAACCGTGAATCCTGATGATGTTGAGGGATGGGTAGATGAGAGCTATCTCAAGGAAGCTATGTCAGAGATGAATCTGGAATATGATGGAGTAATCGAAGCGGGTCAAACCTATGTCATTCAGGGGAATGATGCCTTAACCGAGGAGCCGATTGAAGAACCAAAAATGGCAGCTCAGTTATGGATTCAGGACGAAGAAACGGTCACTAATTTTGCCTCGATTCCTAATATGTTGAAGATGTTGCCGAAACTGCGGGAAGAGGGCAAAGCGGCTAATGTTATCTTTGTTCATGATCGGAATAAAGGTTGGAAGCTATTTGCAGAGAACTCCTACTATGTGAGTAATGGAGAGGAGGTTTCAGCCTTTTTGCTCAAGGAAGATGCTGAACAATTTGCTCTGGAGTCAGGTGGTACGGTTTCAGATTTCAAGGAATTGCAGCAGTTTTATTCTCAAAAGTTGGCTCCGGCTTTAGTTGGTGCCCGTTAGGATTTGGGAAATTTTGGCGGTAGCGTTGACAATTGCCTGGATTCCTACCTGCGTGGGAATGATATTGAATCTTAACTTGGGTTAGTTTTATGTCGGTTTCTCCTCAGTCGATTGATCGTTGGGTTCCTCGTGTGGTAGTTCCTCGAATTGCTCAGTTTTTACGGGGATTTCCCAGAGTTAGTCCAGTTGCTTTGCGTGTTTTGTCTCTGATTCTATTCTTCGGGGGATGGCAACTGTTATGTGAGTTTCAGGTCAAGTTTTTCATCAACTTTGAGTTCTTACCTTCACCTATGGAAGTACTCAGGGCAACCGTTGAATTCCTAGGCAGTAATCCCTGGGTTCATTTTAAGTCCAGCATTTATCGGGTTCTCTTGGGATATTTGATTGCTGCAATTCTAGGGATTTTTCTAGGAATTTTCATTGGAGCCTTCCAGAAAATTGATGATTTGCTGAGGCCACCCCTAGAACTCCTTCGACCGATTCCTGCTGTGGCCTGGATTCCCCTAGCAATTTTGATGTTTCCTACTGCGGAAGCGGGCATGGTTTATATCACATTCGTTGGGGGATTTTTTCCTATTTTGATTGGTACGATCAAGGGAGTTGAAAGTATTATGCACGACACGGTTCAAATTCGTGTGGGGCAATGTTTGGGGGGGAATCCATGGCATATCTTCAAGGATATTGTTGTACCTGGGGCCATGCCCAGTATTGCTAGCGGCTTGACCATTGGGATGGGAAATGCTTGGTTCTGTTTAGTAACGGCTGAGATTCTGGCGGGGCGATATGGCGTTGGCTATATTACCTGGGAATCCTATGTGACGTCTCACTATCCTCCGATTGTGATGGGAATGTTACTGATTGGTTTAATGGGTGCTCTGAGTTCCTGGGGAGTAGATCAAATTACCTCTGCATTAATGCCGTGGCGAACAATTAAGAAGCAAGGCATGTAGTCATTCTGAGCAATTAATGCTGTGGAATAGGTCGGTTGGTTTCTGGATTTTTATCGGTACAGGAGTGACGGTTTTTGTGCTGAATTGTTAGAAAAAGAGTGAATAGTTAGGATTAAAATCTAATGCAAAGTGCCACAAATCAGTCGGCTTCTTCTCTGAAAATTCAAGGCTTGGATGTTGATAGAGAAACGGATATATTGCTTGAAGCAGTGTCTCAATCTCAATCAAGTGAAGCACCCCAGCTTAAGGGTTCGGTAGAGGTTGAAGGACTCTCAGTCAGCTTCAGTCGCCAACGTCAGACGGTTCAGGTTTTGGATAATGTCAACTTCCGGATCGAGCCGGGTTCCTTTGTTTGTCTTTTGGGGCCGTCCGGTTGTGGGAAATCTACAGTGTTGAATGCGATCGCCGGATTCGTTCGTCCTATAGCGGGGTACATTCTAGTGGACAAGCAGCAGGTTGTCCGACCGGGTGCAGATCGAGGATTTGTATTTCAGCAATACTCTTTATTGCCATGGAAAACGACATTTCAGAACGTTGAACTAGGGCTGAAATTCAAGGGGGTTCCCAGGCTAGAACGCAAAGAGTTAGTAGATGATTATTTGCATCGCGTTGGATTGTATAAACATCGGAATTCCTTTCCCCATCAATTGTCGGGAGGCATGAAGCAACGGGCCAGCATTATTCGGGCGTTGATAAACTCTCCGTCTGTTTTGCTGATGGATGAACCCTTTGCAGCCTTAGATGCTCAAACTCGTCACATGATGCAGGAATTGCTACTAGATATCTGGACTGAATTTCGGACAACGGTTCTGTTTGTCACCCATGACATTGAAGAAGCGGTGTTCCTGGGGGATCGAATTCTTGTGATGGGTGTCAATCCAGGACATATTAAGTGTGAATTGTTAATTCCGATGAAACGTCCTCGGCATATCGATGATATGATGACGGCTGAATTTACTCAGCTCAGCCGTCAGGTATTTGAGCAGATTCGGGAAGAAACGCTGAAGAGTTTAGCCGCAGTTTCTGAGTAATTTTAGTTCAGGCATCTGCGGTACATTACGCTCTGTAATGCACCCTCCAATTTGGTTAGCCTGCCGTTGCTAATTGGAGAAATTCTGACTGAATCCATTGATTTAGTTCGATTTCTTGCAAATGTCGATTTTCAGGAACAGATTGTAGCTCTTGAATATGGGATTCTAGCCAATCCCGGCGAATCGTTAAATCCTGAACAAAAAAGCCTGAAGTTCGATCTCGATTCGATGGTTTAGAATTCGGGCAGAGAATTTCTTCTAGAACTCTAGGATGCACTTTTGTCCATTGACTAATCATTGAAAATGCCAATGGATTGTGGTGTTGATACCAGGATTGGGCTGCTTGTAGGGCTTGCAAATAGGCTACTACAACTTCCGGATGCTGTTCAGCAAACTTCCGCCGAACCACAACACCGTAGAAACTGGGCAACTCACACAAATTTCCCTTAAATAGATATCGAACATTCCCTCGATCATAGGCAATTTGATGGAAGGGAGAGAAGTGGGCATATCCTGCCATCTGTTGCTGAGCATTGCTAACTCTATCCCCAACAGAATTCATGGGAGAAAGCTGAACCTCAGTCAATAGATCTAACCGATTTAATGCTCGTAACATCATACCGTGGGCCGATGAACCAAGGGGGATCGCAACGGATTTTCCGCGTAAATCTTCAATTGCGTTCACTTCAGATGCAGCAGGAACCAGAACGGCATTCCCACAACCATCTGGATTAATCGCCACGAAACTCACCAGAAACGTTTCATCTAGATCCGCCGCCTGAAGTAGTGGATAATCACCCAAAATTCCGATATCCAGCATTCCTGATTTTAGGGCTTCTGCAATTGGAGTTCCTAATGAAAAATCCTGCCAACTGATCTGATATTGAACAGCATTGTATTGTTTGCTCTGGGGAAGAAAGTGTTCTAACAGTCCCAGCTTTTGAATGATAAGTCCTGCGGTTACGGTAGGAATTGTACCGTTTTGTACTCCAATGGATAGTGGAAGTGCTTCCAGCTTGTGATTATTCGATTTATGCAAGGAGAACTTAGGAGACCGTAAAGTCAGATATTCAGGCGTTTTCAATTCAAAGGAATTCTCTACATTCTCCAGAGATCGCTTCGCTTGATTTAAATTGGATTGAATCAGGCTGATAAATTTCTGCGTTGGACTGGAAAGGGTAGGGAGTTTTCGTCCAAGTTCTGACTGAGTTAATAATAACTTGGCGTGACGGCTTTCTAAAAGTAAAAACAACTGTGTTGGAAACGGAAATTCCTGGAGTGGAATCGCTTTTAAAATACCTGCTTCGCATTCTGAGCCAAATTCCAAACTTGAACCAAAACCCAAATAGTCTCCCTGGGTAATATAGGTTCGCATCAATCCTAGAGTATCGACCGTCTCAAGCTGCAGAAAATCTTCTGGCGCTAGGTTAAATTCTGCAATTCGGTTATTAAATAATATTCGACTAGGAAATTTATCGTTTAATAAAACTAGAGGATGATCAATCAAGTCCTGAAGACTGAGCCAATCTTGATTTGCAAGTGAGTGATTGGAGGAAACAACCGTAGAGTGAGTAATCCTAGCGATGGGACTAACGCTAATCTCAGCAAAGTTCTCAAATTCCAATTCAGAAAATGCTAAGTCAACCTGTTGATCAGTAATAGCCTTGTACAATTGCTCGCCGGATTGAAATATCTTCAGTTCTGTATGAATTCCTGGATAGACTTGACGGTATCGATAGATGAGCTGAGGTAACCAGGTGATCGAAATCGCAGGAGAACAGCCAATCGATAGTGTGCCGGAGTCTCCCTGCTTGAAGTTCTCAATTCTACTCCGAACAGATTTCTCCAGTTCAACTAACTTCACCCCTTCAGTTGACAGTAAATCTCCAACCTCAGTTAACTGAACCTTGCGACCTAATCGGTAGAATAGAGGCGTTTTTAGCTCCGTTTCTAGGGACTTTATCTTAGCACTGACGGCGGGTTGTGTTAAGTTCAATGCATCTGCTGCTTCAGTAAAACTGAGGCAGCGGGCAACTTCTAGAAAGACCTGGAGCTGATAGATTTCCATAGTATTACACCTACAAGATTACCAATCAAAGAGTTGTATCGAAAGCTAGTATCGAAAGCTAGTATCGAAATGATTGATTGATGGATATTAAACTGTGATGAATCCCTACTTCACCCCACGATAGAATGTGTCTACAATCCTTAATTAAAAAGGCAAGCTTAGGACTTTTGAACCTGCAAGTCGCTAAGGCATGGTGATGAAAGCTTTTATATCGTGAATACCATTGGAGAAAAGTGCATGGTGAACACTCAACGCCTTCAGACAGACGTTCTGGTGATTGGTGGCGGTACAGCCGGAACAATGGCAGCTATTAAGGCAAAACAGGCCAATCCAGAAGCTGAGGTTCTGGTGTTGGAGAAGGCAAATATTCGCCGTAGCGGTGCAATTGCTATGGGAATGGATGGAGTAAATACGGCTGTGATTCCTGGCAATTCAACCCCTGAACAGTACGTGCGGGAGATTACCATTGCCAATGATGGCATTCTGGATCAGAAGGCCGTTTATCAAACCGGGAAGCTGGGCTACGAGGTAATTCAGGAGCTGGATAGATGGGGCGTCAAATTCCAGAAGGAAGCCTACGGAAACTACGATCTGAAGCAAGTTCATCGGGTCGGAAAGTACGTTCTGCCGATGCCAGAGGGCAAGGATCTGAAGAAAATCCTCACCCGTCAGGTGAAGCGTCATGGCGCTAAGGTCACCAATCGTGTCATGGCAACTCGTGTTCTAGTGCAAGATGGTCGAGCGGTTGGAGCAGTAGGGTTTGATGTGCGCCAGGGCGATTTCGTCGTGATTCAGGCTAAGGCGGTGATTCTCTCAACTGGAGCCTGTGGACGATTGGGGTTGCCAGAGTCGGGCTACTTGTACGGAACCTACGAGAATCCTACAAACGCCGGAGATGGCTATTCCATGGCCTACCATGCGGGAGCAGAGCTGACCAATATCGAATGTTTTCAGATTAATCCTCTGATTAAGGACTACAACGGCCCCGCCTGTGCTTACGTTGCTGGCCCCTTTGGAGCTTACACGGCGAATGCGGAGGGTCATCGCTTTGTGAGTTGTGACTACTGGAGCGGTCAGATGATGATGGAGATTTGGAAAGAACTCCATTCTGGCAAAGGCCCGATTCATCTGAAAATGACCCACTTAGACGAAGACACTATTTCCGAAATCGAGTCTGTACTTTGGGCCAATGAAAGGCCCAGTCGAGAGCGATTCCATAGGAGTCGTGGTGAGGATTATCGCACTCACGGCGTAGAAATGCACATTTCTGAAATTGGCTTGTGTAGCGGTCACAGTGCCTCTGGAGTTTGGGTGAGTGAAAAGGCAGAAACCACTGTTCCAGGTTTGTATGCGGCGGGAGACATGGCTTCAGTTCCCCACAACTATATGATTGGTGCTTTTGTCTTTGGTCGCATCTCAGGAACGAACGCAATGGAGTATGTTCAGTCTCTTGCCCACGTTGAGCCTGACCCCGAATTCTTAGCCGTAGAACAGGCGAGAATCTACCAACCTTTGAGTCAACCTGAAGGGATTCCCCATACTCAAGTGGAGTATAAGTTACGGCGAGTGGTGAATGATTATCTACAGCCACCCAAAAATACCCACAAAATGGAAATTGGCCTGAGTAAGTTTGTGAATTATCACGAAACCCTTGCACAAATGGGGGCAAAAGATCCCCATGAATTGATGCGGTGCATGGAAGTCCATTTCATTCGAGACTGTGCAGAAATGGCGGCCCGTGCTTCTCTCTATCGCAAGGAAAGTCGTTGGGGTTTATATCATTATCGACTGGATTATCCGGAGAAAAATAATCAGGAATGGTTCTGTCACGTGAACTTGAAAAAGGATGAATCTGAAAACATGAGTCTGTTCAAGCGCCCCGTTGAACCCTACATTGTGGATGTAAATCTGGAACAGGAAGTTTATGACGTTGCCATTCCAGTCCAGTAGGGGGTTGGAAGACCTAACTCTCCAAAATTAGTAGGTCTGTCAATCTTGATATTGTGCGTAACATCATTCCTGCCCAGGTGGGAACCCAGGCAAACCGATAGCATGACTCACAAGTTTGAATTTGATAAACCGCCAGTAAACTGCAAATTTGAAGTTGACGCGTAGCCAGAACGTTAAGGAGAAATTTAATGGCTTTGACCACCCAACGAGTTGATGTTCCTGTAATTGTGGATGAATCTAAATGTTTGGAGAAATGTAATGCTTGTATCGAGGTCTGTCCCTTAGATGTCTTGGTGAAGAATCCAGAAACCGGAAAAGCATACATGAAGTATGACGAATGCTGGTTTTGCTTACCCTGTGAAAAGGAATGTCCAACGAATGCGATCACGGTACAGATTCCGTTTTTATTAAGATAATCAAGGACACAAAAACATGGATGAAGAACTCGAACAATACATCACCTTACTCCAATCCGATCAAGTTGAAGACCGTCTAGTGGCCGTCAAAACGCTGCAACACCTGGGGGAAGAAGAAGCGATTGATCCTCTGATCCAAGCCCTGGAAGATGATGACATTAATGTCCAGAAAATTACCGTTACTGCTCTTTGGGAACTGGCTAATCCAAAGGCCATTAAACCCCTGATGCCCTGCTTAAAATCTCCTGATCCAGAAGTTCGGACAGAAGCCCTATCTGCCCTGAAGGAACTTGTTGCTCCGGACGACCTGCTAATGTTGCTCGATGCACTTCAGGAAGAAAGTGAACCGATGCAATTGGGTGTACTAATTCTGCTGCGGAAAATTCATGATGCCCAAGCATTGCCCTACGTTTTACCCTTCTTCGAATCCACTTCGGCAGATTTGCGGGAAACTGCGGTTACAACCTTACGCTATCTAAATCAGGTGGAGCGCTGTCCAGAAGCCTTAGCTCTAATGCGAGATTCTGATGAATCAGTGCGTCGAGCGGCTGCTCTGACCTTGGGTTACTTACAGGATGAAGAAGTTATTGCTCACCTGACCCAAGCTTTAACCGATGACCCTGATTGGCAGGTGCGGCGGAATGCTGCCCAGTCCCTTACCCTTCACAAAAATCTCAGTTCTATTCCAGCTTTGGGCCAAGCCCTGGCCGATGAAAACTGGCAGGTGCGTAAGTTCACCGCAAAAACCCTGCAACAGGTCGCTGATGGCAGCGTGATTCCTCAACTGGTCACTTGTCTGGCGGATGAATATTCAGATATTCGGCGGGATGCAGCCATTGCCCTGGGCAACTTGGGTGATCCGACTGTGCTGAATTCCTTAAAGCAAACCCTCGATGATCCAGACGCAGATGTTCGGATCTATTCTCAGCGGGCAATTGAAAAAATCCAGCAAGGTCAGCCATCAGCAGTCCAATGACCCATTCTTCCCCCTTTATTAAACCCCAATTTGAGATTCCCGATGCTGAGGTTGATGCTCAAACGGCCCATCGTCGGCGGATGGTGATTGATTGCTTGAAACAAGTGATCGAACCTATTCTGAAGGACAACATCATTCGTCTCGGTATGGTGCGAAATCTTCGAGTCATCGATGATTATGTCTACTTGAGATTCTATGTGGGAGACCATCAAAGGGATCTGGAAACCCAAGTTCAAGATGCTCTCTCGGACTTTACGTGGTGTAAATAGGTCTATGTCCAACCCTGTACCATTCCAGAGGTAAAGATTACCCTGGCGATTGCTAGTGGCAAAGGGGGTGTCGGGAAATCCACGACCTCGGTGAATCTGGCAGCAGCGCTCAGTCAGTCCGGGGCCAAGGTTGGACTCTTAGATGCAGATGTTTATGGGCCAAACGTGCCACAGATGTTAGGGCTAGAACAGTCGGATGTGCAGGTGGATGAGACGGAAGCCGGGCAGCGGTTTATTCCCCTGGAAGCCCATGGGTTGAAAGTCATGTCCGTGGGCCTGATGGCAGAGCCAGGTCGTCCTTTAGCATGGCGAGGGCCAGTGCTGCACAAATATCTGACTCAGCTTATCCAGGATGTTGAATGGGGTGAACTGGATTACCTCCTGATTGACTTACCGCCGGGAACGGGAGATCCTCAAATCACAATCGTTCAAGAAAGCCCCATTTGTGGGGTGGTGATTGTCACCACTCCGCAGCAAGTTGCCGTTTCAGATGTGCGACGGAATGTGCATCTGTTTCGTCAAGTGGGTGTTCCCGTCCTGGGAATTATTGAGAATATGAGTTATCTGCTGAATGAGCAGGGAGAACGCTTGAATGTTTTCGGTCAGGGTGGCGGTGAAACCATCGCCGCAGAACTTCAAGCCCCACTTTTAGGCCAAATTCCACTTGACCCAAAGATTTGTACCCAAGGCGATCGCGGAACGCCAATTGTTTTATCTGAGCCTCAAGCTCCAGCGAGTCAAACATTTACTCAACTTGCCAGTTCTTTAAATCAAACCTTCGGGTTCAATCAAGCCTTCGGGCTTTGCAGCAATCGTTAATGGTTTGGATGATTTCTGAGAGAGATTTTTCTCAAGGTCTTGAATTAGAACACGATAGGTGGCAAGTGGCCATCGCCACGCAGTTGACTTTCGCGTCGAATTTCCGCACCACGCGTCTGGACTTCTGCAATACTCTGCACGCCGACGAGACGCATCGCTCGATCCAGGTCAGACTCCAGGATCTCAAATGCCCGAGTTAAGCCAGCATGACCTCCGGCTCCGATTCCGGCAGCAGTCACGCGACCAAGACCAACTGCCTTCACCCCATAGGATAGGGCAATCAAAATATCGGTACCATTGCGGATACCCCCATCCATCATAAAGTCGAGCTGTGTATCGCCCATGAGCGGCATTTCTTGAGCCACGATATGCAATGTTGGGGGGACTCGATCCTGTTGGCGACCGCCATGATTTGACCAAATCACGCCTGATGCCCCCATTTCCTCGGCTTTCCGAGCATCGTCAGCACAGTGTACACCCTTCACAATCAGCGGCTTATCATCCCCCCACGCTTCTTTAATCCAGGTCAAATCTTCCCAGGTCACAGCTGAGGCAGCAAGCTGTTTCCCAATGTCGGCATAGGGCATGGGCTGGCCATATTGATCAATCACGTTGACAAACTGCATTAGTCCGCCGTCCCGAAAATGATCGATAAGCCACGGCAAACGGGGGAGCATTTGTGGGGCCAGCATCAGTTTCCGGACGGCAAGCTCTAGTTGCTCTGGCAGATCAAGACCCCGAAAAGACCCAGTCACCTGCATGGGTTTCATCCTAGCGTGCAGGGCTCGCAACCCTGAGACCCCCGTGTCAATCGTCAAGATCAGGGCAGTGAAGCCTGCCTTTTTTGCCCGCTCAATTCCTCGTAGCGCTGTCTCGCGACCACCACAAAGGTAAAGCTGATACCAACAATCACCGACCGAAGCCTTAGCAACCTCTTCCATCGGCGTTCCTGAAAACGTAGACATACCCATGACTGTGCCAAACTCCCCTGCCACTTGTGAGGCAACCGCCTCTGCCATTGGATAGAGGGTTCGCAAACTTCCCACGGGTGAAATGTACCAGGGTACTGCCAAACGGTGACCCACCACTGTTGTACTCAGGTCTATTGATGGAAAGCTCAAAGCCCCCCGGGCAGTCGTCATCGACTGTTGAAACGCCCGTACATTTGCTCGTAATGTGGTTTCAGAATCCGCTCCACCTCGAAAATATTCAGACACGACCGGGGGAACCCGAAGCATCATCAGTTTCCAAAGGTCTTCCGTTGTCAGGGCATCAGCAATTTGTTGATGTTTTCGGATCATTGGCACTCTCAAACCTCCATCTCAATTTTCTGCCTCTGAGGAAGCTTCTGACTGCAAGGAACCTTCCGACTGAGAATCAAAGATGGATAGTTTAAGCGGTACAGCCTCCCCTAACCATGATGCATGTTCGGTGTGATCCGCAAGGTCATTACCTGTCAATGCATGTACGAGAATTGTCAAACCATCTCTGTTATTCTCAAGCCACGGAATTAATGAGTCAAACTGCGTCTTATCAAAACTGAGTTGACAACTCCAGCGAGGGTGAGGGCCAACCAATCTTTGGTGAATTCGACCGACCGACACTCCAAAGCGCTTACCTGCCGCTTCGCAGAGCAATGAGGCTTTCTCCAGGGAGGTTGCGCCAAAATAAACGTGGGCGTGGTAACGTTCGTACTTGTTAGCTGGTCGCTTTGTCATCAAGAGAATCACCAATCACTCTACAAAAGTCATACTGTCAACAGGAAATTTTTGCCTAAAACTGTATCTACAGCATCACTTGGCTTCCATCCAGTTATTTCCGGCATCGATATCAACCACCAGCGGAACTTTAAGCTGAACCGCACTTTCCATGGCAGATCGGATCTGAGGCTGCAATGTCTCCCACTCCGGTTGAGGCACTTCAAATACTAACTCATCGTGCACTTGAAGTAACAGACGGGCCTGATAATTTTGCAAGACCTCATGCAATTTGACCATTGCAATCTTGATAATGTCTGCGCTCGATCCCTGGATTGGAGCATTTGATGCAGCCCTGAGTAACTGGGAATCGTTCTGATTAATTCCTTTCAATTGATCTAAATGAATTGCATCGGGATCAGCTCCTAACAAACTATTGAGCCGACTACTGACAAAACTAAAGTAACGCCGACGACCCAGCAAGGTCTCAACATATCCCTGGGTCACCGCTTTTTTCTTCTGTTCTTCTAGGTAATTGAAAACTTTAGAGTAACGTTCGTTAAACCGTTCAATAAACTCTTTCCCCTGACTTTGGCTGACTTTGGCTTCACGGGCAAATCGTTGTGCGCCCATACCATAAATCACACCGAAGTTAATGGTCTTGGCTAGCCGCCGTTCATCAGCACTAATATCGTCCTTTTCAAACAGAATTTGTGCCGTTAGTGTGTGAACATCTCGATTATTCTGATAGGCATCAATCAGGACTTCTTCACCACTTAAATGGGCTAGAATCCGTAGTTCAATTTGTGAATAATCTGCCGCAACCAGTAACCAATCGGACTCTGGAATAAACGCTCGACGAATCTGTCGGGAAAATTCAGTGCGGATCGGGATATTCTGTAGGTTGGGATTTGAGGAAGATAATCGTCCTGTGGCCGTGATCGCTTGATTAAAATCTGTGTGTACCCGACGGGTCTTTGGATTCACCAGTTCTGGCAAGGCATCGACATAGGTTGACTTTAACTTTGCCAGGGTTCGATGCTCTAGAATACAGTCAACGACCGGATGATCCCCTTTGAGCTTATCTAGAACTTTGGCATCGGTTGAGTAGCCCGTCTTGGTTTTGCGGGATTTCTTCTTACTTAATCCTAAAGTTTCAAACAATAGCTCACTCAATTGCTTGGGAGAACTGAGATTAAATTCTTCGCCTGCATCCTTGTACGCTTGCTGCTCGATCTGATTCAACTGAACTTCGATTTCTTGGGAGAGTTGTTGCAGGTAATCCGTATCAATTCGGATGCCCTGAAGTTCCATCTCAGCCAAAACAGGTTCTAACGGTTGCTCAATTTCCGTGAGTAATTTCAAGAGCTGAGGCTGCTGTTCTAACTCTGTCTTTAACTTTGAAAATAGTTGAAATGTAGTGTAAACATCCAAGCCACAATATTCAGCAACCTGGTCAATTTCAAGGTCAGCAATTGTTTTGCCCTTCGGAACCAGGTCAGTATAACTCTGGGCCATTAACCCTGCTTCCAAATACTTGAGAGAAAGGGCACTGAGATTATGGTTGCCTTCAGGATTGAGGACGTAACTAGCCAGCATCGTATCGAATATCACACCTGCCAAGTCAATGCCCTGGACTCGAAAGATGAGCCGATCAAATTTGGAATTCTGTAGAACCTTCGGGTGTTTTTCACTCTCTAGAATGGGTCGGAGGGCTTCTAGAACAATGGATTTTTCCAACTGTTCTCCACCCTCTAGGGTGTGGTTCAGAGGAATATAAGCCATCTCTGACTTGCCCGTTCCCCAACAGCAACCGATACCGACTAATTCTGCATCGTGGGGTTCTAGAGCAGTCGTTTCCGTGTCCCAGGCGACGGGAGTTTCTGAATCTGTTAAGTTAGCTAATTGCTGAACCAGCGCTTCTAACTGTTTCGAGGTCTGAACAATTTGAGGCTGAATCACCGGAACTTGAATCGCCTGGGCAGCCTGGGTTTCTTCCTCACTCCAAAACCATAGATCTGCATCTCCCGATCCAGATTTAAACTCGATGGAACGGTTCAGTGCGATGTCTTGACCCGTTGAATCTTCCTGCTCTAATTTCTCCGGTTGAATTTGATTGATAAAAGAGTAGAATTCTAGCTTTTCCAGCAGGGGTAAAGCTTGCCCTGGTTTTAATCCTGTAAATTGACAGTCTTCTAAGCTGACCTGAATCGGCACATCTCGCACGATTCTAGCCATGTACTGTGAGTGTTCAGCCGCTTTCTTGCCTTCAATTAACTTTTTCTGAGTCGCTCCCTTAATTTGATCAATGGAGGCGTAGACCTTTTCTAAGGAGGAATATTCTTTTAGTAATTGAACGGCTGTTTTTTCACCAATGCCCCGCACCCCTGGAATGTTGTCAGACTTATCGCCACAGAGGGCTTTGTAGTCTACCACCTGGTTGGGCATGACTTTGAGTTTTTCATAGACCTCTTGAATACCGAACTCTAGGGGGGTACTCCCGCGATTGTGACTCAGGTGAAGAATTTTGACCTGTTCTGCATCATCAATCAGTTGAAATAAATCCTGATCGCCGGACAAAATCCTGACTTGATATCCAGCTTCAGCTCCCTGTTCAGCCAGGGTTCCCAGAACATCATCCGCCTCAAATCCTGATTGAACGGCAATGGCCAGTTGGAAACCTTCTAGCAACTCCCATAGATTGCGGATATCTTCTAGGAAATCTTCGGGTGCTTCTGTTCTATCCGCTTTGTAGTTGGCATCCGCCTGATGACGGAACGTAGGTTCATCCTGGTCAAAGGCAATGGCCAGATAGTCCGGCTGATAGTTTTTGATCACTTCTATCAGGGACTTGAGAAAGCCAAAACAAACACTGGTGGGAATCCCTGTTTTAGTCCGCAGACCTCCGTCCCGACTCTTGGCATAGGCATAGTAAGCCCGAAAGGCCAGGGAATGACCATCGACGAGAACAAAGACTGGAGAATCTGCCACGTTATTCGCAAGGCGGTAAACAATAGACTACATTCTAACGGAAGTCTTGACTCAGACCACTATGCATCACGGGTCTAGCCTTGGATAAACCACCCGCCCCGCTCATGGAATCCAGATTGACCCCAGGGTTGGGTCTGTGGGTGTCTGCCCTTCGAGTAACTGATAGAGCATCACAAAAAAGGCAAGTAATCCTGCCACAATCATCACAATTCCAGGCATCCATTTCCCGGTTTTCATGATGCGGACGATAAATACGCAAACTAAACCGATAGTCAGAGGAATGGCCAGAGCCAGACCCCAGGCTTTTCCCTGCAACGCCAGAACCCCCAAAAGAATTAGAATAATTCCACTGATGCCGCCTGACATTAATGAAACAGTGCTTTTGGCTTTGACATATCCAAATAGGCCGCCCAAGAGGCTGAGAGCACCGTAAGCAATTGTCGCTATAATTCCTGGATTCATCGAGAGCTGATTTCCTTAAATATTGCGTGAACAAATTGCGTGAACAAATTGCATGAACAACCGACCGTTGCGGCGATGGCAAACTATCATAGGACTCAGTTTATCCAATCGGTTGTTGTCCCTCGAATCGGTTGATATAAAACTTATTACAGCATCACGTCACAATTGACCTCAAACAGATGACCGCATCGAATCTTCAGAATCTTGATCAGGATAGTGTTGTAAGCCAGCTAAAAACCCTTCAGCGTCAAGCGAGTTCCCTGCTACTGTATCAGGCTGTTCTGGCAGATGACATGGGTCAATCGTTGCTCCACCTGCTGGACAGTTTGTTAGAAGCGCTGCAATGTCCAGAGTCGAGTTTGGCTTGCCTCAAAGCCTATGGCGCTTGGTTTCAGACCCAGGCTCAGTATCAACAGAGTGGGTCAGAACATTTGCTCAATCAACTGCTCAACACTGAGAATCCCTTTACTCAACAGGCTCAGAAGACTGAGTTCAAGCTCCTTCCGACTGCGCTAGTCACTGCTGCCCAATCCGATCTACAAGCATTGCAACAGCTCTATTCCTGTCGGCCAGAACAACTTAGTCAATGGGTTCAACTCGCAACCTCTCTCTCGAACCCACCCGTCGCCTGGCTATCTCAGGTTTCACCTGGAACCGAAGCATTACAGGGCCAAGGATTGCAATCTCAAGCATCACAGATTCAAGCGTTACTAATGTCCCTAGACAATTGGTCGGAGGCTGTCGAACCCTTAGCCGATCACTACTACAAATTCGGAGCAGGTGGGTTCGCTTGTATGATGGCCTTCCGCTGGCAACGGGGCGAACTCTTGCCTGTGGGACATCCAGACCCGGTCAACCTGGAGCAATTGGTCGGTTACGAATTCCAGCGGGATTTGCTGATCAAAAACACCGAATTCCTTCTAGAAGGCTTTCCTGCCCAGAATGTTCTACTCTACGGTAGTCGAGGTTCGGGAAAATCCTCTCTGGTGAAAGCCCTGCTGAATCACTACAGCCATCGGGGTCTGCGGTTAATTGAAGTGGCCAAGTCCGATTTGCACGATCTCCCCTTGGTGATCGAACAGTTGCGGGGAACCCCTCAGAAATTCATTATTTTTGTGGATGATCTGTCCTTCGAGGAAGACGACGATATTTTCAAGGCGTTAAAAGTAGTTCTGGAGGGTAATATCACCGCTCGACCGCAGAATGTGGTGGTCTATGCCACCTCCAATCGACGCCATCTGGTGCGAGAGTTCTTTGAGGATCGGCCTCGACCCAGTGATCAGGACGAGATTCATACCTGGGATACGGTACAGGAGAAATTGTCCTTTAGCGATCGCTTTGGACTCACCCTCACCTTTGAACCCGCAGATCAAAATACCTATCTGCAAATCGTGCGTCATCTGGCACAGCAAGCAGCGTTGACCCTGAGTTCTGAGGATCTAGAGTTTCAAGCTCTGCAATGGGCCACACGCCACAATGGTCGCTCAGGACGAACGGCTCGACAATTTATCGACTTTCTGACAGCAGAACAGGCCCTTGGTAAACTTAAAGGATAGGTTAAAAACACGCTAAGAGTCTTTTTGATAAACACTATTTCCAGAAACATAATCCAGAAACATATCCCAGAAACATATCCCAGAAACATATGATTTGGCCCTTTAAACCCAGATATCGCAAGCAAATCGCTCGGATTGAAATTACAGGTGTGATCGCCAGTGAAACCCGTAAGCGGGTGCTAGAAGCACTAAAAACCATCAAAGAGCGGAAATACCCTGCTCTCCTATTGCGGATTGATAGCCCAGGGGGTACCGTTGCCGACTCCCAGGAAATCTACAGTGCCCTGAAGGAGTTACGCAAAGAGAAGGTCAAAACTGTGGCCAGCTTCGGTAATATTTCTGCTTCCGGTGGAGTCTACATTGGCATGGGAGCAGAACATATCGTGGCCAATCCCGGCACGATCACAGGCAGTATTGGGGTGATTCTGCGCGGCAATAACCTGGAACGCTTGCTGGAAAAGGTAGGCGTTTCCTTCAAGGTGATCAAATCAGGCCCCTACAAAGACATTTTGGCCTTTGACCGCGAACTGACCGATCCGGAAAAGCAGATCCTCCAGGAACTAATCGATACCAGCTATCAGCAGTTCGTCTCAACGGTGGCGGAATCTCGATCTTTGGACGTTGACGCGGTGCGGAATTTTGCCGATGGTCGAATTTTTACCGGAGAGCAAGCTCTGGACTTAGGGGTGATTGACCGTTTGGGGACTGAAGAAGCAGCTCGGCGTTGGGCGGCAGAATTGGCAGGATTGAATCCGGACAAAGCGGAATGCGATACCTTGGAAAAGCCGAAGCCACTGATAGGTCGATTGCTCAGTAGTCAGGTAAATGCGTCGGGTCTGACCGCCGCCCAGAATTGGGTCGAGTTTGAGCTGGCCAATAGTGGAATGCCTCTGTGGCTATATCGCCCTTAATAACTATCGACCAAATTGGTTCGGGGCGTAGAGTAAACTGGGATCGGGGTTGGAACATACTCCGGCTTGAGCATGATTGGAGGATATTTTGTGGAGTGGCGACTTCTAGCAATTCGTGGCGCGACAACGGCTTCAGAAAATTCAATTGAAGCGATTCGAGAGGCGGTACTAGAGTTGATTGAGGCTCTAGAGACCCGCAACCAACTGCATCCAGATCAAATCGTCAGTATGACGTTTTCTGTGACACCTGACCTGGATGCAGTGTTCCCAGCGGCGATTGCTCGGGAACGTTCAACGTGGAACAATGTGCCATTGTTAGACGTTCAGCAAATGTATGTCAAGGGCAGTCTGGAACGTTGTATCCGGTTTCTAGCCCACGTTAATTTCCCTGCCCATGATCAGGTCAGTCATCCCTATCTTCGGGGTGCGAAAACCTTGCGCCCTGACTTGAGCTTTGCACCTACAGGAATTTCCCTCTAGAGGATTTCCGCAGGAAAGATGCCGATTGCAAAACTAAAATAACGCCCGGTATCCGGGATAAATTCAGCGGGATCTGTATCAGGCAATTTGCAGCGGTTCCCAGCATGAATTTCTCGAATCAGATCCAGCGCTTGTAAAAGTCCTTGGTCACAACTGCACCCAGGTTTTTTTAACCACTCGTTATAGCCAAATTTATAGGTTACGATTTCGTACAGGGTTCACCGTGGCAGTGATTGACTTCAATCAACACATGAGCAATTGTTGGAATATGGCCCAGAAGTTTTTTGTAGTGTTCTGGTGCTTGAGGATAATGTGTAACTAATGAAATTGTTGCGGCTAAGCGATCCTGATTGAGATACCAAACATGCAAGTCAGCAACGCGATTGTCTGCATCGGCTTCAACCGCTGAAATGATATCCAGTTTTGTCTGATTGTCAGTATACCCATCCAGCAAAATCGAACTGGTATCCCTGACTAAACCGTAGGCCCATTTCGTGATTACGCCTGCACCCACCACACCCATCAATGCATCCATCCAAACCCAGCCTAAAAGTTTCCCTGCAAACAAAGCAACAATTGCAAAAACAGAAGTTAGGGCATCTGCTAAGACATGAAAATAAGCTGCACGCAGATTTTGATCCTGATTAAGATGATGATGCTCTCGATCAGAGTGATGGTCATGATGGTCATGATGACCATGGTGGTCTTGCAATAACCAAGCACTAACCAAATTGACAATTAATCCAAGAATGGCAACACCAATTGCCTCATTAAACTGAATGCTTTGGGGTTGAAAAAAGCGTTCGATGGATTCGAGTGCCATAAGAAAAGCAATCACTGCAAGCGCAACAGCACTGGCAAACCCACCCAAAACACTAACTTTCCCAGTCCCAAATGTGTATTTGGGGTCAGTTGCATGACTGCGAGCATATTGATAGGCAAAGATTGTAATTCCAAAGGCTGCAACATGGGTTGCCATATGCCATCCATCTGCAAGCAAAGCCATTGAACCAAAAATTGTACCCGCTACAATTTCAACTACCATCGTAAGGGCCGTCAGCGACATAACGATCCAGGTATTTTTCTCAGCATGACTCTGACCACCAGAAAAGTCGTGAGAATGTTGCCATTGTCTAAGAATATGAATATGCATAGGAATTCCAGACCCTATCGGTTCAAGTAGATATCTTTAGTCGTGCATCAATATTACTATTGAAGCTTAATCCAGCGAAACCCAGCCTTCTCCATCTCAAGGTTTATTCTATTAGCAAAAGGTTGCAATAACCTCCAGGTCAAATTTACCCCTACTTCCACCAAGGTGAGAAATCGGTCGGGTTCCGGATTCCCGCGTAAGCGGGAATAACAGTTGGTTAGATAGACTGTATATTTCATACCCCTAGGATTCACTCAGAATTCGGGGCACTCGGAAATAGTCTCCGTCCTGTTCTGGAGCACGGCCAAGAATTTCATCCCGATCAACATTTGCCTCCAGTTGATCGGAACGAGTTACGTTACTCATGTCAATGGCTCGCGTTGTAGGAGCGACGTTTTCTGTATCCAGTTCGCCTAACTGCTCAAAGTACTCTAAGATACTGCCCAATTCAGTAGTGAAACTTTCTTCTTCTTCCGGGGTCAGGGCTAGACGGGCCAGATGAGCCACCTTGTGAACTTGTTCTCGATCCAACATATTTCTATAACATTTCTCAACTACAGTTGACATCTGCCTGAATTTTCGACCCATATCTGTGCAGGTCTAGCTTCATGGGGAAAGACATCAATGGTAGCAATTCTACAAGCTTAAAATCCATAATTAATACTGAAATACAAGCCATCGTCCTGAATGTTATCGCCTCGGTCATCCAGATCAACGATGGGATAGCCATAATCCACCCGGATATTCATGCCCTCAATCGGTTCCCACAGCAACCCCAAACCGACCCCAGCCAGAAAGCTTTGCCCAAAAATTTGGTTGGGATTGTCTTCGTGATTCCAGACTGCCCCCAGATCAACGATGGGAGCCAGTTGAAGCTTGGGCTGATCCTCATCATCCCGTAGTAATGTAATTCGATCCTCAATTGAGACCCGAAAACCGTTGTCCCCTGCTCGAACATTCTGGCGATACCCCCGCAGAGATAATGCTCCACCGATCACAAATTGTTGTGAAGGAAACAGCGGATCGGCGGACAATTGTAAATCCCCTTGCAGAATCAATAAGTGATCATCTCCCAAGCGCTGCACTCGCTGTACCTGGCCCAACCAACTGAAAAATTGAGCATTTGGATCTTGGGCATTGTTTGTTCCTCCAAACAGCCCCGTTCCCAGACTGAACTGTGACTGCAAAAACCAGGCTCCATCGCGATCGCGGCGTAGATAATCCTGGCCAAACTTGAATACACTGGTACGGGTTGTACCATCACTATCCGGGCCAGATCCAAAACTAAACCCCTCTTCATCCAAAAAGGTCTGACTCTGCTGATAGGCAAACCCCGCAGACAGGGCAAATTCTTCTCTCGGTGTCCGAATCAAGGGCTGACGGAAACTCAATTCGTAGCGCTGGGATTTTCCCTCAATATTGAGTGGGTCGAAGGTGTCTTCAATAATTCGGTTGCGATAGGGGGGAATCCGAATTTGAATTGTCCCGTTCATTGGATTGACCGGAATGCTGTAGAAGAAGTCGATTACATCCGATTCTCCGTCTGAGATCAGCCGCGTTGTGTTGTAGGACAAGAAGAAAATATCTCCATTCCCAGTCAAGTTCAAATGCCGTAGGCTGATACCAATTCGTTCTGAGCCAATGCTCGGCGGAGAATAGTTGTCAATATTAAACCCGATCCGAAAAGCATCGGCCTCCGTCACCCGCACGATCAGAATGCTTTTCCCCTCTTCCGTCCCCGCTCGAATACTGGCCTCGACGTTGTCAAACAGGGGATTGATTCGCAGTAATCGAAGTTGATCTTCTAGTTTTGCTGTACTGAGAGGTTGATCGGCTCCCAGCATGATGCGATCACGGATATAGTTCTGATTTACCCGCTGAGTACCTTCCACATCAATGCGTTCCAGGCTACCTTCGATCACCCGAATCTGCACCACTCCATTCTCAACCGTTTGCTCCGGAATAATTGCCCGTGAGGTGATGAAGCCCTGATCCAGGTAGATTTCTGTAATCTGATCCGCAACTTCCTGCAATTCTCGCAACGTAACCGAACGACCTTCTAGCGGGCTCACCAAAGCATCAATTTCCTCTGGCCCCAGAATGCTACTACCCACCACATCCACCTGTTCAATCGGAATCGGTACTCCTGAATCTAAATCGGGCTGAGTCGGTTCGGGAATTTCTCGCTCCAAATCGGGGGAGTCTTCGGGCGGAGCAGGTCGCGGTGGAGGAGTTGGGATGAGTCGATCCTGGTTTGGATCAGGTCGAGGATCAACTGGGCCTGGGTTCTGAGCCAGAATTTTGCAGAGAATCAATTGGCAATCTGCTGCGGGAATTAACTGACCTTGTTCTGGAGAGACGGTCTGAGAAGACTGTTCTGCAATTAGAGATTGATTGAATGTCAGCGACTCAGCAGCCGATTCAGAGGAAGAGGATTCAGCAGAAAACTGTTCAAGAGCGAGGTGTTTCAGTTCAAGCTCTTGTGGGCTGGATTGAAATAGTGAAGCCCAACTTTTCTGGGAAGCATTGGCGTTGGGTTTCGTTGCCTCAAGCCAACCTACTTTTACAACGGTCGATTCTGATACTTTGGGAGTGACTTGAGCAGAACTATTAACAGGAGTATCGGAAGATTTCCCCTGACTGAGAGACTTGGGGGCTATTGCGACAGTTAGCAGAACGGAACTCACCATCACAAACGCAGATTTTAACCCCAACCCCAGACAAGAATCAGGATAGGTAATTTCTGCTTGATCTATCTGCCAACTCCTCACAAACTGTTCCCTCAAACGTTTTGCTTCCATCGACGCGCTAGATAAAACCCTACCCCGAAGTATACCTGTCAGCTCATCTATCACGTCAATTTTGGTCAAAAATAACCAAAATTTATCCGTATACCTCGAAGCCGCAGAGTTACTCGGTGTAAATGATTCTAGATAGGCTGATCCTCCCTGCTATGATCACCTCAATCCAGCTACTCTACCTGAACAGGCTCAGAAAACTTAGGTGGATCTTGACCGGCTCTAACTTCTGTAATGGGTTCCACTAAAAAAACTAATTTCAGCTCTCTTTCCAATTCCTCAGATAGAAAGGTTTGCACCAGGCGCACTTGCTTCGGTGTGATAGGTTCATCCGCTCGCACTCTCAAATAAACCTCAATCGGATCATCTGTCCAGAGGATATCCGTTCCCAATAACTCAACCCGTCGCCCTGTGTAGGTTTCCTCCTGAAAAATACGCTTTAACGTCGATTCTAAGTTTGCCTGATAAAGCAACTGAATCAAACTAATACCCAGCGGAATAACGAGGACTCCAGTCAGTAAAGACGCCCAACCCAAAGCTCGGTTTGCACGCACATAGCCCGCCACCACAAAAACTATCATACAAGCCAGGGTAATTCCAAGTAGATTCGTCCAGTAGAGCAGCAAGGCCCCATAGCTCTCATCAAAAAAATTTTGAGATACAGTTAATCCAACCACACACAGGGGCGGCATCAGGGCCACAGCAATCGCTGTTCCAGCCACCGCATCGTTGATGCCAGGACGAATCTTGGAGAAGCCACTCAGCCCCCCGGCAACAACAGCGATCGCCAGATCTGCCAATGTTGGTTCAGTGCGGGCAATCACCTCCGAGCCAAAGTTCTGTAACCCTACAAATTTACCTAAACCCGTCGAAATCGCTAGCGCAACCAAGGTTGCTGCCACTAAAGTCACAATGCTGCGTCGAAAGAGAACTGTATCACCTGCCAAAGCACCAAAGGCCAATCCTCGTAATGGCAACATCAGGGGAGCAACTAACATGGCTCCGATAATCACAGCAGCACTGTTCGTCAGGAGTCCAAGCGTGGCAATCAGACAGGAAGTCACCACCAGGGTCATAAAGTTAGAACTGAGGCGAGAATCAGCCATCAGTTCTTGACGGACTTCGATAATGGCATGGGCGTCAGCATGTTTTCTCATGGGAAGCAAAGGACTCAACATTCTGAAAAGTAGATTGAAAAGTAGATTGAAAAGCAGAACGACGGGTGAGAGTTTCAAATCAACCTTAAGCAAAGGGTCTAGAACACGATGTCAGCCAACAGTGCCACTCGTCGTTACATCAAATCTACAGCGCTTCTAGCACCGCTGAACTATGAGAGACGGCGTATCGTGTACCGTCCCCAGTCTGTGCCCCATGCGCTCCAAGATGACATATTCCTCGTTTACATCTAGCGCAAATCAATTCGTCGATATCGATAGGGAGCATTTTCAGCCCCCCAAACCTGATTTCCTGCTTGATCAAAGCCTCGATCTAAGGTCTCCATGCCTTCAGACCGAAGAATAATCTGATTTGTCACTCGAACTGCCCCCCTGTAGTTCGCTGGACACCCGCCTACCTGGGTCTGGCCAACATATTCTGTTTCAGCTTGTTCCAAGAAAACACTACAGCGATAATTTCCAAGCGACTGCCGCTGGACAATCCTGAGATCTTCGGGTTGACCACAAAAATTAACCCAGGCTGCAGGCTTTGTAGGGATATAGGTGGCTGCTTCTACTTGGTTGCCATCTTGACTCGGAGAGAGGACTAGAAAGCGTTGACGATAGGGAGCAGCAAGATCATCAGTCAGTGCCTGTTCCTGATAGAGAAAGATCATCGGACTTGGCTCTGTCACCTGATTTTCTCCGGGGACTTCCACTTTGCAGGTCACTATTCTTACAGTTGGACTTTCAGAATCAGGGGTAGGAGGTAGAGAGGTTTCCATGACTCCTGTCAGATAGTAAGCAACTTCTTCCACCTGTTGTTGAATGGTGGGTTTGCTTGAGAGGCATCCAGCAAGAGAAAAACATAAAGCAATTCTTGTTCCCCCCCAGAATGTCTGCTGAATCCGTTTCCAGATGGACTGGGCTAAGGTCTGATTAGATGAAATAAGTCTGCTCAAGGTTTATTCCATTAATTATCGGTTTGTAAATCTATCTCGTGAAACCGGAGCACCCGCTTAGCAGAATTTGTCACTATAGGATCAGTATCAATGCGTGTCCTACATTCAATTTTAGAAACTTGATAGGGTTCTAAGTACTAAGTTATGCCAACTTACAGTGGAATTTCCAGTGAAGCGTTTCGCCATCCCCTGGATCAGCAAGCAGAAGCCTCACTGCGTAGTGTGCCGGGCTTTGATCTCGTTGCCAGTAGATTTATGGAGTTCATCTACGAGCGACCCCAATATGTTTATTTGATGGGCAACAGCATTCAGGTTGGGCCCAGGCAATACCCTACATTGCATCGATTATTTCAAAGCTGTGTCCGCGATTTGGATCTTTCACCGATACCGGCCCTATTTGTTGCCCAGAGTCCCGAGGTGAATAGTTACTCCTTTGGACAGGAGCAGCCCTGTGTGGTGGTGAATACTGGATTGCTCGATCTAGTCAATCAAGCAGAGTTGCGGGCTGTGCTGGCCCATGAGTTGGGTCACGTGAAATGTGGTCACTCCGTATTGAGTCAGATGGCGATTTGGACAATGAATATGGCCTCTGCAATTGGGGAGATGACCTTTGGCCTGGGAAATTTAGTCAGTAGCGGATTGGTCTATGCTTTCTATGAATGGCGGCGCAAAGCTGAACTCTCAGCAGACCGGGCAGCGTTGCTAGTGACCGATGATCTGCCCTGTGTGATTCGTTCCATGATGCAGATCGCAGGCATGGGTCAGCAATATGCCGACGAATGTAGTCTTGAAGAATTTGTCCAACAGTCGGAAGCGTATCATGCGCTGGATCAAGATGGTCTAAATCAGGTCTATAAGTTTCTGCTCTTCAACGGCGGTCAGGGAACCATGCTCAGTCATCCCTTTCCGGTAGAACGGGTTCGCTATCTACGGGAGTGGGCCGCTTCAGAGGAATATCAGCAAATTCTACGGGGAAATTATTTGCGTTCCCAAGATATCCCCTCCCCTGAACCATCGACCCATTCCCATACTTCAACCACTGCCTCAACCCCCCAGGCAGACGCTCTGCGGCAACAAATCGAGGAACTCCAGCAACAAATCGATCAAATCAAGTCAGGCAAAGAAATCCAGTAAAATTAAACAAAGTCACAACACACAAAAGATGGTAGATGTCTCCAACTCCGATAACATGAAGCCCGAAAAGTCCCCATCCAAGCTAGGTGGCTGTCTCGGCAAGGCTGCAATTGTCCTGGCAATTCTAGCGGGAACAATGGTTTTCACGAATCCTTCCCGCCAGGATTATTTGAATTACGCCTCTTCAAAGTTAGCCAAAGAAGTCAAGCAAAATATCTGTAAGGAATCCCAGGTTCCTCAAATTCTCAGTGAACTCTCTGAATCTTTAGTGAATCTCTGTAGCTCAGTTGTGACCAATCAGCGCGACGCAATAGAAGGATATCTCGACCGGTATACTCAGCGCCAAAATGCCTATCTTCTCAGTCTTTACTCCACGGACGTGCTGGACAAGCGCTATCGAACGGTGGGCGCATTTGGTCATTTTCTGACCTTTTCTGCGGAGGAGTTGAAATCATCGGATGCTTCCTCTCAATCATGAGGGGGTTACTGAACCTGTCAAAGTGTAGTCCCTAGCACAAATGCACTCGAAAATAGCTTTAGTATTGAAAATTTAAGGACTTTTGCAAAAATTTACGTTAAACTTTTGATCATGTTCTTAGCGCTCCTGCTGTGATTGGATTCCCCCACCATTTGCCATGCCATCCTCGAAATCCAGGGCCATCCTCTTAGTTGATGGTTACAACATTATTGGGGCTTGGCCCCAGCTTAGCCAGAAGAGAGACTATGAAAGTCTAGAGGATGCTCGGCGTGGGTTGACGGAAGCCTTGGTAAACTACAGTGCCTACGAAAATCTAAGTACCCAGATTGTATTCGATGCTTACAGTCAGAATTCTCCCAGTAGTGAAGAGGTTGTCACTCCCCACGTTTCAGTCTGTTACACAGGCTTCGGTCAGACAGCGGACACCTACATCGAAAAGTTGTGTGCTTCCCTGAGTCATGATTTACGCCGGGCTCGGCGACACTTGATTGTTGCAACCTCGGATCGAGCGCAGCAATTGACCGTAGATGGCTATGGAGCAAAGTGGCGTTCTGCGCAGGAACTAGCCCACGACGTGGAGGCAGTTGCCCGTCGCTATCAGAAGTGTCATAAGTCTCGCAAGCAATCTGGAGGTCGATATCTGATGAACTCTCTGGATCCCAAATCTCAGGAGATTCTGTCACAGCTTCGCATGGGTTTGTAGCATTCGGTTTGTAGTAATATTGTCCTTCTCTCTCGCTTCACCACCTGTTCCGCCGTTGACCGTTCAACTTCCTCAGTCGGGAATTTGTCCTGTTGTTGCCAGTCTGCCGCACAGTGGCCTATGTGTTCCTGCGGAGATATCGCAAAGTTTAAGCCCGCCCTACCAAGATCATTTGCCAAATCAAGATTGGCATTTGGATAAACTGTATGACTTTTTGCCTGATCTAGGCGTTACCGTTCTTCAGGCCAACTACAGTCGCTACGTGGTGGACTTGAATCGGTCGCTTCAGCCGCCAATTTTTGGTAATTTCTGGCGATCGCCCATCCCAGAAAAAACTGCCTTTAACCACCCTCTCTACCAAACTCCGCCGACACTTCAGGAACTAGAAGCGCGAATCCAGCAGTACTATCACCCCTATCACCAAAAGCTGCAACAGCTCCTCGATCAGATGATTCAGCAATTTGGGCAGGTGTATCTCTTTGATCTCCACAGCTTCCTGGGTTTGATCGAGGATGAAGTCTGTCTTGGCAATATGGGAGGTCAGAGTTGTTCGTCTGAATGGATCAACCAAGTGGAAGCAGCTTTCAAGGCCCAGAATTACCAGGTGGTTCAGAACAAAGTGTTTAGGGGTGGGTACATTACCCGTCACTATGGCCAATCTCATCAGGTTGAAGCGTTGCAAGTGGAAATCCGCTATCCAGTTTATTTAGATTCAGCAGAACTGGATCAGGCAGTGGTTCCAAGCTGGCAAGTACCGGAATTTAGCCAAGCCCAAGCCCGTTTGCGCCAGATTTTCAGCCAAATCATTGCGGATCTTGGAGTTGACTGCTCCCCCACTTGAAAGATGGGGGATTCTTTAGACCTTTATACTGAGGTTGTGGAACCATGCAGGTGTATTCGTCTTGGCTGAGTCAAAACAGCCCTACTCACTCTAGTTAGGTCTATGCCCAACCTTGTGGCTACCTTTTGCATGATATTTACAGCACCGTTGGCATCTGAGTTAATGAGCCAACCGCTAGCGGTTTTATAGAGTCCTCGCTTAACTCTTCTGCCCGATGGCGTCCACCCTTCCGGCTTAGCGCCGAATACAGGTAGCTCATCGCCATCTAGGAAACTGGCTTTAGAAGTGTAGGACTCTTCAGTTTCAACAAATTCAATAGCATACTGTTCGCACAGTTGCTTAAATCGTTCCTTCAATTTGGTTGTAGGAATCTGAACAAAATTCTGGGTGTTCGCCTTGCCAAGGTGACACTCCTGCTTCTGCTGCTGGTTATGCCCCCAAACAACTCTGCCGATACGCTGCTCTAAACAATAGTTCAGTAATAGTCTGGCGGTCTTATTTCTAGAGTCTCGCATCTGTCGGTTACGTTTCTCTGTGATTGCCGCCAACCGCTTGCTCCAAAAGCCTTGAGGCTGATTAGTCTTTAACCTGGCAACTTCTTTGTTGTAGTAACGGTTTTGAGACTTCAAAGTTCTGCCGTTGATGATGAAGCTGTCACCTTGATTAGAGACACAGGTCAACCAATTATCCACACCAGCATCAATTCCTAGGCAATTATTTAAATCAACATCCGCCTGCATTTCTTCCGTGCTATAGATGAACTCAGCATAGAAACAGCCGTTACGGGGGAGAATACGGAGTTCTTTGATTTTCTTGAACTCAAGATTAGATAGCATCTGGAGATAGAAGTACTGCACCCCAAAACACGCTTTAACTTTCTTGCCCAGAGGAATCCTAATTCCCTGCACCGTCAATTTCAGCGCTTGCTGAGGGTAGCTAACAACCTCTAACCCTCCTTTCGGCCTGTACTTAGGCAGCTGAGGCGGCTTATCGATTTTGCCTTTCTTGAACGCTTTGAGCAATCCAACGAATGAGCGAAACGATTCAGCCACGCTAATTAAGGCTTGTTGTGCAGCCTGAGAATGCATGAACTGATAGTGGCTATTCTTAGAACGCTTCATCTCATAATTCAATTCAAACTTGCTAATGAACTTTTGAGTCTTGAAATACAACTGTCTAGCGTAGTAAATACCACAGTTGGTCAATTTGTTGGACTCAGAGCAGATGAACTCTAGAACAGGCAACACATCTGGCTGATTGATTAAATTTTGCTGACAACCTCTCATTTGTGTTGATAGAATATCTGTATCTACAATTAGCATAGCAGATTAATCAGTCCATGGGGCAACAATATCGACACGATAGGCATTCAGTCAGCCTCGTAAACTATCACATTGTTTGGATTACGAAGCGCCGCAAGAAAGTTCTGACCGAAGAAATAGAGAAACGACTCAGGGGAATCATCTGGGAGGTGTTACAAGAATTAGACTGTAAACTCATCAGTCTGGAAATACAGCCTGACCATGTTCACTTATTTGTTAATGCTTATCCCTCTCTATCTGCAAAGGATTTGGTGCACCGGGTAAAAGGACGCTCTTCTAGATTGCTTCGACAGGAGTTTCCAGTCTTGCTCAGGTTGCCATCACTTTGGACTCGGAGTTATTTTGTCAGTACAGCAGGTAACGTTAGTTCTGAAACTGTGCGGAAATACATTGAATTGCAAAAGGAACACCATGGGGCTTAACAGCCCCTTCACGCTCGCTACATCCCCCGCATGAATGCCAGGGGGTTTGGCTCGCTAGTTAGTTCTATAATTCTCAAAAACAAATTCGAGGTTGAAGAATTCCAGATTAAAGAATTCTAGATTAAAGAATTCTAGCTTGAAAAACAGGCTGCCTGGCCTGAAGCAAGGACTCAGACAGTGATAGCATATTAAATCAAGTCTTGCTGGTAAACCTTCCGGATCGAGTTGCAACTTTATGCCTCGTACACCCGCTCTCTCCTTTGATCGTGGCACACTGATTTTACACCCTCCACCTAGAGGGCGAGCCTGGATTGACTACGCCACCTGGGATGATCGAGTTGAGAAATTTCGGGTTCCTGCCCTCTGCTATGCGGCCCTGGTGGAATCCTTGCAGACGGATCAGATCAATTTTGTTGATAATGCCCATCAGTTTGAGCGGCTAGAGTTAATTCCCAGCGTCACCATGCAGCCCTATGTTCATCAAGAGGAAGCGCTGACCGCATGGCAAAATCAGAATCGACGCGGAGTGGTGATCCTACCCACAGGTTCCGGCAAAACCTATGTCGCCCAGTTAGCGATGCAAGCGGCTTCCTGTAGTACGTTGTTGGTTGTGCCAACTCTCGACTTGATTCTTCATTGGTTTGCCCATTTGAAATCGGCCTTTCCTGAAATTGAAGTGGGCTTATTGGGGGGCGGCTCACGGGACAAGACACCTATTCTGGTGGCCACCTACGACAGCGCGACGATTCAGGCCGAGACCATTGGTAATCGCTACGCCATGTTGGTTTTCGATGAGTGTCATCATTTGCCGACTGACTTCTATCGAGTGATTGCTGAATATGCGATCGCTCCGTATCGCTTGGGATTAACCGCTACCCTTGATCGCTCCGATGGCAAACATCAAGACCTCCAAAGTCTAATTGGGCCAACCGTTTATCACCGCACCCCTGAACAACTGTCTGGAACAGCCCTGGCCAGCCATGAAAAAGTGCAGATTTTGGTCAGCCTCTCGCCCCAAGAACAGGCGCTATATCAAGAAAAAATTGCCACCCGCAATGAATTTCTGCGACAAAATCGGATTAGTCTCTCAGGACTGGAGGGTTGGCGGAGATTTGTGATGGCCAGTGCGCGATCGCCAGAGGGTAGACGAGCGATGCTGGCCCATCGGCAGGCAAAGGAAATTGCTCTATGTACGGATGCCAAGTTACGGGTGCTGACGCAACTGCTGGCCCAACACTTTCCTGAAAAGACCCTAATTTTCACAGCGGATAACGCGACGGTCTATAAAATTTCCCAGTCCTTTCTGATTCCAGCCCTGACCCATCAAACGCCTGTGAAGGAACGGCATAAAATTCTCAGTTATTTTCGGGAGGGACAGTATCAGGTGATTGTGGCTTCCCATGTTCTGAATGAAGGAGTTGATGTTCCTGATGCACGAATTGCAATCATTCTGTCTGGAACGGGTTCAGAGCGGGAGTATATTCAGCGACTCGGTCGGGTGCTGCGGAAGGGCAAGACATTGGATAAACAGGCAATTTTATACGAGGTGGTTACGGAGGCGACCAGCGAGGAACGCACCTCCCAACGCCGTCGCGGAGAAATCAAACCCTTTAAATCCAAACGAAAACAGGCAACTCAACACCAGCAGCTTGACTTGCTCAATCCCAGAACGACCGAATCAGAGCCAGCAAAACGAGCGGCAGAGCCTTCTCCCAAGTGGCAAACGGAAGATCCGGACATTGAGTTTTAGATTCTCTTACTTTAGTCAGAGGTTTTGGTCGGTTGTGGAGTTGAATCTCCCCCAGCGGCTTCAACTTGACGAAACGGTAAATCCTGATTGATCCCGTCAATTTCCTGCTGTTCCATGTTGTTGATTTTGTCGATATAGCCTCGCAGAATTTGTGACAATCGACTGTCGTAGAACTTGTGCAAACTATAGTTGGGCAGGGCTGGAAATCCCCGGCGTTTCTTGTGTCGTCCCCCTGCACCGGGATCAAAGGATTGAACCCCCTGCTGAATCGCCCATTCAATCGGACTGTAATAGCAGGCATTGAAATGCAAACAATCAATTTCTATCGAACTGCCCCAATAGCGTCCGTAGAGACGTTCCCCCTTATTCAAACAAAAGGACATCCCTACAGGTTGGCGATCATCCTGCTGATTGTAGGCGGCAACGAATAGCACCCGATGGCGGTAGTTATGGTGCAATTCCTTGAAAAATTTCCGAGTTAAATACTTACTGCCCCACCAACCAAACTTATCGCAAGTGTCGGCGTAGAAGTCGTACATCAGCGAGAACATAGATTCAGGAATTTCATCGCCAGTTAATGTCTTGATATCCAACCCCGCTTTAGTCACCGCTTTGCGTTCGCGCTTGATTTTGCGGCGTTGATTGGCATTGAACACTTGCAAATATTCATCAAAGGATTGAAAGCCCTGGTTCTGCCAAACGTAGCTATGGTGCAGCCAGGTCGAGAATCCGTGCTGTTCCATGAGCTGCTTCCACTCCGGATCAACGTAGAGAAAGTTACAACCGGAAACATTGTTTTTTAAACAGAACCGATCAATCTCATGCACCATCAGGGCAGTTAATTCTTCCTCATCCTCTTCCGGAACAATCAAAAATCGATACCCCTCCGCTGGTGTAAAGGGGGACATTCCCAAAAGTTTTGGATAATAATCTACCCCAAGCTGATAGGCCAAATCGGCCCATTGATGGTCAAATACAAATTCACCTCGACTATGGACCTTGAGATAGAACGGGGCAACGGCGACCAATTGGTTCTCCCGTCGCACAATTAAATGGTTCGGCAACCATCCAGCTCGTCCGGTCGCACTGCCGGAGGCTTCCAAATTATGCAACCAATCCCACTCGAAGAAGGGGGTTGATAGGGGGTGGGCCAGGGCATCCCATTCACTCTGGGGATCTTCGGCAACGTGGTTGATCCAGGCAATCGAATAGGGCGACTTGGACAGCTTCGACATAAATCTCATCAATTTACTGAGGCGCATCTCCACTCTATAGGTTAATTCAATCAACCCAAATTTGCAGAGGTCGTCCGGATCGCCATGAATAATTGCTGTACCTTTGCCAAGTCCTTATCTCCAGGAGAATGTTCTACGCCACTGGAGAGGTCGATGCCATCGGGTCGGAGTAACCGAAGCGCTTCTGACACATTATCAGGGGTTAATCCTCCCGCTAGAAACCAGGGACAGCCCGGATTAAAAGCTTGCAACTGTTGCCAATTCAGGGTTTTTCCTGTTCCACCCAACTGTTGAGGATGGTAAGCGTCCAGCAGCAGAGTATCAACGTGACTTGCATAACTGAGGCTTTGTTCCAATGCTTCCGGCGTTTTGACACGAATGGCTTTGATCAACTCAGTGTGAGGGAGGGCCTGGCGGAGTTGGTTACAATCTGCCAAGGACTCTTGGCCATGGAGTTGAACTCCGGTTAATCGTCCGAGCTGAACGGTATAGGCGATCTGGTCTAGAGGCGCATTGACAAAAACCCCCACTCGTTCAACGGTTTCTGGCAAAACAGAGGGCAGGGCTTGGATTTGTTCCGGCGTTACGTAGCGAGGGGAAGCTTCGACACAGATGAATCCCAGGGTTGTTGCGCCGAATTCAGCAATGGCTTGGCCCTGTTCCGGTCTTGTAATGCCGCAGATTTTAATTCGCATAAATTCCTATCAAAGTTCAGTTGAGATCCTACGAATTCTCACAGTCAGGCTTCCTGGCAACTTGAGCAATGGCCCCGACAATAATTCGATGTTCTTCAACTTGAATGCGGGCGTGTAGGGTTTCAAGCGTGTCGTCCGGTAAAACGGGCACTGCTGCTTGCATCAAAATGGGGCCGCTGTCTACCGCCAACTCAACCAGGTGAGCAGTGCAGCCTGTAATTTTCACTCCGGCCTTCAGCGCCTGTTCAATGGCTCGAATTCCTGGAAAACTCGGCAACAAACTGGGATGAATATTGATCATCTTGCCAGGAAAGGCATCGATTAGAACCTGGGTGACAATTCGCATCCAACCCGCCATCACCACCCATTCCACCTGGTGTTCTTGCAGCACCGCAACAATTTCTCGGTCTAAACTTTCTCTGGCTTTGAATTTGCGGTGATCCAGAAGAATTGCTGGAATGTCAAACCTCTTGGCCCGCTCTACAACCCTTGCCGTGGGGTTGTTATAGATCAGAATCTGGATTCTGGCATTTAGCTTGCCATCTTGAATTGCCTGGGCAATGGCTTCAAAGTTACTGCCGCTCCCAGAAGCCAGCACCCCAATTGAGAGTGGGGAACCCTCAGAAAATGATGTCTCTGAAAATACTTCTGGAATTGCCGGAGAGATCAAACTTGGCGTTATCGGGTTCACAACATTCCACCTTGGGTTGATACCTTAGAATAGGGCTTATATCTTGAGAATAAGGTTTACCTTGGTTTCCAGGCAAGCTCAGAAGATTGAGATTCAACTCTAGCTATGACCCCTCGCCCCCGACGCTTCCAATGGCTCGACAATGAAGTAATTGCGGCTTGGGTTTTCCTCACCCCTGCACTCGTTCTGCTAGGAATTTTTGTCCTGTGGCCGATTATTTACCTGGGGTATCTTAGCCTGGTAACTGGAACCTTCACCCGTGCAGGGGTGCATTGGGTTGGCTTCAGGAACTATTGGCGGCTGTTGGTGAATCCTGATTTCTGGCTGGTGATTGGTAACACCGTTTACTTCACCGTTGCCACCGTGATTCCTAGCATCTTGATTCCGCTCGGACTGGCGGTTTTACTGAATCAAAATATCATCCTGCGGGGATTTCTCCGAACAGCCTATTTCATTCCATCGATTACTTCTCTGGTTGCGGTAGGTCTGGGATGGCGGTGGATGTTTCAAACAGATGGCCCGGTAAATGCGGGGTTGGCGCAGTTGGGGCTGGATGCTATTCCCTGGCTAGGGAGTACGGTTTGGGCCATGCCGATCTTGATCTTGCTGAGTATTTGGAAGCAAATTGGCTTTAATATGGTGGTTTTTCTGGCGGGATTACAGGCCATTCCCCTGAATCGCTACGAAGCAGCGGAACTGGATGGCGCGAACTTTTGGCAGAAATTTCGTCATATTACCCTGCCGGGTCTCAGGCCAACCATGGTGTTCGTCACGATTACCACGATTATTTTTACGCTACGTAGTTTTGAACAGGTGTACGTAATGACCGGAGGCGGGCCGCTGGGGTCTACGAATCTGTTGGTTTACTACATTTATGAACAGGCATTTGCTCAGTTTGATTTGAGCTATGCGGCAGCAGCAACAACCGTATTGCTATTCATTGCCCTGGTATTGGTCTACGTTCAACTCCAAAATTTGGACGCCAAGAATTCATCGTGATATGGCACTCACAAATGATTTGTGAAAAGGGAGAGAAGGGGGCTTTGCCCCCTTCTTGGAAAGTCCCCAAACCCCTCCATAGTGCTTTTCATGATAGATTCAGGATTGCGATATTGCTGTTATCTTAGTTCTAAGCAACTCCCTGATACGTCCATTGCAACCATTAATTGATATCTTAATTCTTTCCAACGGCCCAGGAGAACTGACCACCTGGGTTAGGCCCGTCGTCCAAGCCCTGCGTCAACAATTTTCTCAGGTATCTCCAACAACCGATTTCAACGTCCGAATTTCAGTTGTGCTCTCTCCATGCCCCCATGCTACGGGTAGAGAAGCGGACATTGCCCAATCCTATCCGCAGGTGGATCGGGTACAGGCGGCTCAGGGATTTTGGCCCTTTTTGCTCCAGGGCCGAACGCTGGAGCATTGGGACTGGGCACCCCGTGGGGTGGTTGTTTTTCTGGGGGGCGATCAATTCTTTGCGCTGGCGATCGCAAAACGGCTGAAATATCGCAGCGTGATCTACGCCGAGTGGGATGCCCGCTGGTGGCGCTGGATTGACCGATTTGGCGTGATGCGGCCCGAAATTCTGAATTCCATTCCTGCTGCTGTTCAGGCCAAGTTCACGGTGGTAGGAGACTTGATTGCAGATGTGAGACAGTCTGGTCAACGCTCTGCAACGTTAGAAAAGATCCGGGATCGACAAACCGATGCACCGCTGATTGGATTACTTCCGGGTTCTAAGTCAGCCAAGTTAGTTCAAGGCGTGCCCCTAGCCCTGGCGATTGCCGATCAGATTCATCAGCGGCAGCCAGAAATTCAGTTTGTGCTGCCCGTTGCTCCGGCCC
This sequence comes from Microcoleaceae cyanobacterium, assembly GCA_050331715.1. Classification (GTDB taxonomy): domain Bacteria; phylum Cyanobacteriota; class Cyanobacteriia; order Cyanobacteriales; family Microcoleaceae; genus JBHJGO01. Next base: position 53,044 of record JBHJGO010000025.1, read on the forward strand.
TGGAGTTATCAACTCTGGCCAAGTTTGCCGATCCCGTTCAAAATCCTGTGATTCATCAAATGGGAGGCGTTACAGCAACGCTCCATTACCCACCCTCCGAATTTAGCGGGTTTCCCTATCTGAAAACCTCTAAGGGGCTGAAAATCCACCTCTGGACACAAACGCCGGCCTACGATGTACTGGCAGAATGCTGTCTCTGTCTGACGACCATTGGAGCCAATACAGCGGAACTGGGTTCTCTGGCGGTGCCGATGATTGTTCTGATTCCCACCCAACAATTGGATGCCATGCGAGCCTGGGATGGATTGCCAGGGTTGCTCGCTAATTTGCCATTCCTCGGTTCTCAGTTTGCCAGGTTAATTAATGGATTGGTGTTGCGACGCAAAAAGCACTTTGCTTGGCCGAATATCTGGGCTGGGGAAGAGGTGGTTCCGGAATTGATTGGTCAGCTTCAACCGCAGCAGGTGGCTGAGTTAGCCGTGAATTATTTAGAACATCCAGAACACCTCCAAGCCATTAGTCACCGCCTGCAACAGATTCGCGGCGAACCAGGCGCAGCCCAGAAATTAGCGGCAATCATTCAGCAAGAAGCTTTGCACACCTAACTGTTAACGAGCAGTTAACGAGGGGCTAACGAGCCGCCATAGCCTGTTGATAAATCGCCATCAACTGTCCATAGTTCGCCTGGGCAGTATACTTGTCTTCAAATCGCTGCCGAACCGTTTGCCGCATGGCCTGACGCTGTTGGGGATGACTCAGCAACCATTCGACTCGTGCAGCAAGATCTAAAGGGTTTCCAGGTTGGAATCGCAGCCCCGTTTCTCCGGTATCTACCAACTCCGCAATGGCTCCGATTTCAGAAGCAATCACAGGCGTCCCCTTTGCAAAGGCTTCAATTGCAACCCGGCCAAAGGTTTCATACCACTTTGACGGAAAAATTAAACACATGGCCTCTCCCATCAGATCAGAAACTTCCTCCCTGGGCTTGCGGCCCAGCCATTCGACCTGTGGCATGGTTTGGGCCGCTTTTGTGACTAAATCCTCCAAGGGGCCATCACCAACGATTTTGAGGGCCAGGGGTTGACTCAATTCTTTCCAGGCATCTAGCAAGACATCCAAGCCTTTTTCCTGGGATAACCGACCAACGTACAGCGCGTACCCACCACTGCCGGATCCCACCCCTGGATCGGGATCAACAAAGTTGGGTTTGACAATAATTTTCTCCGGTGACCATCCCGCTTCAATAAATTTCTCACGGGCAAACTGACTCAGGGTAATAAATAAATCCACCTGTTTTAGCCAGGTTTTGAGTGCTCGATGAACGACCAACATCGTTGCGGTCACAGCACTGGCAGCTCGACTGTCTCGGTAGCACCCATGGACTACTCCGGGATAGGGAATCACCTTACCCATGCAGTCCTCACAGACCTGACCCTGCCGAAAAAACAATCCATTCGGGCAGACCAGGCGGTAATTTCGCAGGCTTTGTACAACCCTGGCTCCCTCAGCTTGAGCGGCATAACAAACCGAAGGTGAAATCAGGGGGAAAAAGTTCTGAATATGGACGATATCAGCCGGGGATTGTTGTAACTTTTTCCTGACGTTGCGATAGGTCTCCTGTGACCAGACTGTCCGAAGTGCAAGCTGGGCCCGACTAAATTGGTCAACCTCTTGATTTAGTGTATTGTAAGTGTCAACGGTATGGCCTCGATCTCTGAGGAGTTGCACCTCGGCCTCGGTGGATACGTCCTCTCCACCCCGAATTTGATAGTAGTTATGAACGCTAAGAATTCGCATTGCACCTAATGATTGTAATTCTACGACTGTTAAAACCGCTGGAGTGCTTGATGCCAAGACCGTAGATGCCTGACCCTAGACTACTGCATTCTTCGCGCCATCGCTATCAAGGTTGGACAATTAACAAAATCTCCCCGTTATGATGGTGTATGCGCGTTTCCAACGCTGGTGGGGTATGGGAGGTTGAGTGCGGTGTGCCCCAACCTCCCAAAGAAGCACTAGACTATCCGAATAGCGACACAAATCACTTCGGCTGAATTTTTGATTGGGACGGTACTGCTCCATTCGCTGCCCGAAATAATTTCCTTGCAATGCAGGAGCTGAATCATCTGCGTCACGGCCTGACGGGGGCCTTTCAACATGATCTGCACGGCTTCGGGGTTGGGTGTGGATTGTGAGGAACTGCTGGTAGGGGGCCGATTGGAACTGCCGGAGGAATCTTTTTCGAGGAACATTTTCGGTGTTGTGTATGAATCTATCTCGACAATACACAGATTAATACACAAATATCAATTGTAAATACACAGATTTTTCTAAATCTTGTGTATTTGGTGTATAGTCATACATGAATCGAGTATGAAAGTGCTAAGGATGTATAGACGAATACTGGAACTGATAGACTGAACCATGATGACAGCAGACACTTTCCCAATGCCGAAACGGATTCAGGTTCCACTCGATGATGACTTGGTTGAAGAGTTTGAGGCGCTGGCCGATCAGGAGGCTAGACCTTTAGGCAATTTGGGAATGATATTAATTCGTGAGGCGATGGCGGCTAGAAAGGATTATCGGGGTCTATCTAAATCTCAACTGGAAACGATTGCGACTCAACTTAATGACGAGGATTTACTGGCAATGTTAGGGACATTCTGTGAAGAATTTGTGTCTCGTCGTCGGTAGCGTTCGAGAAATCGAGATTGATGGTGCATTACATTTATCAATTCACTTTATATTAGCTAGGTCAGGCTCTGAGAGTTATATTAGATCTAGATGTCATACTATGACTGAATCCATGCTCCAGCTTACGATTACCCTCTTTGATCCTGAACTCAACGATCTAGAACTCCGAGAATCTACTCAAAACCTTCAAACGGAATTTCATTAAAATTTAAGCCTGAGTAGTTACATCCACCCACAGGCTGGGAAACCGGACAACGGAATAGTCGTATTTCTGGAGGGCTGTATCTGTGGTGGCGGAACTCAGGGGAACCCGGATAACTCACTAATCACTAATTCCCCGCTTCCTCCTTGACTGGAAACCGATCTAATAACTGCTTCGCCGCTGCCGCATTACGATACAAACTCGTTCTCAATCGAGGCACATGGGGAATCTGAGATAGAAAATCCAGGGTTCGCCGCAGCATCCGCACAATATCTCCCTCATCCAAACTGGTCTTTGCTGCCATTTGTCGCCAATCGGCTCCCAAAGCCCATTGTTCTACCAAAGCGCTAATTCGCCGATCCTCCCAACGCTCCGGCAAAATCATACACTCAAACCGATGTCGGCGCTGCACTTTGATTAATGCTTTTCGCCTTGTCCACAGCCGATTCAGGGCATTCTGCACCGATTCAGAGAGGGCATAGTTGATCGAAACATCCGAGCGGGAAATTTCCGTCACCAGTGCCGCACAGGCCGCTGCTAGACAAGCAGGTTCCAAGCGATCAAACTCTCCCGACATCAGGGCCAAGCCCAACCACAATTCATTATCGCCCCGCAGTGCCGCTGTTGCCTGTCCCAGGGGCAATACGGTGTAGTTAGTAATCCCGTAGGACAAACTCAGCTCGATCAGGGCATAGGTCATCTCGAAACAAATGGGGTCATCTAGATTGCGAAACTTACAATTGAATCGCAGCCACCAACTAACTGGATCCTCCAAACAGTCAAACTGTTTCAACACCCCGATTACCTTGAGAAACTCATTCCAATACCACTGCCGATCCTGCTCCACTTCGATTTGCAGGGTTTGAATTACCGCTTGAATCTCCTGCCAATGGCTCCACCGCTTGAGCAACTTCTGAGGTTTGCCCCAGGCATGAAGCGGATGTTGATCCAGTTGGGCTTCCAATTCTTCAATTTTGGCCTGCTGTTCCAACACTTCGGTTGCTGGGGCTGGTAATCCCACATCCGGAATCTGCTGAGCGATCGCCTCAGACACTTCATCGCCTCGCCGACGTTGACCTAGTTTAGAGGGCATATTGGGAATTTCCAAATAGTCAACCGCCGTTAATCTTGGGGTAGAGCCATGCAGCTCCACAATGTCCGCCGAACCCAAAGTGTACCAACGATTATCCTGGCCTAAACAGAGAAAATAGGGGGCACGACCAGAACTAGGGGTTTGAGCAACTAAAATGCCTGGCAGCGGCGTGTCCAGATGTTTGCTAGAAACCCGTTTTCCCATCAGACTCAGGACAGTTCCCATGGGTACAGACGTTAACGCTGTGGCCATCTGTTGGGTGCGGGTTTGTTCTGCTTGCTGTTGCAGAGTCTTCAGGAGTCGTCTTTCCTGATGCAGCCATTCCTGCAATTTTTTGTAATGGGTTAATTGATCAACTAGAGCCTCTATGGTGCGGTCTTGAGACTGATTGAACCCCCGTTCCAGCTCTGCCTTTTCGAGTTCCAAGCCTTCAATTTCCTGGAGCTTTGGCTTTAAATCTAGTGTGGAAAGATACTGTCCAAAACTGCGTTCCACCAATTCTTTCGCCTCTTCAATGGTGTGGCGTTGCAGCAGATTCAAGACCATACCATAACCCGGTGCAAATCGACTTTCCAGGGGTTCTGCCCCCGCTGTAGCAATTCGCTCCAGATAGGCCATGTAATTCTTAGTCCGCTTCTGATCCAGTGGCACATTCACCACCACACTGTGACCAATCGTATCCATTCCCCGCCGACCCCCGCGACCCGCCATTTGCAGGAATTCCGAAGCTTTCAACAACCGAAATCCTTCGTCGGTACGCTTGTACAAACTGGCAATCACCGTCGTTCGAGCTGGCATATTAATCCCGGTTGATAAAGTTTCAGTGGCAAAAACCACCCTGATCAAACCCTGCTGAAACAATTCTTCCACCAAGCTTTTCCAGGCTGGCAAAATTCCTGCATGGTGTTCAGCAATGCCTCGATAGAGAGCCTCCAAAAGTTCCGGTCGATAGCTTGCCAGATTAGGATTGTCTGCTAGAAAGTGACCCACATATTGCTTCAATCGATCAACTTCTGCGGGAGTAACCAGAGTCAAGCCCGATCCCATTAGTTCCTTCACTGCTCGACTACAGCCTCGTCGGCTGAAAATGAAATAGATCGCAGGCAACAGGTCATCCCCCTTCAGTTGGCTCACGACTTCGGTGAAGCTCAAGGGATGGCTAATGGGACGCCGCCGTACCAGTCGGGAGTTGATTCGATTGCCATCGTTTTCTAACAGCGGATAAAGGGCTTCCTGCTTACCAGCACGAGTACAGAAGTGGAAGTCTAATGGTACGGGCCGATAATCCGAATAGATCAGCTCTGTGGGGCCATGCACATCGTTAATCCAGTCAGTTAGTTGCTGGCTATTGGCAATCGTTGCAGACAGGGCCACCAGTTGAATTTCATGGGGACAGTAGATAATCGACTCTTCCCAAACGGTGCCTCGTTGGCGATCATTCATGTAGTGGCATTCATCCAGCACCACTGTTTGTAAGCCTTCTAAAGAGGTTCCCACCTGACCAATGGGTGTACCGTAGAGCATGTTGCGAAAGATCTCAGTTGTCATCACCACGATGGAGGCTTCTCGATTGGTTGAGGCATCTCCGGTCAGTAGTCCAACGTTATCGGCTCCAAACTGATCGCGGAAGTCTCGAAACTTTTGGTTTGACAGGGCTTTGAGCGGAGTTGTGTAGAATACTCGCTTTCCCTGCTCCATGGCACGATAGATGGCATATTCTCCCACAAGTGTCTTCCCTGAACCGGTTGGTGCACAGACAACAACGGATTTGTCGGCGTTGAGGGCGGTAATGGCTTCGATTTGAAACGAGTCAAGCTGGAAGGGGAAAAGCCGAGAAAGTTCCAGCTCTAGCTGGCTCTGGGTAGAATATGACACAGGGAAGTTTGCCCAAATAGTGTGATAACGTCGCTGCAACCTGACGCAGTTCAGGCCACATGATCTTCTATGATACCGAAAATTTTTATCTGCCCCCTGGATTGAGCGGGGCTGTAGTGATGATAGAGGCCGGATAATGAACAGAATTGGCTAGGCTTCCGATTTTTTGGCGTAGGTTGGACAGGGTATGAGTGTGTTGATTAAAGATTGATCTGCTGTCCAGAATTCGGCTGATTCAAGTTCGGTGACTCATTTGTGACTACTATAGCTTGAGGTTGTAATGATTCAGGCAGAAGATAGGGAATCCAAACGCTGGTATCAATACATTTAGTCACGTCGTTCTTCACCCGCTCGAAGTTGACGAATTAAATCGACCGAACTACGTTGAATGCCTGTCTGAGTTTCCACTTCAGCACTACGAGCAATAATACGTTGGTGGGCTGCGAGAGCCTTTCGCCGGCGTACTTCCTGAGAAATTGCCCTTATGGCCATTTCGTCAAAGGATTCAGTGCTGTCCGGAAGCTGTTGCGCCTCTTCATACAGATCAGCAGGAATGTGAATGGTTATGGATTCTTGTTTCATGACCAGCTTGATTTCAGCCTTTGTCGATTATTTCCAATCCTAACCTTTACCATACAGAAAATTAGTTAGCTAGCAATTTCTCAGCAGCCTCGATCATGTCTTGCTCGATTGCATGTAGGTCTTCTCGGCCTTCCAGGTAGGTTTTCAGCGATTCTATTGGATCAAGGCTGCGATTAGCATTCAATTCAGGAACGCGGGGGCGGGCCAGTTGGCTGACTAATTCTGGTTGAATACTGTAGGTGTGGGTCGGTTCTAACGCTTGATGAATCGCTTTGGAATCAATCTGTTCTAGTTGATCCGGTCGCAATTGATAAATGAGTCGAACCACCGCATCCTGAATCTGTTTTTTAACAATGGTTTTGAGCAACATTGCTTGGGGATCATCTGTCCCCGACACATCCACTTTAATGGTGCAAAAAGATCGAACAGGAAGCGGATGAAATGCCCAATTTGCTTCACCCGGAGCTAGCTCAATTACCACAAACCCTTTGTCTTCTTTCTCTTCACTGAAATCAACCCGTTCAATGCTGCCGGGATAGATCACAGGCGGCTGGTCAGTCGGATTTAAGTTCTGGTGTTTGTGAACGTGACCCAAGGCCACATAATCAAAACAGGGACGCGTTAGAAGAGAAATTGGAACACTGAATCCTTTACCCACTGCCAGAAATCTTTCAGCCCCCAAACTGGCCTGATCTACCATTAAGTGGGCCAGCAAAACGGTAGGAATTTCCGAGTCAAGTTGCCGAATTTCTCCTTCTAGCGCCACTTTGAGTTTGTCAATCAGGACTTGATTGACTTCTTCTAGAGATAACCCTTCGGTTTCGGGCCGAGTCAGCAGAGTAGAGCGGGTTAGCCAGGGTAAGGTAATGACTTGAACTGGGCCATTACCGGTTTGAATCCTGTGGGTTTCCAGGCGATCGCCCACTACTACCCCAGGCACCCCCAGAGTGCGGTAGATTCCCAAGCTCGCCCCCCCCTGACCCTGAGAATATTGGTCATGGTTGCCCACCAGAAGAACTGTGGGAATTCCCACATCGACCAGGCGACGAAATTGACTGGCAAAGGCCTCCTTCACCAGCGGCGGGGGGGTGGCATCAGGAAAAGCATCCCCACCAAACAGCACCAGATCAACCTCCTGCTCCAGAGCATGATCCATGCAACGTCCCAGAGTTTGGGTGAAATCTTCCAGCCGAGTATTCAGACCCGTTTGGGGATTCGTGCGTCCATGGGAGAAGCCACTCCCCATATGAATATCTGAAAGATGGAGAATTTTGATCATTTACGTCGTTCGGCCAATTTTTGATAAACCGCCTGCAAGTCCACGTGATGATAGGCCATGGCAACGAGGGTGTGGTAAAGCAGGTCGGCCACTTCCCCAGCAATTCCATCTTGGTCATCATCTTTACAAGCCATCACCACTTCTGCCGATTCTTCCCCAATTTTTTTGAGAATCTTGTTGTCTCCACCGTTGAAGAGTTTGCAGGTGTAGGAATCTGGCTGAGGGTTGTCTCGGCGATCGCAAATGAGTTCATACAACTCAGCAAGAATCGCTTCTGACAGTGGCGCTGGAGATTCGGTCATGTTCTGTATTTGGCTCTATGTATATGACTCTTTCTTTCTAGAGTACACCAGCAGCTTGAAGAAGGCGGCAATTATCGCGTAGGGTTGGTTGATTTCTAGGGGTCAGGAGTGTCTGTGATCCTATTAACGTAGGGGTGATAGTTATTGGTTTTGTAGGAGCCAACCCAAATTTCGTAGGTTCCCGACATCAATTGGCCCGCAATGCCGGGATTCATGTCGGTGTAGTCATCATTGCACCAGCTTCCGCCTGGCCCTCGAACCACCAGGACTGTATCCGCACTACTTTTCACTCTGAAGCTCAGGTATTTGAAGAAGCTGGTTAGGTCAATGGTATGGTCGGGCTTTTCATCTACGAAACCAACACAAGGGCCTGTGGGTGTATCATCTCGTCCAGCGGTTGCTTCTGAGGCCACCATACCCCCACTGAGGCCACGAACCGTCAGGGGATCAGGGGTGAATTCTGGGGAGATCGTCACATTCTCAAACATCGGAATTGAGTTTGATTGACGGGGCTGAGTTCGAGCTGGAGCAACCAAAGCCAAAAGGCCGCCAATACCCATGGCAAGATTTACGGCAACCCCAAATGCAAACCAGTTAACGCGGCCTTTGTTCCTTCTCATGGTTTCCTCGGATACCTGCTTCAGATATTTGCCTCAAACAATTGCTTCGGGCGCTGATCTTCAAAATCTGGAAAAAAGCTCAGGGTCAAATCCCCTGTCGCGATTCAAGTCGCCTGAGTTATGGATCTGGGAGGTGTGGCGCAGTACACCACACCTCCTACACTCTAACAGCGTGAAAAACACTGTATGGGAGAACTAGGGATTAATGACATTAAATTTAGAGCTTGATGACTAGAATCGTATTCAACCTATACAGGTAAGTTATTCTAGAGAGTCTTGTCGCCGACAATATCCTTTCTAAAGGATTCCCATCGCTGAGACAATTCCTGACGAGTTTCTGACCGTAGCAAATAACGGTAGATAAACCAGCCAGAATAACCCAGGCCAATGGTCTGAAAGACAGGCTTAACCAATGGAATTCCATTCAGGACATCCACTAAACCAATCAAAACTCTGACAGTCACCAAAAAGGCCAGCAGTAATCCAATTGTGATTAATGGACGCTGATAATCATTCAAAAACTTCCCGAAGTTTTCTGGTAAGTCAGAGATGTAAGAAACTACTTTGTTCTTCGCGGACTCCATTTCCTTTTCAGGGGATTCAGTTGACATAGACTGCTCCATCCTAACGTTTGCTGATGAAGTAGATGGTACCCATGCAGGTGTGCTTGGCTTTCTATCTACGTTCGGTTCTGATTTAACCACAGGTTCCGACACTTTAGCGGGTGTAAACTTAACTTCTGCTGCTACAGGCTTGCTCTGAGGCTGATTTGCGACTGGTTTGAATACAATAGGAGAAGCGACCTTGGGTACTTCTGGTTCCACGGGTTTGATGGATGGAGTCGGTTCTTCTGACTTTGGCCGTACGAGAGCCGCTTTAATTTCCGGTTCAGCAGGTTCAACAGTCGCAGCAGATTCTTCCTCAACCTCTGGTTCAGCAGTCTTAACGGCAACGGCAGGTTCCGCTTCAGGTGCAACAGGTTCTTGCTTAACTTCGGGTTCAGGTTCCTCTGACTTGGCAACAGGAATTGCAGGAGCCGCTTTAATTTCCGGTTCAGCAGGTTCAACAGTCGCGGCAGATTCTTCCTCAACCTCTGGTTCAGCAGGCTTAACAGCAACAGGTTCAACTTCCGGTTCAGTAGATTCTTGCTTAACTTCGGGTTCAGGTTCCTCTGACTTGGCAACAGACGTTACAAGCTCTTCCTTAGCTTCTGGTTCAGAAGACTCAACGGCAGCAACAGGTTCCGCTTCAGGCACAGCAAGTTCTTGCTTAACTTCAGGCTTGGGTTCCTCTGACTCGGCAACAGAAATTGCAGGAGTCGCTTTAGCTTCCGGTTCAGCAGGTTTAACAGTCGTGGCAGATTCTTCCTCA
>JBHJGO010000026.1:0-55940 GCA_050331715.1 Microcoleaceae cyanobacterium
AACCAAAGCCCAGGTTCCTGCGCCAAATCCTATCCGTTCGCCTACACCCTGAAATGTTACGCTCATACTGCTTTTGTCTCCACACCAAGGGCCAAACGAGCCAATCCAATACACAGGACAGCGTACACCAGCAGAAAGCTACTGGCAATAATTCCAGAACCCAAGCCCCAGACAGTCGGATGAAGGAATGCACTCACGCCCAAGCAACTCGCCACACCAAGGGTTGTACCAATTGCTACCCATTTCAACTGGGAGTGTCCCAGGAACAGGAGAACTAAGACAAGGGGCAACAGTACACTGGCAAACAGAGGATTCAGAACACTGCTGCCTTGCACTGTGCCTCCAAGTTCGGGAACTGAACTGCCCATAATTCGCATGGGCCATTGGGGTAAATCGAAGATGTAAAATCCTTTGAGAAAGAATAGACCACTGCTACCTGCAATCAGACCCGCTACCATTGAGCCTGTCCATTGAAATGGGAAATAATTCCGCAGGAACCAAGCCAGGAGGTAGGAACCAACAACCATTGCAAGTTTGGGCAGCAGGGCTACCGCACCCCCATCAATCCAGAATCGAGGATTCAGATAACCGCTATCCCGCAACCAGCGGAAGAAGTCCCGCACGGTAATCTGGCCTTTGAGGGCCAGTTGTACAGCACTGCCCGCATCTAGTGAACCTGCACCGTAGTGATTCAGCGGATCGTCGTCAACCTGACGAGCCGATTCCTGTAAAACCTTCAAAACCGCCTCCGGCTCTTCGATACCAGCCGCTTTAACCAGAGCTGCTACTCCTGCAACGTGAGGGGATGCCATGCTAGTTCCCTGAAAGGCCGCAAAAGTTGACCCACCTGTTTCAGGATCAATCGTTTCCTGTAGAACACCGCCCGCTTCACCGTTATCTGTTAGACCACCAGGAGCGGCAATATCAACTCCAGCCCCGAAATTGGAATAGGGCGTCTTGTTGCCAACGGAGTCCAGAGCAGACACCCCAATCACGTGGGGATAGCGAGCGGGATATCCGGCAGAATTCTGACCAGAATTTCCGGCAGCAGCCACAACAACAACGTCTTTGCTGTAGGCGTAGTCAAGCGCTTCCTGCATGAGATGGCTTTCTCCACTTCCCCCCAGGCTCATATTGATTACATCTGCGCCATTGTCAGCCGCAAACCGGATCGCTTCTGCAATATCTGAAATGGTGCCGCCGCCTTCTGCGCTCAGTACTTTTAGAGGCATAATCTTGGCATCGTAGGCAATTCCAGCCACCCCATAACCGTTGTCGGTAGACTGGGCGACCGTTCCAGCTACGTGAGTGCCATGACCGTTATCATCTGTGACCTCAGTGCGATTGTTGACAAAGTCGTAGCCCTCGACAAATTCAGTTTCTTGCAAGTCAGGAACCAAACTCACACCTGTGTCAATCACTGCTACCGTGATTCCCTCTCCATGGGTGTCATTCCAGGCTGTTTCGACGTTGATGCTGCGCAGATTCCATTGCTTCGCGTAAAAAGGATCATTTGGAGCACCGGCCAGACTGGGCATAACATCGTAGATAATGCCCTCTGAAGCATCTGCCGTGTCATTAATGGAGTAGATGTAGTTGGGTTCAACGTATTCTGTGCTCTTGTCCAGGGACTTTTTCAGCAATTGCAACAGTTTCTGATCGCCGCGAACAACGTACACATTGTCAGCTTGAGAGAATTCGCTGTTCAGGGTTGGAACAACTTGGTATTCCTGAGAAATGGTTTGAATCCGATTTGCAATCTCCTGCTGCCCTAACTCTTCGCGAAAGTCTAGTACAATCGAGTCGTAGTCTCCTTGACTCGCGAGACCCGAGAAATTGGCAATCGCCCACCCTAGACCCACTAGGAATAGACAGAGAAAGAGAAGTCTTTTCATGAGTTTCCACGTATACGTTACAGCTAGCTAGCCTCCCTCACCGCTCCCAATCCAAACAGACAAAGCATGTCAAACCTAGAATCAATCCTAAATCCGCCAGCAGGAAGGCTGATGCTGTCAGATTTTAAATCTTTAGCTTTGAATCTCTAGTAGAAGCTGCCTTTCACAGTGCCATCCCTAGCAGTTGGCTGCCCGGTAACTCTATTCTATCTGGGATCCCCCAGAATTGAGGCTGCCAGGAATAAGGTTTTCAAGCGGATGTCTTGTTTGATCCTAATCCCTGGCGATCAATCTAACGCGCAATCACAACAGTTAATCAAGATACACATAATGGAAAGAGGTTTACTCTGGCTCCCTTTACTCGGCGTTTTCATCTGGCTAGCCTGGACGGGTTGGAACGAATATCAGAAAGTCGAAGCCTATCGAAGCTGGGCGAAGGGATTTCAATACTCAAAATACGATATCTATGCTGTCTTGGGTCAGAACGGCATGGAGTTGACCTGGGGCAAACCGTCTCGCAAAGGGCCGATTGAGTTGGAACAGTTTTCTCTGGACAAAGTTCAATCGATTTGGTTGCTGGTGGATAATAAATCTGTTGATTTGGAACAGTTACCCAAGCGAGGAGGGGAGATTGAACTAGAGTTTCAACTTTGGGATGAGGCAACCCCTGTACGGATTCCCTTCACTGAGCTTCCTCTGGCCACAGAATGGATTGAACGTCTGCAAACCGAGTTGCAGGCCCTGGAACAGACTCCCCAGAGTTAATGCGTTGCATCCTAGCCGTAACTGGCCCGCAATTTCTTCCTGATGCGCAACAGAAACCTGAACCACTCCTGGGCAGGCTGGTCGTAGAAAGTGAAAATATCCCCAAACGCGACCCGTGAATTGCAATGATGTTGCCAATGCCGTTCTGGGGTTGTTATGCAAAAAAATCGGCAGATTCTTTCCAGTCTAGGTGGAGTTTTCCAGGTTTCCAGGGAGATATGCCGCCATTCGACATGACACTCCGCTAGAGCCAACCCCAGGATTGTTCCTACTGGGGAAACCATCCAAAGAAAGGGAGTAAACATCAAGTAGGGAAATGCACCAAAAAAGCCTGTGATTAATGCACAGGGCTTCCTAGTACGTAGAGCATAGCGAACGAAGCTGCGGTTCGGGCTGTGGTGAACAATAGTGTGAAATTTTCCAAAAATATGTTCGGGAACGTGATAGAGAAAGGTCGCAATAAAATCTCCGGATAGAAGCAGAAAGATGGTTACTAAAACGGTCTTGAGCAGGATCACAACTAATTCCTCGAGAACTATAATGACCCTACTCAACCCAAGTTAAGCCCAATTTATCATTGGATGAGAATTTTACTAAAGTTTTGTAAAAATACTTGATTGTAAAATCTTTCTAAAGCTTTTCTTTAGATATTCTTTAGCCCATTCGTCTGTCCATTACTGCATCAAACTTGCTGCACTTTGAGGGGGAATAAACGATGCCTCAACAGTATTCCCAGGGCAACAAACAGAGCAATAACAACGAACCCAATCCCAACGGGGCTAGGCACCCAGAAAACTGCACTCAGTTGATTGATCTCTCCCGGCTTTAATGTCCAAACTGTCTGCTTACCGGATTGTTTGGTCGCAACCGTTAGCGCATCTGAATCAGCGACTAAATTTTTAGAGGATTGAATTCTAGAAGATTGAACAACTGTGGTTCCCCAAGGCGTCAGCAGGCTAAATTCTAGATTCAACAAATCTCCAGAATCGATCAAGACCTGATCCTGGGCAGATAGAACTGAAAGCGATCGCAAGTCCAGTTGTAGATTTAATTGGTTCCGGAGTGCGAAGAAAAGATTTCGCTGGGTCAAGTCTAAATGAGAAGCAATTGCTGGGATTTCGCTCTCTTTTGCTGTCTGACGAGTAGGATCAGGTGGATTAAAAAATTGATTAAACTTTTCCTCTAAATCCGACCCATTGTAAAAGGGAATCGTCACTTCCAGGGTCTGATTTGAAACCCGCTTGATCCGGCCATGCACCTGTCGCACTTGATGCTCTAGACCTCGAATCCATTCATCAATTGCAGTGGGACTCAGACTCGAAACCCGCTCCGTCAGTTGAATCGTCTGGACAATCTGACCATGGGTTTGATCCTGAAACTGAACCTCAATATCAGACTGGACGCAACCACTCAGGAGTGTTGCAGCCAGAAACAGTGCAACAAAAACTCCAACCCGTCTGATAATTGACTGCACAATTGATGCCATAGATTTCAGTACCTTGTTTGTCCTGCCCCATCATTCTCTGGTATTTTACCTGGGTTTGGCATCATCTCACTGCTCCTGACACGATAAAATAGCGACAAGTCATCAGAAAGTCAATGAGCGCTGAATCTCTCATCCACCTGGCACAAACCACCCGACAAGCAGCTTACAAACTTGCTGTGCTGTCAACCTCGGACAAAAATGTAGCTATCCAAGCAATGGCTCAGGCTTTGGAAGAGGCAGCCCCGGAGATTGTGGCCGCTAACCAACAGGATTGTCAGCAAGCCCAAGCAGACGGGATTTCCAAGCCCCTCTACCATCGACTCAAGATGGATGCAACGAAACTCCAGGGGGCGATCGCAGGGTTGCGGGATTTAATGAGACTGCCCGATCCAGTCGGTCAGGTGCAAATCCATCGAGAACTGGATCAAGGATTGATCCTCAAGCGTATCACCTGTCCCCTGGGTGTATTGGGTGTGGTATTCGAAGCTCGACCCGATGCAGTAATCCAGATTGCCGGGTTGGCTATTAAGTCTGGAAATGGTGTGATCCTGAAAGGAGGAAAAGAGGCGCTTCAGTCCTGTCAAGCGATTGTTCAAGCGATTCGTCAGGGTCTCGCCACTACAGCTGTCAATCCCGAAGCCGTTCAACTGCTCACCACCCGTGAACAAATTATTGATTTGCTCACCCTGGATCAATACGTTGACTTGATCATTCCCCGTGGTTCCAATGCCTTTGTGCGATTTGTACAGGACAATGCTCGCATTCCGGTTCTGGGTCATGCCGACGGCCTATGCCATCTCTACATTGATCGAGCCGCTGATCTACAAAAGGCATTGAAGATTACAGTCGATGCCAAAACAGACTATCCTGCGGCCTGTAATGCGGTTGAAACGTTACTAATTCATCAGGAGATTGCCCCTCAGGTTCTCCCCGAATTGGCAACTCGGCTTCAGGCCCACCCGGTTGAGCTTCGTGGAGATGACCAGGTACGAAAAATTGTTGAGATTGCGCCCGTGGCGGCTGAGGATTGGTCAACAGAATATAGCGATTTAGTCCTCTCGATCCGCATTGTTGACAGCTTGGAAACAGCCATTCAACACATCAATACTTACGGTTCCAAACATACGGATGCGATCGTGACAGAAGATAAAACGGCAGCCCATACCTTCTTGAATTTTGTCAATGCAGCCGGAGTTTACCACAACTGCTCAACACGATTTGCCGATGGTTTTCGTTACGGATTTGGTGCAGAAGTTGGTATCAGTACTCAACAGATGCCTCCCCGTGGGCCAGTGGGCTTAGAAGGATTAGTGACCTATAAATATCAGCTCGTGGGCGATGGACATATTGCTGCAGAATATTCTGGAAAACAGGCAAAGGCCTTTACTCACAAAGATTTTGATTGAATAGCGCAGACATGGATCAAAGTAACCTGCCTACGCTATTTGGAAATCTATTCAAGAACCGCGCTAACGGTCAACCGAACCCAAGATGATGTCGATACTGCCTAGAATTACGACAATATCAGCTACCTTCTGACCCTTGACCAATTCAGGTAGAATCTGCAAGTTGACAAAATCAGCCGTCCGAATCTTGAACCGCCATGGGAACACGTTATTCTCACCGATAATATAGATTCCCATTTCGCCCTTGCCACTCTCAACCCGTACATAATGCTCACCATCGGGAATCTTGAAAGTTGGTGGAATCTTCTTGCCGATGAACTGATAATCAAAATCATTCCACTCAGATTTCGGGCCACCTGCCATCCGCTTTGCTTCCAGGTTCTCAAAGGGGCCACCGGGAATACCATCTAGGGCCTGACGGAGAATCTTCACGGACTCCCGCATTTCCCGCACTCGCACAAAATAACGAGACAAGCAATCTCCAGCCGTTTCCCACTGTACTTCCCAGTCAAAGTCGTCGTAGCATTCATAGTGATCCACCTTTCGCAGATCCCACTTCACGCCAGATGCCCGTAGCATTGGGCCGGACAGTCCCCAATTGATCGCCTGCTCCCGTGTGATGGTTCCCAAACCTTCAACCCGACGCCGGAAGATGGGGTTATTGGTAATTAGTCGCTCATACTCATCGACTTTAGGCAGAAAGTGATCGCAGAATTCGTGGCACTTGTCGACCCAACCGTAGGGTAAATCCGCTGCCACGCCGCCAATCCGGAAATAATTGTTATTTACCATGCGATATCCGGTTGCAGCTTCCCACAAATCCAGAATCAATTCGCGATCGCGCATGGTGTAGAAAAAGGGAGTCTGAGCGCCGGAGTCAGCCAGGAACGGCCCAAGCCACATCAGATGGTTGGCAATTCGGTTCAGCTCCAGCATGATTACCCGAATGTACTGGGCCCGCTTAGGAACCTCAATGTCCGCCAGCATTTCGGGGGCATTGACGGTGATGGCTTCATTAAACATTCCCTCGGTGTAGTCCCAGCGGCTAACGTAGGGAACATACATGATGCTGGTGCGGCTCTCGGCAATTTTTTCCATGCCGCGATGCAGATAACCAATCACAGGTTCACAATCAAGAACGTCTTCCCCATCTAAAGTGACGATTAACTGTAAACATCCGTGTGTAGAGGGATGGTGAGGCCCCATGTTTAGCACCATGGGCTCGGTACGAGTTTCAATCCGGCTCATAAGAAATAATGCTATTGATTTTTGTTACGCTTCCTCAGATATTATATATGCCTTGCCCGATGGCAGGGGAGGAAGATGTTGGCCACCGATACCTCAGTTGGTGTTGTAATTCTGAGAAATTGCTAACGAAGCTACTGACTAATCCTTGACAATGCCTCTTCCGCTGACAGATTGCCATAGATTACCGACATGATTTCTGGTAAATATTTGTCCAGGGTGGTGACGTTAATATACATCAAATGCTTTACCAGTGCTGGCGTGAGGCGATCGCCCTCTACATCGATACTGGTCTTGTAGCGAATCTCACCATCGTAGAAATTTAGCTCGAAGTTGCCGATAATGATGCCATAGTTCACCATCATCAGAAAGGTTGCAACCATATGGCGCTTGTGATCTGGAACCCGAACCGGAAAAACAGAATAAACCGTGACCTGTTGTTCCTCCTCACGGGCGACCGCATAGCAATCAAAGCGGCCATTTTTACCTTCAATTCCCAGGGCAAGAACCCGTTGGTGCTCAATTTCACGATGAACCCAGCCATCCTCTTGAAAAAACCGAATCAAAACTTCAAACAAACTGGGCTTGGGTTCGGTTTCAGCGGAAATCTCTGGGCTTTGCTCTGCGGCAATCATGGTTAATCTCCTCACTAACGATGTCAGTCTACTACGATTTAACGTTCTCGGCAGCAAATTCTAGCGAGGTCATCTGGTTTGGCTTTTGATCCAGATAGACCATATTGGAGAACTCATAATAAGCGGGTGACCACAGACCAACTTGACTCAAATTTAAGCGATTATGCTTGGTCGATGCCACCGTCTGAACAATAGACTTACGGGTTCCGGCAAATCGACGGGGATTGTGTTCTAGATGGGATTTACTCGCCTGAAGCTGTTGCTGAATCTGCTCGGTGGTATAGCCATCCTGAATCTGCTTGAAGCAAGAGGCAATGGCCTGCCCGATTGACTGGCGATGGGGAGAATCGTACTGTACCCTTGCATCAGAATTGTTGTCGATTTCCTGCCCCTGATGCACAATCAGCCGATAGCCACCGTGGGGATTTGAGTGCGGATACCAACCCAGTCGAAAACTATATCCTTGGGGATCAGACTGCCATGCCCCCTGTTCAAACCGAATGGGCCGAATCAGGAGTAGGTCTTCATTGTAGGCATGAGAATTCACAATCCACCCGTTTTGAATAATCGGGTCTTCATCGGCGAAGGTGTTGTGAACAATCGCCCAACCGCTCGGAACACTGAGAGGAAAGAGTTTTCCAGACATGAACTTTAGTAGCAAACCCAAGGGGTCAAACGTTAATTCACCCCTCCATGGATAACACGTTTTGCTAACCCTCGCAAGAATCCTAGCCCGTACTCCTCATCCCTGCTGCGATCCCATTGATCGTGAGCAACGCTCCCCGCAGCAGCTCTCCTTTGCTGTAGCGGGAGTGAATCACTCCCGGCGTATTTGACCTGCCATGTTGCCGCAGTCGCTTCAGCAGCGCCACCTGTAAGAAGCTGAGGGGGATAATCGTGCCATTCCGCAGTTGAACGGATCGTTGCAGGGCCGGATCGTTATCCAGTAACTTTTCCTGATCAGTAATTTCCAATACCAGACGACGGGTGAGATGAAACTCCTGGGCAATCTGTTCAAACAACTGCTCAAATCGTTTCTGATCCTCCGGCTCACTTAACTCCTGAACGTAATGGTGAGCGACCTGCAAATCCACCTTGGCCAGGGTCATTTCTACCCGAGAAATTGTGGTGCGGAAGAATGACCATTTTTGATAGAAATAGCGCAGTAGTCTCAGATGCTCGTGGGGCTTTTCATCGACAAATTCTTGCAAAGCCGTTCCAACTCCGTACCAGGAAGGCAGCAGAAACCGACTCTGCGTCCAGCTAAACACCCAGGGAATCGCCCGTAAGCCTGAAATATCTTTGCGTTTATCGCCTCGGCGACGGGTAGGCCGAGAACTAATTTGGAGCTGGCTGATTTCCTGGATGGGCGTCACCTGATGGAAGAAGTCAACCAAGTCCGGTTGTTCATACACCAAGGCCCGATAGTGACGCCGAGACCGAGCCGATAGCTCCTCCATGATTTCGTTCCAGGGGTCGATTTCGTCAAATCCCTGATTCAGTAAACTAGCTTGAATGACTGCCGTGGTCACACTTTCCAGGTTGTATAGGGCCAACTGTGGTAGAGAATATTTTGAGGCCAGCACTTCTCCCTGTTCAGTAATCTTGATCCGACCATTCACGCTCTTGCCCGGTTGCGCCAGAATCGCTTTATAAGCCGGGCCACCGCCTCGACCCACGGAACCGCCTCGACCATGGAAAATCCTCACCTGGACATCATAGTTAGCCGCAATCACCTGGAGAGACTTCTGTGCCTTGTGAATTTCCCAATTACTACTGAGAAAACCAGAATCCTTGTTGCTGTCAGAGTAGCCCAGCATGATTTCTTGAAGTGCGACCTGGGGTTCGTCAGATGCCTGTCGTTCATATCCCCCAGATAGCATGGCCCGATAGAGTGGCAACTCAAATAATTTCTGCATCACTAGCGGCGCTCGTTTCAAGTCGTCCACCGTTTCAAACAGCGGCACAATTTGTAAATTACCAATCCCTGTAGCGGGATCGTAGAGTCCGGCTTCCTTAGCCAGCAGGAGAACCTCTAGTACATCGCTGACATCGTTACTCATGCTGATGATGTAGGTCTGACAGATTTCCAGGCCAAATTCCTGTTGGAGTTGCCGCATCACTCGCAAGGTATTAATCGTTTCGCAGGTCTTCTCTGAAAAGGACAGTTCTGCTGGAATCAGGGGTCGTCGGGTTCGGAGTTCATTCGCTAACCACTGGGAACGCTCCACTTCGGACAGATCGTTGTAGGGCTTGGGTAAAACTTGCAAATACTCGGCGATTTCTGTTGTTGCATTGGAATGGGTTGTGGATTCCTGGCGAATATCCAGATGGGCCAGACTAAAGCCGTAGATTTCAACCTGACATAGCAGGTTCCCCAGATCTCGGCTGCTAATCCCTGTTTCCTCTAAACTGCGTTGAATCAGTTGCAATTCCTTCAGGAAGTCCTGACCTGAACGGTAGACAGTGCCAAATTTTTCCTGTCTTACCAGAAACTCCCGTTCCCGATGGGGTTCACTGCTGTTGTAAAGTTTCCAATTGCGATCGCGGGTATTTTCCAGTCGCTTCAGCACGTAGGAGAGCTTCAAACGATAGGGTTCCTGACGGTAGCGGATTGCCAGCTTATCGTAGATTTCAGGGAATTGTACCTGATCTTGATCCAGGGATTCCAGCAACTCTGGCAGGACATCACTCCAATGTAGGGAGAGGCTGAGCACCTCGCTCAACCGCTGAACCGCTTGGATATATTTTTCCAAGGCCAAGTGGCGCTGATAGCAGGCCGTTCGCCAGGTAACCTCTGGGGTAACGGAAGGGTTACCGTCCCGGTCTGAACCCACCCAAGACCCAAATCTACAGAAATCATGACGGGGCGGTTGCAGACTGGGAAAGGAGTAGTTCAGGGCTTGCTTAATACGCTGGTAGAGTTGGGGAATCACATCGAACAAGACTTCCTGAAAGTAGTGCAGGGTATACTCCACTTCATCCAGAACCGTGGGCTTGAACTGGTGCAATTCATCGGTGCGCCACCAGAGTCGAATCTCCTCCATGAGTTGATCCTGCAGTTCCGCTGCCCAGGAGGAGATCACCGGAGCATCGTCCGAGTCTGGCTGGGAAGTAACTTTGCCATATTGCTCGTCCACCTGGTCTAACTTCTGGAGGATCTTGGCGATTCGACGTTGCTTGGTGCGGATGGTGTGGCGCACGATCTCCGTCGGGTGAGCTGTGAACACCAGTTGAATATCCAGGTGATTCAACAAACGCTGAATGAGCTGAGACGGAACATTCAGCTGATGTAGGGTTGTGAACAGGTAATGAAAGGTTGCCAGTTCCCGCTCATCTTTGATTGGAGAACTGCTGTTACTGTGGGCCACAGGAGATTCTTGAGCATCGGAAAAGCGACGATTGCGAATTTCAAAGATTGAATTCTGGAACCCACTGTATAAGTCGACAGATTTCTGCTGGGCGCGAAGTGAGCTGTAGATTTGTTCCTGTTCCTGTTGACCGTAATGCTGTTCCAGGATATTGATCAACTGAAAATACAAGGCAAAGGCCCGTGCGGCCTGGATGGCTGCATTAATATCCAGTTGTTCGATCAATTGCAAAACATTGGTTTCCTGAAAATGTGACGCTTGCCCTTCGGGGGATGTTAGAGCCCGCATTTTCTGTAACAAATCCACTGACTCCTGACCGCACTCCTGACGCAGTACAGACTCCCAGAGACTTTCAATCACGATGAGGCGGTTCCGCAGAGACTGCTCAAGGTCTCCAGGAGAAGTTTCATGGGAAATAGAGTTGGAAGTTGGAGAGCTAGAATGAAGCAGTGAACTCATTGGGTTCTTGTGTGTCGAGGAATATGCACCTTATTCTATCGGCTTCCCCCCAAGAGAGGAAGAAAATAATTGATGAGGAAGCAACTAATTTCGTCAACCAGGTGTGCATTTCATGACATTTCACTCACCTTGCTTGCAATTATTCCTCGTCTTCTGAAGATTCTGGGGGATGCTGGGGGAAGTGAAGCACAGGCAGGCGATCGCCCCGAAAGATCTCTTCGCTACTCTGGCTAATTCCTAGTAACAGATTCCCCAAAAGACGACCGCTGGTCAGCAAGCAAACCATCGGGGCTGTGGCAACACTTAGGAGCAAATCGGCAGGAAGCTGTACCGATGACCAGTCCAACTGATCAGAATCAGAGGGTGAATTAGGGGAAGGATTGGGAGAAGATGACATGGAATATTCCTCAACTCTGTCTCGTATATGCAAGAATATAGTCGAAAAAGCATCGCAATGGTGGGAAGTGTTTTGGTGCGGTGTCAGAGGCTAGATTGTCTAATGGAGTTGCATAGTTTAGGGTGAGCGTGTGTTAGAGAAAAACTGGTCAGCTCTCACTCAGTGGGCCGAAAGTGTTGTCAGGTTAGCTGGAGTTCAGTTTCAGGCTAGGTTGCGGGGTCATGACCTGCACCTGATCTGTGAGGCTGATCCTTGTCCGCCTGAGAAATTGACGGTATCTCGACTGTTCAGGGGTTTAGAGCAAACTCAGCTCCAGACTCTGATCCCGCCAGAGAGTATTGAGATTCATTCTAAAATCCAAAAGATATTTTTATGTGGCCGTACCCAGGGCGGAAAGCGACCGGAGTGGACAGTCCGCTTGGGATACGATAGCACCACCGCTCAGCCCTCACTACCCACAGAATTCAAATTAACGTCCGATTGGGACGCTCCAGAGCCAGCAATACCGCCATCAGAGGTTGAGCTACCCGTTATCCATCAGGCTGAGCCAGAGGTTCAACCAATTCAGCACCCTAGGGTTAGCCCAACCGAAATCGATTCTCCAGGGGTTCGGTCGCCCAGTATTCAGCCTCCTGGGTTTCAATCGTTAGAGATTCAGGCACAAGAAAAGGTTGACTCTCACGCTACCCCCGCGCCCTCTGTGGACGCTGCAACCCCCGTCAGCCCAGTTCAATCGTCCGCTTTCTTCGACTTATCTCCTGCAGTGCTCTCGTCAACTTCGCAGCCATCCGCATCCCCCATAACCCCCACCGAGCTAGAACCTCCAGTTTCAGATCTCTCCTCAGAAGCCATTGCCCAGAGGCTCAGTCAACTGCTAGGCGGTCTGGGCGTTACCGTTAGAGTTGGGATTCGGGAAGCTGGCAAACCTACACGGAAGTTAGATCCAGAAACCCAGGCAAGTGAACAGCCCAAACCCACACAGTCGCCTCGACTGCGGCTTTGGGTCGTTTGTGAATCGGCCTATAGTCCTGATCCTTCCCTCTTAGCTGAACCGATTGCTCAACATCTGCGGGAGTTGAAACTCGACCATCTCTATAAAAAGCGGGTGCGAGATGCCTATATCCTGTCCCAGGTACGGGGGGAAGTGAAGCCAGACTGGATGTTGCGAGTTGACCTCACCCCTCCGAATCAGATTCTTAAGGATTGGGCTCGCTGGGGGGATGCAGAGGCGATCGCCTACCTGGTGAATCAAAAATTGGCTCCCATGAACTGGGAAGTCCGAACCACACTGCAGGAATCAACTCTGCATCTGTTCTGTCAGGTGAAAAACACTCAGATTAATCCTCAACAGAGCAATCCTCAAGCCACAAGTTATCTTGTTCCTAGCCAATCGCAGATTCGAGAATTGGCGACTCCACTATTGGAGGCGATCGCACCGCAGGGAATTCATGCCGCAGCGCTCTATGGCCTGGAGCAGCCCACTCCAGATATAAATCGGCCCGCCTGGATCGATTGGTTAAATCTACCGGCTGCGGTTCGTTCAGACCTATACCCTAGTCCCCTGATTCTGGCTCAACAGGGTAATCTGGGTGCAATTAAGTTCCTTCTGAATCGTTTGCTGAATCCTGACCTGGGAAATAAGCTAGCGACTGGGGGAATTCGAGTTCTCTTGCTCCAAAAACAGAATGTGCTCCATGTCATGGCGGAAGCACCCACCTGTCCCTCTCAATCTCAGATCGTGCCTCAAATTGTGAAGGCTTTTCGCCATCAAGCGATTGCGAAGGTAATGGGAATGCGAATTTATGGACGCAGAGCAGGGCAGAAATATCCCCTATGGCGCTATGGATTTACCCTGAATCCCAGTCCAGCAGTGCAGCAGCCAGCAACGGATGTCGCACTGGCCACTGTGCCACCCACCAATGCGATCGCGAACACGGCCGGAAAGTTAACCTTACCGGCTGACTTTGTTCCGGAGGAGTTAGAAGCAGGGGACGTTTTTTCAGAGGAAGCGGGATCAGAACCGACCTGGCAGCGCTCACTGGAGAAACTTTCACAGGTTATTCAGCAGGGGCTCGTTGCCTCTCGCTTATTTGTCTCCAGGGATTCGGGACAGGATACCGCTCTGGTTCCAACGTCTACGGTCAATCGCAGTTGGCCTCGAAAGACTGGATTGATTCTGGTTTGGGGAACCCTGGGCGGTCTGCTGGCTGTGCAAGCAGATTTGATTCTAGGTCAATTTTTACACTCTCTATCGGGCAAGGTAGAACGGGCTAAAGCCCAATCAAATTCTACTCCCGACAGTGAAGTCCAGGTGGTTTCAAATCCATCAGCGGTAGCTTCTCCCTGGCAGGCGCTGTTCTCCCGATCAAAGACCCAAGACAATCCATCCCAACCTGATGAATCTGGCGCATTCCAGTCTTCGGAGTTCGTCAATGTGCCCGGCTCGACGCCCTTAGTTTATCCGTCCTTCACAAGTCAGCAGTTGGATGAGCAATTGGCCCGCTATCAACAATACATTGCCAGGGAAAAACACCCCCCTGATATTCTGATTGTTGGCAGCTCTCGGGCGCTGCGGGGGATTGATCCCGACGTGCTTCAGCAATCCCTAGCTGCACAGGGTCATCCTGGACTGGGGGTATTCAACTTTGGGGTCAATGGGGCAACACTGCAAGTGGTTGATTTGATTCTCAGTCGGATTTTGCTGCCGGAGCAATTACCGAAATTGGTCATCATTGCCGATGGCGTTCGGGCCATGAATGGCGGACGGGCTGATCGCACCTACGATACAATCGCGGCTTCTGAGGGCTATCAACAGTTAGCTCAAGGTCAGTTTAGAATCTGGTCAAACACCGATACAGTAGATAATTCTCCCTCCTCTGAATCTGACCCAAATCTGAGCCAACCGATATTCGATGCCGCCACCTGGGAAAAGCATCTCGACCAAACCCTGGGACAGGTTTCAGCCGTCTATTCCCAACGTGATTTGCTCAAGGGGGTGATGCAGGAAACGTTTCGGCAACAGATTTCCGCTCCAGAATCCGAAACAGTTGAACCTGAGGTATTAGATGAATCTTTGGTGAGTGAAGCCTCCCGATTGCAGAGTAATGGGTTTTTACCCCTATCAATTCAGTTTGATCCAGCGGTCTACTACGAAAATCACTCCAAGGTTTCGGGTTACTATGACCGGGATTACCAATCCTTTGAACTAGAAGGGATTCAAATGGATGCATTGAAACGGTTAGTGGACTACACCCAAGATCATCGGGTGGAGCTAGTGTTTGTTAATATGCCCCTGACCCGTGACTACTTGGATGAAGTGCGAATGGCCTACGAAGAAAAGTTTCGACGGGAAATGGAGCGGTTGGAATTACAAATGGATTTAATTTTTGTTGATCTGGCATTCGATTGGATCGATACCTACAACTACTTTTCTGACCCCAGTCACCTGAATCAATACGGTGCTGAAGCCGTTGCCCAACGCTTGGCTCAAGACAACCTGATTACCTGGCCGAACCCATAGTGGCCTTAACCCATTTTTGCTGGCTAGAATAAGAAGGGAACAATGGGTTGGGACATGAAGAGAATTAGGGCGTTTTTGATTCTGAGCTTGACAACAGCATTACTGGTTTTGGGGATTGGTCATTGGGTGCAGGCACAATCCTCAACCCCCAATCCATCACTAACCCATGAGCTTGTTGTGTCCTCTTCTGAGGATGCGACTCAAGAGCAACTCCCCTTTGACGAAGCGATCAAAGGAACTCAGAAACGGCAGGGGTTATTCACCCTTTACTTTTCCCAGGAAACTGGACGACTCCTCCTCGAACTACGACCTGATCAACTGAACCGGAATTTTCTTTGCTTTACGACACTGGGGTCTGGACTGGGAGAAGCTGGAATTGTTCAAGGGGGATGGCTATTTGATGACTTGCTATTCCAATGGCAGCGCGTGCAGGACAAACTGCAACTCGTTATTCCTAATATTAATTTTCGGACTGATGCCGACGATCCTCAAGCCCGTTCTATTCAGCGATCTTTTAGTGATTCGGTCTTATTTTCAGTCCCGATTCTCAGCGTCCATCCTGAACGACAGTCCCTATTGATTGATTTCGGGGCGCTGCTCAAAGGTGAACGGGATCTAGCAGGTTTGACGGCGGACGTTGCAGGATTCTTTGATTCGGCCTATGGGATTGACGATGAGAAATCCTATCTTTCTACCGTTGATGCTTTCCCGTTAAATGTGGAAATCGAAGCAGTCTATGGCTTCTCTCGCAATCAGGGAAATGGAGAATCTGTTCCCTTTTCTGTTCTGCCTGATGATCGAGCTTTCAATCTCAAAGTTCGCTATAGTTTTCTAGAAGTTCCGACGAATTCCAGTTATCAACCCCGGCTTGCCGATGAACGGGTGGGATACTTTACTACTGTTTATAAAGATGTTTCTCAACGGAAAAATTCAGCATCTTTTGTGCGCTACATCAATCGCTGGGATTTGGAAAAACAAGATCCAACGGCAGCCCTATCCCCTGCGGTCAAGCCAATTGTTTTCTGGATTGAGAATACAGTTCCCCTGGAGTATCGGCAGGCAATCCGTGAAGGGATTTTAATGTGGAATCCTGCCTTTGAGACAGCGGGCTTTATTGATGCGATTCAGGTACAGCAAATGCCCGATGATGCCGACTGGGATCCGGCTGACGTGCGCTACAACACGGTGCGTTGGTCAAACTCTTTTGACCCCAATTTCAGTGGTATCGGCCCATCCCATGTGAATCCCCTGACCGGAGAAATTCTGGATGCAGACATCGTCCTGGAAGGCAATGCCCTGTCTGCTCTATCAGAAGGTTTGGGGGCCTTGATCGAAGCTCAACAACAATCCGAACGTCAGGCCCGGATCTGGCAACAGTTTTCCCAATCTTCCGTCGAAGAAGACCTGACAGCCCAATCCCTCGATCCCTGTGATCCCAACTTGACTCTCCCCGCATCCCAGGCGAGAAGCCGGAGATTTGCAATGGGGGAGTACTGTTTTAAATTGGGTTCCCAAGGTCAACTTGCCATCGGAGCTTTAGATCTGACGCTAGATCAGCAGGCTTCTCCCAAGAGCCCTGCGATGAAACAATATCTCTATCAATACCTGCGTCAACTCACGGCCCATGAAATTGGTCACGTTTTAGGGCTACGTCACAACTTCCACGGGAGTACCCTATTGAGTCCAGAGAAACTGAATGTACCAACCATTACCCAAAGCCAGGGGTTAGTCAGTTCGGTAATGGACTATGCCCCAGTGAATCTCGCTCCCAGGGGTCAGGCCCAAGGGGATTATTACTCGGTTCGGGTTGGCCCCTATGATTACTGGGCTATTGAGTATGGTTATAAATCACTGACCACCAATACCCCCTATGGAGAGTCCAGAGCGCTGGAACAGATTGCCCAGCGATCCGCAGAACCGGAGTTGGCCTTTGCAACGGATGAGGATCTGTATGGAATTTACCTGGATCCAGCAGTGAACAGTTTTGACCTGAGCGATGACATGTTGCAGTATGCCGAGTGGCAATTGGATAATGTCGTGGACTTTTGGCAACAGCTAGAGCGTTTTGGGCAAGGCGGAACCCAGCAGCCCGATCAGGTGCGGAAGATTTTTAATACAATTTGGGGCTACTCTTTCCAGCAAACCCACAGCATCGTGCTACATATTGGGGGGCAATCCTTTGACCGCAGTCGAGCAGGAGGTCAGTTACCGCTAGAAGTTATTCCGGTTGAGCAACAACGGAGAGCGCTTAAATTGCTCCAGAAATATGTTTTTGCTGAGGACGCATTTCAATTTTCCCCGACTCTCTTAAATCAATTGGCTCCGGCTCGCTGGCAAGACTGGGGAAACTCCGAGCGGGATGAACCACTAGACTATCCCATCAACAACCGAATTCTTAGACGACAAAGTTGGGTGCTGCGATCTCTGCTATCTCCCACACGGCTGAGCCGACTGCATAATTTAGAGCTTAAGGCTCGGCCTGAACAGGTTCTAGGACTGCCAGAACTGTTTGAAACCTTACAAAATGGGATTTGGACAGAGATTCTCCAGCAGTCTGGCTCCATCTCCACAATTCGTCGCTCTCTCCAACGAGAGCATCTGGAAATTCTGAGTAATATTGTTCGACAGCCCATACCGGATTTGCCTGCCGATGCCCAAACACTAGCTTGGTATGAGCTGAAGCAGTTGCAAAAAGCCGTTGAGGTCTATCTCGATAAAAACAAATCGGCGGATGCCTACACCGTTGCCCATGTGGAGGTGATTCGGGATCGGTTAAACAAAGTTTTGGAAGCCCAGCTTTTGTCAAATTAGTTTTGTCAAGTTGAACTAACTCTGCTCTGCTTCTTCCTTCAACCGCTTCTGCTCCTGTTTATCAATGTCCGGCAATCGGTAAATCACACCCGCAAAATACCAGTAGTAGACCGCAACTGGGTCAACATCTAAGGGGTAATAGTAGGTGTTGTAACTCATAATCAGAATAAAAACCCACAATGCTGCCCCAAAGCTGCGAACATTCTTGTCCTTGAGGGAGCGGTAGGTTTTAAAGGTTGTCATGGTGATGGTGGTGACAAATCCGAGGAACGCCAGAGTTCCCACCGGGCCGATCTCATAAATTAGTTTGGGATAATAGGTCTCGATTAACTTCGTTTCACCAAACATACGCGCAGAATTTGTGGCTCGACCAATGCCGTTACCCAATAGCTGCATGTCACCTTGGGTTGTGAATTCAAATTGCTCGGCAATAAATGCTGTGGGTGGAGAAGCTTGCCAACGACTGACAAAGCTATCAATCCGCTCTTGAAGGACTTGGGGATTGGTGACAATGATAATCGTTAAAATTAAACCGAGTCCAGCCCCGACGGGAAGAAAGCGTTTCAAGTTGGTTACCTGTCCGGTTAAGACCAGTAGAATCACTGTCACCAGGGGAACTAATGCTAGAGCAATTCGTTGCCCAGAAATCGCTGAATTGATGAATACCAAGGCCATCCCCACGAGTCCCAGGGTGCGCCATTTGGGGGAAGGATCACTAAAGGCCGTTGCAAAGGTGAAAAAGGCATTGGAAATCAGGAACCAAGCCCACTGCCAAGGCGCAACAAAGGTTCCCGGTAATCGAATCATATTCTGCGACGGACTGAATACCAGGGAACCCCCCACCAGACACTTGGCATCCAGGGTAGCTTTAAATAGATCATCTCCGATCAGATGATCCGTTCCTTTGCATCGACCAGAGGCGAGGAATTGATACTGTACGACTCCCAAAACGCAGCAAATAATCGCTAAAACTAGGGTTGAGCGGGTGAGAAACAGCAGTTCCTTATTGCTCTTAATTTGATAGAAGGCGCAGGTCATCAGGGGAATGTAGCCCAGGAACACCTTCAACCCCAAAATTCCCATTGGCAATGGTTTGTCTCCTCCTTCTGGGTTGAGTTGCTGTACCCCATTAACCAGGAGCAGTATCACCACACAAACAGCCAGCAGGATATACAGAGGTTGCTTCAGGGCTTTATTGACAATAAAAGGCTGTCGCTTGCGCTTTAATTGCTGATTTATCGCCAACAGGGCAGGAAAGTAGAACCCATCCTTAGCCAACTGAAATATCGCATTGCCGCCGCCAATCCAGTAGGTGACCGTTCCTGCAAAGGGCATATAGAATAGGAAAAACCATAGCCCCTGAAACGGGTACTGATAACACAGCACCATGGCGATGATCCCCCCAGCCCCAGCGATCGCTAATTTTTCATCCTTAACGAAGAACAAGGCCACACCTATCAAAAGCGCTACTGCGGCGGTTGGGGCCGCCACAGAGATGAATTTACTGATTGCCTTTGCCCGCTTGCGTTGGAGAGTCTTCTGCTCTTTTTTGCTTAATGCAGGCTTGCCAGATTTTTGCCCCTTGTTCTTTTTGGATTTTTTGGAGCCTTTCGCTTTGGATTGACTGCGTTTGGATTTGACAGAGGTTGCCATGGTAATGCAAACCCATCTCAGTGGAATTTAATGGGCAAGAATGGTTCGAACTCCACCTTAGCTTCAGGTTTAATTAACTGCCAAGTGCTGCTCAACGGTTGAAACCAGCCGATGCGTCCAATAGGTTGCCAAATCCAGATCAATTGCTTCCACCATGACTCGGATCACAGGCTCCGTTCCAGAAGCTCGTACCAGGACTCGTCCGCGATCGCCCATGGCCGCCTCAGCCGTATCGATAGCCTGGGTGACAGGCTCGCAGTTCTTCCAATTGCGACGACGCTCCGCATCTTCTACCCGTACATTTTTCAGCAATTGAGGGTAGGTCTGGAAGCTCTGATTGATCTGCTCAGCCAGTGATTCACCGGATTTCTGCACCAGCAAGGCAATGTGTAGAGCAGTGAGTAATCCATCGCCACTTACACCATAGTGGGGACAGAGAATGTGTCCCGATTGCTCTCCACCTAGCATGGCTCCAGAGGCTTTCATTTCCGCCTGAACGTGTTGATCCCCGACAGCCGTCCGTCGCAACTCACCACCAAACGTTTTCCACGCCTGTTCAAAGCCTAAGTTTGCCATCACCGTTGAAATGATCAGATTTCCGGGAAGCTGACCTGCTTGACTCAAACTCTGACCCCAGAGATAGAGAATATAGTCCCCATTCACCTCTCGGCCCTGGGTATCAACGGCCAGCACTCGATCTGCATCCCCATCAAAGGCAAACCCAATATCCGCTTGATGCTCCAGCACAGCCTCCTGCAAAATGCCCAAATGGGTTGAGCCACAGTTGACATTGATCTGATAACCGTCTGGCTGAGCGTGCAAGCAAATCACCTCTGCTCCCATGGCGCGAAAGACGTCCGGCGCAAGATGTACTGCTGCACCCCAGGCCAAATCTAGAACAACTTTCATCCCCTGAAGTTCACTGCCCTGGCAGAAATCCTGATACAAAGATTGGCCATATTTTTGGGTTAGTTCGGCCCGGTAGTAATGTTGGCCACAGTGATCCAGGCGAATGGGAAAGTCGACATAGCCCCTGAGACCCGCCTCAATTTCCTGTTGTAGCGTCTTGGACAATTTCGTTCCATCTGAACCAAAGAGCTTAATGCCATTGTCTCCAGGAGGATTGTGACTGGCGGAGATCATTATCCCTCCCACTGCTTCAGAGGAACTGGTGAGATAGGCAACACCCGGTGTTGGGCAGACGCCCAGGTACCAAACATCTAGTCCAGAGGCGGTTAACCCTGCGGAGAGGGCCATGGCCAGCATATTACCGGAAGTGCGAGTATCCTGACCTAGGAAGACCGGCCCTGGATGTTCTTCGTGCTGACGCAGGACTTGACCGGCCCAGAATCCCACCTGCAAGGCTAGGGGGGCATTTAACAACTCACCCACTCGTCCACGAATTCCATCTGTGCCGAACAGGGGAGACTCCGGCAGCTCGACAATACTTCCTAACATGCTAGTCGCAGTTGATTTGCGGTGCTGTTGTACTGCATCATTAGGTTGAGGCGGGGTTCCATTTTGCATCCGCGCGGATGTCGCAATCATTAAATTTCACTCCTAGAATCAGGTTCAAGTTCACACACACTTATAGTGGAGGATAACATGTGCACGACAAAGGTCAACTGCTATGCTTAGCAGCTAGCCTATAGAATTATTCTGGTTTTCCACTGTAATTTCCGGGAATGATTCCAGGAACAAGCCTTGTTTGATACTCTGTTTTGAATGCAGCATCCCTCTCAACAACAAACTTGGAATTTCCGACAGCAACGAATAACTCGTTGGCTGGGTTTCGGCCTGTTGATGTTTCTTGTGACTGTGTCCGGTATCCTCTGTTATTCCAATGTCCTGAATAGTTTCTTTCTCTCCGATGACTTTGTCCTAGTGGCATTGCTGGAAAAACTCGGCCCCTTTGGTTTGTGGGTGAATCAGCAACATGGCAAGTCTCTCTTCTTTCGACCGGTACTGAATCTGATCAGCTTCATTGATTACCAGATTTGGGGAACTCAAGCTTGGGGATATCACTGGACGAACTTTGTTTTTCATTTATTTAATGCCCTCTGGGTTGGGATAATTGCCCATTTTTTGCTAAGACAGCCCCTAACAGCCCAGTCCCTGGAACGATTTATTCCCTATCTGGCGGGATTCATCTTTCTGCTGATGCCGAGTCATAGTGAAGCGGTTTCCTGGATCTCTGCTCGCACTGATGTCATCTCCACATTTTTTGCCCTCTCTGCCTTTGTGACTTATTTGAGTTATAAACGCTCTCGGCGGGCTTACCAATTGATTTTATCTCTGTTGCTATTTCTTTGTGGATTGCTCTCGAAGGAATCAATTGTTTCTTTTCCGGGCTTGATCATTCTCTATGAATCCTACGGTTTAATTGCCAGACCTTATCAAAAAAGAATTTTTCGTCCTGGGGTAATTAATTGTTTACTCAATTTAGGAGTCCTCGGCATTAATTTCCTATTGCGATATTGGAAACTAGGAGAACTAGTCGGTGGCTATGGCGAAGACATTCATCTGAGTTTTAACCTCAATCAAATGCTTCAGAATGTCATTATCTATCCGATGCGAAGTTTGCTAGTGGCGCAACCCAACTCCGGTTTTCAATTCTGGTTAATGATCTGGTTGGGATTCGTTGTTCTAGTGTTCCTATGTGGCACAATCGGTTATTTTCATCCTGAAATATCCCGTGAAATCCCAAAGACACAGTTTTTTTAGGTGCTTGCCTTCTTTACGGCTGTACTTCCAGCCATCAATGTTTCGGTTTCAATTTGGGATACCCAGGGAGAACGTTACCTCTACTTTGGCTCTGCCTTTACAGCCATCCATTGTGCCTTGATCCTGGTCTTAGTTGCTATTTTCCTCAGACTACAGTTGAACTCAATTTTGATTGCGTCCTCTGGTGTACTTCTATTGCTGGGTTTATCCCTCTATTCAGTGAATCAGAACTGGAATCTGGCAGCTCAAATCTCTCAAACGCTACTGGATAGTGTGGCAAGCTTGCCCCAGAAATCACTGTTAATCACTAGCCTACCGGACAATTACAAAGGAGCCTATATTTATCGCACCGGGTTCATTCAAGCCTTGAGCCTTTTTTCAGACAACCCACGGACAGACCGATTTGAGATTCAATTTCGACGTCAACCCACTGGGCGGAGCTTTGAACAGGTGGGGTTTGAAACAGCTCAGGTGCAGATTGTCATGAACCACAGTTTAGATCGGATTGACGATCAAGTGATTCCCCAACGTCAAACAGCGACAAATTATCAGCTTCAACTGACCAATCCCAATGCGACTTTTTTAGCGTGGAAAAAATACCCCTTGGTTACCGAAGAGTATACCGTTACCACTCTTCAACCTCAGCAGTATACGCTTCAGCTTCAAAGCCCCGGTAGAGCAGCAGATCTGGTGATTTACTCTCAGGGACAATTGGTAAGCTTCTCTCCGTAAGCTTCTCTCAGTAAGACTGTCTGAATCGGGAGATTTTTAATCAATAATCCCATCAGCAATCATTGACAATTAGGTAAAGTGTTTCATCAAACGTTGCGATAGATCAATTGCAATCTTTCTTGTTCTTTTTCACTCGCAGTCTGTGTTACGATACGACTGCTAATGTTAGCTTTGTCGAAAGTGGCTTGGCCAGGGACTCAAGACTGTGGGCACTCGGATTAGAAATCTTCAAGTCACTAAGGTTGTAGATGGAGATACCATCAAGGTTCTGCTGAATGGAAAGCGCGAGTTTCTACGATTGCATTGCGTTGACACTGAAGAATCGTTTCAAAATGGTACAAAGCCCGTCACGGATATTGGGCTGGCGGCGAAAAAAATGGCCCAGGAATATTTCCATGATGTCAACCAGGAATTAGTACAGGTTGATCTAGAGTTTGATGGGGATGAACCTATTGAACACTGTCTAGAAAAGTATCGAGATACCTATGGACGCTTGATTTGCTACGTCTACAAGGGAAATGACAATTACAATCTCAGGCTGATTCGAGAAGGATGGAGTCCCTACTTCATCAAGTACGGGCGATCGCAGGACTACCATCTGGAAATGATGGCGGCTGAGGCTGAAGCCCAAGCCCATCAATACATTATCTGGCATCCTGATCATTTCCATCATGGGGTAAGTCGGGACTACCAACTGCTAATGCCTTGGTGGGCATTACGGGACTCAATTATTCAGGACTATCGTCAACGGGGAATTCCAGCAGGCGTTTTATCCGTCCGTCTGGATTATCCCAAAATTTTAGCGGCGGCTGAACGGGAACAAAGCGTGACCATCTTCTGTGATTTACAAGATGGCGTGACAAAATGGATTGGTAGCGGAGCATTGATCCATACGGGTTCCAAGGATCATATTGTCAAAATCTGGGTTCCGGAGGCCAAGCTAGAGAAAAATGCTCCCATCGTTCATCTAATTCAAAGACGCTATGCCGGATTGGGTCGGGGCTATGCTTACATCACGGGCCAGGTGATCATGTATCGGGACAAACCGGAAATTACACTGACTCATATTCATCAGATTTCAGACCTATGCCCTCAGCCCTTGTCCCAATTCAGCCATAATTCGGAGTCAACTCCAGCCCTTGAACGCCCTCACATTCGTCACGTTTCCCTCCCGTAATTTTCAATCATCGCTGCATTAGTGCATCGGGTGAAAACTCTCAGCTTTCATTGCCATGGGGAGCCAGGAACCTGGCTAATCTGACGAATCAGTTTTCTCTACTTTTGAGGCTTCTACATCTGCTGCGATCGCATCCAGTGTTTTAATCACCAGGCGTTGAGCTTCTAGTTGCCATCCCCATTTCTGAATTTGATAGGCAGCGTAAAAACCAATGGCTGTTGCAAAGAAATCTAGCGGTTGCCGAAAGGAAATTCCCAGCAATAAGCCCAGTCCTCCAATACCCCAAAATGGTAAAGCTACCGTTTGTCGATTTTCCTCGACGATCTTGGCCACGAAGTTCTGGGGCATCTCAGCTTCGATTTTTTCCTTTAATTCCTTTTGTTCTGAGTAAGGCACGAGAAAACCAAATTTGCGGCGCATTTTCTCGATTTTGCGAGCTTCAGTGCTGTATTCCGCTAGCTGATCTTCCGCAATCATGATTAATTGTTCAATCTGACTCATAGCTTATTTTCTGTTGAAGTTCCACTGTCAGCGGATGATATCATCTCCCCTTGACATAAACTTTATAAATTGACTAGGGATGTAAAGATTTAGGCAAGATTACTTTTAAAATCTGTATCGCTTCAGTTTGTTTTCTAGAATGGGATAGATGGGGTTACGTTGCCAAGACCACAATAGCCGCTCGGTTACTTTATGGAGTATAATCGTGTGAAATCCGCGTTCTACCCCTTGAAGTGTTTCGCTGGACATGCAGTGCTAGGCTTGTCTCCAGGTAAGGTTTTTAGACCAGGTAAGGTTTTTAGAATACTTGCTGCATTTGATACGTTATCTCGCTCTCGATGGGGTTAGCCAGAAGCCGCGAGGCTTGTGAACACCACAACCTCAAATGTTCTGCTATTGTTACCCGATGTGCCGTTTGGAAGTGCAGAATTCAGATTGGGACACTGTCGTTATTGTATTCAGTCGTTATTCTATTCAACGGTGTGCGCTTAGCCGTTTTACCTTAGATTGACGCTAGTTTTGGAGCATCAGCTTGACATAGTAGCAGATACTATTGTCACAAATTCCTCCATCAGAGAGGGGCTGAGATGTTCACGACCATTCCCGGTGTAAAAGGTTAGAGGAATTCAGGGTATATGCTGACTTACCTTTCAAGGTTTTTTTATGTTCTGCCTGCCAAAAAAAGTAGATTATTCATACTGCTGTGCCTGTTTATCTTTGTCTCAAGTCTAGAGGTTGTTGGGATTGGATTAATTGGCCCTTTCATTACCTTGGCAACTGATCCTGAGAAGATTAGTCAAATCCCCTTTTTGAATTGGGCATATCTGAATTTTGGATTTTCTAACTACAATCAGTTTATCGCTCTGGTTGGGATTGGCATCATCATTGTTTTTTGCTTCAAGTCAGTCCTGAGTTGGTTTGTTCAAACCTATGTGTTCAAGTTTAGTTATCTTCAAAGAAAAGAGTTGATTGCTCGGCTCATGAGAGCCTATATCTCTTCCCCATACACATTCTTTATCAGTAAGAATAGTGCAGAGATCGTTACGAAGGTTCATGGATTAAGTAATCAGTTTGCCAACTCGGTTTTGAGTACGCTGCTCACTTCAGCCGCTAACAGCATCACAATCCTGGCCATCTCGTTAATGCTCTGTCTCGTCAGTCAAGTTGCGGTACTTTCTCTGCTTTTTGTGGCATTGCCGCTGATGCTCTTAATGAGTGTTTTTAAAAGCCGGACAAACCATTGGGGCAAGGAACTGTATGAGTCCAGCAAGGAGATTCATCGCCAGATTAACCATGGACTGGGTGGATTCAAGGAAACCAGAGTAATCGGTTGCGGAAAATACTTTGAGGAGCAGTGTATTTACCAGGCTCAACGGTATGCAGATGCTTCGATTGGATTCTATGGCTTCAAGCTCTTGCCCCGGTTCATTGTAGAAGCAGCGCTGGTGATTTTTCTGGTTGGATTCACGTCCGTTTCTCTGCTGTTTGGTCAGGATGTGCAGAGCTTAACGTCTGTCCTCAGTATTTTTGCGTTGGCTGCGATCCGTTTGATTCCTGCAATTAGTAATTTGGCCAGTGGAATGACTGCTCTGCGGAGTTCTAGCTATGCCTTGAATCAGCTCTATCTTGACCTGAAGGAGTTGGAATCAGCAACCTCAAAAGATTCATTACAGCATTCGGTCTCATTGGAAGATAGGCTTGAAGCGGCTTATCTCAAGAGTGGTCAAGTGCCGAGACTAGGGCAGGAAATTGTCCTAGACCAGGTTACCTATTCCTATCCCCAGGCAACTGAACCTGCATTGACCGAGATATCACTAAAAATCCGCAGGGGTGAGTCAATTGCTCTAATTGGAAAGTCTGGTGCAGGAAAGACAACTTTGGTTGATGTAATCCTGGGCTTATTAACACCGCAATCTGGAGATATTCAAGTTGATAATCAATCGATTTACAACGATTTGCGATCTTGGCAGGATATGATCGGCTACATTCCCCAGTCAATTTTTTTGATTGATGATACGCTCGAGCGAAATATTGCTTTTGGAGTTCCCGACCACCTGATTGATCAGAATCGATTGAATCAGGCGATTGAGATTGCTCAGTTGAGGGAGGTTGTTGATCAGTTACCCCAAGGGGTCAGGACAAGTGTTGGAGAACGAGGGGTAATGTTGTCAGGGGGTCAGAGGCAACGGGTCGGGATTGCCAGGGCGCTATATCATGAGCGAGATATCCTGGTTCTGGATGAGGCGACCTCAGCCCTGGATAATGAGACAGAGGGTTTGGTCACAGAAGCGATCAAGTCTTTGAGTGGCATGAAAACAATGATTATTATTGCTCACCGTCTGACTACTGTGGAGCATTGTGATTGCATTTACTTGATGCAGAAGGGCACAATTGTGGATTCCGGTTCCTATCAAGAGGTGGTATTGCAAGACGCATCAACGGCTGATTGTGTTGACTGACAAGATTATTAGCTGTCAGCTTGTTAGTTATGGTCACTGATTGATTGGCTAACTGATTGAGAGTGATCTGGGGAAACAAAGACTGCTAGTCAACTAGATTGAGCTTGAAATGAAAGAGAGTTCTCAGAAAAAACCGATATTTTTTTACTGCTTTTCTCCTGATGGTTCAGATAGCTATCAACATCCTATTGTTTGTTTGGCTGAGGGTCTCAAAGCACTGGGAATTGAGTTCTACTCCAATATTAATTATTGGCAAATTTCTGCGGATAGCGAAGAATATCTCTTCCGTCACGACCCTACCATTGGCCCTGATGACTGTTCGATTGTTGTAATGGAGAATAACTGGTTTATCCATGGGAAGCCCTTTCCAGATCACCTTTTCCATGCCAAGCGGAAGTATAGGACGGTCTATTTTGAGCATGCAGCGGCTTCGAGATATAGTTGGGAAAGCCAATATCGGCAGTTTGATTTTATCTTCAGAGCGCACTATAACCAGAGATGTAGATACCCAACGAATGTTTACCCCTGGGCTTTTGGTTTATCAGAGCGTGTGATTGATCAAACTCATCTCCTACCGGAATTTTCAGATCGCAATCAGACACTGCTGGTTAATTTCAGAATTCATAATCATCCCCTCAGAACCCTGATTAGTCGGAAATTTTTCCCGGAAATTGAGCAAATTCTACCGATTGATCAGGCGACAGACAGCCTGGATAGTTTTCCGACTGGATCCAACGACTATCTACAGTGGGTGCAGACTGGAAAACGACATTATCCTAGCTACTATGAACGCCTCAAACATTCCGTTGCCTGTGCCTGTTTTGGTGGCCTTTTGATGAATTCTTGGCCCCCTGACCCCTATGCCTATGATTTAAAACCGCAACGCCCCCTCTGGCAACGGGCCATCAACCGAACCATTAACAGCCTGGATCCGCGACCGCCGAGGGTCTTGAGTTGGGAAAGCTACCGTTTTTGGGAATCCCTGGCGGCAGGTTGTGTGCCAATTCACATCGATTTTGAGAAGTATGGTATTTGTCTGCCGGTGATGCCAGAAAATTGGCGTCACTACATTGGGATTGATATCGACAATATTGAAGCCGCAATCACCAAAATTAAAGACGAACCCCAGCTTTTGGAAACGATTTCAACTAAGGGAAGACGGTGGGCATTAGAGCACTATGATCCCAAAGAAACAGCGCGGCGATTCTTACAAACAGTGGGTTAAGGAGCATCGAACGATTGCGATGAAAGTTCTACATATTAATCAAGCCGATATTCTGGGGGGAGCAGCAATTGCCGCTTACCGACTCCATGAAGGGCTTTTAGGTCAGGGAATTGATTCAAAGATGCTGGCAGGAACGGTTGCAAGTCGGAGCAATCGGGTAGCAGCAACACCTCGGAAAAAATTTTTAGACAAGTTAACAGGTCGCGTCACCCGTCAGTTCGGGTTGAACTATATTAATCATGTTGGAACGTGGGAAATTTTCAACCATCCGTTCTATCAAGAAGCCGATGTTTTACACTTTCATAATCTTCATAAAGAATATTACTACGGTTATTTCAACTATTTAGCACTACCGTCCTTGACGAAAGAAAAGCCAGCCGTTTTCACTCTGCACGATATGTGGAGCTTCACGGGGCATTGCTCCTACAGCTATGACTGCGATCGCTGGCAAACAGGTTGTGGGAGTTGTCCCTATCTGGATACCTATCCTGCTGTGCAGCGAGACGGTACCCAATGGGAGTGGAAACTGAAAAATTGGGCCTATAGACATGCCAATTTAATCATCGCTACCGATAGTCGTTGGCTGGCTGAAGAAGCCCAAAAGAGTATGTTAGGCGGTTTCTCAATCAACCATGTTCCCTATGGTCTAGACACAGAAATCTATCGGCCTCATGATCCGAACACTTGCAAACACATGCTGGGCATCAGTCCGGAGAAGAAGGTCTTGATCTTCGCAGCAACTAGCCTAAAGGAGCGACGCAAGGGGGGTGATTTGTTACGAGATGCGCTGCAGCGATTGCCTGAGTCCATTAGAGCTGAGATTGTGCTGTTGGTTCTGGGCCACGGCGGTGAAGAGATCGCGGATGCCATTCAGGTTCCGACGGTGAACATGGGTTACGTTAGCAACGATTATTTAAAATCAATCGTCTATTCGGCGGCTGATGTGTTTTTGTTTCCTACCCGCGCCGATGCTTTCGGGTTAGTGGCCCAGGAAGCTGCCGCCTGTGGAACACCGACGGTGGCCTTCGATATTGGTGGCGTTTCGGATATTGTGCGGCCTGGAGTAACAGGTTACCTAGCTCAACCGGAAAATTCTCAGGATTTTTGTGATGGGATTGTGCAGTTGCTCACAGATGATGCGGCTCGAAAGCGTCTAAATCAACAATGTCGTGAGATTGTATTGCAAGAATACCCGCTAGATTTGCAGGCCAAGCGATACATGGAGCTTTATCAAAAAGCACTGACTCAAAAAATATAAAAATAGAAATGCCAGAGCGTTCCAAAACCATTGTTTTATTTGACAGTTACCAGGGAGGTCATCACCTCACCTACCTGCGGTTATTTAGCCAGAGCTTACTAGAGTTGGGGTGTCGAGTTCTTGCCTTTTACCCCCAACCGGAGGAAATCCAAACGTGGATTAACCATCATTTTCAGAACAAAGCGGATCACTTCTATGCCTTTAAAATCAGAACGCCGGAGCCGCTGTCCTATCCAGTGGTTGGACGGTTACCGCAGCCCGTGGCCGTTCTGGAAGGATGGCAATATGCAGCAAAGGTCATCGAAAGAGCGGCATCTGCGGTTCAGCTTGTGCCTGATTTGGTTTTCTTTAACTGGGTTGATAGCTATTTTAGCCATTACCTGACCCATCATCTGACGGATCGAGTTTTTCCCTACCATTGGTCGGGGATTTATTTTCAACCCGGTGACTTGCGGTACGAAAAGCACTCTCTGCCAATTCTGAATATTCCGTTGGCCCATTATGGGGTTGCCAGGTCAAGCCATTGTCGGAGTCTGGGAGTTCTGGATGAAACCATCACTCAAGACCTACAGGCTAAGATTCCAAACCCTGTTGTAGCGTTTCCTGATGTGACCGATGAGTCTGCACCAGACTTAAGTTATCCCGTATTACAAGAGATTCGATACAAGGCTGCTGGACGGAAAATTGTCGGCCTCATCGGGTCACTGAATAAGCGGAAGGGATTGCTAACTTTACTAAAGGCTGCTGAACAGGTTCAAGATAGCAATCTGTTTTTTGTTTTTGCGGGTAACTATTCTGAATACGGCATGTCTGAGCAAGAACGGCAAATTGTTCAAGAGAAAATCAATGCCAATCCTGAAAATTGTTTTTTTTACTTCAAGTACATTCCCGATGAACCCCAATTCAATGCCTTGATTACAAGCTGTGATATTCTGTTCGCTGCCTACGAAAACTTTCCCTACAGCAGTAATATCTTGACGAAGGCGGCGGTTTTTAAAAAGCCCGTAATTGTCAGCAGGGGATTTTGCATGGGTAAGCGGGTCGAGAAATTCAAACTGGGGTTGACAATTCCTGAACAAGACACGTCAGCCTGTATCCAAGCACTGCTGGATCTGGAAACTGGATGGGGGGCTGAAACGGCTGAATTTAAGCCTGAGTTTGAGGAATACCATCAATTTCACTCTGTAGACAGGCTGAAATCAACCTTAGAAACTCTGATCGATCATTTCTGGTAAAGACCGATTAAACAGTAAATCTAGGGCGAGTGAGCAATGGCGAAGTTAAGACTACTGGGAATTGATTTAATCCGGAGTATCGCAGCCTACGCTGTGGTGCTTTTACATGCCGACGAAGGAATTTCTCAGCCTCCTGACGGTTGGGCCACAATCCTGAAACTGTCAGGTTTTGCCGTTCCTTTTTTCTTGGCTGCATCTTTCTATCTGTCAACCGCTAAGCTTCACGCTGCGGTTAGTCCCTATCGTATTAAGCCACGATTGTCTCGTTTGCTGATTCCTTATGGGTTTTGGACAGTAATGTATATCCTGTATAAAGTTGCAAAGTATAGTGTGGACAATGAGCCGGAACGGATCACAGCTCTATTATCAGATCCAATCCCCTTAATCTTCTTCGGGAGTGCAGCATTCCATCTGTATTTCCTGCCGTTACTGTCTGTTGGAACCGTCTTGTTAAAACCGATTGAGAAACTGTTACAAAAAACGAGCAATATCAATATTTTGACCGTTTTCTTTATCCTCTCAACCTTAATTTATGAGTTGATTCTCGCCTCTGGAAATTCATTTCAAAGTGCTGAGGGTGTAGCATTCCAGTCTTTAATCGGTTCTGTTTTTCCAGGCGCTAATGGTAATCCAATAATTCGAGTTGGCCTGGTTGCCCTCTATGCTGTCTGTCGATGTCTACCCTATATTTTCCTGGCACTAATTCTGAGTCATCCTAGAATTCCAGGTATGTTTCAGAAACGGACTAAATTCTATGCTTGGGTTTGGTTACTGTTGTTCCTGGGTGTTGTTTTGTTGGGTCAAGGGATACTACCGAAGTCCATTTATGAATTGGCGAGTGGCTACCTTGCTCTATTGCTTGCGATCGCCTTATCAGCTCATTTACACCCTAGCGCTATTCTGACCAGTTTGGGGCAATGCTCCTTTGGAATTTATCTGACGCACTTGTTCGTTGTGGACATTTTTTATATTTTGAGTAGTCGGCTTTTTCCCCAGCTCATTGCTCAACCCTCTGTTGTAGTCCTGCTGAGTATTGCGACTTTAGTCTATCTCATTAGTTGGGGAGCAACGATTTTATTTTTGAAGCATAAACCTGTATCTCGTCTGATGTTTGGAGTTTAACTCAGGATAGGGTAGTGAGTCCTGAATGGATATGTAGAACCAGCCTTCTAACGCTAACAAAACCATGAAAATTTTACACTTAAGTACATCTGATATTGCTGGAGGAGCGGCCAGGGCTGCCTATCGTTTACATCAAGGTTTGCAGTCCATTGATGTAGCATCCCAAATGTTAGTGCGTGCCAAGTCAAGCGTTGATCGGACAGTGATTCGAGAACGAAGTCTCCTGACCAAGTTGGGGCCGCCTGCATCGGATTTGCCCCTGAAGTTCTATCGAAATCGCCCTCGAACCTGGTTCGCAACCCAGTGGTTCCCGGATATGCTGGCACAGCGGGTTAAGCAGATTGATCCAGATGTGATTCACCTACACTGGATTTGCACTGGCTTTTTGAGGATTGAAACCCTGGCCCAGTTTAATAGACCCATCGTTTGGACACTGCATGATATGTGGCCTTTCACTGGAGGGTGTCATTACAGTGCAGACTGCGAACGCTACCAGAATGCCTGTGGCGCTTGCCCTCAACTCAAGAGCTATCGAGATCAGGATTTGTCGCGGTGGCTCTGGCGGCGCAAGCATTATGCCTGGCAGGGTCTAAACTTGACTGTTATTAGCCCGAGTCATTGGCTAGCAGATGTTGCGAAATCGAGTTCAGTCTTCAAAGATTTTCGGGTAGAGGTGATTCCCCATGGTCTAGACCTGAATCGATATATGCCCGTTGCCCAAGAAACCGCTCGTCATCTGCTTCATCTACCGCAGGATAAGCTGCTGATTTTGTTTGGTGTTTCACCTGGAACGACTGGAGATTCGCGCAAAGGATTTCATCTGCTCCAAGCGGCATTGCAAAAACTCAGTTCGTCTGAGTGGCAGGAGCGGCTGGAACTGGTGGTTTTTGGGGATTCAGAACCGAAGACGCCCATTGACTTGGGATTTAAGACCCATTACCTGGGCCAATTCCATGATGATCTCTCGTTGAGCTTAGTTTATTCTGCGGCCAACTTGATGGTTGTTCCTTCGGTGCAAGAAGCCTTCGGACAGACGGCCTCTGAATCCCTGGCCTGTGGTACTCCTGTTGTTGCTTTTGCAGCAACGGGATTAAAGGACATCATTGAACATCAGTACAATGGCTATTTAGCAACGCCATTTGAGATTAATGATCTGGTTCAAGGAATCATCTGGGTATTGGATCAAAGTCATCAACATCATGAATTGCGAAAACGCTCCAGAGAACAAGCAGAAAAAAGGTTTAGTTTGAAGGTGCAGGCGGACAGGCATCAGGCACTGTACAAAGAAATGATAAGAACTGAATGAACGGTGCATTACGTTTCGCTAGTACATCTTAAAACCCTGAAATTTAATTAGAAACCTAACCAGAAAACCTAATCAGAAGTTATGAAGCTAGGATCCCTTACTAAGAAGCTTAGAAATCCAGATTATCTTCTAAGAAAAACTTCAGAGGTCTATCGGGAAGTAACCAGCCCTTTAAGACTAGAGCCAACCTTCTTGATTATTGGGGTTCAAAAAGGCGGAACCTCATCACTGTATGAGTATCTGATTCAACATGCTCAAATCGCTCCTGCTCTGGTGAAGGAGGTGCACTTTTTTGATAACCATACTCGTGCCCATAACTTTGGGAAGGGCATGATTTGGTATCGTTCCCACTTTGCATACAGCTTTCAAAACCTCTTTTTATCCGCTGAGCGGAGTCTGACAACAGGTGAAGCCACGCCAGATTATCTCTTTGACCCAAATGCACCTCAAAGAGTTGCAAAATATCTCCCCTCGGCCAAGCTAATCCTACTGCTTAGAAATCCAGTTGATCGGGCCTATTCCCATTACTTGCATAATGTTAGGGCTTCTGCCACCTATGATCCAGGCCGAGAGCCGTTGTCCTTTGAGGATGCGATCGCTCAAGAAGACGAAAGGTTGAAAGGAGAGCAAGAAAAATTACTTCAGGATTCTAGCTATTTTAGCTATAACTATTCCCACTATTCCTATTTGTCGAAGGGAATTTATATCAAACAGTTGGAAAAATGGTTGGAATTTTTCTCAAAGGAACAGATCCTCATCCTTAAGAGTGAAGATTTCTTTGAAAATCCACCTATAACTTTTGCTCAAGTCTTAGAATTTTTGGGATTGCAGAAACAAGCATTAACTGATTACACGGCCTACAATACGCGAGAAAAAAGTGATAGTAGTCTCAGCGAAAGTACGAGAAGATATCTAGTCAGCCACTTTGAACCCTACAATCAATCCCTCTATCAGTTGACTGGAGAAGATTTTGGCTGGAACTTCTAATCATTATTTTCGTGAACGAATTTGTCGGATCAAATCTCTTGCAGCCAGATAGGAATCACGCTTGCTAAAAAATGCTTGCCTGCTCAAATGAGACCTGCGGCTCCAGTGTGTACATGCTGGGACAGCAACTTCTGTCAATAAAGCGATCCATCGATTCGTCATCTCTTGTGGATCTGTTTCCTTTGCTCTGACATGACCCCACTCAACCATAGATTGACGCAGGGTTGGGTTGTCCCGCAAGGATTTTAGGGCCATCACTATTTCCTCGGCGGAGGTGACTTCAATGTAGTCCAAATCGCTTTTGCGCTCTGCTCGAAAAGCAGACTCATAGCCCAGGATTGCAGGAACACCTGCATGCCAGGCATTATAGAGCTTTGACGCAGGTTTTCCTGGGTAGTTATTCTTCGTGCCAAACCCTCGGATCGCCAGAACAACATCTACAGCTCTGTAGTCATTCCATTCCTCATAGGTCAGCTTTGTCTGAAAATTCATTCCCAGTTTTTGGAGTTCTATCTGTAGCTTATCGCTGAGATTAGCTTGTAAATTCTCTTGATTGCCAAAGAAAGCAATGTTTTCAAATTGATTGCCTCGACTGGGGTCGCG
Source organism: Microcoleaceae cyanobacterium (assembly GCA_050331715.1). Taxonomy (GTDB): domain Bacteria; phylum Cyanobacteriota; class Cyanobacteriia; order Cyanobacteriales; family Microcoleaceae; genus JBHJGO01. The sequence continues at coordinate 34,973 of JBHJGO010000026.1, forward strand.
TTCAATGATTGCGGGTTGGGGCCAATGGGGCATGTAATAGCTTTCCCAAATTGTCTGTATCCCCCTCGGTTTAACCTGTAAAAGATTCTGCACAACATGGAGTTGGGCATAGGGGTGTTGTGAATGGACATCAGCGCGAACACAAACAAATAATTGCTGGGGATTTGGACGGAGCGAATCTTCAAAAAACCAGCGATGAGACAGAATCACACCTGTTTCAGGAATGTCATGAACCAACTGACAGGGGAAGTCGTACAGTTTGAGGTAGAGGAAGGTCTGTAATATCCAAAAGTAAGGAGCACCATATCGAGGGGGAATATGCTGACATTGCCAAGGCCAATATTCTTCTGGGGTCGTCGGCAAGTAATCCGCATAGACCTTATCAGAGGGGATATAGAAATAGATCGGGGGAAGGGTGTCAACCATATTGTTCAAATGCTGCGTCGTACAGACATGCAATACTGTTTACTCGGTCGGCTTACTCGGTCGGCTTGAGTTGGACATTACCGATGACTAAAGCGGTTTGAAACGATTCGGGGCGCTTGGCTGATGAGGGTTAGGAAAAGCCACGGATCACTCAAAAGTTTTTGAGCTGAGGCCTTGAGAGAATCTTTTGACTTCAAGAACTCTACAGCCCGGACATAATCCATATCAGACTTGGTCTTAGCTTTGTATCTGCTTAAAGCTTCGAGGAGAGTTGGATTTTCCTTAACATTTTCTTCTTCCATCAGTAAAAGGCACAATTGATGAAACTGTGCAACTCGCTCGAAACGCGATTTTTGAGTCGAACTAGCACCACTACGGTAGCGACGATAGCAATAGTATGCCTCCGGGATAATGAAAAGACGTGCGCCACGAATAAGGCACAATAGATAGAAGTGCAAATCACCGCTGTGCCAGAGCGATTCATGGTACTGAACTTGATTCTCAGTTAAAAAACTACGCTTAATCAAGGCTTTTATCAGACCATAGTGAGGACTTTGCGAAGCCGGTTTCAGGTTAGATTCTATGAGGGCACAGGCATCCATTTGTTTTGGGGCATTGAAGGGTTCTCCAGAGGCAAACAGACGTCCGAGAGGTTCTTGTTGTCCATCTTGAATAAAGTATTGGTCGTCCGCCACGAGATCGGCTCCCTGATCTAAAGCCACACTAAGTAATGCCTCTAATCGCTCAGGAGATGAATACCAATCATCAGAATCCAGCAATGCAATCCATTCCCCCGAAGCGGCTCGAAGTCCCCGATTTAGGGAGTACCTCAACCCTCGGTTGACCTCATTTTCCAACAGGTGGATGCGATTGTCAGACAACTCCTTAACAATTTGACTGGTGTTGTCTGAAGAGCCATCTTCTACAACAATAATCTCAAAGTCTTTCTCAGTTTGATCGAGAACAGACTGTATCGCTTGCTCAATATATTTTTCAGTGTTGTAGGCAGGAAGGATAACTGATATTTTAGGGTGCATTTGTCAATCTTACCTCGCAGTTTTACCAAGTCCGATCAAGTCGAGATACTGCTGAGTTGCAGCTTCTAAACTAAATTGATGTAACCAAGCTGAGTCAACTTCTTTGTTTTTGCCATTGATGGTTCTCAAGATTGCATCCGACATCGCCTGAGCGTCGCCGACTGGCACTAGTGAACCATATCTATCCTGATCTAGTATTTCTGCGGGGCCACTTTCGCAGTCAGTGGAAACAACAGGCACCCCAGCTGCCATTGCTTCTATCAGCACGTTGCCGAGACCTTCCCAAATAGATGAAAGGACAAAGACCGATGATTTGGCCATATAAGCATAGGGATTGTTGACATAGCCCGGCATTGAAACATCTTCTTCTAAATCAAGCGCTCTCACCAGGTCTTCTAAAGCCTCTCGATCCGGCCCTGAACCTAGAATCAGGAGTCGTACTCTTTGCTGCTGCCGGACATGGGCAAAGGCGTGAATTAGGGTCGGGAAGTCCTTTTGGCCAGTTAATCGACCCACTCCCAGAATAATGGGCGGCTCACCGGGTTTGAACCAGGAATGATCTATCGGCTCCTGCGCTTTTTGCTTCAGTTCAGGCGTAATCACTGGGTTATAGACAACCCTAATCTGATTCATCGGGAGGCCCGTGACACGCGCGACGTTCTCAGCAACCCCCTGCGAAATTGCGACAATGCCATCAGCACGGGGATAGAGCAATCTCATCAAAGTTGTCGGGCGATTGGGGGCGAAGCCCAGCCAGTACATCGGCTTTACAACAAACTCTCCGATTGAGGGCTTTTTCCTCCGGTTCCGAGGATGGTTCTTGTTAACCACAACAATTTTTGTTGAGACCCCAGAAAAGTGACGAGCCAGCAATGCTATCTCATCATTGTAATGCATGTTCGAGATCAACCCGTAGGGCTGCTCCTGCCTCAGATAGTTTGCCACCACTGAGATAGATTGCCTCAAACGAGGATCTTTTAGATCAACAACTCTGACCTGAGAGGGAACTTCCTCCAGAAAGGGGCCAACTGCTCGATTGACAAGAATATCTACTTTGAACCCCTGATCAATACACCCCTGAGCTAGATTAACGACTGATCTTAGAACACCTCCTCCGCCGAGATTAGGAAGAAAGAAGCTGATAAGTGGAGGATCCATTTTTTCCCCAAGAAATACTAACAGGAAATACTAATTGGCATCAGACGGTGAACCCACTCCCAAAGCTCGCATGTATTTCTGCGTTGCCGCCGCTATGGTGAACTGCTCTAACCATGACGGATCAATCGGTTTGGTGGAATCTCCATTCAAAACATCCAAGATCGCTTGGGCTAAAGCTTGACTGTCTCCGACTGGACACAATAAACCATACTGACCTTGATCTAAGATTTCTCCAGGCCCGCTGGGGCAATCGGTTGAAACAACCGGAGTTCCAACGGCCATCGCCTCAATCAAAACGGTCGGTAATCCTTCCCAGGCGGATGACAGCACGAAGACCTTCGCATTTGCCATGTAGGGGTACGGATTATCCACATAACCTGGCAGAGCAACATCGTCTGCCACGCCAAGTTGTTTTGCCAAATTCTCAAGCCTGGATTGATCTGGCCCCCAACCCAAAATCATCAGTCGGGCAGCTTGCTGTTCTCGAACCTGAGCAAACGCTTGGATTAGGTTGGGGAAGTCCTTTTGAGCCTCCAGTTTACCAACTCCTAGAATCACAGGTGGCTCTCCTGGGTTAAACCAAGGGTGATCCACCGACATCCTAGCTTTCTCAAGTACTTCAGGCGTTACGACTGAATTGTAAATGGTTTGAATTCTGTCCGCTGGCAAACCTGTATTCTTGGCCAAGTCATGGGCAACTCCTTTGGAAACAGCAACAATCTCGTCGGCCCACGGATAAAAGTACCGAATAAACCGGGGAATAAGATAACTCCTCAACCGAGTAGTGTGCTGAATCGCTCGGGATAACGTATTGTGCTCTGAAACCACAACTGTTGTAGAAACCCTTGCCAAACGCTTTGCCCAGATTGCCATCTCATTTGCAAAGTGCTGAGCCGAGAGCAGTGAATTTGGCTTTTCTTGCTTGAGATAATTTGTCAAGGCGAATGTTGTCTGCCGAACTCCGGTTGCCTTCAGATCCACAAGCTTGACCTGATCAGGAACCTTTTTGACATGGGAACCCCAGGCACTGCCAACAACAAAATCAACCCTAACCTGCTGCTCAATTAAACCGTTGGCTAAATTGAACATTACTCTCTCTGCTCCGCCACCCCCCAGATAGGTCATGAACAACGCAACATGAGATTGAAACCTTGCCATAACTGTTATGATTGAATTATCTAGACACGAATGCGCGTACAGGCAGCTTTACGTTGTAGGGCTCAGTAATGTTTCCATCCTAGCTTAGATATCGCCTTCAGTCTAGCCTCTTGTGGGGCGAGAGGTTTGAACTTGCGGAGACGGGCAACGTTCAATTTCGAGGAGAAAATTTGATGTCAAGTATTGAGATTTCAAAGACTGCCGTTCCAAAGACTGCCATTCCAAAAACTGAGCAAAGAAGTGTTGAGCAAATCCAAGAGCATTACTCTCTGGAAAGACGGCTTGCCCACCGGATCAAAGATTCGACAAAAGAGCAGCGGCAGCATCTTTATTCAGAGGTTTATGACGAATTATTTCAGAAACTTCCCCATCACCCTCAGCTCACCCGAAAATCAAGTCCAGAGATTACAGCCTGGATCGTCACTCAGCGGATGCAGCTTCTCAGGCATTATTTATCTCCATCGGTAACGTATTTAGAGGTTGGCCCAGGGGACTGCAGCTTACCGATTGAAGTTTCCAAACAGGTGAAAAAGGTTTATGCCGTTGATGTTTCGACGGAAATTGCTAAGCAGATTACCTTTCCAGATAATGTAGAGTTTGCCATTTCAGACGGTTGCAGTATTCCCGTTCCAGACAACAGTGTAGATGTGGCTTACAGTCACCAATTGATGGAACATTTACATCCGGATGATGCACTGGAGCAACTGCGAAATCTCTACCGCGCGCTGGCTCCGGGTGGAATTTATATCTGTATTACCCCGAATCGTTTGTCAGGCCCCCATGATATTTCTCGATATTTTGACGAGGTGGCGACCGGATTTCATCTCAAAGAATACACGGTGACTGAGCTGTCTGATCTATTTCGAGCTGTTGGGTTTTCCAAGGTGACCTGGGTAAAAGATAATGGCAAGATGCACTTGGAAATCCCCGTGAATTCCTTGACATCACCGCTGATTAAAAGCAGCGAAGTGGCTCTGGAGCAGTTCCCCTATAAAGTGCGAAAACAGATTGCAAATACTCCCCTGTTGTTCAGGGGGATGACCATTATTGGTCAGAAGTCTTGCTAGGGATTAAATGAGTCCAGCGTTTCTAACGCTGTTGGAGTACAAGAGTTAGCGATGTACCGTATTGTTAACTCTCAAATCTGTACCTCACATGATTGAAAAGCGTTGTGGATGAAGGAGAAATTGTGTCAGATCACAAGCACAGAATAATGCTGTTTGACCTTTCAGTCGGGGGTCATCATGCTAATTATATCCAGCACTTGATTCATTACTGGCATAACCATCACTTAACCCATGAACTAAGCGTTGTGGTGAGTCCTCGGTTCATGGAAGGACATGGTGAGGTTGTTGATTGGGCGCATCAATTAAACACTGAAGCCCTGGAATTTATTCCGATTTCCGCCCAGGAGGAAGAAACACTTAATTCGCGCCGATCTCGCTTGAAACGGCTGCAACGTAACTTTCAAGAATGGGAAATTCTGTGTCAATATGTCCAGAAATTGGCCGTAACCCATTGCCTGATCATGTACTTTGATACCTTTGAGTTGCCCTTAGCCTGGGGTGTGAATTCGCCCTGCCCTTTCTCAGGGATTTACTTTCGACCGACCTTTCACTATCCGCAGGAGCTAGCCCACTATCACTCCACAGGTTTTGAGCGTTTGCAACAACTGCGAGAAACAATTTTTCTGCGCCGTATTCTCAGCCATGCTCAGCTCCAGAATCTGTTCTCCCTAGACCCTTTGGCGGTGACCCATTTGAAACGATTTGGAACAAAAACCCAGATTTTGCCGTTGGCTGATCCGGTAGAAACTTTTGGCCCTTGCGATATTCCATCAGTTGAAATGCAAAAAAAGTTAGGCATTGATCCCCATCGCCAGGTTTTTCTACTGTTCGGAGCTTTGACCGAGCGCAAGGGTGTTCATCAACTGTTGGACGCAATTGCCCTGTTATCTGATCAGCATTGTCAGCAAATTTGTCTTCTGTTCGTGGGTCAACTGGCCTTGAGAATTGAAGCCCAGCTCAAGTCACAGATTGAGTCCATTTGCCAAGCTAAGCCCGTTCAAATCATTACTCAGTATGGGTATGTGCCGGAAGAAGACATTCAAGCCTACTTGAGTTTGGCCGATGTAGTGCTGGCTCCCTACCAGGAGCATGTGGGTATGAGTGGCATTCTATTACTCGCAGCGGCAGCAGAGAAACCGTTGCTCAGTTCGGACTATGGGTTGATGGGGGAAATGGTGAGACGGTACGAATTGGGACTTACTCTGGATTCAACCCAACCGCTTGAAATTGCTGAAGGATTAACTCGATTTCTCAAAGAGCCATTGGAGCAATTTTTTGATCGAGAAAAGATGAGATGTTTTGCTGAGCAAAACTCGGCTGAAAAGTTTGCAGAAACGATTTTTCAGCAGCTTTAATTCATAGGATCCTGGGACAGCTCTGCGACTTCAGGATTCCAAATACTAACCCTACACATTAACCCTACAAATTGAGGACAATTTCGGATGGTGATGCCAAATTTTTTATTGGTGGGCGCGGCAAAAGCTGGAACCTCAGCAATCTATGACTATATTAGTCAGCACCCCCAGATTTATATGAGTCCTGAGAAGGAACCGATGTTTTTTGCCTTTGAGGGAGAGAAACCCAATTTTCAAGGGCCAGGGGACGATCACAGTGCCTATTATTACTCGATTACGGATCTGGAAACCTACGAAGCACTGTTTAATCAGGTTTCCAATGAAGTGGCCATCGGTGAGGCATCTGCCCTGTACCTTTATCATGAACAAGCACCTGAACGGATTCAGCATTACATTCCAAAGGTGAAATTGGTGATGATTCTACGTCATCCAGTTGAACGAGCCTATTCTAATTTTTTGCATCTGGTGCGAGACAATCGGGAGCCTGTAACTGACTTCGAACAGGCGATGCAGCAGGAGGATAACCGAATCGAAAATCACTGGGAATGGTTCTGGCATTACCGCCATTTGGGTCTGTATGCTGAACAAATTAAACGGTATCTCGAACGATTTGATCGGTCTCAAATCAAGATCTATCTCTATGAAGATTTTGTGGCTGATTCGGATGGATTAATCAGGGATTGTTTTGAGTTCTTGGAAGTGGATCCGGATTTTACCCCCGATACTTCTCGGAAAGTGAATGCTTCTGGCTTCACTAAAAATAAAGCACTACACAGTTTCTTGAGACAGCCTAATCCGATCAAAGAAATGGTTAAACTAATTCTCCCTACTCAATTGGGGCGGCAGATTAAGACCTATCTGCATAACAAAAATTTAGAAAAACCACAACTCTCTGGGGAACTAAAAAAGCAACTGGTTGAGGATTATTTTTATGATGATATTATAGAATTGCAAACTTTAATTGAAAGAGATTTGTCTGATTGGTTAGCCCTGTCAACTGTGAACGAGATGACAGCATAGTTGTCAGGGACTGAGATGGGGCTATCTGGATTCCCGCTAGATGGGAATGACAGCAGGCGAAGGTAATACATCACGATTATGGTCAAGCTGATTATTCAAATTCCCTGCTACAACGAAGAGGCAACTTTAGGGACAACGCTGGCGGATCTGCCTCGTCAGGTTTCTGGGGTTGACCAGGTGGAATGGCTTGTAGTCGATGACGGTAGCCGAGATCGAACGGTAGAAGTGGCCAAGGGTTCAGGTGTTGATCATATTGTTCAACTGAAGCGAAATCAAGGGCTAGCAAAGGCCTTCATGGCAGGAATTGATGCTAGTTTGAAGGCGGGGGCCGACATTATTGTTAATACCGATGCCGATAATCAGTACTGTGCCGATGACATTCCTCGATTAATAGAGCCGATCTTGCTGGGTCAGGCTGAGGTGGTCGTTGGTGCTCGACCGATTCGTACCACAAAGCACTTTTCCCCAACCAAGAAAGTTTTGCAGAATTTTGGCAGTTCGATTGTGCGCTTGGCCAGTAATACGAAGGTGCTGGATGCTCCCAGTGGATTCCGGGCCTTCAGTCGAAACGCTGCTATGCAGTATAACGTATTCAATGAGTATACCTATACGCTGGAAACGATTATTCAAGCAGGCCAGAAAGGGATTCCCATTGTCTCCGTGCCTATTCGTACCAATGCTGATTTGCGTCCCTCCCGTTTGGTGAAGAGCATCCCGGTCTATGTGCGCCGTTCGATGTTTACCATCCTGCGGATTTTCATAACCTATCGGCCGCTGAGGTTTTTTGCCGTCTTGGGCAGTGTGCCGTTTACGTTGGGTTGTTTGCTGTGCATCCGCTGGTTAATTTTATTTTTTGAAGACACGACCCGCTCCCGTGCCCCGAGCTTGATTCTGGCTGCCATTTTGATTTTGATCGGATTTCAGTTGTGGATGTTTGGTTTGGTGGCGGATCTAATGGCAGTGAATCGGAAGATTTTAGAAGATATTCAGTTACGGTTACGGCGCAGAGAATTGCGAAATCAGAATTCCCCTAGCTCGGTTTATTCCCCAGAGGATAGTCAGTAATGAAAAAGCGAACCATTTCGATGGCGGTCAGTACTTTGATCCTGGTGCTGATTTATTCCCAGATTAATGTGGCAGAACTGGTAGATATTTTTCGGCAGTGCGATCGCTTTTGGATGGCCGTTAGTTTATTAATGGTGATCCCTCTGACGGGGTTGACCGCCTGGCGGTTACAGCAGTTGGTTCCTCGGACGGTAAAGTTAAGTTTTGCAGAGGCCAATCGTTTGATCCTCGCCGCTAGCGTTTTAAATATGGTGCTGCCGTCGAAAATGGGAGACATTGCCAAGGCTTACTTCATGCGGGATCGGGGACATTTGACCGGTTCTTTTGCCCTGTCACTTGTGGTATTTGAGAAAACCTGTGACATGTTATCCCTATTGCTATGGTGCGCCTTTGGGTTAATGATTTATCCTAAAAGAGACCCATTCTTTTGGATGATGACAGCGGGGGTTGTGGGGGGTACTGTTATTGGTCTGCTCATTCTCGGTTCTAAGCCCTGTGCTAATTTCTTCTTTCACACTGCTCAAAAGATTGCCCCAAAGAAGCTGCGAGCCAAGCTAGGACAGTTGCAGACAGCATGGAAGGAAATGCATGATTATTTTTGGGGAGACAAGACTCAACTGTTAAAGGTTGGTTTGACTTCCATTTTTATCTGGTTTCTTCATCTGTTGCAGATTTGGCTGTTTATTCTTGCCCTCAATGCCTGGGCTCCATTCATTGTTAATTTAGCCCTGTCTCCCCTAGCCATTCTTGCCGGATTACTACCCCTGACCTTCGCTGGCATCGGCACCCGTGATGCAGCCCTCGTCTTTCTATACCAACCCTATTTTGACGCCACCACAGCGGCAGCTCTGGGAATTCTCTGTACGGCCCGCTACTTTCTGCCTGCGGTTGCGGGTTTGCCGTTTCTGAACCAATACCTGACTCAAATTCGGAGCTGGCGTAGTTCTGAACCGTTAGATCCTTAATTGAATTCATCATGACTCATCTACGTGTTGCCTGGTTGCTGACTTCTGCTTTCTACTACTGGCATCCGATGCTGGCCAAGCTGAGTCAAATCTATCCAGACACCAAGGCCTTTGTCGCCAATTGGCGGGGGTATGCTCCTGGATTTGAGGATTCATTTCAAATCGATATTGTGGGAGAACGCAAGGTTGTTGCCCTAAAAAAGTCATCAACCAGCTATGGGGATAACTTCACCTATTTACCGCTCAACATTGTCAATCGATTACTAGCGTTCAGGCCCCACCTGATCTTTTCCAATTCCTTTGGGATTTGGACAATTCTGGCACTACTATCCAGACCGATTGGTAGGTGGCGAGTGGTGATTGCCTATGAGGGAAGTTCGCCCGGAGTCGATTACCGTAGTTCTCCCCTGCGTCTGACAGTACGACGGGCAATGGTTCAGGCAGCCCATGCTTGTATTACCAATTCTCAAGCGGGCAAGGCGTATCTGGTGGATGTCCTGAATGCTGATGCCAATCAGGTTTTTGTGCATCCCTATGAGGTTCCAGCCGTTCAAGCATTAACAACACGGACAGAGGCTCAGCAACCTCTGCCAGATTTGAAGTCTCCTATGTTTATAGCAGTGGGAAGTATTTCTCCGAGTAAGGGGCTACAGTTTTTGCTAGAAGCCTGCCGTGCCTTGAAAGAACAGGGTCAAGAAAGTTATTCGGTTCTGGTTGTAGGGGAAGGGGATCAGCGAGCTGAGCTGGAACAGTTTTGTCACACCCATGGTATAACGGATCGCGTCTATTGGGTTGGACGGGTGGAATATGGTGCACTGGGTTTCTATTTCGAGCAGGCTGATGTCTTTGTATTACCAACTTTGGAAGATACATGGGGTATGGTGGTATTAGAAGCGATGGTTTTGGGTAAGCCTGTTCTGTGTTCTCAGTATGCAGGCGCATCAGAATTAATTACCGACGGGGAAAACGGGTATCAGTTTGATCCCTACAATCCAACTGAATTAGCAGGTCTGATGACAAAGTTGATCAGCGATCCTGAACGAGTGCTTGAAATGGGGCAGTGCTCAAGACGTTTAATGGAGCAATGCAGTCCAGAAGCTGCTGCAGGATTCTTGGAGCAAGTTGCAATGTTTGTAATGCAGTAGTTCTTGGATTTGAAACCATTGGCTTTAACCCTAAAGTAGTAGAAAAACTGAGTAAGAAATAAGCCAAGGGTTTGTGCAATTTCAGTTGCCGTTTCAGAACCATTACAGCGGTGTCAGTTTTCTAGAAAATTGTATTTGGAGGTATCGTTAGATGACAACAGCAAGAAGCCCATTGACCTACGTTAGTAGCAAATGGCAATATTTAAAAACCCATAAAACCTTTCAGAAATCGCCGTTACAATCTTTCTTTCGGATTGGTCTATGGGGAGTGCATTGTCTAGCAGGCGTTCCTGCAACCATTAGGCTTTCTCGTTGGAATTGTCTACTGTTTTTACCCCCCAAGTTTCGTAAGGCAGGCTCCACTGGAATTTTTGTTACCCGCGAGGACTACGAGCCGGAGCTGCTCTATCTTGAAAAAGTTCTATCGCCTGGAAAGGTATTTATTGACGGTGGGGCAAATTTGGGAATTTATACCGTTGCTGCGGCCAAATTAGTGGGAGATTCCGGTCGCGTCCTCTCCTTTGAACCCGGTCAAGAAACCTTCGCTACATTGGAACACAATATTAAAATCAACCAATTCAAGCAGGCTAACGCATTTCCCCTGGCTCTGTCAGATCAAGTCGGGACAGCTCGTCTGTACCATATTGCTGATGCTTCCAATAGTTTCTCACTGGGAAAAAGTGGTGATCCTGACGTGGGCTACGAAGAGATTTCAACAACGACCATCCAGCATGTTGTTGAGCAAGAGGGACTGGATCGGGTTGACATGATTAAACTAGATGTCGAAGGGGCAGAGGAGCTGGTTCTGAGAGGCTCTCGAGCCTTGATCGAAAAAATGCGACCTGTCATTCTGTTTGAGGTGAGCGTGGGAGGAACTCGACGACTAGGTCTATCAGAACATGGGGTGTTTGACCTCCTGCGGGAACTCCATTACAAGTTTTTTACAGTAGACAAGAACAGTGGGCAATTGGTTGCTCTGGATAGTCCGAAGTTGGGCAATACAATTGCAATTCCTGAAGTGTGATGAAACCTTTGAAGATTCTACTCTCTGCCTATTCTTGCCGACCGGGTATGGGTTCAGAACCTGGGGTAGGCTGGAACATGAGTCAAGCATTGGCCCAATATCATCGGGTTTGGGTGCTGACCCGAGCGGATAATCGTCCCATGATCGAAGCCGAAATGGCTGAGCGTCCTGTATCCAATCTGCACTTCATTTATTCTGATCTTCCAGAGTCAATGTTGGGATGGAAGCAGGGATCGCGGGGAGTTTATCTTCATTATTATCTCTGGCAAGTTCTTGCCTACTTCACCGGGAAACGGTTACATGCCCAGGAAACCTTTGATGTCGTGCATCATGTTACCTATGTGCGGTATTCGTCTCCGAGCTTTCTATCCCTGTTGCCGATCCCATTTGTTTGGGGGCCGGTGGGTGGAGGTGAAACTGCGCCCAAGATATTCTGGCAGGACTTCAGCCGCAAAAACCGAATTTATGAAGTTCTGAGGAGCCTGACCCATGGGTTGGGAGAACGGGATCCATTTACTCGTTTAACTGCCTATCGTTGTGCCCTAGCCCTCGGAACAACGGCGGAAACGGCAAAGCGACTGCAGCAAATCGGGGTTCAACGGGTTAAAGTTCTGTCTCAGCTTGGGTTGGCCCAGGGAGAAATTCAGCAACTAGCCCAGTACAGAATGCCAGAAGACGCTCAACCCCCCCGATTTATCAGTATAGGGCGGCTACTGCATTGGAAAGGATTTCACCTGGGGTTACAGGCGTTTGCCCAGGCTAATCTACCGGAAACTGCCGAATATTGGATGATTGGTGACGGGCCAGAACGTCAACATTTGCAGCAGCTTGTAGAAGCGTTGGGGATTGCTTCACAAGTCAAGTTTTGGAATGAGTTACCGCGAGATCAGACTCTGCAGAAGCTGGGTCAGTGTCTTGCCCTGGTTCATCCAAGTTTGCACGAGTCGGGTGGAATGGTGTGCTTGGAAGCCATGGCCGCAGGTTGTCCGGTGATCTGCCTGGATTTGGGTGGGCCTGCTATCCAAGTGACCGCAGAAACCGGAATTAAAGTTCCGGTTCATAGTTCAGAACAAGTGATGCAAGGCTTAATGAAAGCAATGGAAACCCTGGCCAGGGATCGGGAATTCTATCTCAGCCTCAAGCGGGCCGGACTTCAGAAAGTTCAGACTGAAGCACCTTGGGATCGGAAAGCGAAGTATTTCACCGAAATTTATCAAGAAATTTGTAGTGCTTAAAGATGTCAAAGCCTAATCTTCTCCTCTTCAGTGGTCGTCTTCTCCCCGCCTCCGAAACCTTTGTCCGTGCTCAGGGTGAGAATATCAAAACCTTCACTCCCTACTATGGGGGTGCTCGTTTTGTTGAAGGTCTATCACTTCCTGCTGAACGCTGCTGCGTTGTCAACTCTGGCGGACAATTGGGGAAAATCTCAGAAGCTTTGTTCAAACTGTGGGGGGTCGCACCGCAGTTTTATCGCAAGTTGAAGACCCTAAATCCTGCTTTAATTCATGCCCATTTTGGCCCCTGTGGGGCTTTGGCCCTGCCCATCGCTCATCAATTAAATGTTCCGCTGGTTGTGACCTTTCATGGCTTTGATGCCATGATGACAGATGAATATGCCAGGCAAGATTCGATTAGTACCAAAGTTTATCTGAAACGCAGAGAATCGTTAAAACACAACGCAAAGCAATTTATTGCAGTCTCAGCCTTTATCCGTTCTAAGCTGATGGCTCAGGGTTTTCCAGAAGACAAGATTAGAGTTCACCATATTGGGGTTAATACAGAGTTCTTTCAAGCAGATGCCTCCATTCCGCGTGAACCCGTTGTCCTGTTCGTAGGTCGGCTGACGGAGAAAAAGGGTTGTGAGTACCTGATTCGGGCCATGTCCCTTGCCCAACAACAGATAGAGAAGGCAGAACTTGTGATTCTCGGAGATGGCCCCTTGCGCCAAGACTTAGAAGAACTGGCCAGGCAGAAACTTCGCCGTTATCGTTTTCTCGGATTTCAACCGCCAGATGTTGTATAGGATTGGATGAATCGAGCTTCTATACTAACTGTGCCCAGTGTCACTGCCTCAAATGGCGACTCTGAAGGACTTCCAATGGTTGTAGTTGAAGCTCAGGCGATGGGTCTTCCCATCATTGGTTCGATTCACGCCGGCATCCCAGAAGCCGTCGTGCATGGAGAAACTGGTTTCCTCTTAACTGAAAGAGATTGGGACGCAATGGCAAAATACATTGTGGAATTATTGAGTTATCCCGATCTATGGAAACAAATGAGTATGAACGGTCAAATACGAATGAGAAAGCATTTTGATTTGGCGCAACAAACTGCTATTTTGGAGACTATTTATCGGTCTGTGTTGGAGGATATTTAGAAAGCTCTATGAAGTAAAATTTTACCCAAAATTGATGCCTAAAGCTTGATATTAGATCATGAGATGATACAAAATAATTCAGGTATTATTGTACACTAGGGTAGTCTATTGAGAGAAATTTATACGCTAGACCATGCATTCATATCTAAATCTTGAAGCAAGGAGAAATCAATAATGATCAGCGTAGTAATGCCCGCATACAATAGCGAAAAATACATAGACAAAGCGATAGAGAGTATCCTAAATCAAACCTATCCTGACTTTGAATTGGTCGTTGTTGATGACGGTTCAACAGATAGAACAGCGGAAATTATTAAAAGCTACATCAGAAAAGATCCTCGTGTCCGGCTTGTGGCGGGCGCTCATCAAGGGGTGAGCGAAGCCAGAAACAAAGGGGTTGAAGCCTCAAGATACGATTGGATTGCTGTCATGGACTCAGATGATATTGCTCTGCCAACCCGTCTAGACAAGCAACTCAATGCTGCCAGGAATAATCCGAATGTTATTGCTTGGGGAACCTACATTCATCATATCAACTCAGAGGGTAAAATTCTGAGCCTAAACAGCTTGGGGCCTCTGAATGAAGCGGAATTCTATAGGGCCTATAACGCTGGATGTCCGATCAATCTACATCATCCCACGGTAATTTATAGAAAAGAGATTTTTATCAAAGTAGGAGGATATGATACGAAATATAAGGCAGCTCATGATTTTGAGCTGTTGGATCGGATGGGGGTTTATGGCCCTCTCCTGGCTATTCCGGAGCCACTATTACTCTATCGGCTCCATTCCCAAAGCATTTCTATGAACCGCTTCTTTTTACAGAAAGATGTGATTAGATACGTGGTGGCTCGGCATCAAGCGAGGCTAGCAGAAAAACCAGAATTAAGTTTTGAGGAATTCCTGGAGCAGAAGCATCAAACCCCATGGCTACAGAAAGTGAAGACCTCCACGCGGACAAATGGGCAGTTCATGTATCGAAAAGCCGGTGTATACTATGCTGAACAACACTATTTGAAAGCAGTTTTCTACTTAGGCTTATCTGCTTTTTTGAACCCCGGTTATTCTCTTCCCCGGGTCTGGAAGCAGTTTCTTTCCGGTAAGACACGTAAAGTTATTAGTCGCTCTAAAGAAGTTTGATAGAGAGAGTCATTGAATATCCAATTATGTCCTGTATTTAGATTGATGTGAATACAACCAACAATACTCCCTTAAAATATCAGGATTTCCGCCAAAGAAAAAGACCTGTTATCTCGCTAATTATAATTCTGTTGGTTGCGTTTAGCTCTGCTTTCTTCCCACGGGTTCTAACTTTACTGAAGTTTCCTTCAATTATCAATCTAGCTCATTATGGCGTTGTGATTTGGGCCTGTGGATTTATCCTACTGAAGACGCGAGTCAAGGATCGGAAACAGATTATAATCGTCCAAGAATTAGTTGTCGCTGTACTAATCTTTTTTACGATTAATGTTGCTAGTGCCCTGTTAAACGAAGCAGGGCTGATCAATGCCTGCTTAAATACTTTATTCTTCTGTGAACATTTTTTGTTATTAATAGCAATTATTAGTTTGCCACTAACCCTTGAAAAACTAGCTTGGTTGAGAGGGTACATCATATTTGCATCTTTCACCAATACTATTTTCGCCTACGTACAACGATATATTCTGAATTTGCACCTGAGAGGCGGTCTTGCCGAAAATATCAAAGGAGTCTTCATCGGAGGAGGAGCAGGACACGTTGTCGGTGCTTCCGTTGCCCTAACCTTTGGGATCTATTATTTTTCAGCCGCTAAGCAACTTCCACTTTGGTTTCGAGTTTTTATTGCTTTCGTAACCTTCTGGCATATGAACTTAGCAGATGCCAAGCAGGTTCTCTTAGTCTTTGGAGTTGCCGGAATATGTTTACTTGTTTTGAAGCTAGGGGATATTGTAGAGGCAATTAAATATCTAAGTATTGGAGTTCTATTGGCTACTATGTTCTTCTGGGCAGTACAAAATGTGGAAGCTTTAGGTGCCTTTAGAACATGGCTGCGGCCTGAAATCTATGGCCCTGAAGGAGAGGCGACGCTGTTGAAAATGGCGACTTTTAGAGTTGTCAGTGATTTCCATGAATCTTTTCTACATCCCTGGCTGGGTCTGGGGCCAGGTCATACGGTTGGACGCTTGGGAGGATGGATGGTTTGGCAGTATGATTTCCTGCTACAACCACTGGGTTCTACTACCCATCCTGCCAGTATTGCGGTGTGGAGAGCCGTTGGGGAGAGTTGGCTGGGAGATCAGTCAAGTATGTTTTCACCTTTCTTTGGCTGGGCAGGGATTTGGGGAGATTTGGGCTGGTTAGGATTAGCTTCTTTCATCTACATCTGGTTTGTGGTCTGGCAGAGAATTTGTTTCGATGATGTATCCAAGTTCTTGGCACTGACACCCCTAATATTTGGCTTGATTTTAACACAAATGGAAGAACCAGGTTACATGCTTTATGTTGCTACCATCCTGGGGCTACGATGGCAGGAGCATCATTGTAGAAATACAGGGAAAATCTCGCCCAGGGTTCTACCCCCAAAGAGGACTAACCCTAGGTCAATCAAGGGACGACTTCAGGCCATTTTGCTCTTGAAATAAAATGCAAGTTTTTTTTAAGTTCAAGTTTCTATTGTTTAAATCTTTAAGTCCATGTCGATTTTATAAAGCTTTTGTAAAACCTCTGCAAATTTACTGACAGTACTCCTAGAGGTATGCAAATATATGTGTAAGTTCGAGTGTTTTTGCTTAAGGAGTGTCAGGTGCTCACTGGCTTTCTCCGCGAATGCTTTAACTGCAAGTGCATGTTTCCCATCTGCACATTTCCTGTCTACAGATATTGGGTTCTGATGCAGCTAGGGGTTCCGGGATGGGGTGTTTAGGTGGCGTGTTACTGTAATGTTGATTGTCTGGACAGTTTTACAGAAGGTCTCTGTGGCTGTTAATTGTGTCTCTGATAATCGTGTCTCTGATAATCGTGTCTCTAAAGATTTTTGTTCAGAGACGAAGGTTCCCCCCTCGTAAAGTTAATGTAAGGGTCTGTGCAGCCTTGTTGCTGGAGATTAGATTGGCCCTTGCACGTAATGAGTGTTTTAGCAGCTACTGACTTGGATTCTTGTTGTTGTTTGGAGTAGACAGAGCTGGGCTCATGTTCCCCTCCTGTCTCTTCTGGGAATAGGCTTGTCTACTGATCTTGTGCGTTGCTACCGTGCGACGGGCCGCAATTTGCGGTGCTTAAATTAATTTCCTCGATCTGCTGTTGCCGAGATGTCTTAGTAGTTTGTCTGGATGAGGTTTTGCCGCGCCGCTGCCTAGCCACTGCTGTGGCGCTGTCGAGTGTGCGGATCGGGGCCTTGTGTACACAGTGATGATATGGGTTCAGACTCAATCCTATGGGTATTTTATTCAACTCGGATGACTTTAATCGTTCTGCTCTAGCTCCTTATTGGGCGTTCGCTAATCCATTGGGAGACGGTTCCTATGCTCTCAACACTGCTGCAACTGGAGATGCGGTTCTGGAACTATCGGTTCCTGCTGGAACTGACCATAACCTCTGGTACACCGATAGAGATGCTGTCCGGGTGATGCAGCCCGTGCAGGATGATGATTTTGAAGCCGAAGTTAAGTTCGTTTCTGAGCCGTCCCAAAGGTTCCAAATCCAGGGTATTTTGGTTGAGCAGGATGATAACAACTGGATTCGATTCGATACGTTTCATGATGGCCAGGTGCTGGATGTTTTTGCTGCAGTCACGACTGATGGTCAGTCCCGTGGATTGATTAATGTCGGGAATGTCAGTTTTGATGAGGCTTCACACTTGCAGGTTAGTCGAACTGGCGACGAGTGGACTCTGTCCTATTCTGGCAATGGAGAAGACTGGGTCACCGCAGGCAGTTTTGTCTCTGACTTAATACCTACTTCAATCGGCCCCTTTGCGGGAAATTCAGGGAGCGCTCCTGCCTTTGATGCCCAGGTTGATTACTTTTTCAATAGTGCTACGCCGATTCTGCCAGAAGACGATAGCAATGGGATTTCTGTCAGCGACGCAAGAGTTGTTGAAGGGGATGCGGGCACCAACAATTTAGTTTTCAATGTCAGTTTGTCGGAAGCTAGCACTGAAGTTATTACTGTTGATTTTTCGACTGCATCTGGGACTGCTGTCGAGGGTACAGACTACCTGGGCAACAGCGGCACCTTGACCTTTGCGCCAGGCGTTACGGAGCAGGCCGTAACGGTTGAGGTACAGGGAGATAATACGGTCGAGATCTATGAAAGCCTCATCCTGAATTTGACAAATCCAAACAATGCTTCTGTGATCGATAACTGGGGAGTTGGAACCATTGAGGATGATGACTTTACCAGTGTTTCACCGTTGCAAGTTCGCTTTCCTGATGATGCAGGATTAGTCAATGTTAGAGACTATGGCGCAACAGGTGATGGTATTACCGACGATACTGCAGCAATTCAGCGTGCCCTAGCAGAGAATCAAGCGGTCTATTTTCCAAATGGCACTTATCTTGTTAGTGATACCCTCGAGTGGAGCAACTTTAAGCGACTCTTGCTGCAGGGAGAAAGCGAAGACAAGACGGTGATCAAACTTCGGGATAATCTGCCGAGCTTTAATGACGCTGACGCACCCAAGCCCATTATCACAACCTTTGAAGGGAATAGTACTGGACAGGCCTTTCAAAATTCAATCTATAACCTCACCGTCGATGTGGGAGCAGGAAATTCCGAAGCAATCGGCATTCGATTCCTGAACAATAATCAAGGTGGGATTCGAGATGTCACCATTCAATCCAGTGATGCCAATCGCCAAGGTCAGGCTGGATTGGCATTGAGCCGTGCCTGGCCTGGCCCAGCTTTGATCAAGAACGTTACCGTTCAGGGTTTTGATTATGGTATCGAAGTCTACCATCCCGAGTACAGCAATGTCTTTGAGAACTTGACACTGAGCGATCAAAAAGTTGCTGGAATTAGTAACAACGGCAACATCCTCAATATTCGAGGCTTGACCAGTGATAACGCTGTTCCGGTTATTCAGAATAATGACTTTCGAGGCATCATTACGGTCATTGATGGGAACTTCACAGGCGGTTCCTCTCAGAACTCAGCGATTGAGCTGTCTACGGGAACTCTGTACGCTCGAAATATCACTGCCTCTGGCTATCAGTCTGCCCTAAGAGACGGCGATACGGTTGTTCCTGGAAACTCGATTTCTGAATACGTCTCAGACCCCGCCCATGGCTTATCCTCTGCCCCAGAGAGTTCATTGCAGCTTGCGGTTGCAGAAACCCCTGATGTTTCCTATGACAACCCCAGTACTTGGGCAAATGTAACGGACTTTGGCGCGATCGCCAATGACTCCCAGGATGATACGGCGGCCATTCAGGCGGCTCTTGATTCTGGACAGTCAACCATCTATTTTCCGGGGGGCCGATACAATATCAGCGACACCTTGGAGGTGGGTGGGAATGTCAGTTTGATTACCGGATCGTCCTACCAGACGATTCTAAAAGTTGATAATCCTCTGAAGGGCCAAGACCAGCCTGTTTTTCGCTTTGGGGAAAGTAATCAGGAGAGCGTCACCCTCGAACGCTTTTTTGGAGATTTTGGAACAGGGGATGTCTATCACTGGGTAGAGCAGACCTCTTCAACGCCGCTGATTTTGAGAAACTTTGCGGTGGGCTCAGGAGCTGCCTACCGCAATACGGTTCCGGGTCAACTCTTCATCGAAGATGTCACTGCCAGTGACTGGATATTTAACCAACAGGAGGTTTGGGCGCGGCAGCTCAATCCAGAAGCCAGGGTTACCAAAGTCACAAATAATGGCGGTCAGCTCTGGATTCTAGGCATCAAGACAGAGGGAGAGGGAACGGTTATTGAAACCACAAATGGAGGTCAAACGGAGCTGCTAGGGGGGTTAATTTATCCAGCAGGTCGGGGTAACTTTATCCCTGAAGGGCAACCTGCCTTTATCAATGACGAGTCCCAACTGACAATTGCGGGGGTTGGGGAATCTCGGTACAACGTTGGTAGCTACGACATTCTGGTTCAGGAAACCCAGAATGGGGTCACTCAAAATTTGCTGAATGACGACAATGTCCTGAGACGAGGTCAGGGGTTTCAAATCCCGTTATATTCAGGTTTGGATGATAATGGTGGCAATATAAACCAGCCTCCGATTGCCAATGACGATAGCGTGATTCTCGATCTGATCGATGCTGTTGCAATTGATGTTCTCCGAAATGACAGCGATCCAGAGGGCAGTTTGGACTCGACTAGCGTTGCAATTGATGGTCAACCTAGCAATGGTGATGTTAGTGTTGATTTAGGAACTGGGGTTATTACCTACACTCCAAATGCTAGCTTCGTTGATAACGATAGTTTCACCTATTCAGTTCTCGATAACGAGGGTGAAATTTCAAACGTAGCCACTGTTGATATTTCCTTTTCAACTAACCAGGAACCATTTGCCAACACCGATACTGCCACGGTCGAACGGGGACAGTCCGTTGAGATTGATGTGCTGGCAAATGACACCGATAGTGATGGCAATCTTGATCCAACCACGGTCACGATTATCGATTCTCCCGCCACGGGATCAGTGTCACTGGATAGTAATGGCCTGATTACCTACGTTCATGACGGCTCAACCCCCAGCAGTGATCGTTTCACCTACACGGTTCGAGACGATGATGGCGCTCTGTCAAACACTGCGACTGTAAATCTAGCAATCGAAGACGCATCTTCCATTCCTATGACTACTTTTAATTCAGACGATTTTAACAATTCGACGCTGGCTTCCTACTGGACATTCGTCAACTCCGCTGGTGATGGCTCCTTCGCGCTGAATGGAGCAGGCAGCGATGATGCAGTGCTGGAGTTTGTTGTTCCTTCTGGGAAGCATAACCTGTGGTACGACGACACCGATGCCGTTCGGGTGATGCAACCAGCGGCTGATGTTGACTTTGAGACCGAGGTTAAGTTCACCACGGAACCGACTCAGAAGTTCCAACTGCAAGGCATTCTGGTTCAACAAGATGCGGATGATTGGTTACGCTTTGAAATTCAATACGGTCACAAGGGCTTAGCAATTTATGCCGCTGATACTGTGAACGGTGTGTCTCGAACAGCCCTGAATGTGCGGGAACTG
>JBHJGO010000027.1:0-72066 GCA_050331715.1 Microcoleaceae cyanobacterium
CAATCTTTGTAGCTGAACCCTTTCCCTGGCTCTATGCACTTGGTCTACTCGGCTCGTCTCATCCTGCTTATTACCTACTCATTGCGTCACTTGGTATGGGACTTGATCTATTCCCTGCCCCCGCTTCCATTACTCAGTGGCAGAAGCTTGCTCTTTTCCTCAGTACTAAGCTTCAGATCTTCCAGAGTCAATGTCAGATTTGGGGCCAGGTGCAACAGGAATCTCCCGAGTTGTCGAAAGCAAGGCTGGGATTACTGGTGGGATACCATGCACTATTCAGGTTCATACTACAGCACAAACTGGGAATTATGGCTCCGCTAGAGCTATAATGGTGATGACTGCCACAAGAGCAATTTGACTTAAAGTTAACCTTATATTTTGATGTCAGGTATCGACTACAATGGTTGTTTGCTGCCAGACGGTCTTGGGAACGTTTGAGCTATGATGGCATGGTAGTGACCAAGTAGTTTGCAGCAGTAGTGTAGAATTTGCTGCATTTGTAGCTAGTTGTGCGTTTTTGCAAGTTTGTTACAGACCTTTAGGGTGGTTTATAGTTCTGTTTCTAATTGTAAAGCTTTGTGCTATACCTGTATAAAGTGTAGATAGATCGATCTGATTCCGTCGGGAATGTCATTGGAAGGGCAAGTTGGCTGATGCATGGCTTGGTAATTTTCGTGACTGTTCCCAAGTGGTTCCGCAATGCCTCCACAGAGCTACTCTCAGGATTTCATCGGGTAGTTCTGGTTTGGTGAAGGAAGCAGTTCTGGTCTTGGGATAAGGTTTTAATTTTGGGATACGGAGGGCAGTCATCGGAACCGAAGCAAGCCAAGTTACAGGAGTATTGATGAGTTTGTCATTTGAAAGTTTGGGCATTTCCGAAACTCGCGCCCAGCATCTAGAGTCGATTGGTTTCGTAGAACCAACCCCAATCCAGACCCAAGCCGTTCCTCAAATGCTTTCTGGCCGCGACATTATTGGTCAGGCCCAGACTGGAACAGGTAAGACGGCCGCCTTTTCATTGCCGATTCTGGAGCAAATCGATCTGGGGGCAGATGGTGTACAGGCGCTAATCCTGACCCCAACCCGCGAGTTGGCAATGCAGGTCAAGGATGCTGTCCGCAAGATGAGTAGTGAGCGATCGCTGTATGTCTTGACCGTCTACGGTGGGCAATCAATTGAACGCCAGATTCAGCAGCTACGACGAGGCGTTCAGATTGTTGTTGGAACGCCGGGTCGAGTTCTAGACCTGCTTAGCAGAGGTGATTTGAAGCTAGATCAGTTGAGATGGCTAGTTCTGGATGAAGCGGATGAGATGCTGAGCATGGGCTTTATTCAGGATGTTGAGAAGATTTTAGAAGCGTCCTCGGATGATCGCCAAACCGCTTTCTTCTCTGCAACCATGGATCCCTCAATCTGGAAACTGGTGCGGCGATACCTGAAGTCTCCGATCACCGTTAAGGTTGATCCTCCAAAGAATACGCCCAGACGAATTGAGCAATCAGTCTATATGGTGCCTCGCGGTTGGACAAAGGCGCGGTCATTGCAGCCAATCCTGGAATTAGAAGATCCTGAATCCGCGATTATTTTCGTCCGGACAAAGCAGGCCGCTTCTGACCTCACCAACCAGTTACAGGCATTTGGCCACAGCGTCGATGAGTATCACGGTAATTTAAATCAAGCACAGCGAGAACGCTTGCTGTCCCGCTTCCGCCGCCGCCAAGTCCGCTGGGTAGTGGCAACTGATATCGCAGCCCGAGGTCTGGATGTGGATCATCTGTCCCATGTAATTAACTACGATCTGCCGGACAACGTTGAAAGCTATGTTCACCGGATTGGTCGAACGGGTCGTGCGGGTCGAGAGGGTAAGGCGATTACGTTGGTTCAACCGATGGATCGTCGCAAGCTGCGGATGATTGAGCGCCATTTGAACGAGCGCTTTGAGATCCAGTCTGTACCCAAGCGATCTCAGATCGAGGCTCGTCATATCGAGCGTTTGAAGGATAAAGTAACCGAGGCGATCACAGGTGAACGCATGGCATCCTTCTTGCCGATTGTGGCTCAGTTGGGCGAGGAGTACGAACCCCATGTGATTGCAGCAGCCGCCTTGCAATTGGCCTACGACCAGATGCGTCCGACCTATCCTGGCAATGAGCCTCCTGCGGACTACGAGGATGAACCGATGAATTCATTCTCCAAGCCGAAGTTGGTTAAGCGGCGTCGTCCCAAACCCCAACCTCAGCCTTCTGCCTCTCACAAAGATTAAAAAACTGGGCCGCAATGCGGCCCAGTTTTTTCTCAAATATTTAGCGTCGTCTTCTTCTCCCACCACTGCTTCTTCTGGGCCTTGATGAGGGGGATCGACGAGTGCCACCACTGCCAAAGCTGGGAGAACGTTTTTTGGTCGATTGACTAGGGGAAGCTTTCTGAGAGGAGCCCTGGGAATCATTACGACGTAGGTCACTGGCTCCGACTCCTGAACCTGTGGAACGATCTGTATTTGTTGTATTTGCGGGCGTTCCTGTCGTTTTGTTGTCGGTTGGTTCATTACTGCCGGAACCGCCGTTAGTGGAGCTATTGCCAGTCGAGCCGTTGTTTGTGAGATTATTATTGATTGACCTGTTGGTAGGGTTGCTAGTTGGAGTTTGATTGGGAGAATTGCTAGTAACAGGGTTATTGGTAGAACGATTGCTTGGGGAGCGATCTGAAGACTTAGCGGTTCCGGATGTTCGTAGAACTGAACGATTTTTTACTGCTGGTGGAGGTGCTTGGTAGCGAGAGCTGTAGCTCTTTACAGCTCCGTCATAGGAGCTGCCATATCCTCCATAACCCACCAGCGGCCCTCTAGATTGATACACTGGAGGGACATAATAACGAGGGGCGAAGAGACTATTCGCAATTGCAGTTCCGACAAAGGAGCCCGCAAAGGGTGACCAAAAGTTGGACTCCCGTCGCACTACAACCGTTTCGGTTTGTCCGGTTTGAGGGTTCACCTGTTCCTCGGTGACATTGTGGACATATTCCAACTGAAAATTTTCTGGAATGTAGAGGATGGCTCCACCATCACTAATCTCAGCATAGGCGTTTTGCCCCGCTTGAATTTGTTCGTCGGTTAACCGGGCCATCTGTAGATTAGCAGTTCGATAAATCGGCGGGTTATTATTCAGTAAAACCAAGGTGTACTCACCCGTAGCATCGTTGTATTGTGCTTGCTGAACCGGATAGGTTCCCTGCTGTAAAGATTGATTATTAATCGGTGAATTGGATTGGGCGTTGGACTGTTGAGAATTGGACTGTTGAGAGTTTGACTGTTGCGAATTAGAGGAAGAACGACGGCCTTGGGTTTGATCGGTTGAAGTTGAACCACAGGCTAGTACCGTCCACCCTAGTGTCAAAGATAAAACTAATATGAATGGTTTACGAAACATAAAATTTAGTAGGATTCTATAGTCCCAAGATATAAAGTTGCTATCCACTATCTTAGCCAAGCCTAACCTACTAAATCTGTACCTCACCAGATCTGGAAAGGCTGTATGGCAATCCTGAATCAATCCTGAAAAGCATTATGGGGGGAGGTTTGTGAACTTCGTCCCTAAAAAGGGGACAGCGCCCCCTTCATCCCCTGTTCACAAATCATTTGTGATTGCTTTATTGAAGTATTGTGTAGCATTGTATGGATTTTCACGCTAGTCATCCTCCCCATGAGAGTTAATGAAGAAGGTTGGTTGCCGCTGCCCCATTCCTATGGGATCACAGCTCAGTTTTTAACTTTAGAACTGCTGACTCGATCCGACCTCCAGGTTTCCTATCAAGCTATCCCCTATCCCAATTCAAACTGGCATCCTGTTTCTCTCTTGCCACAAGATTTAGCTGCACGGTGGTCGAACTGTCCTTCATCCATGGCTGAAGCCGATCTAACCCTCAAGATTTCCCATCTACCGAATCTGGTGAGCGAAACAGGTCAACAACCGACCCTTCTATTCGCTGTCACGCCCTGGGGAGTGGTATTGGACTCCGCCCTGTCGGCAATGGGGGTTAATTCTCTGCATCATTTGGGTGATACTACACAATGGATTGCGCCTTCCAACTGGTCACGGGATGGATTACTCCGCAGTGGAGCAACGTTAGACCAGATTAGAGTTATTCCCCTAGGTGTCGATCCCCAACTGTATCAACCGCTGCAACCCGGCGAACGTGAAGCCCTGCGTCGCCAGTTGGGGTGGGGCAATCAGTTCGTTTTCTTAACAGTGGGTAGCTTGGATGACTGTGATGGAATTCGACCATTACTCAAGGCATTCGCTCAGATTGTTGACCGCTATCCTGATAGTCGGTTGGTGCTGAAGGGTTGTGATGCTCTGTATGCTTCCAATGGATATTTGATTGATGCCAGTCAGAGCATTTTGGATGCGTCAGCTTTGGCAAAGGTGCAGCCGCGTCTTGCCTATTTGGGGACAACCTTACCCACTGAACAACTGGTGCGGCTCTATCAAGCTGCTGATGCCTACGTTTCCCCCTATCTGGCGACTGGATTTAACCTACCCGTGTTAGAAGCTATGGCCTGCGGCGTGCCTGTAATTTGTACTGCAGGCGGGCCAACGGATGATTTCATCCATCCTGACTTTGGCTTAAAAATTAATAGCACTTTCAGAACGAAGGCGATTGGAAATCAAGTGCGATTTTTCCTTCATCCTGATTGGGAACATCTGGCTTCTCTGATGGGAACGATCATGAATCAGCCTGATTTCTGTAATCAAGCCCGTCAGATTGTGCCGGAATTTGCTGCCCAGAACTATACCTGGAAACAGACAGTTAATCGGTTAATCCAAGTAGTTGATAATGGTGGTGCATTATGCCGCGCTGATGACAGCCTACAATTGTCATTCCCAGTCAGGAGAGAATTCGGCAACTTTAATAACAACCTACAACCTCAGAAAAGTTACTCTTTGTTGGTGGAAGGATGGCGTCAGATTCCCCACTCCTATGCCCTGATTAACTGTTGTCAATTGTTAGAGTTTCTTGACTATCCTCAGCTCAATCTATTTCATAAAGACATGCCCTACGTCACCGAAAATTGGAAAGCTAGTCGAGGGCTATTTTCTGAGGTTGAGGAATCATTACTCGACAAGATTCCAACCCCCGAACCTGAGCAAGTTGCAGATGTGACATTACGGATGTACTGCCCGTTTGACCTGAGCGATTCTGTCAGTTCCAGAACGGTAATGTTCGGTTGCACGGAATGGGGTGTTGTGCCAAAAACTATTCTGCGGGGGATGAACGTTGAGTCCTTTCGTCAGGCTCATTTGGCTTCTGAAACAGTGATTTTAACGGCGTCCCATTGGTCGGGTCAGGGATTCGTCAATAGTGGTGCGGATCCGACTCGTGTTGTGGTTGTTCCCCTCGGTTTTAATCCTCAAATTTATCGTCGCCCTACTCCAGAACAGCGGCAACACTTACGTCAGCAACTCGGCTGGCAAGATGACTTTGTTTTTTTGAATATCGGCGTCATGTGGAACGAACGGCAGGGGGTCGATCGTTTGTTAAAAGCCTTTGCTCAGGTAACAGAACGTTATCCTAAAACGCGATTGGTTTTGAAGGGGCGAGATGCGATTTTCCCCTCCCATGCCTCGATTCAAAAAGCCAGTAAAAATGTATTGAGTGATACCGAGTTGGAACGGGTTCATGCTCGACTCCACTACATTGGTCACAACCTTTCCACCCAGGAGATGGCGCAGTTATATCAGGCTGCGGATGTCTACGTTTCCCCCTATTCAGCAGAGGGCTTCAATCTACCAGTGTTAGAAGCGTCGGCCTGCGGCTTGCCGATCATTTGTACAGCAGGTGGCCCCACCGAGGACTTTACCCATTCAGACTTTACCTGGAAAATTCAGAGCCGTTTGAGGTTTCTCAAAGAAAAGACCGGAGATACCAAGCTTTATCTGGAGCCGAACCAAGAACACCTGATTGAGCTGATGTTCAAGGTGATTGAAGAGAGTCAGTTTCGACGACAGGCTGCTCAAATTGGCCCAGAATTTGTAGTCCAGCGATTTACCTGGACAAAGGTTGTCAGTCAGTTATTGTCGGTTTTGTATCCCTAAAAATCAGTTTGCTGCGAAACGGTGAGGGAATCTGACAGACGTGATAGGATGCAGGCAATGGTTGAAATTCTGCGGCAAGTTTTTCCTGGTATTGAACTGCTTCTGTATTAGTTAACGCTTCTCCCTGATCTTAACCCTTACAGCATTTCCAACGCTACTGGAGTACAACAGTTGGCAGCGCAGTACGTCGCCAACTCTCAAATCTGTACCTCACGCGATTGAAATCGCTACATCCACCGTGTTAATTTTTTGGAGACAAGATAAGGTATGGGCATTTATATCGGAAATCTTCCCTGTGACGTTACAGAAGAGCAGATCGGTGAGTTTTTTTCAGATTATGGTTCTGTCAAGAAAGTACAAATTCTGTCCGATCAAAAAACGAATCATTCCATGGGTTTTGCCCTAGTGTATATGGAGGCCCACACTGAGGAAATGTCCGCTATTCGAGCGTTGAATGGTTCTGAGTGGCTGGGCAGGGATCTTGTTGTCAAGGGAACTCGGACTCGAATTGATGGGCAGCCAAAGCCTCCAGCTACAGAAGAAAATTCCTGAAAGATAGTTACTTTAGACAATAATCTTTTCAATGGGTTTTTGATAGTTTTGAGTCAACTCTCATGGTTGCATGCATAATCCAATCTACTGAAAAGATGGAGGATCAACTTAAGGTGAAAAATTGGGTGATGCCACCTAATTTTCGTTAAACAAATCCCACCCAAAAAGTGAGTGAATTTGTTGTGTTACTAATCTTCAGGGTAGACGCTACGAATAATATATCGACACAAGTGGATAATGTGAGATATAGTACAAAGTTATCGGTTCTGACGGGGGTCAGTCGTCAGAGGTAACGGGGAAAGAGCAGTGAGAATCTGCCGCTGTCCCGCAACTGTGAATCGGGTCTGAGACCCATGAGTCAGGATGCCCACCGATAAAAATCCGCTCTTTAGTTCGTCTGCGAGGTATAGATGAATTACTCATCATCTTTTGTAAAGGCTTTGAAAGCGGGTATTCCGCTGCGTCAACTTGGACTATCGGCCTGTCTGACTCTTACGTTACTTTTACTCCAAACGTTGCCAGCTCTGGCTCACCATCCCTTTGGAGGAGAAACACCTGATAGTGCTTTTGGAGGCTTTTTGTCTGGTTTAGGGCATCCTGTAATTGGTCTGGATCATCTAGCCTTTGTGATTGCAGCGGGATTACTGGCATCAACGTTAGGTTGTGGCTTAATCTTACCCGTTGTTTTTGTTCTGGCATCTCTGGCTGGAACGGGGCTTCACCTGATGGGGTTGGAGCTTCCGGCGGCTGAATTCTTGATTTCCGCCTCGGTTTTGCTGTTCGGTGTGCTGTTGGCTCTGAAGCACAAGCCTTCCAATATTTTAGTGGTCAGTTTAGGAGCAATTGCAGGTTTGCTTCATGGTTATGCCTATGGGGAGGCCATCTTTGGAGCAGAGATGGGGCCTTTAGTTGCTTATCTTTTGGGTTTTGCCTCAATTCAACTGGCAATCGCCTATGCTGCCTACTGGATTGGACAAAGTTTAGGTTCAGCTCATAAATTTGGGTCTTTGAACCTGCGGTTTGCCGGATTCGCTTTGGCAGGCATCGGATTTGCGTTTCTCTCCACTTTGATTGTAGATACAGTCTTTCCAGCCTGACCCAGCATCAAAACTAGTTCAGAAAGAATTCGTCAGGTACAATTACCCGAAATCTAGTTGCCGTCTGGGTTAATCGCATGTCCACTCCAGGGAGCATTTTTGACCCAGAGCCTTTTTAAGCAGCGCGAGATATTCCCGATTGCTGATCACAAATGCTCCAAATCGCTCCAAGTGGGGGTTATTCATTTGGGCATCAAATAGGATAAAGCCCTGTTGTCGTAGTCGTTCGACCAATTTTACCAGGGCAACTTTTGATCCCTCTGGGATATTGAAAAACATCGATTCCCCGATGAATGCCCCTCCGATGATCAATCCTAGAATCCCCCCAGCCAGTTGTTCATCTTGCCAGGTCTCAAAACTGTAGGCCCAGCCCGCCTGATGGAGGGCCAGATAGATTTCCTTCAG
This sequence comes from Microcoleaceae cyanobacterium, assembly GCA_050331715.1. GTDB lineage: Bacteria > Cyanobacteriota > Cyanobacteriia > Cyanobacteriales > Microcoleaceae > JBHJGO01. The sequence continues at coordinate 8,147 of JBHJGO010000027.1, forward strand.
TTCCGATGAAATCCAGGTGGTATCTCGATTGGCACAGCCCTCAACTACCGCCAGAAAATCACGATTGACGGCCACGGTAAAGCGATTTTGATTCAAAACCCGCTGGAGCGACTTTGGATAGCGAAAGCGTTCATCGAGAGGGATTAAAGCTCGCCGCCGACTGGTATACCACCCTAGACCCTCCGATGGATCGTTTTCCATCAAGAAGTATCCCTGACTATTCTGTTCAATAATGGCAGCAATGTCATACCTCATGGGGGTCGATTAATCTTTGAATGCTATTTTTGAACGTCTAAGGCATCACCCTAACCCTCTGCCGCTGGAACAGGTTCCGTTTGATTCACCAAAACAGCCGCCGGAAAATTCTGTAAAATCTGACCAATTGGCAGAGAAGCCTGAGCTGGAATTTCCTGGGCGGTTAAAACTTCTTGCAGGGTTGAGCCGACCAACTGACTGGGGATTTCAACCGCCGTGTCTTGCCAAACAGCCTCACCTAGGGGAAACGCATCCGGCTCGACCACAGAAGTTAGGAATCGAGGTGCGATTATAATTGCTACTGCATTGCCATAGTTACGGGCAAAAGCAACCACGTGGTTACGATACTTGCCTGTAACCATTAGGGGCTGATAATTACCCTTTTGAAAAACTCCGACATATTGCTTCCGAGCCGCCAGAACTTGAGTAATTAAGAATAACTTTAGCCGTCCATCTTCCCAGGTAATGCGCAATTCCTCCAGTAAACTCATCATCCCTGTCTTACAGCGGCGCTTGATTTCCTGCAAAAACGACAAACGTTGTTGGAAATCAACAGGGCGACGGTTATCCGGATCCACCATGCTCAAATCCCATAACTCTGTCCCCTGGTAGAAATCGGGTAGTCCTGGACTGGTCATTTTCAGCAGGGTTTGAGAGAGAGAATTGAAAATCCCGTAGAAAGCAACCTTTCGCTTGTAGGGACGGAAGGCCGCCAGGAATTCATTGATTTCTGAAGGTTGAAGAATCTGTTCCACAAATTCCATAAAGCCCTCTTCATAGACCGTATCCGGACGCAACCAGGCAGTGTGAACCTTGGCCTCCCGAATCGCCTTGATCACGTACTGCTTGACTCGCTCCACAAACCTGGGATATTTCTCCTCTGAGAATGGATAGGCCCCGACCAGGGTCTGATAGACAAAATACTCATCATTGCCGTCGGGAATCAGTTGCCCCTCGACATCCGCCTTCTTAGACCGATTTAAGCCAATCCAGTTTCTTACCTCGGCCTCCCATTCATCTGGAATCTCGGAAATCACATTCAACCGCGCCCGAACATCTTCACTGCGCTTGGTATCGTGGGTGGACGAAGCACTCATGGCCTGGGGCCAATTTTTAAACCGTTCCTGATTAAATTGATGAAATCCTTCCAGATCAATTCCGAAATGCTGGGGCGCTCCGCCCACTTCATTCAAAGATAAGAACCGATTGTAAACGTAGAACAAAGTATCCTCGATTCCCTTTGCCGTTAGCGGACTGGAGAATTGCTGGAACTTCATGACGAAGTGCAACCAGAGCTGCTGATTTTCCTGACCAAAAAAGTTGGTATCGTAGTCCAGCAGTAGAAACTTCTCAATTAATGTCAATTCATTCAAGAGTTCCGGTAACTTGCCCCTAGCCGCTCGAATCGCTTGTTGTACGTAGACCTGATCGCTTTTACTCACCCCATCTTCATTGATGTAGGTTCGATAGACGGGGAATCGGACTAGAACTTCCATAATTGCAGTTTTTAAACCCAGTAGTGTGAAGTCCCGTCCATACCGGTATTGACCCGCGATCCGCTTGAGTAAAAGAGCCAGGTTATCCGCATCTCCTGCCAGGTTCTTATCCGCAATCAGCCGCTTATTATCCACAACTAACTGGTCATAGGGCGCAGTCAGACCACTCACATGCCGATAGATCTGATTAAACCGTTCTTCATTCGTCGCAAGACAAAACAAACCGTTCACGTAATTCAAGAACTCGTAGCCAGAGGTTCCCTGAATTGGCCATTTTTCAGGCAGTTCCTCTTCAAGTTCTAATATTTTCTCAACTGTAATATAAATATCCCCCACCTTGTCCCGTAACCATCGGAGATATTGCACCGGATTGTACAAACCATCGATGTGATCAATTCGCACCCCATTAAATTTTCCGGACTTCACAAACTGACCAATCAAATCGTGGGTTTTGTGAAACACCTTTTCGTCTTCGACCTGGACACAAATTAACTCATTGATCGTAAAGAATCGACGGTAGTTTAATTCCTCCGCTCCCACCTTCCAAAAGGACAGCCGGAAAAATTGATTGGATAGCAAATCATCTAGCAGATTAAAGCTATCTGGGTCGCCTGCTACACCATTAAAGCGTTCAATATTTTGATCGATAAACTCTTTGATTTGCTCGTTGTCCTGGTAGAGTTCCCAGAGTAAGCCCTTCACAAATAACGCTTGATCTCGACGCTGTTGGCTAGAGGTTTCTGCCGGGATATTTTTCAGAATATAAAGCACACCCAATAGCTTGACAACATCTGGATGCCTGCGGCCCAATTTCCGAGATAAAAATCCTAAATCATGACTGATAAACTGGGCATAGGACTCAACCCGCAGATGAATTTTAAAATCGTAATAGTTAATGCTGAGTCCTTCCTCATCATAGGAGAGCTGTAGTTCACCATTCTCCAAGCATCGTCCATAGAAATCTCCTAACAATGGAGTCAGAACCCGGCTCCGAATGTCCTCGTAGGTATGTTCCCAATCAATATCAAAGAAGTTGAAATATTCCGAGTCCGGCCCATACTCCAGAATATCCATCAAAAAGTTATTCTGGCTATCATAGGCCATGTGGTTAGGAACGATATCCTGTACCCAACCCATTTCATATTCATCTAACGTCTCAATCAGCTCTTCAAATTCCTCCAGGGTTCCAAGTTCTGGATTGAGTTGATTGGGGTTGACCACATCGTAACCATGGGTACTGCCTTTCCTGGGTTTAAAAATGGGTGAAGCGTAGAGATCAGAAATGCCCAGTTCCTTCAGGTAAGGGACAATTCTCTGGGTATCTTCAAAGCCAAATTCGGGATTGAATTGAATTCGGTAGGTTGCAACAGGAATACGCATAGGTTTGAAGTTAGAAGAGGAAGTTGGTAATTGGCTATCAGCTATTAGGCATCAGCTATCAGGTATCAGGGATTAGCACTGAGGAAAAGTGTTCAGAAGCAAACGGTTGAAGTCCCTGCTTCTGACTGCAAATCAAACTTGGCAAACTATAACGCTTTGGGGTGGAAGGTTGAAAGCCTGCGAGGGTTCCAATGTTTCTGGGACTTGAGACCCTAAACCCATCCATTTAGGCTCTGTAGAATCAAGGCGCTTCTGCCAGGTTTGACCAGAGGCTTGTTTGATGGGAAAAGCTTCAACGGTTTGAGGCTGTTGATTGAAATTAATCGCGTAGAAAATTTCACTGTTGTCGCACCATTGGTGAACCGCGAGTACCTTTTGATCTTCTGAGCAATTCACAGTTTGACATTGCCGCTGTACTTGCTTCAACGCAGGAGTCTGACGTCGCAATTGAATCAGGGTTTGATACCAATTCCATAAAACCTGATGTTTGCCTTCGTTTCGTTGCTCCCACTTCAAAACACAGGTCTGGAAGGTTGCACCACACTGGGCATCGGGCGGTTCTCCTACGGCATGAAACGCTTCAAACTCTCGCTTGCGACCCTGACGGACAGCTTCCACCAGACCCGGATCGGAGTGACTAATGAAATACAAAAAGGGTGAATCTTCCCCATATTCCTCACCCATGAAGAGCATCGGGATGTAGGGGGATAGAATCACTGTCGCTGCCGCCAATTTCAAGGCGTCAAAGGAAACCAGATGCGTTAACCGCTCTCCTAACATTCGATTTCCCACCTGATCGTGGTTCTGACTACAGACAACGAATTGAGAGGGGGGGCGATCGCCTGCGTAGTTCCCGTGGTAGCGCTTGCGATCCGGGGAGTAGTTCCAGGAATAAACAAACCCTTCCTGGATGGCCTTAGCTAGATTCCCAACTTGGCCAAAGTCCTGGTAATAACCGCTATTCTCGCCCGTTAGAACAGTGTGAATACAGTGATGGAAGTCATCGCTCCTCTGGGCATCAATTCCATGTCCTCCCTCATCTCTAGAGCGAATCACCCGCACATCATTCAGATCACTCTCCGCAATCAGATAGAACTGACGACCTACCTGATGGGACAGGGCCAAAACTCGATCTGCCATCTCCTCCAGGATGTGCCGCGCTCCAAAGTCATAGATGGCGTGAACCGCATCCAATCGGAGACCATCAATGTGGTAGTCCCGCAACCAATACAGGGCGTTTTCAATGAAGAAATTGCGAACGCCTGGGCTATGGGCATCATCAAAGTTCAGCGCCCGTCCCCAGGGGGTATTGTACCTGTCTGTAAAGTAGGGGCCAAATTCCTGAGTGTAGTTTCCCTCTGGGCCGAGGTGATTGTACACCACATCCATCACCACCGCCATGCCCTGTTGATGGCAGGCATTGACCAACTGCTTTAGACCATCGGGGCCGCCATAGGACGCCTGAACGCCGTAGGGATAGACGCCATCGTAGCCCCAGTTGCGATTCCCCGGAAATTGGGCCACTGGCATCAGTTCTATTACATTGACTCCCAAAGACAGTAGGTCAGGAATCCGTTCAATAATTGCTGTGAAGGTTCCAGCCGTGGTGAACGTGCCAATATGCAGCTCGTAAACAACCCAATCTTCCAGAGGAATTCCTTGCCAATTTTGGTCTTGCCATTGAAAATCGTTGTGATCGACCACCGCTGAGGGTTTGTGTACATCCTCTGGTTGAAAGTTGGATGCGGGATCGGGCCGCACTAAATCTCCGTCCAACTGATAGCTATAGCGGGTTCCTGGCTGAATGTCAGTCGCAACAGCTCGCCAATGACCCGACGGGTCAAGTTCTAACGGGATAGTTCTTTCAGTCGGTGTAAAGATTTGGACGCTAACCTGTTTTTTCAGCGGAGCCCAAACGACAAACTCACAGCGTCCCTCTCCCTGATAAATTGCTCCAACTTTCACGGCTTTCCCCTAGGATTTCAACTCTAAATACTTTACCCTGATCTGATGCCCTGAATTCTGAATTTCCAGGACAACCCCCTGGAGATCAAAACTAAAGCAGATGCCGCTAGTAGACTACAGTTTCCCAGCCGTTCGTATCTTCCCCAGGATTGAAATTGCTATTTTTGATTCGACGGCTGATTGACCAGAGCATCCAGCTCTCCTGAGTTCCGCAAGTTTGGTTCACTCAATTCCCTCCAGTAACTTTGCAACCTGTTCTGGTTCTGGGAGTTGTCCCTGCAATTCTACGGGCACGGTAGAAACAATCTGGTAAGTTGCCACACCAATTGGTTTATTCGATTCTCGCAAGGCATACTCAACAATGGCCCGATTCTTTGATTTGCAGAGAATAATGCCAATAGCTGGATTTTCCTCCGGTAAGCGTACCCGCTCATCCAAAGCCGCTAGATAGAATTGCATCTTTCCTACATATTCCGGTAAAAACTTGCCAATTTTCAGTTCTATGGCAATTAAGCACTTGAGTCTGCGATGATAAAGCAGCAAGTCAATAAAGTACTCTTCATCGGCAATTTCTAGACGATACTGACTGCCGATAAAGGCAAACATCCCGCCCATTTCCAATAGGAACGGTTCTACTCTAGCCAGAATAGCCTGTTCCAATTGACGTTCTGTATGTTCATCTCCTAGTTCCAGGAAATCAAAAGTATATTCGTCCTTGAGCGCTAGCTTGGCTTGATCACGAATTGTTTCTGGTAATCTCTGATCAAAATTAGTCTGGTTGAGCAATGTCTTTTCATAGGACTGGTTTTCAATTTGATGGACTAAGACATTCTTTGTCCAGCCAAATTTACGAGTCATCCGTAGATAAAATTCTCGTTCCAAGTCATCCTTGCACTTTTCCAGAATCACCAAATTGTGAGTCCATCCAATTTCTGCCACCATTGGTGTCAGTTTTTCATTTCCTCTGTAGGTCAGGTATAACTCTCTCATCCTCCAGATGTTTCGCGGTGAAAAGCCACTAATGCCAGGAAACTCAGCTTGCAAGTCTGCTGCCAACTGTTCTACAACAGATTTCCCCCAGCCCGAAACTTGCTGACGAGCGACAATCAATTCACCGATATCCCAATAAAGATGAATTAATTCACAGTTTACCGCTTTCAGTGCCTCGTATTGGGCAGAGCGAATGCGTTGTTTTACATCAAGTAACAAGCTTTTGTAATCTTCAGATGCCTGATCCGTCATTGTTGTAATCTACACGTGACTGCTTGCACACATCCAGACTGAGTCACTTACTGACGATTCTCAACCCATTCCACAATGCCGTCGGCTAGCGTTGCAGCCAGTCGGCGCTGTTCTTGGGGATCAACAATCCATTCAAATTCCTCTGGATTGATCATGAAGCCTAGCTCTAGCAGGATTGAGGGCGCAACGGCCGGACGAGTCAAGGCCAGATTATTCCAAAAAACCCCGTAGGAGGGACGATCAAGCTTTTCTACTAAATAATTGTGCAGGAATACCGATAAGTTATGGGCTTGGGTATGGTACCAGAAGATGCCAATTCCTTGCGTCTCTAGAGCATTGCCATAGTCAGGCAGGGCATTGTAATGAACTGAAATTGCCAGATCTGGTTCCTGTTGTTGAATCATTTCGACCCGATCTTTGGGAAATAAATCCTCTTCATTCTTCCGAGTCATAAAAACTCGTGCCCCCCGCTGAAGCAATTCCTGCTCTAGCAACCGAGACACCACAATATTGACATCTTTTTCAGGATAGCCCGTTGGCCCCCGCGCCCCTAGATCGTTTTGGCTGCCGTGGCCTGGATCGATCAGAATAAACATCCCGGACAGGGGTTGAGATTCCACCGGGGAGGGGAACAATCGAGATTCTACCTGACCTAATTCCGGCGGATGTTTGAGGGAGAGTACCAGAGTTGTACCGTCGTAGCGCAATTTATAACCCCATTGCTGGGAAGTTTTGAAATGAAAAGTGTATTGTACAGCGTCCTGGGTTTCGCCGAGGGGAGACAGGACGGGTTGCCAGTCCATCCGCTCAATCAGGGGAATGACATCGAACCGAATGGTATCGGTATGAGCCGATGTGTTGTGCAGGGTGAGGGTTAGGCTGGTTTCATCCTGGGAAACGCAGAGGGGAACCGGAACCTGCAAGGGAAAGAAAACCTCTGTCCATGGCCCGGTTCGGCGGGAACTCACGCTTCGGATAAAGGACTGGTGCGGAATTTCTCCCGTTAAAGTCCGAGTTTCATCGGCTTTGATCCAGCCTCCATAATCTAGCCGCAGGTAGTCTCCCTCTCGACCTGTGATCTGGGCTCTAGTGCCTTTCGGTAAAGGGGTTAACCGAGAGTAGGTGGTGCTAGGGCCGGTGCGAGCCACGCCTTCTGGAACCGTCACTTCGGCAATTTCAAACTGCTCCGGCGAAAGGATTGTCACTTCTCCAGGAGCAACTTGGCTAACGGTGATTCCGGCCTGTTGCAGTTGGTATTCGGGCTGGCCGAGAGAGAATTGGTTCTGGTCAGATGGGAAAGTAATCTCAGCAGCAACTCTGGCGCAACCCCGGTATCGACCCGTTTGGGCAATGGGTTGGTTTGCACCTGTCAGTACCGCTTTGTTATCTGGTAATGCTGTCATCTGTGCTTGTGAAAACAGCGGAATGGTTTGGTCGGCTAACTTGACGGAAACTTGACTCCGAGGCGGGGCAACAGCACTAAAACAAATCCGTTCCCCAGGCAGTCGCGCGATATTAACAGCGGGTTCTAGCGACTCTGGGAGGAAAGTTATGCCCGGGGGCAGACTGGGTTGGCTGGGCAGACGGGTAATTTTCAGTTCAACTTCCTGGTCTTTGTGGCGCAGGGTGAAATTATTCTCCCCAATCTTTAGCGGCAACGTTGGGGCAAAATGTCCAGCGGGGGAGCGATTTTCAATCACCTGGCCATTAATCCGTACTTCAGCATCTGGAGCAGCAGTGCCGATAAAGAAAATTCGGTCAGAGGTGGTTTGGTGCTGCGCTGGAGGATAGGCAACATAAAGTGCTTGCTCTGTTGGTAGGGACAGGGCTTTCAATGGGCTCCCAAAAGCGACAAGGCTTCCTAGTAGTGCAGTTCCGATGTGTTTCATCACCTTCAAGCTTCAATCTTAGGATTCGACCGACGGTTGATTGGTCTGCAGTTTATTCTCCGGTGCTTGGATTAACCTGGCTTCAAGCCGCAAACAGTTGCGACCATTTGTCTGTGGATTATAGCTGACTTGATCCATCAACCGATTCATAATCATCCAGCCATACCCACTTTCTTGTTTATCTTCCGGATTCGGTGGAATGTAATCCCCAATTTCGTAACCTTCGCCGTAGTCCCAAACTTCCAGAACAAGAATATGCCGATTCAACTCTAAGCAGATCTCAATTGTGAGATTGGGTTGATCTTTATGGGCATGGCGAATCACGTTGGAGTATGCCTCAGCCAGAACCAGACGAATCCGATTCGATTGATTAGGCCAATCTTCCAGATCCCCCAGTTCGACTTCCAAACTGCTGAGCAGCCAGTTCTCAACCACGGGAAGAAATCGAATATCACTTGGAATATGGAGTTCAGTTTTCATCGTTGAAGAGAACCTCCAGGGAAAGCATGGTTTGGTCGTCGTCATGAATTGGGTTTTGTTCTCGGATATCCGCTAAGAGATTTTCAAGGTCAAAGGTGTCTTGTTGGTGACACAGAAACCGCCAAAGTCCCTGTTGATAGAGCATCCTATAGGTTGGAGTTCCATCAGAGGAATCGGTTTGTTTGACGCTGGCCTCGGTAATTCCGTCACTGGTCAGTAAAAAGATATCCCCAGGGGACAGGGTAATTTCTCCGCCCTGACCTCGCCAGTTGGGTAAAATACCGAGCGGAATTCCCCTCGTTTTTAGATAGTCAGGTTCCATATCTTGTTCGTCGCCAGCAATAACACTTTTTTGCAGATCCAGACGCGACCAAACCATAGGATAAACGTGACCTGCATTTGTATAGGCAAGTTGATGGGTAGAAGGAGTGTAACGAGCCAAGACCATGGTGATAAAGTGATTGTTACTAATTAAATCATCGGATAGCAGCCGATTGAGATTTTGCATCACTTGCTCCGGTTCTGGAGAGACTTCCAGGGAAAGCTCCCGTCGAATCACAGAAATCGTACTGGCCATAAACAGAGCCGCTGGAACACCTTTGCCAGACACATCCCCCAGCGCCACCCAGATATCCCCTTGGGCATGGATGTAAACTTCAAAAAAGTCACCACCCACTTCCCTGGCTGGATAACAACAGGCCTGGATGTTAACGGTATCCAGGTCAGGCCAGCTTTGCCGCAGCAGATTGGTTTGGATTTGTCGAGCCACCTGCAACTCATTTTGCATCTGTTCCGCCAGGGCCACCGTTCGTTGATGCAGCTTTGCCTGGGAAAGGGCCAGGGATGCCTGTTCAGCCACTGCTTCCAAGAGTTGAATTTCTGCCTCGGTTAAAGCTCCAGTTTCTCCCTCACGAAAGACCAGTAAAATTGCCAGGAGTTCAAGCTGATAGGTTAGGGGAACAGCAACATATCGATGTTGACCTTGCTCTGGGTCTGAAATAACCTGAGTTTTGCGCTCTTCTAAAACCGGATTAATCAACCCGAATAGGTGGTTGCACTTGTCGAACCAAGCGGAGTGATTAGCTGCGATCGCCGTATAGAGAAAAGTTTCCGCTGTTCGCATACCATCTTCAATGGTGTAGATGCAGCACCCCGTTGCCTCAAAAGCCTCCCCCAGCGTCTGAACGAAAGTTTGCAACATGCTGAAGTAATCAAGGGACTCCCGCAGGGCAATCACAACATCGTTATACAGGGACTCTCGTCTTAGGGCGCGTCGTAGAGCTTCAGTTCGTTGCTTCGAGAATTCGTACGTCTCACACGCTTGCTCAACAATAATCTTAAGCTCCCTGGGATTCCAGGGCTTTGTAATATATTTGAAGACTTTCCCTGAGTTGATCGCTCCAACCAGATCCTCAACGTCCGTATATCCTGTCAGCAAGATCCGAATCGTGTCCGGAAACCGTTCAACAGTTTGTCCCAAAAATTCCGTTCCATTCATTTCTGGCATGCGCTGATCGGAAATGATTACAGCCATCTCGCCAGCTTCATCCAGAATTTCCAGGGCATCGACCGCATTGGTTGCCTTGTAAACCTGAAAGTCCCGTCGAAAGGTACGAAAGAGTAAATCCAGGTTATCAGGTTCATCGTCGATAATCATGAGTTTGAGCTGAGAGCCCTCATCTGGATTCAAATCATCCATTGATTAGTTCTGCGATCCGACATCACACTAATTTAACAGCAATCAAATACCTGACCATTGAACCAGGCAACTATACACGGCTTCGAGTCACCAACTCACTCACACCGCACCCCTTTTATTTTCCAGGCAATCGGCCAAATCATCAAGTTATGTTACCGACTTCATGGTCAAGACGTTCAGCAATTCGTAACTTAGCAGAGCGGGCTCTGGGATTTTGATCAATTTCTTCAGATTGAGGTTGGATGGGCTTTTTAGTAATGATCTTAAGGCTCTCAGTTTGACGAAAGGCGTGCTTGACCCGCCGATCCTCCAGGCTGTGAAAGCTGATCACCCCAATCCTACCCGCCGGTTTTAACCACTTGGGAGCAAGCTGCAAGAACTTCTCAAGTACCACAAGTTCCTGATTCACAACAATTCTCAGGGCTTGAAAGACTCGTGTAGCGGGATGAATTCGACCGTATCGGTACTTGGGGGGGACAGATTGGGAGATGGCAGCGGCCAAATCCGTTGTGGTTTCAAAGGGGCGCTTGCCCACAACTTGTCGAGCAATCCGGCGCGACAGTCGCTCCTCACCGTATTGATAGAACAGATCGGCCAGTTCAACTTCGTCCCAGGTATTGATAATCTCAGCCGCCGTGAGAGATTGTTGCTGGTTCATTCGCATGTCCAAGCTGGCCGTTTGGCGAAAACTAAAGCCCCGTTCCGGGGTGTCTAATTGATTGGAATTGATCCCAAGATCAGCAATAATGCCGTCAAATTCTTGAGTTCCGGGTTCATAGTCGCAAAAGTTGCCCTGCCAAAATTGAATCCGCTCTAACAGGCTCGGATCAGTTGCCTGTAATTTTGTCTGGGCAGCGGCAAGGGCCTGAGAATCCTGGTCAATTGCCGTGACGCGTACTTCGGGAGAGGACTGCAGAAAGAGACAACTATGACCACCTCCCCCAACGGTTGCAACCAAGTATTCTCCGTGGGGCTGGAGATTTAATCCGCTCATCAACTCGCGACTGAGAACGGGAATATGAAATACCGAAGCGGTAGAAGGGTCAGACATGGAATTAGAGGGTTCGCACCGTCAATGATCATCGTTACACAAACCGGAGTGGTCGTATCATTTAGCTCTGGTTCCTGTCCAGAAACTACAGCTAAGTTTTCGATGTTTTAAGTCCCAGCTGCTTCAACTTTTCTGCTAACACTGCTTGATCAGAGGCGGCAGCAGGTTGGTTCTCGTCGGAAGGTTCTGGTGAAGAAACCAAACCCAGAACTGAGTTCGATACCGGCACAATCCAACTTTCCTCTGCGTTGTACCAGCGCAGCCAGGTACGGTTAATCTCCTGATAGGAACCCTGCCATAGTCCCAATCCTAGCTCTAGTTCTGGAATCCAGATCCGCTGATCTTGAATCACTGAATTTTTATATTCCTCTCCTGTGAGTTGAAAAACATCCAATCGACTTGTCTCACCCTCAAACACAATATAGTAGGGGATTTTCAAAATGCGCTCGTAAACGTCCCACTTGGTTGGTGTGTGCCCTGAACCTGGAACGGTTTTACCCAGATCCTCGCTGTAGGTTTCCGAATCCAGCAATTCCACCACCAGCAAAGGATTAACAGATTCCTGCCAGGGGAGAAACGAATGCCACCAATGACCCAAGGGTAAAGGTTTGACTCCAAGCACCACAAACCAATCCGGCTGTTTGTAGGCTTCCGGTTGTTTAGGATCGAAATAAAGCTTAGTTATGTTGGTAAACAGAAGCTCTGGCAAAGAATCGTCAGGAGGTTGGAAGGTGTCGCTGAGATAACGACATTGCAACTGATGGAAGGAGGGTTCTGAAGCATGGGGGGTTAGGTTTGACATAGATCTTGGCCATTAATTCAAGGTTAATAAAGTTAGGTTTTGAAATAACCAATACTCACGATAGTTGAGCAGGAAGAAGTTCAGCGCTTCCGTTAGGTTTACTTCCAGATCTCGGTTCTGAATATCTACAATCGTTTGATAGATGGTTTCAAACAATACCCGTTGCTCCTGATCCAGAAAGATGAATTGACCATTAGCAGCATTTCTAAAACTCTCTAGGAGTTCAGCACTTTTTTTAGAACTGACTAAACCTTCTCTCGCATCTCGGCACAAATTGAACTGAATATCAGAATTTTCTCTGGTCAGCTCTGCAAAGTTTCTCATGCGATGGAAGAACTTATTTCCGCCTTGATGCAAGAAAGCAACAACGAACTGATGAGTTGCAGTCTGGATCAAAAGATGTTCAGGAAGAACTCGCTTTTTCAGTTGCATCGTATCCAACTCTAGGGGTGACACGATGGACTTAAAGGACTCCAGAATAGTTGTTAATTTACCCAAATCGTCACTCTCGGTAATCACCTGGGGCTGACTGTAGCCAGTGATCAATTGCGGCTGTTGATGTTGCACATACTCCCGCAGTTGACGTTGGGCTGGGGATTCATGGCTGATCGCTTCTGAAGTTGTGCCAGGGGAGGTGGTGAGAATACTTAACTGCTGGGTGAGTTGATCAATCACCTGTTTCATCTGACCGACATCAGAAGTCAATTGTTGTACCTTTTGTTCCATCTCAGGGGAGGAATGATTGAAATTTTCTATGGAGACTTGCGGTGGTTGAGAACGATTTTCTGGAGAGGATTTAGCAGAATTCTCTGAAGCAGAGAGGGTTAATTTATTGGGCATAGCAATACCGTCAATGTGGTAGCGATAGTAATCCGCAGCGGTGTTTAATATCGAACGAATCGAATTCTGTTGCAGAATCTTCTGAATTTCAGAGTCTTCAAACAATTCTTCTACAGAAACATTGAAGGGTTGTAACTTCAAATCCAGCAATCGAATCAAATCCTGATCCGCAGGCTTATTAAGGAAAATTTGAGATTGAGACACCCGATCTACAATCGAACCATCAAAAATCTGTTGAAACTGTTCCCAGCGATCTGGAAATAGATTAAGGATAATTAAACTATTGGGAACATGGGTGAAAATTTCCTTGACAGCTTCACCAAAGCTGCGAAGTAGCCGCTCATTATGACTCAGCCCCAACCCTTCCAACTGGTCAAAGATAACAATCAGGGGTTCATCCAATAGGGAAAGTTTACTTAAAACTTCCAGGGCAGACAGGGAAATCTCCTCTTGATTCGTATCCCCCCAACTTTCTAACCCAACTTTATCCAAATCATTTTGAGGTAAATCCTTCAGGGCTAACCATTGGGTGATCACTTGACGGCGATTGAAATCGGTGTAGCCACAAAACCGAATAATTCCCTGCAAAATCTGAGGGGCATAACCTGCAGAGGAAAAGGTTCGTAGCCACCAATCATACACTCGCTTTTCAATATGTTGCCAGTATTCCCGCTTGGTCTTCGTCTCTTCCTGTCCCAGCTCCGTAAATAAGTTGAGATTTCCATCTCGAATCACCTGGAGAATTTTCTCGTCCTTTTGAATTTTTGGTGTCGAATAGGTCTCCGTATCTTTGATGATTTCTGCAAAACTGTTGGCCAGTAAATGTTCGAGTTGGGTGCGATCGCTGCCCGGCACATTCTGAATCAGAGACTCCAGGATTCGACTATAGGTGTGAAACAGAACCGCATCAGGATTATTCGGCTGACGGATGAAAAGCAGCCGATTGGTGCGGAGTAAATCCTTCGCCAAGCGCATCATCAAATGGGTTTTTCCAGAACCGGGTTCTCCGATTACCACTGCACCCCGACTCTGATGATTTTGATCCCGCTTGATATCGACTAAACAGGATTTCAACCGCTCGAATTCATCTTCAAAAATTGCTCGAAAATCGATATGTTCCTGGAAGGGTGTGTCAACCCGACTAGAGCCAAAGGGGTTGGGGTATTGTTTGAGTCGATTTCTGAGCAGTTCGTTGATCATGCGCCGATAGAGTTGAAAAGTAAAGAGAGCATCATATTTGGCTCGATGAATCCCGGTTAAGTTTTGATCATTTCGCTTTAAATTCAAAGGATGGCTGAGGCTATCCAGGGAATGTTGATCAAATTGTGGCAGATAGCGCTGAGCTAGCTCAAAGCTGCACTCAAATTGTAAGGGTGGAATTGGCAGATCAACTGCCCGAAAGGTATTCCTCAGAATCTCAATATCCTGGCGGGCGTAGTGACAAATAATGGTTTTATTTTGAGCAAATTTGACGAAGTTTTGGATGATTGTTTCTAAGGGTTGAGTTTGAGGATAGACCTCTGCCCCCGGAACCTCACTGTCTGCCCAGGCTTCATAGATTAAGTTTCCCTGATGATCCACAATCGCAATTTCTCGCAGCAGGGGCTGACCTTCGGTATCGATCACGATGAAGTCGGTGGGGGCGGCAGTCATAGGGGGCTGGAGAAGGGTTTTACTTACCTATTCCAATAGCACAAGAATCTAGAAACCCCACCAAATCTTTTGTGAATCTTCAGATTAATAGCGCTACATTAGGAAATATCACAAGCTCAAGATTGCGACATCAGCAGAGAAGATGGAGCTTTAGCAATGCAAGCCACCGCAAGACTTACTTGGACAGGGGACTTTGCGGTTTGACTCGCTGGATCTGGAATTGGCTACTGAGGAGTTTTTCTAGGGCTATCCTATGCCTTAATTTTGGGTTTGGACGATTCGGTAAAACATATTCATTACAAGGAAGAGTTGGCTGCTTGATTATGATTTGGCTGCAACGTGATCAGGACAATCGATTTGAAGATTGCGATCGCCAAACGCTGCATCGACAAAAGCGCAATGATGGGGTTGATCCGATTCAGGATAGGCATTGGGTTGGAAAAACTGGCAATTGACACACATTTGAGCCACCGAAACCTGTCCCTTCTCCTGAAATTTACGAATAATTTTGATCAGCCCTCGCAGAAAGACCTCCTGTTCGAGTTCTGACAGATCATTAATGCCATCCATCAGAAAATCTGGCCAATCAGCCACCTGTTCGGCCACCTGCTTACCCTTGGACGTCATCAGGATCGCAATGGCTCGACCGTCATCCGGTGCTTTCGTCTTGTGAACTAGCTCCTTTTCCACCAAAGACTTGACCGCATCACTGGCAGTGGCAGCAGTCACCTCAAGTTCCTCAGCCACCCTGGACAGTCGCATTCCGGATGCGCCCTTTGCTCGCAAAATCGATAAAATTTGTCCTTGGGTTGGTGTGAGGCCCTGTCGCCCGGTATCTTGCCAGGATTGGCTTTTGAGTACCAGACCAATTTTGCTGAGTCCGACTGCAATCCGATGCTCCAGAGAATCCTGTGGTGGGGTACTGATCAAAGAAACGAGTCCCTATTTTGTCCGTAACTTGAATTCTACCAAACTCGATACAGCGATTTTCAATCGTATAAGGAGATTTGAGGGATAGCAGCACAGCCGCCGTACCAACACAACAGTCGTGGAAACCTTGCGAAGGATTCTGCAAACCTGTTAACGGAAGCAATTACAATGGAACCATTCCAGATTCATTGCCTTATCCATCCCTAGTCTAGCCATGCGAGCCGAAGAGATCATTCAAAAAAGTGCAAAGATTTTATATCAAAGGGCAGAAAGCCATTTGAATCAAGGACAAGTAGCAGATGCTCAAAAAGCTTGCGAGCAGCTTTTGAAAATTAAGCCTGATTTTGCACCCGGCTGTAAGTTGTTGGCTGATATTCTACAACGGCAGAAACAATTTGATCAGGCTGAACAGCAGTATCGCTATGCTCTTGAATTGCAACCGGACTGGGCAGAAGCCCATGCGAATTTGGGCAGTGTATTTAGTCGTCGCCAGCACTGGCAGAAGGCAATTCAGTGTTATGAAAAAGCAATTGAGTTGAAACCTGATTTTGCAGGAGCCTATCGCAATCTTGCCAAGGTTTGGCAACAGTTGAACCAGCCCCAGAAAGCCCTGGAGAGTTCCTATCAAGCTGCAACCTTGGAACCCGAAAAATTAAGCGCTTCAGACCATTACAAGCTGGGAACTCAGCTCCAGCAACAGGGAGAACTCCAATTCGCCACAACCTGTTACAAAAATGCCATTGCCCAGGACAAAAAATTCATCTCTGCCTATCAATCCCTAGCTGAGGTCTTGAAACATCAGGGGAGAGCAGAAGAAGCAGCTCCCTATTACCGACAGGCCATTGTTTTGGGCGCAACGCCAGCACCGTCAACCGCCACACCATTACCTGATATCAAATGGCAATTTGTCCAGTCCACCGCTGCTATAGCAAGAACACCTCAGGAATCATCCACCCCTGGAGAAGTTGAGTTCCACTCTAGCCCCTCTGCAACCCGTCCCCTCAAGCTAGAACCCCCCGTTGTTTCCAGTGCGAATTCATCGAAGTCAGTGCCATCTCAACCAGCATTATCTCAACGATCATCCGTTCAGCGCCCTACTTCTGAAAAAAGTTCAGTCGATTACCTGGATCAGGCTCAAGCCTACTGTGTGATGGAAGCTTGGGATGCGGCAATTCATGCCTGTCAAGCTGCCTTGAAACTAGATCCAAACCTGGCTGCCGCTTACAAGATTCAAGGAAATGCACTGCAAAAACTGGGAGAAGTTGCAGCCGCCGTTCGAGCCTACGAGGCCGCCCTGAAAATCCAACCGCAGTTTCCAGAAGTTCTGGCCAATCTTGGCAGTCTCTATGCCCAACAACAACGATTGGAAAAGGCAGTATCGTGCTATCAACAAGCCATTCAGCAAAATCCTAAGTTTGCCGGAGCCTATCGCAATCTGGCTAAAATTTTCACCCGCATGGGAGACGCACAGCAAGCTGCCCACTGTTTGCACCAAGCGCTGACTCTCGAACCAGAGAAAGCAACCGTTAGTGAACAAATTAATCTAGCCGATCAATATCTTCAGCAAGGCAAACTGAGGGAGGCATTAACACTCTACCAACAGGTCTTGCAACGAGACCCCAAACTTCCGACAGCCCATCGAGGAATCGGAGCCGTTCAAGCCCAACAGGGGAACTGGGAGGCAGCCGTCGCCGCCTACAAGCAAGCATTGACTCTGAATCCTCAGCAATCCAAACTCTATGAACAGTTAGCTCAAGCATTTCTCAAACAAGAACAGATCCAGGAGGCAATTGAAAGTTATCAACAGTTGCTGAAGCTGAACCCCCAATCTGTGGTTGCCTACTGCCAACTGGGCGAGATTTTGCAGCAACAGTGGCGACTATCCGAAGCGGAACCGCTCTATCGTCAGGCGGTGAAACTGAATCCCCAATCCATTCCTGCCTATGTGGGTCTTGGAAAAGTTCTAGCCAAGCAAGAACAGTGGCAAGCGGCGATTTCTGTCCTGCAACCGATTGTGGAACAGGGGAAGATCTCTGATGCTGAAGTTTATAAGTTCTTAGCAGATGCTCTGGTCAAAACTGGAGAGTCAGAGGTTGCAATTTCCCATTATCAAACAGCAATTGAACTGAATTTAAGCTCTGCTGATGCCTATCAGAAATTAGCCGACCTGCTTCGAGAAAAAGGAGAATTTGCAGCGGCTATCTCTGCCTATGAAAAGGCAATTGAACTGGAGCCGGATCAGTTTTGGACACAGAATAGCTTGGCAGACAGTTTATTTAACCTGGAACGCTGGGAAGATGCGATTCCGTTCTATCAGAAAGCCATTGAATTAGATCCTGAATTTTCCTGGTCACACAACAGCTTAGCGGATTGCTTCATGAAACTAGAACGATGGTCAGAGGCGATTGAAACCTATCAAAAGGCAGTTAGCTTAAACCCGAATTTTCCCTGGTCACATTACAACTTGGGTATTTGTGCAGCTCAGTTAAAAGACTGGCAACAGGCGGTAACTTGCTATCGCCAGGCAATTGAGTTGCAATCAGATTTACCCTCTGTGAAAGAACTTCTAGCCGATGCCCTGCGTCATCGGGCCAAGGGAGATTTGGAAACTGCTTTCAGTTGCTATCAACGGTTGATTCAGAACGATCCTGAGCACGTAGCCCTCTATCATAAAGCATTGGAAATCAAGCCCAATCAAGCTCAGCTCTATGTGCAGTTGGCAGACGTTTTAGCTCGCCGTAATCATATTGATGGTGCCATTGTGTTCTACCAAATGGCGCTACAACTTGAACCTGAAAACCCAGCAATTTCCCAACGCTTCAATCAAGTTCTCGCCAGCCAGAATCGTTAAGAAAACCCATGAAACTTGATGAACTAAAACACCGCTTTTTCAAACTAGCGGCCTTTAATATCCTGTCCAATTTAATGGTTCCCCTGGCTAGTTTAGTGGATACGGCCTTCTTGGGGCATTTGGCTGAAATTCGGCATTTGGCAGGAGTGGCTTTGGCCGCCGTTCTATTCAAATATCTCTACTGGACATTTGGATTTCTTCGGATGGCGACGACAGGATTAACGGCTCAGGCAATGGGTCGTCGGGATAAAGAAACAGTTTGGTTGATTCTACTACGGAATAGCATTCTGGCCTGTTTGATTGGGTGCATGATTCTGTTATTACGAGTTCCAGTGCGAGAAATCGGTTTCTGGATTTTGAGAGCAGCACCAGAAATTGAAACATCTGGACAAGACTACTACAATGCTCTGGTCTGGGGCGCGCCCGCAACTCTAATCAACTTTGCACTCCTGGGTTGGTTCCTGGGTCGGGAAAACGGACGTCAGGTGTTACTCCTGTCAATGGTGAGTAATCTCAGCAATATTGCTTTAAATTATTGGTTCATTGTTCAGTTGGGTTGGGCAAGTGCTGGAGCCGGAGCTGCAACTGCCCTGAGTCAGTACTTAATGTTAGTTACGGGATTGATTTTCATTGTTTGGGAGCAGCCAGGAAAGATGCTACGAACGGTTGCTCCTCAAATTTGGAATTGGAGTGAATTGAAGGCTTCCATTATCTTGAACTCAAATATTCTAATCCGTACTTTTGCGATCATTTCGGTCTTTTCCCTCTTCATCAATTTCAGTGCAAATTTAGGAACCGAAGTTCTGGCGATTAATGCGCTGTTAATGGAAGTAATTGGCTTGTCGGCCTATTTTTTAGATGGGTTAGCATTCGCCACGGAGAGTTTGGCAGGTAATTTTCAGGGAGAATCCGATAGCAGTCAACTGAGACAGCTCCTACGACTCTCAGGAGGATTAAGCCTGGGTCTGGGTTTGAGTCTACCCCTAATCTTTATCACTGTGCCGAGGATTTTCTTTCAACTGCTCACGAGTCACAGCGAGATTATCGACGGGATTGAACAGTATGTTCTATGGCTATTACCTGTGATCGGTTTTGGTTCGATTGCCTTCATGTTAGATGGATATTTTTTAGGATTGACCGCAGGAAAAGTTCTACGGCAATCAGCCGTCCTTTCAGCCATAGTCGCCTGTATTCCCATGTTAATCAACCTGCGATTTTTCCAGAGTATTCATCTGCTTTGGTTTGCCCTGGCACTATTTATGTTGTTCAGAGGCTTAACTCTAGGGCGACAAGTCGCTCCGACTTTAAGTCGATAATTTGTCGATAATTTATTGGGTTGAAAATATCAGTAACATGATTCTCGTGTAGGCAGTAATCCAGGCAATCCGCTCTCACTGTCTGGCGAGCTGCTATGCTAGAGGTCTAGAGTATTAACCAGAACTCTCTTGGCATGGTTTTACAGGTTCGCCCCCAGCAGAAATCACCCACAGTCACTTGGGAAGCACTTCCAGCCGATTTTGTTCTGCCCGATGTCCCTGTGGAAAATATTCAACAACCTACTCAAGCTGCTTCGTTAACCGACGCTCTAGGTGCTGCTGAGTACATTCAGCCCCAAATGTTAATTGGCTCAAATTTTGGCCTGGTGGCCACAGTCAATGCCAAAACCGTTGTGAAAGCGCCCGATTGGTTTTACGTTCCTCAGGTTCAGCCCGTTGCCCCCGGTGTGATCCGTCGCAGTTATACCCCCCACGTAGAGGGAGAACCTGTAGCTGTTGTAATGGAGTTTCTTTCTGATACAGAAGGGGGAGAACTATCCATCCGTTCATCGCCGCCCTACGGTAAGTTGTACTTCTACGAACAGATCTTGCAAGTTCCAACCTATGTTACCTTTGACCCCTATGACTTGAGCTTGCAAGTGCGATGTTTGCAGAAGGAGCGATATGTACTGCAAACTGTCAATGAAAATGGGCAGTTTTGGATTCCTGAACTAGAGCTGTTTTTGGGGATTTGGTCTGGAGAACGTTTAGGACACAACATCAATTGGCTCCGTTGGTGGGATCGGTCTGGCAATCTGTTGCTGTGGAGTAGCGAACAGGCTGAACAGGAGCGTCAACGGGCTGAGCAGGAAAGCCAACGGGCTGAGGCTTTAGCGGCTAAATTGCGAGAATTCGGGGTTGATCCTGAGTCACTCTAAAATAATTTCCCGAAATTAGAAATCGTTGATGCTTTACATTTTTGGCGGCTTGCCGGGTACAGGGAAATCCACACTAGCTGCGGCACTGGCCCATCAATGCAATGCCCTTTACCTACGGATTGACACCATTGAACAGGCCATGAAAAATGCAGGCATTACGGAAATCGGGCCCCTGGGTTACGAAGTGGCCTATAAAGTTGCTTTAGAGAATCTTCGTTTAGGAACTGATGTTGTGGCAGATTCAGTGAATCCATTGAAAATCACGCGAGATGCCTGGCGAGAAATCGCAGCTCAAGCCAACAGTCCATTTGTGGAGATCGAAATTATCTGCTCGGATCTGAAAGAACATCGCATTCTTATCAGCGGAAAACCCAACACTTTTCAAACATGCTGAGTTTTCCCAGGAAGCAGACTATGGAAACTCGATAACGAAGTTACCTGCTAGTTCTGACAGAATGTTTCGTGAACACCGTCTAGCAATAGGTTCAAGGCTACAACCGCTTGCTCAACTGCGGCTAGAGCTTCCCGTTGCTGTTCAGGAGTTTCACATAGATCAACCAAAGCTTCACGAGTAACTTGGCTGTGGATTTCATCGGCCTTTTCGTGTACCTGGAAGAAGGACAATGCCCGATCATTGTCAATATTATAGAACTGCTTCAATCCGGCAATTTTTGTGGTGGAAACTTCAGGAATTTGAGATTCGTAAGCATAGAGTGCTGCCAGACCAACAGCTGGATTTTCACTGCGGGCCAATCGCTTCAGTGTTGTAACAGATTCCTTAGTTTTCTCTAAATGCTCACGGTTTAGAACAGCTTCACGATCAACACCTAGACCCTCTGCAAAACGTAGCCAGAGTTCAGGATGATTGACTGCACCATGCTCCTCTTCAATCAAGTTTTCCAGCAGCATGCGACGAATTTTCAGATCATCACAAGCAGCATGGGTCGCACTAACATAGGTGGGGAAGTAATGAACTTGCAGGTAATACTCCTGAGCATACTCCTGCAACATTTCTAGGGACAACTTACCCTCATTCCACAGTTGGTAGAAAGGGTGTTGAAGTAGGTGATTTTGCTCAATTACTGCGTCTAGTTGAGCTAGAAACTCAGAGTTAGTCGTTGATTTTTCCTGGGATAATTTCTCTTGGGCTAGCATGTGTCGAAAATCTCTCAACTCAATAATTTCCATATCTTACACTAATGCTGTAACGGCTCTAGTACACACTTCCGGGCGGATGAACCCATTACAGTAAACCCGTGTGGACAATCTCCATCACGAGCCCGGTTGAATCCATTTCAGGTTGTAGAGGCAATGTGACAAGACTCTTTTGACTTGATGTAACCGCACAGACTAGGGCATCAACAATATCGTCATCTGCCACCTGACTTTTGCGATATTCCTGCCGGGCTGTAGCAAAAATTTGCGCCGCATCGGGACAATATTTTGATAAGACCTGTAATCGTTGCTTGAGTCCCAGCTCTGTTTTTTTGGAATGTTCGATAATTTTCTGTCCATTCAAAGCCCAAAAACAAACTTCTGGATGGCTCTCCCGAATTGTTTCCTCTCCTGGGCGGGATTGCAAATACTGATCCACCTCCCGGATTTTAGGAAGGATGTTCCAGGTTTGTTTGGACAGCTTGCGCCCGGAACAGCGATAGTTCTCCTGGCTGGCCTGTTGGTAATCCTGCACTTCCAACACAGAACGCACAGGAGCAGGAAAAATACTGGAACTCCGTTTGGGCTTGAGCAACTTCCTGGCTTCTAGATCGCACAGCCGTTCAGTTGGGTTGACATCCCGCAGACCAATGGGAATATCAACCAAAATTTGCTGCTGCCCATGCCGCAGCGTTTGAATTTCTGCGAAGGTGTTCAACGTACCAAAGCACCAGGTCTGATCCAGATTGAGTCCGATATAGAACCAACCCGAACGACAGCCATCCAATCCCAGGTATTGCATGAAATTTGTATCAAGAAGGTTTCCGACCTGCGGCGAAATAACTATGATGGGATGGCGGGCGGCGTGCCACCCGCCATTCAGCCTCCGTTGATACAATATCAAAAAAAAATAAACGGGTCTGAAAAATATTTTGCACCATCTTTTTAGGGGAATTGGCGGCGGCTTGATCCAGGGCAGTAACTTCCGCGTCATCGAGCTGCCAACCCAAAGCTCCCAAATTTTCCTGAGCCTGCTGAATCGTTTTTGCTCCCGGAATTGGAATGGTTCCTTTACAGATACACCAATTTAGCGCCACCTGAGCCATCGTCTTCTGGCGCTGTTGGGCAATTTCCTGCAAACAGTCCAGGAGGGATTGAATACCGGGGAGTAATTGCCGAAACAATAGCCCTCGAATTCCTTTAGGCAAGGAGTTTTTATCCTGATACTTGCCTGTCAGCAAGCCTAAACCCAGTGGGCTATAGGCGATTAACTGAATATTCAGTTCGTCACAGACCTGCTTCAGCTCCAATTCCACAAGGGGATAGGTAGAGAGCAGAGAGCACTGAACTTGTAGGGTGGCGATCGCCACTCCTCGCTCAGCAAATCGTTGATGAACTTTTCTCAACCGTTTTGGCCCATAGTTCGATAGCCCCACATAACCAGCCAAA
The DNA here is from genome assembly GCA_050331715.1 of Microcoleaceae cyanobacterium. Lineage (GTDB taxonomy): Bacteria > Cyanobacteriota > Cyanobacteriia > Cyanobacteriales > Microcoleaceae > JBHJGO01. The sequence goes on from JBHJGO010000027.1 coordinate 31,478, forward strand.
CCCTGCTCACAGGCATTGATTAAACCCTCTAACAGCGCTTGCTCTTGCCAGGGGAAATAATTGGCCGTTGACCAGTGCATTTGCACGAGATCTACGGTTCGGCCCAGTCGCTGGGTTGAGGCTCTACAGGCAGCCACCATTGAATTGGGCGTGAGTCGCCAAGGATAGGCAGCTAGCTTGGTGGCCAGACAAATATTCTCTCGATTAACACCGGAATATTCCTGGGAAAACTGCCCCAACAACGCTTCACTGCGACCATTGAGTTTCCCCGTACCATAGGAATCTCCAGTGTCAAACAGGGTAACTCCATGTTCAACACACAGATTGAATACCTGCTGCAACTGCTGATCCATCCCAGGGTCGTATCCCCATAACAGGCGATTGCCCCATGCCCAGGTTCCACAGCCCATTCTGGGGAGGGAAAGTTTGGGAGGGGAAATGTCTTGTTCCTGGATTAACAACGGTCTATAGGAATCAACTAACGGTTAATAAACGGGACTGGCCGGATTCGAACCGGCGACCTAGCGCTTCAGATTGGTGTGAGTTTCCCCACTCTCTGGACTATTCCTTCACCGTGGGTTGTCGGCCATTGAACGTTGCATTGAACATTACATTGAACGCCGATGAACCTTTAGGTGGTGGCCGTTATGTTCGAGAAGATTTGGGTTTGACTCCCCGAACCAGTCTCTGAACCTTCTCTACCCCTAATTATGTAGAGCTTGGCTCAAGATTACCCTATTCACTGCAAGTTCATAGAGAACTGGCGAGGAACTTAGGCTTCCTTGAGTTTGACCACATTCACACCTGGAGTTTCCTGCCAGGGTGCCCGATTTTCAGGAGGCGCTTGCTCTATCCATCTGAGCCACAGCCCCAACTAGGCTACAGCGAACTATGCTGCATCTATCTATTTTAGCAAAACTGCGGGAAGCCCTACCCACGATCTTCGATTTGTGGTCGTATCAGAGGATCACTAAGGTGGGCTTTGCTCAGTAGTCCGCAGTTTACTCGCGGATAGGATAACAACCTAGCTGAAAGTGGTGCTGGAACGAAGCCATTGTTTCCTCAACTTGATTTGACCCCAAACTGATAACGTCGAGATCTACGGGTGAGTGGTGACGCCACCAGCAATAACTGATCCATCAACCAGGGGGCAATTCGACTGCACCAAACCGCCAGATGACTTTGCCAACCGACCAGAATCTCAGCCGCATCTCGCTTTAATCCCCTAATCAAGGCTTGCGCCACCCGTTCAGGGGTCATCGGTACGACCCAGCGGAAGAGTTCTGTCTGGCGAGACATATCCGTATCCGTCAGGGTTGGCATCAGGGCAATCACTCGAATGTCATGTTCTGCCAATTCTCCCCGCAATGCTTGGGTGAAGCCCAAAATCGCAAACTTCGTCGCAGAGTAGGTTGACATGGTCGGTGCAGCAATCTTTCCCATCAAGCTGGAAACATTGACGATGGTTCCCTGCCTGCGAGTTGCCATTCGCTTTGCCACCGCGCGGGTAACGGCATAAAGCCCCATCAGGTTCAAAGAAACTTCCTCTTGCAAATTCGGCAACTTAGACTGTAGGAAGGGGGTTTGGTGGGCAACGCCAGCACAATTCACCAGCAGATCAATCGGCCCATAGGCTCGCCAGGCCTGAGCCATTGCAATATTTACTCCGGCAAGGTGAGTCAAATCAACGGCCAGAGTCACAACTTCAGTTCCCAATGCCTCCAGTTCTGGAGTCAGATCAGTTAACTTTTGCCGATCTCTCGCGACCAGGATCAGTCGAGCCACGCCATTTTTGGCAAGTTCAAAGGCGATCGCTCGTCCAATACCACGGGAAGCCCCTGTAACAAGCGCAGTGATTCCTTGAAGTTGCATAAAAACCTCCATGGGTGAAACCCTATTAGCAGGCCAGTCCTAGCAAGCCCGGCATTTCTCTTAAACCAGGCTTGACCATGACGAACTGAACCGTAACAGCGGCTGAACAAAGGTAGTGCAGAGAATCTGCTTCCTACCGAATTAGTAAAATTTCTGGAACTTGTAGTGTGAAGCTCTTCCTGACTCGGAGACGTTTGCTGAAACGCCTCTGTGCATAATCGTTACTAGTTACCTAACCAATGGACGAAATCATCCCTCTAAACCTACGACACCTTGAAACGTGAGCTAGGTAGAGTAACATCCGTTGAACGGATTACTGAACAGCTGAGTTCCTGAACCGGATGGGGAAACTCCCAGGCATTCACCTGTGTGATCTGAAAACAACTGCCATAGAGCATCGGTTACAAACCTCCCAAACAAAAATTGATCTTCACGGGAACTCCACGATCACAATTTAGCAAGACCCACAAGCACCTGCAATATTTTTTAATAAAATCTACTTAGCGCTTCTTTACAAAACTCCTCATAATGGGTTCTCACGCGAATATACGATGCTACGCGGAAAAAGATGTTTTGCGAGGCCAATCTGGGCCTGACACGTTTGTTCTGGGAGATGAGGCCAATGTCTTCTACAACAATCCAGGAACAAGTCCGGCAGACGGGAATGCTGATCGGGCCGTTATCGTGGACTTTGAACTGGGAACTGACATCATAGAATTCAATGGCAGTGCTTCAGATTATTTCTTGAGGACAACTCCAGCAGGTAATACTAATATCTTCCACCAGCCAACTGGTGAAGTGCGTGATCTGATTGTTGTCGTCAGGGGAATACAACTCAACGCGGACGATCTGTCTGATTCGGCAATCGCCAACTTTGTTTAGGGTGTGACATCTGAAGGATAGATAAAACTAGCTCTGCTGGATTGTCAGGTCTTGGCAGTCCAGTACCTTATCTTTCGCGCAATCGCGGCATCAATTCAACCAGATTGCAGGGTGAATGTCGCGCATCCAACTGATCCTTAATCAATTGATCCCTACCTGTGCGGCAGGCTCCAGAAGAACCTGGCAGGCAAAAAATGTAGGTTCCATTGGCAACCCCGGACAAAGCCCTTGACTGAATTGTGGACGTTTTGATTTCCTGGTAAGAGATCATCCGAAAGATTTCACCGAACCCCTGAATTTCCTTGTCTAGCAGTGGTTGAATGGCTTCGGGGGTTCCATCCCGTCCCGTTACCCCGGTTCCTCCCGTGGTAATAACAGCCTGTACCGCTTCATCGGCAATCCAGCGGGAGACTACAGCCCGAATCTGATAGATATCGTCTGGTACAATCACCTTCTCTACTAAGGCATGACCAAATTCTAGGAGGCGATCGCATAAAAGTTGACCCGACTTATCAGTTTCCTCCGTCCGGGTATCTGAGACCGTCATCACCGCAATGTTAATTGGGATAAATTGGGCATTCACCATATTCAATCAACCTTGTGTTCAGTTAACATCGCAGGTCAACCAGGCTTGATACGGATCAAGGCTTGGCCATACTCAACTGGCGCTCCATTCTCAATCAAGATTTCCACCACTTGACCTGCAACCTCTGCTTCGATTTCATTCATTAGCTTCATCGCTTCAATGATGCAAACCGTCTGGCCCACCGGAATCCGATCCCCAACCTCCACAAAAGTAGGTTCCCCAGGAGCGGGAGATCGATAAAATGTGCCAACCATGGGAGAGGTTACTTCAATCAGCTTCGGGTCGTTAGAGGAGGGAGTTGTACTAGGAGGTGAACTGGTTGCCGAGTTCACCATTCGACCACTAGATTCAGCAGTCGGTACGCTGATCGAAGTTACTGGTTCTGGATGAACGACTCCACTTGCTAAGACTGAACTCATCGGCTGTAGAGCGTGATCGCCCAGGGGAATATCCTTGCGAACCGTTAGCTCAAAATCATCACTTTTCAAGGTCAACTCCGAGATATTAGTCTTATCAATATCAGATAGCAATTCTCGCAGTTGGTTCAGATCAAGTTGCACAGTTAGTTTGGCCCCCTCTAAGTCTCTCGACCGGTGTAGGAATCGTTTCGCGTGTCAATCCGAATTTTCTCACCAATCGAAATAAATAAAGGTACCATCACCTGGGCTCCTGTTTCAACAATTGCAGGTTTTGTGCCACCCGTTGCGGTATCGCCCTTCACCCCAGGATCTGTTTCAGTGACTTCTAGAACCACGGTATTCGGTAATTCGACTTCCAGTACTGTGTCATTCCAGGTGACAACGTTTACCTCCATGCCTTCCTTCAAGTACTTGACGCGATCGCCAATTTGATTAGCATTTAGGCGGGACTCCTCAAAGGACTCCATATCCATGAAAACGTAATCCTCATCACCTTCTTTGTAGGTATGTTGCATGGATCGCTTTTCCAGAACAGCCTGGGGCACAGTTTCCCCCGCTCGGAAGGTTCGTTCAACAGAGTTGCCTGTGGTGACATTTTTTAACTTTGTGCGGACAAAGGCTGAACCCTTTCCAGGCTTGACGTGTAGGAACTCGACGACTCGCCAAACCGCTCCGTCAAGCTCAATCGTGACACCTGTACGAAAGTCGTTACTAGAAATCATGAAACTTCTTCTGGTGGCAGAACAATCGGCTACTCATTGTACCCCTATTGAGAACTTCACCATAGCTTTCGGGAGATTCTTTACAATTCTGGTCATCAGTCCTTTGTCCGTGATCTTTTGGCAGGATTCTGAACCAAGCGCAGTAGTTCTGGCAAATAACCAATAACCCATGACCATCTATGGGAAGATGGGATTAGAAAAATTTTTGAAGCTTGCGGCTGGATGTGCTGGGCTTATTGATGAGTTGGATTGAAGAAGGATTTTATGATCAGTTTCTATAAACGCTGTCTTAGAGCAAGTATTGTCACATTGTTGGTCTGTTCGCTCTCGCTTGGACTCAGTGGAGCCTGGTGGGATAGCGGTGGTCAAGCCAAACGAGAAAGTGTACTTCCCCAAGGAAATGCGATTACGGACGGCAAGGCCTTGCTACGGTATGCTCTGCCGATTGATAATAAACCGATACGAAAACTTCTAAAAAGCCTGGAACAAATCTCTGAACGGATTCGGGGCAAGCGCTGGAGTCCGATTAGTGGAGATATTGCGATCGCATCTAGAGTTTTAAGCAGTCAGGAGGTGGGAATCCTAGAAAGCATTCCAGCCGATCAACAGCCGGAGGCACAGGCGCTGGTGGAGCAGTTAAAAACAGGCGTAACTCAGCTACGGGAAGCTGTGGAAATTAAGGATGGCGAGGCTTTGCTGGAAACTCGGGCTGAGATGTTGCGGAAGGTTGGCCAGCTTGAGGAGATGATGGTAGGCGGCTTCCCATATACCGTTCCGGAAGAATACGCCAGCCTACCCCAACTGAAGGGTCGGGCCACCGTCAAGATGACAACGAATCAGGGAGATCAGACCGTTGTGGCGGATGGCTATAGTGCGCCTATAACCGCTGGGAATTTCGTTGATTTGGTTCAGCGGGGATTCTATGATGGCCTAGAATTCATTCAGTCAGAGTCCTATGTGTTGCAGGTGGGAGATCCACCTGGAAAGGAAGAGGGATTTGTTGATCCAGATACCGGGGAGTATCGGGCGATTCCCCTAGAAATCCTCGTGCGGGGAGACAACGAACCGATTTATAGTTTCACGTTGGAGGATATTGGTCGCTATCGAGACCAACCTATTCTGCCCTTTTCGGCCTACGGAACCGTTGCCTTAGCGCGACCTGAACCCGAACCCGATGGTGGGTCATCTCAGATTTTCTTTTTCCTGTTCGAGCCGGAACTGACGCCAGCGGGGTTGAATCTTCTGGATGGTCGCTATGCTGCCTTTGGCTATGTGGTTGAAGGAAAAGAGGTTCTAGAAAAGCTATCGCGAGGGGATAGGATCGAATCTACTGAGGTTATTCAAGGACTTGAAAACCTAGTCGAGCCAGCGGCCTAGGACTGATTTTATCTCTCCACAATTACCCAATTGTTTATCTTACGAGACTGATCACCCTGAACCAACGGATATTCTGATACAGGTAACGCTGACCATTCCCACATCGAACCTGCATAATTCTTCGCTTGAAACCCCAAGCTCACTAAAACGGAAACCAGCCAGCCTGAACGAATACCACCAGTGCAGTAGGCAATCACTTCAGTTTCTGGAGTAATGCCCTGTGCTGCCAATTGATTCAAAAGCACCTCGCGGGGCAATAACAACCCCTTTTCATCTAGCCAATCCTTGAAATAGATATTGATCGCACCCGGAACATGTCCGCCCCGCTGCTCGCCGTAGGGAGTTCGACCTGCGTATTCTCGCGGTTCACGGGTGTCGATAACAGCGAAGGATTCGGTGGTTGTCTGTTCCGCGTCTAAACCTTTCCGAAGTTCCTCCGCTTGGATCAGCCAATCCGAACGGCGATTAACTTGAAACTTTACCTGGGCCTTGACCAGGGAATTTCCCGAAGAACTTTGTTGGAGAGGATTCTGCGCTAATGCCTGTTTCAATGCCCTACCTCCGCCATCAATCCAAACCGCTTGGTCATGTCCCAGGGTACGTAGCATCCAGACAATGCGCCCTTCCTCCCCCCACCCCGCTCTCGCATCTCCCACAGCCACTACCGGACGATCTGAGGCAATTTCAAGCTGCTGAAGTTTCTGGGTCAGCACTGCGTCAGATTCTAGGAGATTGCCCCGCCAGGGAGCCTGGGGTCGAGAGAAATCCTGCCAACGTACAGGTTTCGCACCGGGAAAACGGGATTTAAACCTTTTCATGCCTCGCACATCCAGCAATCTGGCCTCCTGGTTCAGTAGAGCAACGGCTTGATCGGCGCTGACAATCCAGGTTTGGCTCAAAGACTGTGATTTAATTGGGGTGCTTAAATCCGCTGTAAAGGCCGATGCACCAATGGATTGGCTGGAAGTGACACTAGTGTAGCGAAGAAAAAACAAGCCGACCATTAGGCCGACACCAATCGCTCCCAGGATGACTTTCAACTTCACTCCAGCTAACAGCAATTTGGACGGTGAATATTTCTACTCATCAATTTATGACTAGAGCTACCCTATCACTTTTCAAAAGTAAAAATCCTATGATCATCCTCATGACAATCTAGACCCACAGGATAGAATGGTTGCGAAGATGGCCGTTTATCTAAATTGATAACCGAGAGCCCACCCAAAACCAGATTCAGAGAAGACAAGGAGAGTTTATGACCCAGTCTCTTACTCCCCTGAACGATTTTCCAGTTCAGGTTGAGGACGACCGTACAGGCATGAGTGTGGAAACCCTGAAGCGGGCTTTTGCAGACAACCTATTCTATCTGCAGGGAAAGTATGAATCTTCTGCCGATAGCAATGACTACTACATGGCCCTGGCCTACACTCTGCGCGATCGCATTCTGAGTCGTTGGCTCAAGACAAATAGAACCTATACCGAGAGAAAGTCTAAGCTTGTTTGCTATCTCTCCGCTGAATTTTTAATGGGGCGGCATCTTGGAAATAGTCTAATTAACTTACATATTTATGATCGGATTCGTCAGGCAGTTGCCGAGTCCGGCCTCAATCTAGATGAACTACTGGAGCAGGAACCGGATCCGGGTCTAGGGAATGGTGGTCTGGGTAGACTGGCTGCTTGTTTCCTGGATTCCCTAGCCACCCTGGAGATTCCAGCCATTGGCTACGGTATTCGCTACGAGTTTGGAATTTTTCACCAGACGATTCAGGACGGTTGGCAGGCCGAGGTGCCCGATAAGTGGCTGCGATTTGGTAATCCTTGGGAAATTGCCCGTCCAGAGCAATCCGTTGAAGTCAAGTTTGGCGGCTACACCGAGCAATATCGAGATGAAACCGGGCACTACCGAGTGCGTTGGGTTCCCTCTAGCAAAGTGCAAGGCGTTCCCTATGATACTCCGGTTCCAGGCTACGACACCAACACGGTTAACACCCTACGTCTATGGCGAGCAGAATCCAGTGATGACTTCAACTTTGAAGCCTTTAATGCTGGAAACTACGATGGTGCGGTGGCAGAGAAAATGCGCTCTGAAACCATCTCCAAAGTGCTCTACCCGAACGACAATACCCCCCAAGGTAAGCAGTTGCGTCTGGAGCAGCAGTTCTTCTTTGTTTCTTGCTCTTTGCAGGACATTATCCGCATTCACCTGTTGCGCTACGGCAACCTGAACAATCTGAGTGAAGGGGCCGCGATTCAGTTGAATGATACCCATCCGGCGGTGGCCATTGCTGAGATGATGCGTTTACTAATCGACGTTCATCATCTGGAATGGGATGTGGCCTGGCGCATTACCCAAAATACCTTCGCCTATACGAACCACACCCTGTTACCTGAAGCACTAGAAAAGTGGTCAGTGAGCTTGTTTAGCGCGATTCTGCCGCGCCACATGGAAATCATCTACGAAATCAATCGTCGCTTCCTGGAAGATGTGGCCCGTTGGTATCCGGCAGATGAGGGTCTGGTTTCACGGCTTTCCTTGATTGAAGAAGGCCACGAGAAATATGTGCGGATGGCGAATCTGGCCTGTGTTGGTAGCCATGCGATTAATGGTGTTGCAGCCCTTCATACTGAACTGCTGAAGCAGGATACACTGAAGGACTTCTACAAGTTGTGGCCGGAGAAGTTCTTTAACAAGACTAACGGTGTGACGCCACGTCGTTGGGTTTTATTGAGTAATCCTGGTCTGTCTGAGCTATACAACTCCAAAATTGGCGAAGGCTGGCTCAAGGCTCTGGTGCGATTGCGCCAGATTGAGTCCTGCATCGATGATCCGCAATTCTGTGAACAGTGGCGACAGGTGAAACTGTCCAACAAGCGGAGACTGGCCGATTACATCCGTCAGCACAATGGCATTACCGTTGATCCCCACTCCATCTTTGATATTCAGGTGAAGCGGATTCACGAATACAAGCGTCAGCACCTGTGCGTTTTCAATATCATCACCCTGTACAACCGGATTAAGCAGAACCCTGACATTGACATCACTCCCCGAACCTTCATCTTCGGCGGAAAGGCTGCACCGGGCTATTTCATGGCCAAGCTAGTGATCAAGCTGGTGAATGCGGTGGCTGATGTGGTGAACAATGATCCAGATGTTCGAGGCCGTTTGAAGGTGGTCTTCCTGGAAAACTTCAATGCCTCTCTAGGTCAACGAATCTACCCGGCTGCCGATTTGTCTGAGCAAATTTCTACCGCTGGAAAGGAAGCCTCCGGAACTGGCAACATGAAGTTTGCCATGAATGGTGCGATGACCATTGGAACGCTAGATGGGGCCAATATTGAGATTCGTGAAGAAGCAGGGCCAGAGAACTTCTTCCTGTTTGGTCTAACTGCCCATGAGGTTTATGACCTGAAAGCCCAGGGATATAACCCCATGGATTACTACCACAGTAATGCTGAACTGAAGGCGGTGATTGATCGGATTCAGTCGGGATATTTCTCCCACGGTGACCAGGAGATGTTCAAGCCTTTGATTGACTCTTTGATGTTTAATGATCGGTTCATGCTGTTTGCTGATTATCAATCCTATGTTGATTGTCAGATGAGAGTTGACCAAGCTTTCCGGGATCAGCAGCAATGGACAAAGATGTCGATTCTGAATGCAGTTCGGATGGCGAAGTTTTCTAGCGATCGCACCATCAAAGAATACTGCAATGAAATCTGGCAGGTGGAGCCTGTGGAGATTCAGCTGGATGAATACAATCAGCAATCTGCTTTCCTCAAGGCAGAAGCCAAGCCAGCTAATTCTTAAATGGGCTGGGATTGAATCGGACTGATGGGCAGCATTGCTGCCCGTATTCTGCTCTAGGATGCCCATTACGGTGGGCATCTTTTTTGTAATTCCAGGGTTATCAACTCAAGGCAGAATGATGGGGCTGGGCGACCCAGGCCCTACACAGACCCAGTCTCTTACGCAGCTCAAGTAGGTTACTTAACAAACTGAATAAGGTTTAGGATATACTTCTGAGACAATTTACTGGGCTGGTTGAGATGCGGATTTTGATCATGGGCGGAACCCGATTCATCGGGATTTATTTAACAAAAATTTTGGTGGAACAGGGTCACGAGGTCGTTCTGTTCAATCGAGGCAATCAACCTGCGCCCATTGAGGGAATCCAACAAATTCATGGCGATCGCACTGATCCTGAACAAATTCGAGCTAAATTAGCTCAAGAGAATTTCGATGCTATTTTTGACAATAATGGCCGCAAATTGGCCGATACTCAAGCCCTGGCCGATTTATTTCAAGATAGAGTTCAGCATTTTGTCTATGTGAGTTCAGTTGGAGTTTATGCCCAGTCGGATCAAATGCCACACCGGGAAGGGGATCCGATTGATCCCAAAAGCCGCCACATCGGGAAACATGAAACGGAAACCTATCTGGCAACTACAAATCTACCCTGGACGTCAATTCGACCCGCCTACATCTACGGGCCACTCAACTATAATCCTTTAGAAAGCTGGTTCTTTGACCGCATCGTGGCTAAGCGACCCATCCCAATTCCTGGCCATGGACTGCATTTAACTCAATTGGGTCATGTGCAGGATCTAGCCCAGGCAATGGTTGCAGTTCTGGGAAATAAAACCGCCATTGGACAAATTTATAATGTTTCTGGCGATCGCTATGTCAGTTTCGATGGCTTGGCTCGGGCCTGCGCAGAGGCAGCGGGTCAATCCCCTGAACAGTTGGAATTAGTTCATTATGATCCCAAGCAATTTGACTTTGGGAAGCGCAAGCCTTTTCCCTTACGGGTGCAGCACTTTTTTGCAGATATCCATAAAGCAATCACTGAACTTCAATGGCAACCCTGTTACGACCTGGTATCAGGGCTCAAGGATTCCTTTCAAAAGGATTATCTGGCTGCTGGTAAAGACTCAGCTTCGGTGGACTTTTCAGTGGATGATGAGATTTTTGCAGCTAGGAATTAGTCATTGGTTGTTGGTCAAATCTAATTCGGTATTTATCATGTCTACACTTACGCTCAACAATGAAAGCCTCTGCTTTGGTGGGAAGGTTCAGTTCTACCAGCATTTCTCCTCTAGCTGTGATACAGAGATGCGATTTGCGGTTTATTTGCCACCCCAGGCCCAGTCTGAATCCGTTCCCGTTCTGTATTTTCTCTCTGGCTTGACCTGTTCCGAGGAAAATTTCATCACAAAAGCTGGAGCCCAACGATTTGCAGCAAAGTATGGATTAATGTTGGTCATTCCCGATACGAGTCCTCGCAATACAGGAATACCGGGGGAAGATGAGCGTTGGGACTTGGGGACAGGCGCTGGATTTTATGTCGATGCCACCCAACAACCCTGGAGTAAGCACTATCAGATGTACAGTTACGTAGTTGAAGAGCTGCCAGAACTGATTAACCAAAGTTTCCCTGTGATTCCAGAGCGAAAAAGCATTTTTGGCCACTCAATGGGAGGTCACGGTGCTTTAGTTTGTGCCTTGAAAAATCCCCAGCTTTATCAATCTGTTTCTGCCTTTGCGCCGATCTCTGCCCCAATCCGTTCCGGCTGGGGACAACAGGTCTTCACGGCCTATTTAGGCCCTGAACAAGACCAATGGCGTCAATATGATGCTAGTGAGTTGGTGCTGCGGGGAGATTTGCATAAGCCGATTCTGATCGATGTTGGAACGGCTGATCCTTACTTGGCTCAGGGAGAACTCATGCCAGAGGCGTTTGAACATGCTTGCAAACAAGTCGGACAAGTTCTCACTCTGCGAATGCAGCCGAACTATGATCACAGTTACTATTTCGTCTCTAGCTTCATTGAAGATCATCTGCGCCATCATGCGGCTGCTCTTGATCCTCAATTTTCAAAGGTTTGACCCAACCCCTAGACATTCTCCATGGCAGCGATTAAAGTCTCTAATCGTCTCAAACGCATCGGGCTTTCCTTCGTATGCAGGGAAGCGTGGCGGACTATGACACGAATTCAAGAATATCAGCCAAAAAGCAGAAAACCTATTGATCTTCAGCAGAGTTCTACCAGATCTTGACAATTCTCAAGGGTTACGCAATGCTTAGAAGGCGATATTGATTGCTGGGAACCCATGGATGCTACGTGCGATTCGCCTCAACGTCTTTAGAACAGTTCACTCGTTCAGCCGAAATCTACTTTCTCCATCTGATCGCAAAGTTCACCGCAGGGCTTATCGAAGCACACCACGTCATTCCGCATATACAGGTATTTCTCGCCCGCCTGTCCAGTATCGTCGTCATTCCAGGAAAAAATCTGCCCGACTCCTTGTGTTACTGCTGATGGGAATTGTTGCAGGGGCAATCAGTGCTGGCCTATTTACCACTCTGCGTTCCAAGCCGATATCCGGTTCCTCAGATGCCCCTGAGTCTTTAGTAACTAGGAAGCAATACCCGGTCTACAATATTCCATCTCCCCCCAACTTCATCCCCAGTGAAGCCCTGCAAACGATTGTGGATGGGGCCGTTGAGCTAGTTCAGCAGCAAGGCTTACCAACGAGCCAGTTGTCGATCAGTTTGATTGACGTCAGTCAGCCCCATTACCATACCCATGCGGGCCACAACCATGAGCTTTTGAGGTACCCAGCGAGCGTGGCCAAGTTGTTCTGGGCGGTTTTGTTTCTGGACTTGGTGGAGACTGGAGTAATCACCGATGAATCGGCTTTCTATGTCGATTTGTCCAATATGATGCGAGTCTCTGACAACGATTCTGCCAGCCGAGTTGTGGACGCGATCACTCAGACTGAATCCGGTACTACCCTGGAAGGCAAGGCACTAGAAACTTGGCTGTACAAGCGGGATCAACTGAATCGATTTTTCCAAGATGCGGGCTATGAGGATATTCGATTGAGCATGAAGAATTATCCAGCCCCAAACCTAGGCCCGATGCCAACGGGTCGAGATCAACAACTCTGGAGTGAATCAGAGCAATCGGGGGGCAATCAGGTAACCACAGATCAGGCCGCTCGATTGATGTATGAAGTCTATACCCAACAGGCAATCTCACCCCTAGCATCCACTAAAATTGTTCATCTCCTAACCCGCAATCTTGATCCGGTAGCATGGCAAGAAGATGAATTGAATTCTGTTGAAGGATTTTTCAGTGAGTCGTTACCCACCAACCTCTACTTTGGATCAAAAATTGGATATACCCGCCGTTCTCGTCAGGAGGTCGCATTTATCAAGACCTCTGATAATCGCACTGCCTACATTCTGGCAGTTTTTGGTACTGATCCCGCCTACGCAGAGAACGAGGACATTTTCCCCGAACTGTCTCGTTATATTTTCGACCGCTTGAACGGAGTATCGCCTGTGCTGCCCCCTGAAGCACTTGAAAGCAATTGATTAGAATTACTTATCGAAACAAGTAGCAAATGTAAATTTGCTGCGTTAACCACAAAAATCCTATTGAAAATCGCTGAATGAAAAGAAGTGTGGTAGTTTGAATGCTGTTGACGATTGCTCAATGTGGCAAGAATAACTTAACAATTCTTCACGGAGGGTTATAATAGCTGGTGTCCGTCAGTTGAGTAGAGGAATGGTACAAGCCTTGTTAACCAGCACTCCTTTTCAGGCTCAAGGCGGTGATCGCCTGGTTAGTAGAGTCGTCGCGGCTGCAATCGCAGCTTTGTTTAAGCAGTCTCAAAAAGTTGAAGCCAATGTTCGGGCCGAACCTGTCACCAAGTTGTTGCAGGGTAGTGTGGACGGTTTTGACTTCATCGGTAACGGTATGCTGATGTACAATGGGCTCCGCATTGCAGTGATGGAGCTGTATTTGCAGGCGGTCAGCATTGATTTCGGAGCTGTTTTCTCTGGGAAGGTCAAGTTGAAGCAGCCCACGCAGGCAAGTATGCGGGTAGTTCTGTCAGAGGATGATTTGAGTACCTCATTTAACACTCCCTTCGTCCGCGAAAAACTACAGCGTTTACAGCACAACGGCAAGTCGCTTAAATTTAGCGATACCACCATGGAGGTCACGCCCGATAAGGCACTGCGAATCCATTCAGAAATTCAGTGTGGTGATTCTGATGCTCCTATTCCGATCAACTTCACAACAGAGGTTGAGGTGGAAGAGCGTCGCCGCATCCAATTTGTCAACGTTAAGTACGAGGGATCGGAGGAGTCTGTTGAACTGAGTAAGGCCCTAGTGGAGCATGTCAATAATCTGCTGGATTTAGATAAGTTTGCTCTGGAGGGAACTCAGCTTCGAGTAGATCGACTTCGGATTCAAAAGGACTCGCTGATTTTTTACGGATCAGCGCAGATCAATCAGTTTCCAACGGGCAAAAAGCGTTAGACACTATCGATGTTGCATTTCCAATATTCTTCGCTAATTGACGCACCGATTGAGACGGTTTGGGAGTTTCATCTCCGGCCCGATATTCTGCAGCTCTTGACCCCGCCCTGGCAGCCTGTAGAAGTTGTTCGTCGGGAGGGGGGTCTAGACATTGGAGCTATCACAGAGATTCGGATCGGGCTTGGCCCCATAGCTGTTCCCTGGCGAGCAGTTCTTACCGAGTGCGATCGCCCCTACCTTTTCACTGATGTGCAGCAGGAAGGCCCTTTGGAGAGTTGGACACATCGCCACCAATTTTCCCCAGAGCAAGGTGTGGCGGGTCAGATCCAAACTCGGCTGACTGATACGATTCAATTCTCTCTACCAGGCGGATGGCTGCTAGAGCAAGGGTTGAACTGGTGGGTGCAAGAACGGCTGACCGACATGTTCCGTTATCGGCATCAAATTACCCATCAAGAATGTCAAAAGTCATCTAATTGAGTCCAGAGAGTTATTGTTTTTGGATAGGGTATTTAGCGGTAGAGCTTTTTTGTTGCATAGGGATCATCTTGTTCTGGGCAGTAGTTCCCATGGAGCAATAAGTAAATCCGATACAGTTCGAGGCAAAGATTTTAATTTCATCAGCTATAATCGGATGCCATAGCAAAAATCTGACAAGTTTCTCCAGGTCTTTGCTAGTTCATTCACCGATTCATGAGGAAAAGTATGAAGCGATTAACTCGATTGTTGGGGATTTTAATGGTTCTAGGCAGCCTCTCTCTGGTTGCCTGTGGTGGCTCTGAAACAACAGAAACTGAGCCTACCGAGTCCGCGCCTGCGTCCACAACAGAGGAAGCTACTCCAGAAACAACAGAGTCCACTGAGGAATCTACAGAGGAATCTACTGAAGAACCTGCTTCAACTGAGACTCCTGCCTCTCCGTAGAATGTAGGGTTCGTTTTAAAATCATCAGAATCAAGCGTTGGGTTGACGTAAGAAAACCTAACGCTGTGCAGTTTCTGAATATATTTTCTTGCCAACTTCTCGTCCGTAGGATAATCTTCAGGTGAAACTAAGGGCGATCGCGTCAACTTAACTCCTCACTTTTCCACTGCCAAAATAGTAATGGCTGTCAGAATTGCTTTCAGAATTAAAGCCCCCCAAAAAGCTACGTTCCTGTGATTGAATGCTGCAAGTTGATTAATATCATTTCACCTTGGGCAGAGCCACTGGCTTGATTAACCTATAATTAAAGTCTTGTAACTTTGCGCATCAAAGGGCTAACTCATGCTGACTGAACGAGCGAAGACATTAATTCCCAAGGCCAGAATTGTCAGCTTTGAACAGTGGAAAGGATTTTACCCAAATGACATCATCGCTCGATTTCAGGCGGCTGACGATGAAAGCCGTTACCTCACCAATCAGGATTTAGAGTCTCTGCATCAAGCGGTGGCTGCGAGTCCCGAACTGCAACAGGTGACCAGTTCAGCCCAGATTGACTTGGCTCAACGTTTGCGGGATCAGGCAGATACCACTGTAAGTCAGGCCAGAGAAAAGGTTCTGGCCCAATACCCTGGCATTACTGAACCGGGGGGCGACCTTTACCCAGAAATACGGGCTAAAGCCTGCTGGCGAGATTTTTGGCAATTCCTGCGTTGTGTGACCTACGGGATTGCGGCTGGCCAGGCGCAGTACACCAGTGCTGAAGGATTGCACTATATGGAGTTGCTGTATCAGGAGTTGAAGGTTCCGCTACAGGCTATGGTGTCTGGCATTGAAAACTTGAAGACCTTTAGTCTCCAATCCCTACCCACTGAGCAGCAGCAGTTAAATGCTCCCTACTTTGATCACTTGATTAGTCAACTGCGTCAGTTTAACTCAGCCTGAATTTTCTATCTCCCAATCTTCAATCTTTAAGTTTCTAAAATCTTTAAGTTTCTAACTCGACTGCAAGGTGACAGGTATTGTTGCACCACTTGGTTAGTCTTTAGGGTTTTAGCCCCATTTTTACCGTTCCAAAAATACAAGTGGTAGTCGATCAACTTTCAACGCCAACCTGGGCACACATCATTTCTAGAGGACAACTATTACATTTCGGCTGGTTTCCTCGACAAATATGTTTCCCAAAGGGAACCAGTAACCGATTAATCTCTACCCAATATTGCTGAGGCAATTGATTTTCTAAGGCTTTCATAGTCTTTTCAGGAGCCTTTGTCGCAACGTACCCCCAACGATTTGTGACCCGATGTACATGAACATCGACACTAATGCAAGGATAATCCAATGCAACTCCCAGAGCGAGATGGGCACACTTCGGCCCAACGCCTTTGAATTCCGTTAGTATCTGTGGATCAGGGGGTAATTCGCCTTGAAATTCCTGGAGAATCTGTTGAGAAATTTGGCGAATTTGTTCGGCCTTGTTTTCTGGAAAGGTGCAGTCTTGAATCAATTCAAGAATTTTAGCAGTGCTCAACTCGACCATCTGAGCGGGAGTACGTGCTTGAGCAAAGAGTCGGCGGGAAACCGGAACACTCGTTTCGTCGTAGGTACGGATGGAAATAATGCAGGAGATTAATTGTTCATAAAGAGAATTAAATCCTTCTTCGGCCAATTGAAACATGGCGGCTTTTGGAAAGGGCTGCACCGCATCGCGGAGCAATTCTATAACTTGGTCTATATCGAAATTTTGGGTGGTCAAAGCAGAATGATGTGAACCTGTTTCGTGAAGAATCAATCGATTGCCCTGGGGGTCGTGGGCATAGACTTCTCGACCGTGGGACGCATGAATAATTTCCGCTGAAACGGGATATCCCAGTTGACTCAATAGAGCCATAATCTTTTCTAGATTTTTGACTTCCAAACAAAGGCTCATGCTGCCAGAGGTTGCGACCCTATCGATCGTTTTTGCGGGTTGAAATTCCTCCACGTAGGTTTCGCGGGGCTGGAAAATCCCCAAGCGAAAGCACTCCAATTGAAACTCAGCATAGATTCCAGGTCGATAGATCTGCGGTTGGGTCTCTAAAACATTACTGTAGAACGCTACCAAGGGTTCAATGTGAGGATCAGCCAGCGTTACAAATGCAGCGAAACAATTCGTCATCAGACATTATCCCTTGCAACTTTTGGTTTTTGAGAATTGGGTAAGGAAAGGATTTCGTCTGCTTCTACTTGATGCTCCCCATCAGCAATCTTTGAACCGCACAGTCGATTTGTCCAGAGAAAGGCCATCAGTCCAACCACCAAGTTTGCAATACAGGCAGCGGCAAAAATTCCATTAATCCCAAATAACCGATTTCCAACATAGGCCAGTGGGATGTACAAAACGACCATTCGAGTCAGCGTTAAGATAACAGATGGGATCGGTTTTCCCAGAGCATTTAACGCTGCAGTCGCCACCAGGAAAATTCCCTGGGTTCCGTAGCTGACTGAAACAATTGCCAGGTATTGAGTGGCTGTCTTGACTACCTGGGGATCTTGATCAAATATCCCAATCAGTTGAACGGAGAGTAAGCTGAGAACCAAGAAGAGTAAACTCCCCCAAACCAAGCAAAACGAGTAGGATAGACGCAGAGAGCGACGAACTCGACCATAACGTTTTGCCCCCCAATTCTGGCCGACAAAAGGCCCAATCGTTGCAGAGAGTGCCATTAAAACAATTAGAGCAAAGGATTCAATTCGAGAGGAAATTCCAAATCCAGCCACGGCTTCTGGACTATAGGTTGCCATCAGTCGAGTAATGATACCAATGGAAATCGGTGTGATCATATTTGTCCCTGCCGCTGGTAAACCCACTGCCAAAATTGGCTTCCAGCAATTCCAAACTCCCTGCAAGCAGGTCAGACTCCACAAAATCATCTGTTCTCGAAAGTGAAGCACAAACATGGAAGCCACTAGCGTGACTGAACGGCTAATCACCGTGGCAATGGCTGCCCCCTGAAGTCCAAGGCTTGGAACCCACCTCCAACCAAAAATAAACAGAGGATCGAGCACAATATTGGTCAGCCCCGCGAAAATCATAATCAAGCTTGGCGTTTTGGTATCACCCGTTGCTCGGATGGCACTATTGCCCACCATGGGGATCACCAGAAAGATCATGCCCCAGTACCAAATTTCCATGTACTCGCGGATTTTGGGTATGGTCTCTGGCCCTGCGCCCAGCGACTTAAATAGTGGCTCTATGGTTGACAAACCAGCAATGACAAAGACACCAACGATCAGTAATGACAGTGTCAAGCTATTGGTTGTCAGTTGCTTCACTTGATGGCGATCGCCTTCCCCGATGGCACGAGAAATGACTGAAGAAGCACCAACTCCCAGTCCCATGGCGACACTGCCAGTACCATCACCACTGGAAAGGTAAAGCTCATCGCAGCCAATTCCCTCGTCCCAAGCTGACCGACAAAAAAGGTATCTGCCAGATTGAAAGCAATCACCGCAAACACGCCCCAAATCATTGGCAGTGTTAGAGAAATCAGCTTTCGGCCAATCGGGCCTTGGGTCAGAGTAGGGGTTGAGGTTGGCATGGGTTTATTGTCAAGATTACAAATTCAAGCAGCTCTTAACAGAACGTAACATACTCCGAGCTGGATAATTCCCCACCCTCTTAAACCAACCCCAAATCCGCTGCAATCCGATGGGCACAGGCAAATCCGGAAAAGGCAACTGCATTCAAGCCCTGGCCTGGGAATGTACTGTCTCCAACACAATACAGCCCTGGAATCCCGGTTCGATTAAAGGGCATTCCTAGTAATCCCCGTAGGGCATGTCTGGGAATCGGGCCATAGGTACCATCTTCTCGATTGAGAAACCGTCGATGGGAACGGGCCGTTCCCACTTCTAAATAATCCAATCCTGCATCGAGTCCAGGGAAAATTTTCTCCAGACGATCAATCACTCGCCAGGCCGCTGCTTCTTTCTTTGCTTCATATTCTTCCTTAGGCAGTCCTTGCCAGTCGTCAATGGAGCTAGGCGTAAAAGTATGTAGAATGTGATATCCCTCCGGGGCAAGGCTCGGATCGAGTAACGTGGGAATCGAGACAAAAATGGTTCCCTCGTCATCCTCCATCCGTTGCCAATCTTCCAACACAATATGATGACACTCTGTTCCGATGGGGAAAACAGAGGCCGCTACTCCTGCATGAATACTGAGAAAACTGGGAGACTTCTGATAGCGCTTGCGCCACTGCTGCTCAGATTTCGGAGCCTGCTCCATTGGAATCAGTTTGCCAAACGTATCCCACCGAGTCGCATTAGAAACAATTCGCCGAGCGGAGTAAACCTGGCCACTCACCAGCTCAACGCCGACCGCCTTCCCATCCTTAACGAGAACCCGTTTGACTCTTGCTTTGTATTGAATCTTGCCCCCCACCTTCTCCAAGCCTTCTGACAATTTCAGCGCGATCTGTCCCACCCCTCCTTTGGGATAGTTGATCCCGCCGTAGTGACGATCTGAGAACACCATGCCGGCATTGACCATCGGGGTGAAATCAGCAGGAACCACTGACCAGCAGTAGCACTCCATATCAATGAACTTGAGTAATTCTGGGTCATGGATATTCCAGCGAGCCACATCTCCAACATTTTGCGGTAGATACCGGAGTAACCCCAGGCAGGCCCCAGGATTTTCAAAAAAGACGCGCAGTAGATAACGGTATTCTTCCAGGGACAGGAGTTCAATCGAGTTAAGGCAGTTAAAAACTTTCCAGCATTCATCATAAAACTTGCGAATTCCCCGGCTTTCATGGGGAAAAGTCGCCGTCAACTCTTCCAAAAACTTCTCGTAGTCCCGATGTACCTTAACTTCCAGGTCATTAGGCAAATGGTAGTGAATCTGTACTGCATCGGGAATCGTCTCCAGTTCTACCTCAACGGCACTCAGCGCCCGGGTCAGAAGGTTGGTTGTTCCTTGCTTACCAAAGCCAAAGATCATGGATGCCCCAACGTCAAACCGATATCCCTCTCGTTCAAAGTATCCGGAACTGCCCCCCGGAATAACATAGCTTTCCAAAACGAGAACTGAAGCTCCTTTCGCTGCCAGTTGAGTGGCTGTGACCAGTCCTCCAACCCCAGAACCAATAACAATCACATCAAATTTCTCTTGGAAATCAGTGGACTGAGACGTAACGGATGCAGATGAGCTAGGAACAGACATGGTTGGGTGAACTCCCACTCAGGACTCGATAACTCTCACAGTTTAACGCCTTCAGGGTTTTCAAGGGGAAATTAATCATACCAAAAATAAAAACGGTAACGATCTTCAGTCATGACCGCCCCGTCTACCGATCCTTTTAAGAGGAGAACACTATAGGGACTAATCTACATTTATTGAAAAAACTTGTCAATAAGCCGAGGCCATTTTTCCTGATTCTGAGATTGCCATCTCTGTTGAGCCATGAATCTAGTCAAACAATCGCGCATCGTCTAATCAATATGCACCTAAATATGCACCGTCAAAAATCTGCTTGTGTTGGTGTAATAGCCCCGAATGAAGCGAAAAAACCAGAGTATGATGGTTGAAACCTTGCATCATCTCCTGTGAATTTTTTCTAAACTTCTCCTATGGCTCTGCAACTGCGTGTTTACGTTCCTCCCCATCCTCTGATCAAGCACTGGCTTGCAGTGGCCCGTGATGTCGAAACGCCCTCAGCTCTCTTCCGGACAGCAATGGTGGAACTTGGGCGATGGTTAACCTACGAAGCTGCGAGAGATTGGCTACCAACTCTAGAAACCACAGTTCAGACCCCCCTAGCAGAATGTGTAGCAACCTACGTTGATCCCCAGACTCCCCTGGTTGTTATCCCAATTTTGCGGGCAGGTTTATCTCTTCTAGAGGGAATTCAAAGCGTAGTTCCCCTAACTTCGGTGTATCACCTGGGCATGGTTCGGAATGAGGAAACCTTAGAAACCTCCTGTTATCTCAATAAGCTCCCTGACAAATTCCCTCCCGAAACGCGAGTTCTCGTTAGTGAACCGATGCTAGCCACAGGCGGAACCATCATGGCAACCATGCAGGAACTCACAGCGCGAGGAATTGATCCAGCCCTGACCCGGATTATCTCAATCGTGACGGCTCCCCCCGCATTACAACGTTTGAATGAAGCCTATCCGGGCCTGCAAGTTTACGCTGCCATCATTGACGAGGGACTAAACAGAAAAGGATACATCGTACCAGGGCTAGGAGATGCGGGCGATCGCACCTTCGGCACTTAGAAGTTTAGAGTCTTCACCCAAGGAGATATGATGAAGTTAGAGCAAAGTTTAGAATTATTTGCTGATCAGCAGTCTATCCAGGCAATGTTTATGAATAGTCGTGACGGTTTTGCAGGTGGATTTGCCATTGGAGCAGTGGTTGGAGGTGTCGTTGGAGGAATTGTTGGCGTTGTCCTGGCATCTCGTCTCGCTGAGGGCAACACAGACCAGAATTTAGTCGCAGACGGCAAGGGCAAATCTCAGCGCTTGACAACCAATTCCATGGAGACAGATCCGTTGAGCCTGGAAGAGAAAATTGCCCAACTCAATCAGGCCATCGACGATGTACGACACCAGCTTCAGAATACCAATGGCACTGTTGCGCTGGAGAACTATGCCGAGCCTTCCCTGGAGGATTAAGGGCTGAACGTAGCATGCTGATGTGGAGTCGTTGGGCTAGCGACCTACTGTTTAAAATGCTAAATGTGATAAACTAAGCGATGAGACTATGATGGTTCTCATGTCAATACTTTGATGCTTAAACCATAAACCTAGGGTTAAGAAACAAGGCTATATGAACTCTACTTTACTTTTGCTGGCAAACACTGTTGGAACTTTCTTACAGATCTACATGGTTCTCATCTTTGTTAGAATCCTGTTGAGCTGGTTTCCGAATATTAGTTGGTATGACTCACCCTTCTCAATCTTGAGTCAGCTGACTGATCCCTATTTGAATGTTTTCCGCTCGATCATCCCGCCATTGGGTGGAATTGACTTCTCTCCAATTCTGGCCATTTTCTTGCTTCAGTTTGTTGCCAGAATCATCCCGTCCTTGATTATGAGTCTAGCGTCTCCTTTCCCAGTCTAGGAAGTTAGTGAGCGCCTCAGCGAATCAATCTTAATCGGACTCTTGATAAAACGGTGGATGGCATGCCATCCACCGTTTTACATTGTATTCTTGCTTAACGTCCAATCCGACCCGTAAAGCCAGACGCCTTGAATTGCTTCAGTTTGAAAGGTGGTTTCAAGTTGGTTGGAATTGAAATTCGGAGTTCAAAGTCAGTAACTCCGGGTGGCACCTCATCAATACTTCCCAAACGAGTTCGATTGGCCAAAACTCGATTGTCGTTTGTATCTTAAATACGACCAAAGATATCAGCATCAACCACTAATTTATTCGTTGCATTTTTAGCTATCCCCGTTACCAAGTAACAATTAGCTTCCTGGGAAGAGAAGCTAGCGACCATTCCTTCCGCCAACTCCGCAGGACAGTCTTGTAAAGATAAATCATAAAGTTCAATGGGAATCATGGCCCAGGCCGGAGGTGTCCAGAACCAGGCGAGAACCCCAACGAGGAGAGTGGCGACGACAGTCCGAAGAAAGTGCGATTTCATAAGTCTTAGCCTTCAGTTTTTATCCTTAGCTTACCGCAAGCCGACGAACCCGGTTAAAAAAGCAGCTTCTAGTTCCTGTGTGGCAAGCAATGCCACCAATTTGCTCAATTTTAATCAGTAGAACATCTGCATCACAGTCGTAATAAAGCTCCTTCACCCTCTGGAAATGGCCAGAGGTTGCGCCCTTGTGCCACAGTTCCGAACGGGAGCGACTCCAGTAATGAACTTCTCCAGTTTCTACTGTTTTCCGAATTGACTCTGGATTCATCCAGGCCATCATCAGTACAGTACCATCCTGATAATCCTGGGCGATCGCTGGAATCAAACCCTGGTCATTAAACTTTAAAGCTTCAATCCACAAATAGTCTTGGTTCATCTGGGAATCCGATTTCAGTTTTCAGGGGTCAGGCATCAAGCTTTGCAGTCTGAGGCTTTCTGCTGCATGGTTTTAAAAATATTGAAAAAGCCGTTGGCACGGGAGGGGGTTAAGCTGGCCTGCAATCCCGTTTCTTCGATGAAGTCAGGGGTTAATTGAATGATTTCTTCCGGAGACAAACCATTGAGTCCTCGGATTAAAAACCCAACTAAGCCCTTGGTGAGTTGAGAATCGGACTCCCCTTCAAACTCAACTTTGCCATCCGCATTCAACTGGGCAATCACATAAACCTGCGAAACACAGCCAGGAACTTTATTATCAGGAGTCTTTTGCTCGGCTGGAAACTCCGACAGTTTTTGGGCCAGAGCGATCAACTGTTCGTAGCGCAGCTTGTTGGAAGAAGCTTTCTTGAAGCGCTGAACCATTCGATCCAAAGTAGGGGGTAAAGGAGGTGCAGTGGAAGACATAGATCATGAGACTGAATATTTTTTCAGCTTAACGATTCTGCGCCAGAAGGTAAAGGCAGATAGCACAGAATAGGAGCGAACAGGTTGCCATTCGCTCCTGATAAATTTCTGACACGAGATCCAAGCGACTAGACTGCCAAGCCCCTCAGAACAGCCTATGACCCTCTACTAGGACATGCCCTGAATCAGGAAGTCAAAGTAGGGAGCTGTTTCTTTTACGTCTTCCTCATCCAACAATGCTAGAGACGCTTCCTTGAGGCAGCGCATTGCTTCAACCATTCCTGGCATGGGAACCCCCAGGGAGTTGTACATTTCCTTCGCCCCAATCAGTCCAATGCTTTCGATTGGATCTTTGTCCCCGGCCAAAACACCGTAGGTAACAAGGCGTAAGTACCAACCATAATCCCGGAGGCACTGAGCTCGCTCTCGCTGACCTGACGCATTACCGCCAGGAGCGATAAAGTCAGGACGCTTTTTCCATAGTTGGCCGCTGGCCCGATCTACGATTTTTTTCTCATTTTCAGAAAGAATGGTAGCAATCCGAACCCGTTGCTCACCTGTTTTCAGAAAGTCTTTGATGCTCTGCAACTCACCAATACTGGGGTAGCGAAGTTCATCATCGGCTTTAAGGATAACCTGGCTGACTACAGTCATTTTTAATTAGAGTTTTGAAGATAGTATCAGTACATTAAGTAGTTTAGCGATTCTGAGGAACACAAGCTAGAAGTTGAAGATAGGTTACAAAAATTTAGGCTCACTTAGTCTAAAATCCCGATCAAAATCTGGGTCAGGAGACCGAGATCGTCCGGAACTCGGTACAGCCCTTATTTGGGCATCTGAGCATTATTTCCTAGGGCAAAGGTTGAAAGTGAACTGAGCCATCGGGCTTAACGTGAATCAGGGTTTGCTCCGGGCACAGTTGCCAATCTCCAGGAAACAGAGTTTCAGACGCTAGAATCACCGCATTAGGGAACTCTGGAGGGTTCTGTAGCCAATAAAGTGTCGGCGCATTACCGGCGTGTGTCCAACGACTGGCAACCATCTCCTGACCATCCGTCACAATCACGTTTGCCAGAATTCTAATCTGATCGGGTTCCGCCAGGTGCTTCAACTGTTCAAAGGTTTTGGATAGAGCTTGATCCAGTGGCGCTTGATCCCGTGACAGCTCGCCCAACTGATTCAGGAATAGCGCAAAGAGATGTTCAGAGTCTGTATTCCCGTCAATCGATTGATAGATCGCATCGCTGAGCTGATTCCGCATTGGACGATAGAGGGTCTGGCGAAATTCTTGGATATAGCCATTGTGAGTAAATAGTAAATTGCCATGGCGGAAAGGTTGACAGTTGGCCAGGGTAACCCCTTGACCCGGCGTTGCACTGCGAACATAGGCGAGTATCCGATCTGATTCAATGTAGCGGCCAAGACTCTCCAGGTTCAGATCATTCCAAATCGGTAAAACATTGCGGTAGGTGAAGGGTTCATAACTTTGGGTGGGATGATACCAACCAATCCCATAGCCATCTGCATTGAGCAGTGCCTCCGCCATCTCTTGAGGTCGATAGCTTTGAACGATCAGTGAATGTTGCGGTTTGCAGAGAATTTTCTCCAGTTGAATTGTTGGGCCAAGGTAACCGAGTAAGCGACACATATTAGATTGATGAACGTCATTATGAAATTTTAGGGGTCAATACTCAACTTTAGGCTGACTACTGCCCCTTCAGTGCTAAAAACATTTCTAGCTCCATCTGATCGGATTCGGGAAATGTTGCGCTCACTCCCAATCCATCAACGGAATTCAGTAGAGCGACCATATTGGGCTGCAATGCTGCCGCAGGTGAAGCGAGAAGATATCCCGTGGCCCAAGCCAGCAAATTTTCCATATCGACGTAAACGTAGCTATGATTGGCTTCCGGTAGGGCCTGGGTCATCGTTTGAAACCGAGCATTTTCCTGAAGGGAAGGTTGAGGTTTATTGGTCATCGCTTCAACGACGGGGCCACCAAACGCAATGAACATCAAGTCATCACCCAACCAGCCATGGCCAAACAGGGTTCCCTGACGCGGGTCTTTCCACTCTGTCACTTTGATCCCCTGTAATGTGCGTTGCTCCACATTCACTGGCGGATTACTTTCGGCAATAATTGTGTCCAGTTTTGACAGTGTTGCCTCCGCTTGAGGACGTTGACTCGTTTCAAGCAGCAACACTCCACCCAATCCCAGTGGAGCCAAAACCCCCTCCTCGGAGGCGACCGCACCTAGGGCAAATTCCCCATCCATCCAATTAAACACTTCTTGATCCGCATCCAGATCAATCGCCTGCAGGGCCTGGCGAATTTGATCCACCAATTCCTGGAGTTGAAGATCGTTCTCTGCCTGTTGAGTCAATTGTGACCATGCCTGGCCAATGGTTTGGCTGTTGACAAAGGCTAGGGTATCGGACGGCAGTCGTGCCAAAATTTTGCCTAGTTCCGGCGGAGCGGCTTGAGGAGTTGCAGTCCCATCAAATTGGGTGACTAACTTAAACCGAATTCCTGCCTGATCAACCCCCAAACCAGCATTGAGCGACTGAACAGACTGAAGATGAGACAGGCTAGACAGGGGAGATTCCTCTGTTTCCGGAGAAACCTGCTCGACAAATTCGGGATAGTCCGCAATGTAAATACTCGCGATGGGATTAGGAACCCCGACATTCTGCTGGAAAGTTGTAGACCCATCTTCGACAGCCGTTAAAGATGCCAGAGATGGAATGTCAGATCTAGCCGTATCAATCGCCTGTTCGACTGCTTCGCGATTGGCTCCAATCACCAGATGATTCTGGAGGACACTGACAAAATATCGCTTCTGCTTATCTTCCTGATATTCCGTAATTTTGACCCCCTGGTATTCAGATGTCCGTTGTTTTAGATCGGAGCGCTGCTGAAGCCGACGTGAGAACTGCCAAGCCTTCAATCTGTCCTTAATCCCAATCACCATTAACAGATTAGACTGGGACAACGGTGCTCCGGGGGGCGCAGGCAGAACAGCCACCAAGACCCCACCCATCCAGGGTTGTAAATCCCGTGCATAGTTCAAAGGAGTAGCTACCACGCCCTGCTGAGTGAGTGGCTTCAAGTTCTGTTCTATCCAGGCCCTGGTCTCTGGAGTTGTGAATTCTTCTATTTTCCTCAGAGCAGAAGGATTCGGCGTTACGAAGGTTGTGGCGATCGCCGCCTGGGGAACGAGTTTCACACTCTCTGATAACTGATAGGAACGAACCCGACTTTGATGCCAGTAGGCCAGGATGCCCAGACTACTGAATCCAGCAACGGCGACTACGGCAACGAGAGCCTTTGAGAAAACTTGACGCGGCATGATTGGAGTGGCAGGAGTGGGGAGTGAACGACGAAAAAACACGATGAATAGAAGCGAATCAATGCAGTTTGTATAATCAAGAACGAAATTGAAATGCAGTTTACATTGGGGTCATCCCGAAAAATCTATAAATGAAGATCGCAATTGCTGGAGCAACTGGGTTCGTCGGCAGCCGCCTGGTTGAGAAGCTCAATTCTGAGGGACATCAAGTCCTGGTATTAACTCGCAATCCCCAACAGGCACAGCGGACATTCCCAGATTCCGCCTATTCTAACGTACAGATCAAAGGCTATAATCCGACCGAGTCCGGTGACTGGCAGCAGGCGCTTGTCGGCTGCGACGG
The DNA here is from genome assembly GCA_050331715.1 of Microcoleaceae cyanobacterium. Classification (GTDB taxonomy): domain Bacteria; phylum Cyanobacteriota; class Cyanobacteriia; order Cyanobacteriales; family Microcoleaceae; genus JBHJGO01. The sequence continues at coordinate 58,767 of JBHJGO010000027.1, forward strand.
TGTTGTGAATCTGGCAGGAGTGCCCATTGCCGATGAGCGCTGGACAGCGGAACGCAAGCAAGCCATTTTACAAAGCCGCACCTTGACCACGGAGAAAATTGTTGAGGGAATCGCTCAAGCCAACCCACGACCCAGCGTTTTAGTCAGTGCCTCTGCGGTGGGATTTTATGGAACCAGTGAAGCAGAAACCTTTGTTGAAACCAGTAATGCTGGAGAGGGATTTTTGGCCGATGTGTGTCAAGCCTGGGAAGCCAAGGCCGAACAGGTAAAAGCGGTTGGAACTCGGTTAGCGATTCTACGCCTGGGAATTGTGCTTGATCAGGACGGAGGAGCCCTGGCCAAGATGTTGACCCCGTTTCGCCTGTTTGCCGGAGGGCCATTGGGTAGCGGGGAACAGTGGTTTTCCTGGATTCATCGCGACGATTTAGTAGATTTGATTATCTTCTGCTTGCAACATCCTGAAGTGGAAGGAACGCTCAATGCGACGGCTCCAAATCCCGTAAGAATGTCACAACTCTGCAATACCCTGGGCCAGGTGATGAATCGTCCATCCTGGCTACCCGTACCCGGTTTCGCGCTAGAGGCATTGCTGGGAGATGCAGCGCAACTGGTTCTGGAGGGCCAGCGGGTTTTGCCAGAACGGACATTGGCCTACAACTTTGAATACAAATATCCCAAAGTTGATCAAGCACTCAGGGAAATTCTGGATTAGTCGGGCTGAAACTAGAGTGAACTTGTCTACAGGGCCAGGAGCTAGACACCCTGGCCTACAAATTTTCAGAAGAGAATTCACGGGCGAGTTCACAGATTAGGCTTTGTGTCGTCAGGCTTTGTATCGTCAACCCGATTTCCTAGCGATCGCGCAGAATCAACTCAGCAATCTTTAAATCATTGGGAGTCGTTACTTTTAAATTAGTTTCTTCTCCCTGAACCACTTGAACAGGAAGGTTACATTTCTCAAAGAGGGCTGCATCATCCGTCACTTCCCAAGCCAGACGTTGCCCCTCATCGTGGCATTGCTTTAGCAGTTTCACCTCGAATCCCTGGGGCGTCTGGGCCGCCCAGAGTTGGCTGCGATTGGGGGTGGATTGAATCTGCTTCTGGTCATCAACGATCTTAATTGTGTCCTTGACTGGAATTGCTGCGATTAATCCTGGACACATCAAAATTGCTGCTGCACAGCGGGTAAAGAGTTCTGGTGTCGCAAGGCATCTGGCTCCATCGTGAATTAGAACCTGTTCTGCGATGTCCGGTAGTGCCTGCAATCCTCGATAAACCGATTCCTGGCGAGTCTGCCCACCCTGAATCATTTGAACAATCGGTTTTGATGCTTGATCGAGCTGCAAGTCTTGCAAAATGCCCCTAAAATCCGGGAAATCTATCGGTTGGCCAATGATGCCAATCCATTCAATTTCAGGCGCAGCAGCGGCGGCGATCAATGTCCAGGCCAGAACTGGTTTGCCCTGGAGGGGCAGAAGTAGCTTATTGCGTTGACTGCCCATTCGCCGCCCTGAACCTGCTGCGGGAATCAGTAGATGCATTGGAAAAATCAGTTGAGATTTTGAATGGTGGTTCCATTAAAATGGAGCCGATCAGTAGATTAACCCTTTACAGATGAGAATACTAGCCCTGGTTCCCGGTGGAATTGGCGATCAAATCCTATTCTTTCCAACCCTGGATGATTTAAAGCGTTCCTACACGAATGCCCAGATTACAGTCATAACTGAACCCCGCTCCAAAGGAGCCTATCGGGTCTGTCAGTCCGTTTCCGAAGTTTTGATGTTTGATTTTAAAGACCAAAACAGCCTGGCAGATTGGGGAAATTTTCTCGGCATGGTGCGTGAACGGGAATTTGAAGCCGTTCTCTCCTTGGGACAGCAGTGGACAGTCGGATTCTTACTGTGGCTGACGGGGATTCCCCAGCGCGTCAGCTATGAGGGTAGCTTTGGAACTCGATTCCTGACTAATCCTGTACCGCTGAAAACTGAACAATATGCGGCAGAAATGTACCATGATTTGCTTCACGGTTTGGAAATTGATTTGCCATTTTCCGGCATCTCGATCAATGTACCCAAGTCCGATATTGATTGGGCTGAAACCGAACAGCAGCGGCTAGGAGTGAAGGAAAGCGGTTACATTCTGATCCACGGGGGTTCCAGCCAATTGGCTCAGGATAAAGGGATTGACAAAATTTATCCCGTTGAGCAGTGGCAAAAAATTATTCAGGACGTGCAACAGCGCCAGCCTAATCTACCGATTGTGGTGATCAAGGGGCCAGAGGATGAAGCTTTTGTCAGCCAACTGATGCAACATTGTCCCCAGATCAAGACCACTTCCCCAGATGATGTCGGAAAACTAGCGGCCTTGATTACCGCAGCAAACCTGATGGTCTGTACCGACAGCGCACCGATGCATCTGGCCGTTGCCGCTGGAACCTATACGGTTGCTTTATTTGGCCCCACCGATCCAGCGAAATTGCTGCCTCAGAGCGATCGCATCTTCAGCGTCAAATCTTCATCCGGCAAAATTGCCGACATTCCCCCGGAATCTATTCTGGAAAAGATCTGGGGCCAATAAGTTAACGGCTGAAGACTTTACCTACAATGTCTTCAGCCGTTATCAATTAAGGTAATCTCGAACAGATTTCCCCAAATATAGCAATCACAAATGATTCGTGAAATAGGGATGAAGGGGGCGGTGCCCCCCTCTTGGGGACATAGTCCCCAAACCCCCTTACTTTTTTCGTGATTGATTTAGGACTGCTATGGCAAAGGCAGAACGTCTGGATTCCCACCTAGGCTGGAACTCTGCCATTAGTGTTTTTCTTCCAACAAATCACCCTATTGATTCCTGTCAACTGATTGCTGCTAGCTGATGGCTGACAGCTAAATTAACGGAACATGACGCTAACAGAACTGTCTTCGTGAATTCGCCAGATGGTTTCACCGAGCAAATTCGCAACCGACAGAACGGTCAACTGTTCAAATCGTCGTTCGTCAGAAATGGGGATTGTATTCGTAACAATCACCTCTTCAAACAATCCAGGCTCTGACAATCGCTTAACCGCAGGCGGTGAGAATACGGCATGGGTTGCACAGGCGTATACCTGCTTTGCTCCCTGTTTCCGCAACAGTCGCGCTCCCTCAGTAATTGTTCCAGCAGTATCAATCATGTCATCCACCAGAACAACTATCTTTCCCTGTACGTCCCCGATTACATTGAGAACTTCAGCCACGTTGTGGGCTTGACGGCGCTTATCGATAATTGCTAGAGGGGCATCATTTAACTTTTTCGCAAAGGCCCGTGCCCGCGACACTCCTCCCACATCAGGAGAAACCACCACAATGTCGTCTGACAATCCCTTACTCGACAGATACTCCAGAATCACCGGAGCACCATAAACGTGATCAAGGGGAATATCGAAGTAGCCCTGAATCTGAGCAGAATGCAAGTCCATTGCCAGAATGCGGCTTGCTCCTGCTTGGGTGATCAAGTTTGCCACCAACTTTGCGGTGATGGATTCTCGTCCAGCAGTTTTACGATCAGCCCGTGCATAGCCATAGTAGGGGATGACCGCAGTAATCTGCCGTGCTGATGCTCGACGGCAAGCATCAATCATGATTAACAATTCCATCAAATGATCATTTACCGGATAACAAGACGGCTGAATCAGGTAAACATCACAACCTCGAATGGACTCTTGAATCTGAACGTATAGCTCTCCATCAGCAAACCGCTTCCGTACCATTGGGCCAAGGTCAATTCCCAGGTAACGGCTAACCTCCTTCGCAAGGGGGATATTCGATGAGCCGGAAAAAAGCCTTAGTCGATTATGATCTGAGATTAGGGGCTCAGGATTTGGCAACGGTAAAGTAGCAGAATGGATCACGGTCTGGCCTCGCAGTTTATTCACGGCAATATTAGCATCCTGATATCAGAAAAAGCTAAGGGTTAAGATAACGCCTCTTAATACATTTTTCGATAAATTCTATCATCTAATTTCCCGGACAGAATCGTCAACTCTCAATCTGAACGAATTGATTAGACCAATTGATTAGTTATTTGCATCGGTTCTTCTGATGTGTTCTCAGGGTTGGGTCTCCACTAAGCTCACTGAGAATGGGGCTTGCAGCCTTGATTCTCCCAGGAAACAGCCCACCGAACCAGGCTTTTCCGCAGAGGAATCCAGACCAATGATTCTAATCCAATCCAGAAGATATCCATAAGAATTATTCACAGGAATCCACTCAAGACCTAGCGTTATGGTTCATTTGTTCATTGTTTGGTATTTATGAAAAGCAAGCCAGTGTACAAAGGTTCACTTTTGTTATTGCAAATGTTTATGAAGTCTTTAGAAAAATTCGAGAAAATTTGCTTTGAAAAACATTCTGAAATTGACCGAAAGATTTGGAATTCTGATGAAAAATTTGGTAAGGACATTTCGTTGCTGCAGATGGCATGTCTGTTAACGGCGATCACGCTCAATTTGTTGAATCACCTGGTCTAGATACCATTCTTCCGCCATGCCCGGACGCTTCTGCTTGAGTTGTTGCAGCAGCCGTTCAGCAATTTCCCAATGTCCTCCAACCAGGCGTAGTAAACGTTGACGGAGGAGAGCTGTTAAATCCTTTATATTACCGTGAGGAGCTGCTTTGCGTAGCTTTTTCAGGTTGGCGAGGGCCAGCTCATAGTTACCCCAGTCTTCCTTTTCACAAAATTGGCTAGCGGCCCGTTGATAGTCTTCAAAGGCTTGCTGCGTTTCCTCAATGATGGTGTAGGCGATCGCTCGGTTGTAGTAGGCAAAGGCTTCACTGGGATTAATCTCAAGCGCTCGGCTATAGTCTTGAATGGCTTCAGTGTACTGCCCACTCAGTCGATAGGCATTGCCCCGCGCCACATAGATGGCAGCGTTGTCGGGGTCAATGGCCAGAGCTTGATCAAAATCCTGAATCGCCCCCAGATAATCGCTGATTTGCATCCGAGCTTTTCCTCGGCTGCGATGGGCTAGGCTGTCCCCAGGGTTCAAACGCAGGACTTGATTCAGATCAGCAATGGCATCACGATAGCGTCTCTGTTTATAGTGCAGAATGCCGCGACAGGAATAGGCTTTGGCGTCGTTGGGATCAACTTTCAAAGCCCAATCCAGTTCTTGCAGGGCAGCCTTGTAATCTCCATCCTTGGCCTTGCCCACTAATCGTTTAAAAAAGTCCGTTTCGGGATCAAGATCTAAGGGTTGTAGGGGTTGGGGAGCTACATTCGTCACAGGGGCAGTTGTGCGATTAGCAAGTGAATTGAGGCTTGTCGACTGACTCGGTTTCAAAGGCTCGATCAATTCCAAGCAGCGATGGCAGCCTTCCTTATCCTGTTGATCGAGATACAATTGGGCAGCCTGTTTGAAACTGGAGATTGCCCCAGAAATATTCCCTAGCTTTCGCTGTACCGTTCCTCGTAGTTGATAGGCCGCAGCAAACTTGGGTTGTAATCGAATTGCAACCTCAATATCCTGGAGTGCCCCGGTTGGGTTTTTTAAACTGACGCGAGCCAATGCCCGTCCATAGGCGGCCGCTGCGTACTCCGGCTGCAGGGTCAGCGCTTGGGTGTAGTCAGAAACGGCGTTGTGAACTTGTCCCAGGTCGAAATGGGCTAGACCCCGCCGATAGTAGGCTTCTGCCCAGCTAGGATTATCCATAATCGCTTGACCAAAAGCAGCGATCGCCGCTTCATAGTTTTTCTGTCGGACTTGTTCTAATCCTTGTTGATAGGCTTCTGCTTGATAGGGGTCTTGCGTCATTGCCTTCTCCAAATCAGAAATGTTCTGTGGAGATCATTACAGAAATTGTCGGGTTGCTTCAACTTCTCTGGTAGCATGCTGAGGCGGCATCAGCGCTGGCATCGCTCAAATCATCTTCAACTTGTTCATTTTCCTCATCTCACCATGAATCCTTCTCCTGCTTCCTCAAATCCCTCTGCTCCCCCTGAGAAACTTAGCCTTTGGACAAAACTTGCCTTTGGTGCGGGGGATTTGGGAACGGCTATCACAGCGAACCTGCTTGCATTTGTGCTACTGGTTTTTCTAACGAATGTTGCCGGGATGCCTGCGGGGTTGGCCGGAAGTGTATATCTGGTGGGAAAAATCTCCGATGCGATTAATGACCCGGTTATCGGAGTACTCAGCGATCGCACCAGGCATCCCTGGGGACGACGTTATCCCTGGATGGTGTTTGGTGCTTTGCCTTTCGGCGTTTTCTTCCTGCTGCAGTGGGTGGTTCCCAGTTCAAATCAATGGGCCTTGTTTTGGTATTACAGCATTATTGCGGTGCTGTTCAACTTGACCTACACCGCTGTTAATCTGCCCTACACTGCCCTGACCCCAGAACTCACCCAGGACTACAACGAACGCACTAGCCTCAACAGTTTTCGCTTTGCATTCTCGATTGGGGGTAGCATTCTCTCTCTAATGTTGGCTTTGGTGATTTCTCAGTTGATTCCTGATGATCCCCGTCGTCAATATTTTGTGTTGGGTCTGGTCTGTGCCATTTTGTCTGTATTGCCAATTTTTTGGTGTGTTTTGGGCACTCGTCATCGAGTTTTGCGAAAAGATGAAACCCAGGCAACAGAATCGACCGCATCTCAGTCTTTGCCAGAACAGTTACGGATCGCCTTCGGCAATCGTCCTTTTGTCTATGTGATTGGAATTTATTTATTTTCCTGGCTTGCTGTGCAGTTGACCGCAGCAATTTTGCCCTATTTTGTTCAGAACTGGATGCAGCGACCTGAGACTGATTTCTATAATGTGGCGATCGCAGTTCAAGGGACAGCGATCATCATGCTGTTCATCTGGAGCCAGATTAGCCAGCGGTATGGCAAACGAGCCGTTTACTTTATGGGAGCAACGCTATGGTTAATTGCTCAACTGGGTCTAATGGCTCTGCAACCGGGCCAGATAGGGTTGATGTATGGATTGGCTGTGGCTGCTGGTTGTGGGGTTTCGACGGCCTACCTGATCCCCTGGTCAATGATTCCAGATGTGATTGACTTGGATGAATTGAATACGGGTCAACGACGGGAAGGCGTGTTTTACTCACTGATGGTGTTCTTGCAGAAAATCGGCCTCGCGATTGGATTATTTCTGGTAGGTCAAGGACTAGAACGGGCAGGATATATTGCCAGCGTCGCGGGTCAACCGACTCCTGTACAGCCGGATTCCGCGCTGATGGCAATTCGGATTGCGATCGCCCCGCTTCCGGCCATTGCATTGATTGCTGGGATGGCTCTGACCTATTTCTATCCCATCACTCGGGCGAGACATTCAGAGATTCTGCTGAAGTTAAATGAGCGCAAATCCCAATGAACTCTGCCGATTTACTTCAGGATGTGCGTGATAATAGAATACACATGAGTAAACCCCAAAACAGTCTAATTACTCAGGGGGTAAACTCTGGTTGGAGCTTTTACTTCGGTTTCGTACTTCGGATATCTCGTCAAGGAATATCCACCGGATACTTATATAGGTAAAGCCGATATGTCTGAAATCATCTCTGAAGTGACTCCTGCAAAGACAGAAATGAAGTATGGTGAGCGGGAGATTGAAGAGGGAAAACTGGTTACGTTTCATAACCCTCGCATCGGCCGACACTACGAAATCCAGATCACATTACCGGAATTTACCTGTAAATGTCCATTTTCTGGTTATCCTGACTTCGCCACAATTTACATCACCTATGTTCCGAATGAGCGAGTTGTGGAATTGAAGGCTATCAAACTTTACATTAATAGCTATCGCGATCAGTATATTTCCCACGAGGAATCGATTAATCAAATCTTGGATGATCTTGTTGCGGCCTGCGATCCCCTAGAAGCCAAAATTAAGGGAGATTTTAACCCAAGAGGTAATGTTCATACCGCAATTGATATTCAGTATCAACGCCCCAAGGATAGTGAGTGAGCGCTCTGGTTTGGTGGTTGCGTCGTTTTTATAGTACAATGAAAGATCCTTGCTTCTAATCAGAGGCCGATAAAGTTCATAAGGAGAATCATTCAATGAAGTCTTTTATTTACGAGACGATGTATATCCTGCGTCCTGATATTATCGAGGAACAGGTTGAGCAGGCTATTACCAAGTACAAGGAAATGCTGGAGGAACAGGGTGGCCATAATATTCAGGTGCAGAACTTGGGTAAGCGGCGTCTAGCCTATGAAAATCAGAGATTCCGTGAGGGCACTTATATTCAGATGAACTATGAAGGCCCAGGGACTCAGATTGCTGTTTTGGAGCGTGCAATGCGGTTGAGTGACGAGGTGATTCGTTATCTGACGATTAAGCAAGAGGTAACCGAGGTGAAATCTTCATCGGAGGCTGAACTCGAACCTCAAGAAGCATAGATTTACGGTGTTTTGATCAAGTGGTGGGTAGCAATGCTGCCCACCACTTCGTTGCATATGTAATCTCTCAACACTATCCTAAAATACAAGGAATGAGGTGAAGACTTCGATTCAGCCCCTCTTTTAAAATCCACCAAAAACCTCTACAGTGATAGAAAGACGACATTATTTACTCAATGTGGAATTGAGTCTAATGTGAAGACAGGTTTGAAGTAAAGCCTTGTGGCTCAGGAAAACAAACATCTATATGAAACTGGCTTTAATAAATTAACTAGATTAGGAGGATCGCATGGCAAGTAGGAAAAGTATTAAAGATTTAGTGCGGCAGGAGGTAGAGAAACCTTCAGAATTAGACGCAGTAGAGCCGAAAGCCCCAGAAACTGAAGCAGCCAAGCCACCCGTCGTGACTGACAAGCCCTCACAAGCCATGCAGAAATCCAACACGTCCAGTAAAGTCGTCTCCCGCAAAACAAGCACTAGCCGTCGATCTCCAACTAAGGCTGATCTAGAAGCCATGGTGAAGGAGTTGCGCGCTGATTTGCAAGCGGCAATGCAAACAGAGGAAACCCTGCAGGAGCAGATTACTCAATTGAAGACTGAAGCTGATGAGAAGGGTGAAGCGTCACCTGATTCGACACCTGATTCGACAGCAATGGCCGAGGCAAAAACAGTACTGCAGAGTCAGGTGAGTGAACTCAAATCCGAACTCAGTGATAAGGAAAAGCGAGTCAGTTCTCTGGAAAATCAGGTTGGGTACTTGACGACAGAACTAGATACAAAGGATCGTTTGATCGCTGATTTAAAGAAAGACCAAGCTAGCCAATCCAATCTAGCGGAGAAACTGAGAGAGGCAGAGAAAGCGGCTTTGAAGTTAACTCAGAAAAATGCAGATCTAGTGGAAGAAATTGAGCTGTTCAAACAGCAGACTTCAGATCCACAGCCTCAAGTAGAAACGGAAACTTCCACATCCCAGATTCCACTCCAGTCATCAGTAGTCAGAGTTCCCCATCAACCTCACCTGATTACCAGACCTCAACATGCCACCCACCAGCCTGAGAACGTTGAGGATTTCTCTAGAAGTACCTGGTTACTTTAGGGTAAAGCTTAAATAGATGACCAGGCAAACAAATGACCTCACCTGAATAAGGATGAGGTCAGTCTCTTAGTCATAAAAATCACATGCAAGGCTATGGCACGTTGCCAACCAGGACAAGTAATGATTTTAAGCTTTTGCTAAATTTTGGCTAACAAAATCCCAATTAACAAGGTTATTTAGAAAGGCATCAATGTAACCAGGACGGCTATTTTGATAATCTAGATAGTAGGCGTGCTCCCATACATCCATCGTCAGTAGAGGAATTTGACCACTTGTCAAAGGATTATCAGCATTCCCAGTCTTCGTAACTTTTAGAGTTCCGCCATCAAGGACTAACCAGGCCCACCCGCTACCAAATTGCGTAGATCCGGCATTCTTGAACTCTTCAGTAAACTTGTCAAAGCTTCCAAAATCCGCATCAATCTTCTTCGCAAGTTCACCACTGGGTTTACCACCACCACCGGGCTTCATGCTATTCCAATAAAACGTGTGATTCCATGCTTGGGCTGCATTATTGAAGATACCAGCTTTGGAAGCGTCACCGGCAATCTCCTTAATCACCTCTTCGATTGGCTTGCTATCCAGACCTGTTCCTTGCACAGCACCGTTGAACTTATTAACGTAAGCAGCATGATGCTTATCATGGTGAAACTCTAAAGTGCTCTTTGAGACGTAAGGCTCTAGCGCTGTATACTCATAGGGCAGAGTAGGTAGTTCGTAAGACACTGTTCTTCCTCTTAATGCAAAGATTTGTTTCTAAAGCTATCATACAATACTTAACATCAACAATGCCCCTCAGAAGGATGCGAATCCTAAATGTGCTTGCTGAGTGCGCTCAAATTTCAGTCTTAACATTTATGAAATCAACCTATGATTCTCCCCTGAAGGATGAACTGCGATAGCTTGAAAAGAGGTTTCAAAAAGTACAAATAAGCATTAATACCTAAGAAAAGGCATTGCTAGGTCTTCTGATTACTGGATTTAAAGCGACCCTCAATAAAGTCACGCTTCCGTAGATGTTTGGTGAAACGGCCAGAGACCCGCTTGCGCCACATGCGGAAACTGGACGGCTGCATCTCCCGCCGCATGATTTTGATCACTTGCTTTTCCTTAAGGCCAAATTGGATCTCTATGGCCTCGAAAGGCGTACGATCCTCCCAGGCCATTTCTACCACTCGATCAATGACTTGAGAATCTAATACTTGAGGATCCAATGCTCCGTCGTTAACAGCGTCAGTCATACTTCAACCCTTTGCCCAAATTACAGTGTTTCCAGCGCTAGTGGAGTACAGGAGGTTAGAGCGCGATACGCCCCGGCCTCCTAAGCCTATACCTCACCAGACGTAGAAGAACTAATATTAAATATTGTAAACAAAAATTAAGAGGCACGGGTCATCTCAAAAAATTAGCCAAACTGATAGTGCTTCTTCACATCAGCCAGAATCTTCCAGGTACAAGACAGCCCTGCGGGAAAGATAACCAGATCCCCTGCGCCAAACTGCACCGGTTCACCAATATCAGGTGTGACAATCACTTCTCCCTCCAGCAGATAACAAGTTTCTTGTTCGTCGTATGTCCAGGGAAACTCAGAAACTGACTTTGTCCAGAGGGGCCAGCTTTTAACGCCCAAAGCTTCCAAACGCTCAGGAGAGGGATTGTTTTCGACTTGAATCGCTGCGGATTGCTGAATAGACATGCAGTTAGGCTCTCAAGTAACGTTAGCTTAAATCTTTAACCTAACTGCAAGCTTAGTGGAAGTCCGCTGAACTGGGCAAGCTCGGTAGAGAATTCATACAGAAAGAGTCAGCCCCATTGCCCATATTCCTTCCTACGCAAAAATGCAGGCAGTCATTTTTCTGATGTCAGAAAGTTGCCCTAGTAAGCCAGGGTTTCCAGGGTCTCTCTCAGATAACACTGAACTTGACGGTCTAGACTAGGAGTTAAGTCAGAGGACAGCTTTTCATCCAAATCTTGCTCCTGCTGCCACCGCTGGAACCCTGAACTCTCGGCGATGGCCTGCTTCAAGCTCTCCCAAATCTGGGAGTCCTCTGGCAATTCAGCAGCCAGAACAGCAGAAGGGTCTTGAGGAATGGGGGTTACTTGATTCATACTTGCTATACGGGTGCGCTAATGAAGGTTGACCTTAGATTATTTGAAAGAAATCTCAAACAAGAAATCTACTTAATACATCTTAATTTTATTTTTACAAACTGAACCCTGAGTTGTCTGTAGTCAGATGTACGAATTTTCCACTGATGGGGGAGTAAAACATGGCTGGAAGGCCGTATCTGGAACTAAATAATCAGGGTGAGATTCTTCACTTTGAACTGACTCGAGATCATCACATGATAGGACGCGATCGCGCCTATGTTGATTTGACGGTTCCAATCGAATGGCGAGTGGTGTCCAGCATCCAGGCAACTATCCGGCGAGTCGGTCAAGAATATGTGATTTACGACGGCGATAGCTACGAACCCAGTACAAATGGATTATTTCTGAATCACACCCGCATCACAGTGACTCCAGGCTACTCCCTCTACAGCGGCATCGAAATCAAAATTGGCCAGAATCCCCAGAATTTGGTTCGACTACGGTACTTCAATCCCGAAAATCCTGGTTCACCGCCCATTTTTCTCAATCAGTCGATTTCCCTCAAAAATCAGGTCATACTTCTAGGGCGCGATCCAGAGGCCACCCTGCGATTAGATTCTCCGATTGTCTCCCGCCGCCACGCAATTATCCGGCCAGATGGTCGCGGGCGCTATCTCCTCAAGAATCTCAGTCCCCAGGGAGTGTTCGTGGATCGCCAACCTGTTCAGCGGATTCGGGTCTTGCCCAACCCCGCCACTCTACGGATTGGTCAGTTCACCCTACTGCGGCGGGATCACACTCTAGAGCTGTGCGACTCTGGCAATCAGGTACGGCTAGATATTCAACAGTTACGCCTCTCGGTTAAAAATCGACAGGGCAAGTCAAAGGTGCTGCTGAATGATCTGTCCTTTGCCATTGAACCGGGGCAGTTTGTGGCCCTGGTGGGGGGCAGTGGCGCAGGTAAATCTACTCTAATGCGAACTCTACTGGGGACACAGCCGATTACCAAAGGTCGAGTCAACATCAACGGTGAAAACCTGTATAAAAGTTTTGATCTCTATCGCAATCAAATTGGCTATGTTCCCCAGGATGACATTGTGCACAGCAATCTAACAGTAGGTGAGGTACTGACCTATGCGGCTCAACTGCGATTACCCGCAGACGTGAATGTACCCGATATTGTGCAAAAAACATTGTTTGAAATTGACCTGCTTGATCGGCGAGAAGCATTAGTACACAAACTAAGTGGCGGACAACGCAAACGGGTCAGTATTGGCGTTGAACTCTTGAGCGATCCGAAGTTGTTCTTCTTGGATGAACCCACCTCCGGTCTGGATCTGGGCCTGGACAAAAAAATGATGCAGCTCCTCCGAAAACTGGCGAATCAGGGCCGTACCATCGTGCTTGTCACCCATGCGGCGGCAAATATCAAGCTCTGCGATCGCATGTTGTTTTTGGGTCGGGGTGGACGGTTGTGTTACTAAGGCCCCCCCATTCAAGCATTAGAATTAATCCAGCTTCAGGGAGAGGACATTGCTGACATTTAAAACATGCTGGATGGCGAAGAAGCAGTCGCCCAGAACTGGGCCAAGAAATTTCGGCGATCCCCCCAATACCAGCGCTTTGTGTCCAACCATCTCAGCATTGGCGTTCAGTTGCAGTCCACCATTGCCCCGCCCCCTCCCTCCAAGCGGGCTTCGCGGTGGGGGCAGTTTTTGATCTTGAGTGGGC
>JBHJGO010000028.1:0-102771 GCA_050331715.1 Microcoleaceae cyanobacterium
GTCAGGAGATGAATGAGTGGCCGAAGCTCTTCATCGCTGCTCTAGCTCTCCGCATACAGAGCTAAGACTGGAGTCAGGGAGTGGTGGTCAGTATTGGTGTTGGAGTCATTATTATCCCCTTCAATCTACTGAAACCACAAAATCAAGGTTTGAATTAAACCGATTACAATCCCCAGAATTCCACCCAGATTAACAATTGCTTGCAGCTCGTTCTTAACGATGCCGTTCACCGCAGTTTCAAGTTCTTGGGGAGAAGTGGCATTCACCCGATCAATAATCACCTGATCAATATTTAAAATTGGAATCGCCTGGGCCACAATTTTTTCTAAGTCTTGTTCCAGATAGCGTTCTAGAACCAGGGCTAATTCCTGGCTGACAACTTCCAGAGAGTTAGTGACAACGGAAGAAGACTGTAACCGCTTTAAAATCAAGTAGGAAACATTCTCCCAATCAATCGACTGGGTCAGCCCTTGAACCACATCAATGCCTTTGTCCTGCAAATAGGCTCGCACTGTATCTCGCATCGTCTTCCGCAATTGTCGAACGGTTGCAACGGGTAAGTTCTGCATGGAAAGATTTTGTAGCCACTCTTTGAGCCGTTCACGGATACCCAGAGAAAGCATCAGTTCAGCTAGACGACGATTGGTCTCTTCCCGTTCATCCAGACAGAAGGTTCTCAACCGGGTTAAGCTATTTCGCAATCCAAACAAATTGGCAACGACCCAATAGGTGCCGCTGGTTTTTTCTCGAAATCCTTCATCAATAATGGAAATATTTCGATCTGTGAGGAAATCGATTAAAGCTTGCCTCAACACTTCTGGCGGTAGAACAACATCTAGCAACCAGCTTGACAATTGGCGGGCCTGTTTATCACTCAGTTGAAATTCCAGCAGAACCTGATCAAAGATTTGATTAAGTTGCGATTCTAAAAAGTCCTCGTGTCTAGCCCAAGCCCGTAATATCCTGGGAAAGGATTCTCCCAGTAAATCCCGCAGGATGCCCGCCAGAATTTTCGTGGTTTTCTGATCTGTGTCTGCCTTTACCTGGTCAAGGGCCAGGCGCAGTAGCCAATTGATCGCGGCCTGCATTCGTTCTGTTTTGAGCAGACGGCGGGCCAGATTTTGTAGTTCTTCCGGTGTCAGCAAAGACCCCATGATCGTGTCGGAGACTCGCTTAGCCAGTCGCTCCTGGTTACGGGGAATCAGACCGGGGGTAAACGGGAGTTGCCGTCCTCCGAGTTTCAGGGGCCGATAGGGACGAAACAACATCTTGATGGCCAAATCATTTGTAAAGTAGCCAATAATCCCCCCCAAAATAGGGGGCGCAATCAGCACCCAAGATTCAGCCCAGTTAACCATGTGGAGTTAATGTTGATGGCTTTGTCAGCACTAATACTCCCATCATACCGCCTGCAAGCAGGTAGTGGGTGGTGGGATGAAACCCGATCTGTTGGGCAAGGGCAATTTGCTCTGGCCCAGTGGGAAATTGATCAAGACTGGGTTGAATGTAGTCGTATTCTGACTTCATACCCTGCCGTTCGGCGATGGGAACAACGATGGTTTTCAGATACCACTGCTGAAAAGCAATCAATTGGTGATTCGGTGGACGATGCATATCTAGAATTGCAGCGCTGGCTCCAGGTCGCAGGACTCGATAAAGTTCTCGCAAACATTGAGGAATATTACCAACATTCCGCAGGCCATAACCCATAGTGGCGCAGTCAAAACTGTTGTCTGCCAGGGGTAAATTCAGCACATCGGATTCAATCCAGGTAATGTCTGCTGCCGGAAGTGTAGCGTTCAATTCTCGCTGACGGGCCGTTGCCAACTGGGCAGAAGAGAAGTCCACACCCCAAACCTGCCCTCTAGGGCCAACTTTTTGGGCTAACCGTAGGGCCAGATCTCCACTCCCACAGCATAAATCTAGAGCCCTTCCTTCAGGAATCGGGCAGCTCCAATCCACCGCCATCTGTTTCCAAACTCGATGCAGCCCAAAGCTGAGCCAGTCATTCATCTGGTCATAGATCGGAGCGATCCGATCAAAGATGGCTTGTACTTGAGACATGGAGAACTATCCTAGAAGCCCAAACAGTGGAGAACTAATGCAGCGGCTTGAGCAGCAAGCTCAATCGTATCCGTATCCTCTGGCTCCAGGGGATGGGCACGTTTCCACTGAGTAGAGAGGAGAGCAATGATTTGCTGTTGATAAATTACAGGAACACAAATATGAGCTAGAACGCCTGAAGATTTGTAGGGTTCAGCCTCGGCCAGGCTTTTATCCTGAGCAATATCCCAACAGACTTGCAATGACTTTGAACTCAGAGCCGTTTGAGCCAGGGAGTCATTGGCTAATTGATTCTGAAGTGCTGTGGAGTGAATGGCCTGGGGGTCAACCAGGGTATCATTCTCAACCTTTTGCAAAACACACCCATCCGTCTCAACGGCCCCACCCACTGCTTTGACGATACTGTCGAGGGCGGCTGCCACATTAGCTTGAGATTGAGCAATTTCCATCAACGTAGAGAGCAATTGAGTCTGACTGCGGGAACGCTGGAGTTCGGCAGTGCGTTGGTTCAGAACTTCGTAGGTATCAGCCGCTTGCTGAACCACTTCCTTTAGCTCAGTGGGATCCCAGGGCTTCGTAATATATTTGTAGACCTGGCCCGAATTGATTGCATCAACCAAATCTTCGATATCAGTGAAACCCGTCAGGATAATCCGCACTGTATTGGGAAACTGGGGAACTGTCTTGCTCAGAAACTCAGTTCCTTTCATCTCTGGCATCCGCTGGTCAGAAATAATGACCGCAACCTCACCCTCAGTTGCCAAAACTTCTAATGCTCGTACACCACTATCTGCCTTGAATACATTGAAGTTGCGCCTAAAGGTACGGTACAGTAAATCAAGTTTGTCGGGTTCATCATCCACATCCAGCATCTTGGGTTTCTTGGATCGATTCAGACTCATGGGTTGACGCTCAATATTCTCAAATTCAAAGCTCCACGTTATACTCGCACCGCAATATCTGCGTCAACGTAGGCATTTCTCAACCTAGTCTATCCTAATTTCTATCCCGTCGCTTCAGAGAATTAACGAGAGTCCCGCTAGAGTTCCAATGGCGACTATCAGTGCAATCCACAGGAATTGATTTTCCTGTGGCCCATTCCGCTCTACCTCTGTCGGAGTTGTCATTGTTGGGGGGGAGGATCTAGAGGAACTGAGGCGAGGAGATGTCGGTGAATTTGCTCCATAGCCTTGATTTTGACTTTCGTCCAGTTGACTGAAATCGGGGATTTTAATTCGTCCCTCCAGATCAGAACTCAACACGGGAGCCTCTAATACTTCTAGAAGACGACGGGCCTGCTTACGGGTTTCGAGGCGAGGATGTTGACTCAGAGCTTTGCAGAGAGAAATCGCTTCAGACTGCTTGCCCAGGGCTTGATAGGCAGTCGCCAGCCACATACCGCTGACACCACCCAGGCGGGAGTTTCGAGTGACTAGGGATTGAACCGCTTCTAACTGTTCAATGGCTTCACGGTAGCGACCCTGTTCAAAGGCCGCTTGACCAAAACGACATTTTTCCTCAGCGATTGCTTCTGGGTTGAGTTGTTCTGATTCTGAATCGTTCAAGGTTCAACTGGCTATCAATTAAAACTCGTCGTAGCTTTCCGATGGCATCTCGGTCTGATCGTCCCGCTTGGAGCCGAGTAACTCCAAGTCATCTACCCGTACCACTGGAGAAGTACGGAGTACACCTGTGTTACGGTCTTGCCAGGAATCAATCTTGAGTGATCCCTTCACGCCAATCAATTTTCCCTTGCGGACGTAGTTTGCAGCCACCTCCGCAGGCTTGCCCCAGATCTCCAGATTGAACCAGTCCGGCTCATCAGTGCGTCGGGTTCTGCGGTTCACTGCCAGGGAAAACTTGCACACAACATTACCAGACTCAAAATATTTCACATCCGGATCGCGCCCTGCTCGGCCTACCAGCGTCACAATATTCAAACTCATAATCTAGAAACCCGTAATCCGAATTTATAACTTACAACGTTTTGCCCGCTAGTGGAGTAGAGAAATTGGGGGTGTACTGGCCCCTAACTTCCAAATCCATGCCAAACGCAATTGCAAATTGCTGTATCTTTACTGAATCATTTCACTATAAATCATAGGATACCAGAACTGCACATTCGATTTACCCCTTCACAAAAGCTGATTTACACTGCTCAGCCAGCCGAGCAACCTACTGGCGACTGCTGTCTTTTTTCGCCCTAATCGGATTATCCTGCAATGACGATCCAATCCCTTGAACAATGCCTCGCCCCACTAATCCAATGCCTCGCCCAATCACCTGAGTCAAAACATAAACAATCCCGCTACCTAGCAGTGACAGCGCAGATCGCACCCGAGGCGCGACTGCATCCCGTGCCTCTAGGGCTAGGGTAACGGCTAAGGGAATGCCTGAAAGTTGAACCAGTTCTAGATTGCGCGGTGCATAAATCGTCTTGGCTTGAATCCCCTGATTGCCCAAAACCACCAGGTGGTAGCAACTTTCAAAAATGGCTTGAGGCTCCCGAAAGAACCGATCTACTCGATAATACCAGGATAAATTATTCCGAAACTTTTCAATTTCTCGTGTCGATAACAGCCGCCGATCATAGAATTTGTGTTTAATTGCCTCCACATCGGCAAAGGAATTAAGCAAGGGTTGCACCACAGCATTAGCAACATGGATGACCAGATTTTGCAGCAACGCTTCTGAACGTTGCATCGCTTCTGGACTACCTACCCCACAGGACAGATTGTCGATCATCAAGGGATCTTGAAACAATAAATGAGCCAACAGTTCAGGAACGAGGGGAATTCGACCCAGAATTTCCTGATAAACAAGGGGTTCATCCCGCAACAATACCGGAACAATTTCAATACTGCGGTTGTTCCGTTCGACTGTGGAGTACTTGCCGTAGAAGTCGGTCACCGATGCAGCCCAAATATCCTGCAACATGACCTGCGACTTTTCCGAGATGTGATCAAGCTGCACCTGTGAAAAGCGCATTTCATCCAAATAATGTTCAAACTGACGCAAAACAATATAAATCAACCCTTGTCGCTGATTAATCCGCAAAATATCAATTTCTAATGGTATTCCGGTCTGATTGGTCAATCCTGATCGCAACTTGGCAACGGTGGCATCCAGTAGGGCAGACTTTAAGTCATTGGTCGAGAATGATGAAGTTTCCAGAGCTGTTTCACCCGTTAGCGCCAAGGCTCCAGACGGCTCGACCCGTTCTGCTGCTTCGATATCTGTTGAAATAGTCTCCGGAGTATTGGAAGGAGACAAAGCGTTCAGGCGTTCCGTTGTCGGCAGCAGTTGACTCACCAGCCAGCGCGCAGTTAGCAGTTCTCGACGTTGGCCCCGGAGAATCAATTCATTCAGGACTTGAGAAATATTGTTGCGATCCAGGGTTTCTGGATCTCGAAGTTCCTGATTTAAGGTCGCAATCACACGATCAATCTGACGCAAACCCGACTGACCCAAGTTATGTCGAAACCGATCCAGGAGTGAGAGTTTCTGGGACGAGGTTCGTGTCGCCGTCGAGGCCATTGCAGGAGAATCCGTCAATTTTGCAGCAAATTGCCAATCAGATTCCCCCCTTGCCACTCGATAAATCGCAGCCCTGAGCGTTTCTGAGGAAACCCCTTTAGGACAGTATCCTGCCACTCCCATCTGCTGCCATCGATTCAGCAATTCCTGATCCTGGAGGGCGGTGAAGATCAGGACAGGAAACTCCGGGTATTGGGTGGTGAGCCAGTAACAAAAGAGAAGGTTATCGGGTTCGGATAGCGGGATCTGATCTAGCAGTTGCTCTAGTTGGAGTGGTTGCAGGAGCAGTAGCGATGAAGCCAGATCTAGGATGATCACACGGGTCGGTGGATCTGCCAGATCATTGTTCGCAGCAGCTTGGCTCGCCAGCGCTTTCCAATCCGATAAAACCTCAAGGGCCTCAATACCTGTTTCCACCTCTGCACCAATCTCCAAACCAGGGTCGGATTCACAAACTACCCGCATCCCAGCTCGAAAGATCGGATCATCCTCAATCAACAGTAATTGAATGTTTAGAGGAGGCAGTTGAACAGGACGTTGATTCATGCTGGGGGCTACTCAAGTAGCAAATCACTTTGAGCAGGGATATATTCAGGTTCAGCAACAGGGGCGACTGGGGCAGGATCGGAGTAGCTAGGTTCCGGTTCCGGAGCAGAGTAATCAGAATAGGACGGTTCAGAATAGCTTTCGGAATACCCAGAAGAATAGCCTGAACTTCCCACTGAATCATCGTAGTAGCTCGTTGCAGGCTCTGAGTAGCTTTCAGAATAACCACCGGAATATCCAGAAGAATAGCCTGAACTGCCTGAATCGTAGTAGGAATCGGAGGAAGATTCAGAATAGCTAGAGGAACCTGAATCGTAGTAGGAATCGGAGGAATAAGCGGAATAGCCCGATGAACCAGAAGAGTAGTCATCCGAATAACTGCTGCGGGCCGGAGCGCTGTAATAGCGTTCCTGCTGCTGGGCGGCCCAGGCATCTCGTTCAGCGGCCCAGCCAGCAATGAGCCGCTGTGCTTTATAGTACAGGGCCCGCCCGTATCGAATTCTGGAGGCTTCTGCAATGGCGGAACTTAAGCTGCCTTGACTGGCCAATCGCCTAGCGCGAGCCAGAATAGGCTGATCCTCAGCAATCTGAATTTCAGCGACCCAGTCTCCGATATTATTCTGTGCTTCTTTGTAGAGAGCGCGACCCTTACTGATTTCAGATGCTTTGTCAATGGCGGCACTAAGCTTGCCATCCTCTGCGAGGGCAATAGCTTCGGAAATGATCGGCTGATCCTCAATAATTTGAATTCGCTTTGTCCACTCAGCAATTAGGGTCTGTGCTTCAACTCGCAACGGGCGACCTAGGTCAATCTGAGTCGCCTGAGCAACCGCAGCCCTAAACCCTTCAATGGATTCGGATTGTGACAGTTGTTTGGCAAGGACAAGATAGGGTTGATCCTCTATCCGCTGAACTTCTTTGCGCCAGTGGGCCACCATGGTTTGGGCGTGGACACGACGCGGCTCGTCTGTACCAATTGTACTGGCCTGATCCATAGCTAGCTTCAGGGCAAACGGGTATCCAGTTCTAGCCACTGTACTAGCCAGATGTAGCGTCATCAAGTTGTCAATCTGTGTGGGTAGGGTCTCTGCCTTGACCTGATCAGCCTGATAGAGAGAAGGCTGACCCTCTTTTTGAGATAAAGCTGCTTTTCCTTCGAGCAAAGTATATAACTGCTGCAAAAATGGCTGACTCGAATTCTGGGTATTTACTACATTCTGAACCTGGCTCAACAGAATCAGATCCTGAGCATTTCGATAAAACGGCAAGTACCGTGGCATCAGATTTGCAGTATCAATCGCCTGTTGAAACTTACCTTGCTTGAGGGAATCTGTGGCCTGTTGCAGGAGTTGCTGGCCCCAAACCTTAATTTCCTTGTCGGCCACACCAGCGATGTACAACTGTCGGTCAATTTGATGGGCCAGAGAAATGGCCTCTAGGAGCTTTTTAGGCTGCTTCTGCTTGGCAATTGCCTGGGCTTCTTTGAGTCGCTGTTCTCCTTTTTTTTCCACCGAAAGCCGACCCACCATCTCGTTAAAGGCTTTCTCACTCCAGCGAGCGTTATCCAGTCGGGTTAGGGCTTGAATATACTGAAAGGCCGTTTTCCAATTTTGGGCCTTGAGAGCTTTGTGAGCCTTGTCGTAGAGTTGTTGACCTTCCTCCCAGTCGTTTTGCCACCGCTCGATCACCGATTCAACCAGCCCATAACCTTCGCTATCTTTCGGCACGGTTTTAACGATCTTTAAGGCTCCCTCCAAATCTCCCTCATCAATTTTTTGATCTGCCAGGGAGACTAGACCCCGCGCCCACTGTTTTTCCATCTGTCGAACCTGGGGTTGCAGCGGATGGTTGTCGGGCCAGACTTCCACCAGTTTGAAGGCAGACTGGATATTTGTTAACTCTCCAGAACGAGCAGCCTGGTCAGCACAGTAAAGGCGATCGCCATCGACTGAGAGAGCAGACATGTTTTCGCAGTTGCGGGGAGGCGGTGTGGTCAAGAGCCACAACAACGCCCCAGTTCCTGTTGTACCGAATCCAACCAAAATCAATAGCCACAGCAGTTGCCACCCCCAAAAGCCTCTAGGGATTCTCAAAGATATCTTCTTGTCAGAGGACTCTAAGCTCTGATCTGCCTGAGTCTGTTCGACCAAGTCAGACTGGGAAGAAAGAGTCAGGGAAACTTCACCTTCCGGGGTGGGTAAGCTCGATGAATCAAACTGGGGGGATGCCATTACTCTATTCTTTTCCTCTCTATCCTCAAGTTTTATTTGGGACAACCCATGAGATGTGAATCTTAAAAATTTAATCTAGTCAATTCAGCAGTCAGCAGGGTACGCGACTCTGCACTAATACTGTAGCCCATGTTCCGAGAGAATCTTAACAGATCCAGATAAAGCTAGCCTAAATTCTTGAAAAGCCAATAATAATTTAATTGTCAGCTTGCAAACTTATTGGATCTCGATATCCGTAAAAGTCAATTCGATAATCAGAGATCTTGACACCAGTTTGGGCCTCGACCTGCTGAATCAGTTCAGGAGGAAGTTCAACGTGAATATCTAGAATCTGATGGGTATCTAGACAGTTGACATGGGAGTGGGAATCACTAATGCTGCCATACAGACAACCATCGGAACGTTCGACGCACTCTATCACCTGTTCGCGGGAGAGGGCTTCCAAGTTTTGATAGACGGAGGTATGACCAATTGTTTTGCCGGTTTGATTCAATCGATCATAAATTTCCCGCGCAGAAAGATGTTCTCCCGTTTGCCAGAGAAGCTCCAAAATAAAGCGGCGCTGCCGACTGAGACGCATCCCCTTCATTTGACAACAGGCAATCGCTTCCTCTAATGAACGAATTGGTTTTGCTCCCATGTTTCTGACCCCTATTCACTTGCCTTGACACTGCTTAGCCTCTATGGCGCTACCCCAAGCTGACAGCAGTTTTGTGAGATTATACTTGAATTGTATCGAGAGATTTGGTGGGCATCAACTCACGGTTGAATTAGCAGAATTGTTCCTCAGTAGCAGTGAGATAGAGATCTAGATCCGTAGAAGTCTATGATAATTTAGGTTAAGGGCGATTGCCTGGAATCAAATCATGTCTCGGTCTATGAATGACCCCATTCAACCCATTACGCTTCCCTCAGCCCAGAACCCTCAGCAGGAGGGAGAATGGTTGCGGCAAGCCCTATGGGACTGGCTAAATCAAGAATTCATCCCTGAACCCATTAATCAAACCATTGCAGAACGTGCGGCTCAGATCTTCGTCCGTCAACGGATGGAGGGTGAAAATGACCTGGGTTCGCTGGTGATTGCCATCATTACAGAAATGAAGTCCTTTGACTTTTCTAAAAGCTTCTACGGGGAGTTTGCGATCGCCAACGCAGTGAGCGACTTGCTACTTGATAGCCTAGGAATTGAGAGATGTTGTGGCCAGTAAGCTCTCGACGTGTCGGAGAGAGTTGTCATGCGTAATATCTCAATAACCCATCCTCCAGTTACCGAAGACAGCATGAAATAGACTGATATGGTTGGGTCTCGCGGCTACAACCCAACCCGAAAGTACAACAAACAGGACACTACCAGCTAGATTTGACGACGCCAGGGAGTAACCCTTTGTGGGCCATCTCTCGCAACTGGTTGCGGCAAAGACCAAAATCCCGGTAGTAGCCCCGAGGCCGTCCAGTTGCCCAGCAACGATTCCGAACTCTTGTGGGCGAACTGGCACGAGGAAGCTGCTGGATCTTGCGATGGATTTCCATTTTTTCCATCTGATCCTCAGCTTGGTCAAACTGCTCTTTCAGGGCACGACGCTTTGCTTCGTACTTCTTTACAAGTTTTTTGCGCTTGATATCGCGCTCAATCATGCTTTTTTTAGCCATGGCTGTCTCTGTTGTTTTTTTCTCCGTTGTTTATCGCTCTTTATGATTGCCGCTTTAGTTTAGAATTTTCGTCTAAGGGGTCGGTTGCCCTGGCAGATGGGCATAAGTCAGACAATTTACAATCATAGCACATCGGCCTGCGCGCATTGCAAACTGCTCGACCATGATAAATCAAGCGAATTGACCAATTTTCCCAGTCTGCTTGGGGAAGGAGCTGCATCAGATCGCGCTCAATCCGAATCGGATCCGCATGTTCTGTCAAGCCAAGTCGTTGGCTCAGTCGCTTCACATGGGTGTCAACCGTAACACCCAGATTCAAGCCAAAAGCATGGGCCAAAACCACATTGGCTGTCTTCCGAGCCACACCAGGCAGTTCTAACAGTTGATTCATCGAAGCGGGAACTTCTCCGCCAAATTTCTCTACAATCATGCGACAGGCAGCTCGGATATTCTTCGCTTTATTACGATAGAACCCGGTCGAACGAACCAGCATCTCCAATTCCTCTGGGTCGGCGGCGGCCAGAGCTGGCGCATCGGGAAAACGGGCAAACAATTCGGGCGTTACTTTATTCACCCGTTCGTCAGTGCATTGGGCTGAGAGAATAGTGGCCACTAGCAATTGCACCGGGCTATCGTAGGTCAAGCTGCAGGTGGCATCGGGATAGAGCCGCTTGAGTCGCACCAGGATCTCTAGGGCTCGTTGCTTCTGACTTAGCCGTCGGCGAGTTGGCATGGTTTTTGTCTACTACACCGCTGCATTATTGCTGCAAGAGGGATTTGACCCAGGGCAGATTTGCTGTATCCCGCAGAATCAAAAAGATACCTAGGCCCAGGAACAACATCAGTCCAGTCTGCATCACGCTCTCCTGAACTTTGCTGGGTAACGGTTTGCCCCGTACCGCTTCAATGAGTAGGAACGCTAGTTGCCCTCCATCCAAGGCTGGAAGGGGCAGGATATTGATGAAGGCCAGATTAATGCTGATGATGGCGGCAAACTGAAATAGGTTTCCAGCATTGGAACTGGCTATGTTAGATCCCATAGCCACAATTCCAACTGGGCCAGCCAATTGCTGTGCCGTCTGGTTAAAGTTACTGATCAATTGGCCAAAGCCCTGAACCGTGAGCGAGATTAACCGTTGAAACCGATCTGCCCCTTCTTTCAAAGCACCAATGGGGCCGACTCTGCGCCAGTCGGTAATTTCTCCACCATTGGGGGCTAGCACAACGCCTATTTGGCCCTGACCTTGGGCATCATCTGGCGTCACTTCCAAATCTAACTGTTGTTCTCCTCGCTGTACCTCCAGCGCTAGGGGCTGACCTGGATTGGACTTGATCACATCGACCAAATCAGGAACAGCGGTTTGAGGATCGTTCAGGGGTTGTTCCTCAATGCTGAGAATAACGTCTTCCGCTTGCAGTCCCGCCTGGGCTGCGGGGCTAGCTGGACTAGCAATCTCAGACACGACGACACCTGGCTCGTACTGAAATTCAGGAATGCCAAACAATCCGACCTGACTGGTTAGGAGGAAGTAGGCAAAGATCAAATTAGCGATCACCCCAGCACTGATGACAATGGCGCGATCTAGAATTGGACGATTGCTGAGCAGATCGGGGTCATCCTTGGGGATCTGACTCTCTGGATCTTCGTCTGGAAATCCAACAAACCCCCCCAGGGGAATCCCACGCAGGGCATATTCAGTTTCCTTTCCCTGAAATTTCCATAGGATCGGGCCGAAGCCAATTGAGAAACGATTCACATGAATTCCCTGAAGTCGGGCTGCCATAAAATGCCCTAGTTCATGAACCACAATCAAAAGCGCCAGAACGGCGATCGCTGCCAAAACGGACATGAATACCTGCTTGATCTAAAACTTCTAATCCTAAACATTCTGACACAGGTCTCATCCTGAAGACAGAAAATTGACACACTATCCTGACTGAGTGGCCTAACATTAGAAGTAGAAAATGTTACCGATATTCGTTCTGATTGGATGACTTGCGTTTCAGCATGATTGCGCTATCTCTTCCCACATTTTCTCTGTCTGAAATTAACCAACAAACCTACCTGCAACTGAAGCAGGCGTTGTTGGTTAATCTGCGCCGTCAAGTTTTAGTTGCTGTATGCGATGATCTACAACTTCGCAATCAACTTTCAGAACAACTCCAAGCTGAGCTTTCAGAGAGTGGTGTACTGGATTCTCAAACCACTACGATACTACCGGAGCAAGCCGGATCGACCTCCGTCCCATTTCCCCATCAATTACTGAATCCGACACAATCCACTGGCTCACATCATCCTTATCCTGCCAAGGTTCAATTAGTCAGCTTGCAATTGAATTTGCATGACCCCAATCCTATTAGTCCAGTTGAGCATTGGTTGGCTAAGAATACAGTCTCTTTCATGCATAACTCGGTACTAGGGTTTCAAATTTTGGGAGTTGAACAGTTGACCCGTCAGTCTCCTGCTGTACAGTGGTCATTTCTTCGCTATCTCAGAACCCTGCACAGTCACCTGTCAACGCTAGAGGCAACGCTGGTGCTGTGGGTTCCCTCTCCCTGGTTAGGGTGTATTCGACAGTCTGCGACGGAATTCTGGCAAAGCTGCAAGGGTGTATTTCAGTTCACGGGTGACCCTACTCCCCTACAAGCTCGGCCAGGATCGTCAATGATTCAAGCAGCCTCTGAATCTGAGGCGTCTCGATCAGAATTGGAAGATCTGGCTGAACAGCAATTGAAAGTCCCTCCATCAGAGCAACTCCAACTAGAACAACTGCAACAGGAAATCAGCTATCGAGAGCTACAATTCTTGCAACAGCAAACGCTACAGCGCCAGACAGATGCGGAGCACTCTTCTAGTGTTGCGGTCGAGCTGGCCAGGAGTTATGAGAAGCTCGGTAACTTCTATCGGGATCGCTTGCAGAGCCCTGCGGCTCAAGCCGAAGATCTGGAACTGGCAATCCAAGCCTATGAACAGGCCCTAGAACAGTTGGAGATGAGTGATTCGGCGGATAGCGAAATGCCTAACTCCGTGGAGTTACTCCAGGATCTAGGAGTACTGTACTGGATGCAATATCGCCGCCAGGTCAAAATTCAGCCTAATCCTTCTAGCATTACATCTGTTCTCGAGAGGAGTATCATTCTTTACCAGACTGCCTTGATGTCCTCCGATGCAGAGCATCCAACTGAATCCTACATTAAGCTGCAAAAAAATCTGGGCATTGCCTATGGGGATCTGGCTAGAATTCGTCAGCCTGTGGAGAACCTGCAACAATCGGTTGCTGCCTATCAAGAGGCGATCCGAGGAGTATCTTGTCAAGCTGACCTGGACACCACCGAAATTGCCCAAGCTATTGCCCTGTATAATAATCTGGGAACAACCTGCTGGAATCTAGCCCAGCAGACGCGATCCGCAGCGTATTTGCAGCAGGCTATTGCGGCTTATCAATCTGCCCTGGAATTGGCGACGCCTCAGCAGGATCCATCCCGCTATGCCATGTTACAGACAAATCTAGGTACTGCCTATTGGAATCTATCGCAGCATCAACCGCCCACATCTCCTAAATCAGCAACGCTGCTGCTCAGGGCAACGGCGGCCTACTGTAGTGCATTGCAGTACCGCACTGCTAAGGTAGATCCCGTTGCCTGTGCAACAGTACAGAATAACCTGGGAACCACCTACTGGCATCTTGCCCAGTATCAATTTTCGGTACACCCAGAACAGGCGCAACATAAGCGTTACCTGGAACAAGCCCTGGCTGCTTACAAAGGTGCCATTACCTTAGGGGAACGTCTCAATCCAGCCCATCTCAGTTTTAAGCCCCAGTCTACCTACCAAAACCTGGGCATGGTTGCCTATCAACTGGGAACACTAACTTTGAAACTTGTCAGCAAAGCAGAACGGATTGCCTACCTGCAGGCTGCGGTAGACTACTACCTGCAGGCCGGTTCCTGGAAATCTAGTATGGTCACCGATCAAGAGACTGGCCAGAAGCAACCCGACCACTCCATTGTTTCTGAAGCGAACCGCACAAATTTAGGCTATCTTGGAAAAACAATCCATGCATTGTATCGCGAGGCAGGAATACAGGGACAGAACCAGGCACTTTCTCAGATTCCGCCCGGTTTGTTGCCAGAAGTTCTTCGGTTTCTGTAACGCTATACAACTGAATCCCCATTTATTTGGAATGGAGTCCAGTTTTTCTATTAACATTGGAATGATCTTGTACTGTCGCACATCCTCAGATCAACCTTGTGGCTATGGCTTCTGAAAAGATTCTTGTGGTTGATGATGATCCAGCAATCCGCAATTTAATCACTCGATATCTCACACAACAGGGCTACGAAGTAGAGTCTGCCAATGATGGTCAGACTGCGCTTGAGATATTTGATCGATTCAGCCCGGATCTGGTTGTGCTGGATGTCAATTTACCCGATACGACTGGATTTACCCTTTGCCAGGAAATGCAAAGCCGCACAAGTGTGTTCGTTTTGATGTTAACCAGCCTGACTGGGGAAGCTGATAAAATCAGAGGATTTGACAAGGGCGCGGATGACTACATCACAAAGCCCTTTGGCTTGGCTGAACTCGGTGCTAGAGTCAAGGCGATTCTCAAGCGTCAACGCAGCATTACTGACAACGAACCCCGCAGCCTCACCTATGGGGACATTCTGATTGATCCAGCACGACGTGAGGTACACATCAAAGACCAGATGATTCAACTGAGTGCTTTGGAATTTGATCTACTTTACTGCTTAGCCAGTAAACCTGGACGGGCGTGGCGGCGATCAGAGCTTTTACAGGCAGTCTGGGACTACGACTATGAAGGTGAACAGCGAGTCGTGGATGTTCACATCGGTCAAATTCGTAAGAAAATCGAACCGAACGTTAGCAAGCCGACTTTGATTAAAACCATTCGGGGCATCGGCTACATGTTTGATCGGCGAGCTAAGGAACGTTGAACTCCACAACTCCTATTGCTAAGAATTTAGTTTTAATTGGCGGGGGTCATAGCCATGCGATCGCCCTGAAGCAACTGGGGATGAACCCTCTGTCAGGCGTGCGGCTGACCTTGATTACCAATGTTTCTCACACGCCCTATTCTGGAATGCTGCCGGGCTATGTGGCAGGGTTGTATGACTTTGACGATTGTCATATTGATCTATATCGCCTGGCCCGATTTGCTGACGCCTGTCTGGTGGTTGGTCGGGCCGTTGGATTAGATCTAGAACGCAATCAAGTGTTGTGTGAACAGCATCCACCAATTGGCTTCGATGTCCTCTCGATTGACATCGGTAGTACTCCTGTAAACATTGATGTCCCTGGGGCGCTGGAGTACGCGATTCCGGTTAAACCGATTGCTCAATTTCTCCAGACCTGGGATCAGGTTCAAACTTCTATCCGGCAGCATCCAGAACAACCGATTCGTCTGGGAATTGTCGGGGGAGGTGCAGGTGGTGTGGAGTTGGCTTTTGGTGTTGAGGGCTGTCTCAGGCGAATTTATCAAGCAGCCCAACAACCTTTAAATTCTCTGGAGCTGCATTTATTCCAGCGAGGCCATCGGTTGATTCCAGAGCGTCATCCCTGGGTTAGTCGTCAGGTACAGCGGTTATTACGTCAGCGCCGAGTCCGGTTACATTTGCGAGAAAATGTGACGGCAATTCAAGCAGATGCTCAGGGGACAAAACAGGTTCAATGCGAGTCTGGACTGAAGATTGAGTGTGATCAGGTGTTTTGGGTGACCCAGGCAGGTGCGGCACCTTGGTTACGGCAATCAGGGTTAGCAACGGACGAGCGGGGCTTTATCCAGGTAAATCACTATCTGCAATCCCTTTCACACCCTCACATCTTTGCGGCAGGAGACATCGCCACGATGGTGAATCATCCCCGACCCAAGGCAGGGGTGTTTGCAGTGCGTCAAGGACAACCCCTGTTTGAAAATTTGCAACGGGCGGTTCAGGGTCAACCACTGCAGTCCTTCACGCCACAAAAGCAATTCTTGATCCTAATTGGCACTGGAGATGAACGGGCGATCGCCTCACGGGGGCGCTTTGGCTTCGGGCCGAATTGGTGGTTGTGGTGGTGGAAAGATTGGATTGATCGGAAGTTTATGGATCAATTTGCCCAGCTTGCTCCCATGATGGAGGATGAGGCACAACCCATGCATTGTGCTGGGTGTGGGGCTAAGGTGGGAAGCTCAGTATTGCGAAAAACCCTGAGTCAAATTCAACAGGAATCCCATATTCATCGCCCAGATGTCCTGCTAGGGCTAGATGCGGCGGAAGATGCAGCCGTCATTCAAGTTGCGTCAGATCAGGTGTTGGTACAAACGGTCGATTACTTCCCTGCGATTGTTCAAGATCCGTTTATCTTTGGCAAGATTACAACCAATCATTGTTTGAATGATCTATTTGCCATGGGAGCCCAACCTCAAAGTGCCTTGGCGATCGCCACACTGCCCTACGGAACGCCGGAAAAATCTCAACAAATCTTGCATCATCTATTGCTAGGAGTAACCCAGGTGCTAGAGGATGCTACTGCTGTGCTGATCGGCGGTCACACGACAGAGGGGCCAGAGCTGGCCCTGGGCTTAACTTGCAACGGCCTGGCAAAACCTGAACAGTTATTATGCAAAGCCGGATTGCAACCGGGGCAGGCATTGATTCTCACTAAAGCCCTGGGAACAGGAACCCTATTTGCAGCAGAGATGCAACTTCAGGCAAAAGGACGATGGATTGAGACGGCGATTCAGTCCATGTTGCAGTCTAATCAAGCGGCGGCTGAATGCTTAGTACGCCATCAGGCAACCGCCTGTACCGATGTCACTGGCTTTGGTCTGGTGGGACATCTGTGGGAAATGTTACGGGCGTCCCAGATGAGTGCAGAATTGAATATCAGCGCCATACCCATCTAGCCAGGAGCATAGACAACCCTACAACAGGAAATATTTAGCTCTCTCTATCCTGAGAACTTACAGTTTGCCCAATGGGTTATAGGATCGAAATCGACCGAATTCCATCCCCACTACCCGGTGTTATTCGACCCTCAAACTTCGGGTGGATTGCTGGCTGCAGTTTCCCCGGAACAGTCTAAAGCTTGTCTCCAGAATTTGCGAGATTTAGGTTATGTAGATGCTGAGATTATTGGTGTTGTGTGTTTGAGGGAACAGGAAAGGCCTATGATTTCACTGTTATGTTGATCATCATTGATTCAAACATCTTATATGGCTGTGCTTGAAGCCAGGAAGATACAATACATTCAGGGATCATATAGAGCCTTCCATGCAACGTTGATCATACGGTGGGTTCTCTTAAGGTAATTATTTCTAGTAACAAACAGAATGCATTTAGACGATTTTCTTCATCCTTATCGGCGCTACCGGGGGGAGGCAAAGCCCCAAAACGTTTTATTTAATGCAACGCTACAACGATTTGCTCAACAAGTGGAAACCATCGTAGCTTTAGAAACCAGCGGTAAGCTATCCCCCTACGAATCCTATCAACAAATTGAGCAACGATTACAGGCTGTACAGAAAAGCTATCGAGAGTTAAAGCAGAGAAGCTAATCCTATTCAAAGCCCTCTTTATAGCGGTTTTCAATCGCGTGAGGTACGGAGCTGAGAGGTAGTATCGCACCGTATTTCCACCTCTCCTACTCCAGTAGAATTGGAAACACTCTATATAAGAAATACACTGAATCTTCATATATCTAAGTCCAAGTGCAAATGTTTGGTAAAACTTTTTTGGGTTCTAGGACATTGGAGTTTGAGCTAATTATACTGAGGGTAATGGTTCTCATAAAGCTCTACCTACCAGTTGCAAATCCTTATAAGCCAGGTGCTTTAACAAGCTTTATAATTCGCTTCTAGTTTCTACCGCAGCCTCTAATGTTCTCGAAGATAGACCCATTAAGAGGTGTTTACTAACTTCAAACCTTATAGGATTTTCAATTTTCTGTATTTCCTCAGCCATTTAATTCAGGGTTGTGGGTGCTTCCGCTGCTTTATTTGAACCCTATTTACTTGTTTAGATCAAGCTCCATGATGACAGCTTGGTTACTTGAAATTGGATTTTTTTTACAATGAACACTCCTCAGCATATTCTAATTTATTCCCTGGGTCGATCAGGTTCTAATATCCTGCTGGATAGTATGGACTTAGATGCCTCGACCCACTGTCGAAATGAACCCCACGCCTATCGCTCGTCCTATCTTCAGTCTCATATCTTGTTCGGTAGTAATCAGTTGACTAGTGACGACTCTAGTATTGAAGAGTGTATGGCTCAGCATTGGGATAATGCAGTGAATTGGATGAGTTGCCGCTGGGGAATTCGAGATCGACATCACCCAGAAGCTCCTGCAAAAACCTACTATCGCCCCCAATGGTGGGAACGAGGTTTGCCTCAATTTCTAATTCATAAGAATAAATCCCGCAAACTGGCTTCGATTCTCTATCCGGAGTTCAGACGCGAGGAATATCGATTGCCCGCTTGGATCCTGACTCCAAACTGGCAGGAGAATACCACTCATGTGTTCAAATTGGCACGCTGCTTGGAGAGACAGCTTAATTGGATTTTGGAAAATCGACCTCAAACAAAAGTTGTTTTTCTGATCCGTCATCCCCTGGGATTTGCACAGTCACTTTACCGCCGACTTTACAACCACCGCGACCAAGGCCGACATCACCGACAAAATTGCCAGCTTCTGCGCTCACGGCTGCAGTATCGAATGAATTTAGGTCTGGATGTCCCTGAAGTTGATGTGGACTCAATCGATCTGTTTGAGTCGGTGCTCTGGAATTGGTTTGTATTCAATCAAACCAGTTATGAACTCCATACTGCCTATCCAAATGTTCAAACAGTGGTTTACGAGCAGCTCCTAGTTGATCCGGTCGCACAATTCAAGGCGGTCTACGCTCACTGCGGCCTCCGCTGGGATTCGTGTGTAGAGCAATCGATCCAACAAACCTATGGCCATTCGGCTCATCTGGCTCAATCATTTCAAAATTATTGGTCAGCCGAGTATAAACAGGCCGCTGAACAGATTCTTGCTCGTTCTTCGCTACGGGCATTCTGGACAGGGAAGTTGTGGAGCACCTTAGATCAATTGACTACTGAGCAGAAAGCAACCGAGGTAGCCTACAGTCCGTACTAAAGGTTAATAGTTGAGAAGGTTCAGTTAGAATCAATTGTCCTAACTGAATCTTTCCAAATACTCTGTAATACCCTAAACGCTTGAAATCTTAATGGATTCGCATCACTCTTAGCCTGCAACCGCTAATGTAAAGCTTTAATGAAGCTGTACAAATGGCTGGTGGTTGATGGTGATGGTGGATTAGACTGGGATAGAATGCCTGAGCCGCTTCACAGTGGGTGCTTGAGTCTGTGCTATTTGCTTATCCTTGGCTCTCAGCTTTTTACTATGTCTTCAATTAAGAATTCCATCAAGAATCAAGCATTAAAGGGAACGCTCTGGACACTATTGGGATATGGAGGCAGTCAAGTCTTAAGACTAGGAGGGAATCTCATCCTGACTCGTCTACTAGTTCCGGAGCTATTCGGCCTCATGGCTTTGGTTCAGACCTTCATCACGGGTCTGACTCTGTTCTCAGATATTGGCATTCGTCCTTCCATTATTCGTAGCTCTCGATGGCAAGAGGAGCAGTTCCTCAATACTGCTTGGACAATGCAGGTACTGCGCGGGAGCTGGATTTGGCTGGGTTGTCTCATTGTTGCTCTACCTGCATCCAGGTTTTATGATGAGCCAAAGTTGCTGTGGTTACTACCACTCGTTGCTCTAGGTGCCTGGATTAATGGCTTTGCCTCGACCTCCCTGGCAACGCTCAATCGTAAGCTTGAGATTGATAAAATCACCAAGCTTGAATTCATTACTCAGACCATCTCACTAACGGTCATGGTTGCTTGGGCGTCTATCTTGCCAAGTATCTGGGCTTTAGTGATCGGCAACTTGGTGGCAGCTTCAGTCAAAACGCTCTGGAGCCATCGTTTAGAAGCAGGTCATAATCGCTTTACCTGGGACAAGTCAGCGGTAAAGGAGATTATGACATTTGGCAGTTGGGTATTTGTGTCAACTGTCATGCTATTCCTTGCTTCCCAGTCTGACCGGCTGGTGCTGGGGAAGCTTTTTCCGCTGGAATTGCTGGGGGTTTATACGGTTGCCTACACCTTATCTGACCTGCCGAGACAGATCGTGGTGCGGGTGAGTAGCCAGGTCATGTTTCCAGTCATGTCCAAATATGCCCATATCGATAGACAGGAGTTCAGGGCAAGAATTCTCAAAAAACGTTGGCTAATCCTGATTGGCTTAGCTTTTCTCGTCACCGGATTAGCAGCTTCCGGTGATATCGTCATCAACATCCTCTACAGCGAAGAGTACTCCAGCGCATCTTGGATGCTGCCCGTTCTGGCTGTAGGGTTATGGCCATTGCTGTTGTCATACACGATCAATAAGGCTCTGTTTGCAATTGACAAGCCTTTCTATCTGGCAATTGGCAACTTCCTCAAGTTTATTTACATGGTCACATTGACTCCGTTTGTCTTTGCGAAGACTGGCGTACTGGGGGCAGTCACTGTAGTTGCGTTCAATGATATTCTCCCCTATTCGGTAGTGGCCTTTGGCCTGGTTCGGGAAGGTCTGTCTACGCTTTGGCAAGATTTCACTGCCACCGGGCTGCTGCTAGTGCTATTAGCAACTGTTTTGTTCGCTCGATATACCCTTGGTTATGGCTTTCCAGTGTCAAATATTCTCTGATGCTAAATCTCTCAAGCATGAGCCAGGAATACATGCCGCCGCTCTGGGCGGAAAACCTTAACTACCCATGGACGATCCTCTGATGAATTATCCTGACTTTCTGATTATCGGTGCTGCCAAATCTGGAACAACAACCCTTTACAAGTACCTGTTAGAGCATCCTCAGGTCTACATGTCCACGCCCAAGGAGCCAGTCATCTTTTCTGTTGATCGCAACTACAGCATAGGCATGGCGTTTTATTCTTCCCTATTTGAAGCGGCTCAACCGGGCCAAATCTGTGGAGAAGCATCGACGACCTATTCCAGGCTACAGCAGTATCCCCACACGGTAGAAAGGATGCATCAAGCGCTACCCCAGGTCAAGCTGATTTACATTATGCGACATCCGGTGGAACGCGCCTACTCTTTCTATGTTCATCGTTATAAGGGATGGCGCTACAATCCTGAACTGGCCGCCAGCCGGGGAGAACTGGTAGAGGATACCTTTGAAAAGACGATTGCTCAACAGCCTGAATTCATTGATAGTGGTTACTATCTGTATCAGATTGAGCAATATTTAAAATGCTATCCTCGAGAGTCCTTTCTGTTTTTCCTGATGGAAGATTTGATTCAGAATCCCTTTGAAACGACACAGAAGATTTTTGACTTTATCGGGGTTGATCCAGCACAAAGTCTCAATCAAGACCGTGAGATCGTTGCTAACAAAGCAGGTGATCATCCTGAGCACGTTCTCAAGCGGGAACTCACAAAGCCCTTGAAGTCAATTCCGGGGGTGAGTGTGATATCGAAGATGGTTCCTCAAGGGGTGAAGGATGCAGCCTATCAAACCTTAAAGCAGCTAAAGTACACGGATTGGAAAACGGATAATGCTCAGTATTACCAACCTCCATCAATGTTGGATGAGACTCGTCATATTCTATTAGAAAAGTACCATGAATCAAATCAGAAATTAGCTGAGTTTCTACAGCGAGATTTGTCTCACTGGTCTCAGTAGGCTTGTCTTAGTACCGTTAGACGCTGACAGATGCTGAATGCTTATCACCTATCCATTATTGAATGATTACTGAAGATTGTTGTAGTGTTTGTGAGGCAAGTATGACTCTACCAAACTTTATTTTAATTGGGGCCGTAAAATCGGGGACAACCTCAGCCTATCAATATCTGAAGGAGCACCCGGAAATCTACATGAGTTCTGTGAAAGAACCGAAGTTTTTTCAATGGGAGGGAGAATCCTTTAATTTCACCAGTCCCTGTGACCGAAAGATTTATGACGGGTCGATTAAAACCCTGGAGGAATACAAGTCTCTGTTTGAACAGGTGGATGGAGAAAGGGCAGTTGGTGAGGCTTCTCCCAGTTATCTCTATAATGAATCAGTCCCGATGAAGATGCATCGACATCTCCCCGATGCAAAGCTAATTGCAATTCTCAGGCAACCGGCTGACCGGGCATTTTCCCACTATTTGCATACTCGATGGCTGGGATACGAAACCTTGCATTTTGAAGCAGCATTACAGCAAGAACCAGAGCGTATCCAGCTTAATTGGGGGCCGATCTGGCACTACAAGCAACAGGGGTATTATTACAATCAAATCAAGCGTTTTCAAGACGTGTTTGGCAAAGACCAGATGCGAATCTATCTGTTCGATGATTTTAAGAAAAATACCCTCGCCGTTGTTCAAGATATGTATGCTTATCTCGGTGTTGATCCAGATTTTAGACCCAAGGTTGAACAGAGACACAATGAGCATTTCTTTTCTAAAAACCAAATATTGCAGAGCTGGATTGAAGACTCTAGCTTTGCCAAGTCCTTCGTTAAGACTGTGCTACCTGATTCTTTGCGGGAAAGAATTGTGAAAACAGTCAGATCGGCGAATGACTTTAAGCCTGTAATGGATCAGGATTTGCGTCAGGAACTCACTACTTCATATAATGAAGATATTCTGAAGTTACAGGATTTGATTCAGAAAGACCTCTCAAGCTGGACAAGCTGAATTCGTTCATCAATGTCCACTTTATCCAGGAGAACCCTTATCCAGGAGACAGCAATTATGAACTCAACTTTATCATTTTGTCTTGACTCAGAATACTTGAGTACTTTGGCGTCTAAGAACCACGAGGCCTACGCAAATGCCAAGCCCTTTCCTCATATTGTGATGGATAATTTCTTGCCTGAATTTATCCTGAACTCCATCCTAGAGGAGTTTCCCAAACCAGGAACAATTGAATGGCAGAAATTTAATGATCCCTCTCAGAAAAAGTTGGCGTCCCAGCATGAGCAACAAATGGGTGAGGCCACTCGTCTTTTACTGTACCAACTAAATTCCGGGACTTTCATGGAGTTTCTGGAGAAGTTGACTGGAATTGATGGCATTATTCCTGACCCCCATTTTGTCGGGGGTGGCTTACATCAAATTGAGCCGGGTGGATTTCTCAAGATTCATGCTGATTTCAACCGAAATAAGCGCTTGCGATTGGATCGTCGGCTGAATTTGCTGATCTATTTGAACAAAGATTGGCAGGAGGAGTACGGGGGTCATTTTGAGCTGTGGGATACGGAGATGAAGCAGTGCGAGAAGGCTGTTCTCCCTGTCTTTAACCGTTGTGTTATTTTCAGCACCACTGACTTTTCCTATCATGGCCATCCAAATCCTTTGGCTTGCCCAGAGGGAAGAACCCGACGGTCCTTGGCACTCTACTATTACACAAATGGTAGACCCGAAGAGGAGCTATCTGGGTCTCATTCAACCTTATTCAAGTCTCGTCCCGGAGAAAACCTACCTCAAAATGCTAAGGCGCAAACTGGTTTGAAAAACACATTGAAGAAGTTCATTCCGCCAATTGTGATGGATGCCTTCGAGCGCTAGTCTGCGTCTAGGTTGAACTGATTAGGGGTGTATCTATATCATCTTGAAGCTTTTAAATATTTAAAGCCCGTTACGTAAAGTCTGCTATTTCATAACCCCTAGGTTAAGCACCTATGACTCCCCAAGCCCAATTTGTCATGCTCGCCTGGTTGCCAATTGTTGTTTTTGGCTTCTTCAGATTCTTTCCCCCGTGGAAAGCCACAATTATTTGTTCCATCACTGCTTGGCTGTTTTTACCCCAAAGAGTTGCCTTCGAGTTTCTTGGTTTGCCAGACTTCGACCGATACTCGGCGACCTCCTACGGCGTTCTCCTCGCCATTCTACTGTATGATCTGCAGCGGATTAGAGCTTTTAAATTTGGTTGGCTGGATGTGCCTATGTTCATCTGGTGCATCCTGGGGCCTTTCGTTACTGCTATGTTGAATGGGCTGGGAACCTATGAGGGAATGGCTGCTATTTTGGATCGGACGGTGGCCTATGGTTTGCCTTACTTTTTTGGTCGTGTTTATTTGACCAGTTGGCTTACGCATCGATATATGGCGATCGCGATGTTTATTAGTGGCCTGGTTTATGCACCATTGTGTGTCATTGAGGCGGTTTTGAGTCCGCAGCTCCATCGGCTTGTGTATGGTTATCATGGCATTCGTGAATTCGCGCAAGGTGTTCGCTTGGGTGGATTCCGACCAACAGTTTTCATGCGGCATGGATTGAGTGTCGGCATGTGGATGATGGCAGCGACTCTAATTGGACTTTGGCTTTGGCAAGCAGGCATTTTGAAGAAAGTTTTGAATTTTCCAATGTCTTTCTTAGTTGCGGGCATGATTGTGACGCTGGTGATGGTCAAATCTACTGGTGCATACGCCTACTTCATCTATGGAGTTTTCATTCTTTTTGTTGCCAAGTGGTTGAAGACATCCTTGCCCTTGTTGATTTTAATTGCGACTCTAATCGGCTATTTGGGCCTGGCGGCTAGCGGTCAGTTCACTTCAGAAACGAAGGATAACGTTGTGAATGTTGCTACCACATTAGCCGGGGAGCAGCGAGCAGCCTCTCTGGAGTTCAGGCTCGATAATGAGGAACTTCTGGGGGAGAAAGCCCGTAAGCAACCGATTTGGGGCTGGGGTAGATTTGGTCGAAATCGCGTCTATGACTACGATTGGAGGGGCGATTTGGTTGACATCTCTATCACAGATAGTATGTGGATTCAAGCTTTTGGAGTTCAAGGCGTTGTCGGTCTGGTCAGTATTGTGGCAGTTCACCTTTTACCTGCAATGGTTACCATGCGGCGCTATCCAGCCCATCTCTGGTTTACGCCCAAGGTTGCTCCTACAGCAGTTTTAAATGTGGTGATTGTGCTGTTTATGCTGGATTCTTGCCTGAATAACCAGGTCAACCCTGTTTTCAGCGTGGTCAGTGGGGGGTTGATTGGGATTCTGGTTCAGCCGGTCAGTACGGTTTCTAAGTCTAAGAAAGTGACCTCTGCCATTGCAAATTATCCCAGGGTCGGTCGGAAATGGACTGTCAATAAAAAACTACCGCCTGCCAGGGCTCCACATTTGGGAGATAACTAAAAGCCCGGTCGATTTCAGATTTAGTGTTACGTGCAGTCAAACGCGATCACTCAGTGACTTAACTTTTGACTATTGACTATACCTTTCTCTAACCAAACCTTTCCATGTTAATTTCTGAACCAATATTCCTAGTCGGTGCTGAGCGATCAGGGACGACAATGCTCCGGCTAATGTTAAGCCATCATCCTCAGCTGGCCTGGTGCTTTGAGTTTGAGTACGCGGTGGATTATGTCCCGCCCCATGAAGGTTGGCCCTCTCTGTCAAACTACTACGAATGGCTAGAAACCCATCGTATTTTTCAAGCGACGGGGTTCGAGTTGGATCCAGCCCTGACCTATCCCGAACTCATGAATAGTTTTCTGTGTCAGAAACGGGAGCAGACAGGCAAGGCACTTGTCGGAGCAACGGTTCACCGTCATTTTGATCGTCTCTTGAGAATCTGGCCCGATGCCCGGTTCATTCATATTATTCGGGATGGTCGTGATGTGGCTCGCTCTAATATCGGTATGGGTTGGGCCGGGAATGTGTGGATGGGTGTGCAGCGATGGCTAGAAGTGGAAACCCTGTGGCAAGGTCTGAAGCAGCAACTAGAACCAACTCGCTGGGTAGAAGTAACCTACGAAGCACTGATTTCTAGTCCAGAGCGAGAGCTGATCCGGCTCTGCGAGTTTATTGGGGTTCCCTACGATTCAGCTATGTTGAACTATCCAACGGATACCTCCTTTGAATTCCCCGACCCGAAGTACATTAGTCAGTGGAAGCGAAAGCTGTCAGAACATGAAATTCAACTGATTGAATCTCAGATAGCCCCACTGCTGCCTGAACGGGGCTATGAACTCAGCGGCTTACCCCAGATTGAATTGTCCGCTTGGGAAAAGCGACAGTTGAAGTTACAGGATCGTTGGGGAAGATTTCAATTTCGTCTGAATCGTTATGGGTTCTATTTATTCATCCAAGATTACCTCTCTCGGAATTTATCTCTAAAGTCCTGGCAAAAACAGATTAAGCTGAAGATAAACGAGATTGACGCCAGCTATCTCAAGTAAATCATCATGTTTCGGGGCATCTAAACGGAGACAGTCATTTCTAAAGGCTTGTAACTATTGACAGGAATTTCTCATCTACACGGAACCCTTAATTGAACTATGAAACTTGCTGCTGTTGTCCTGAACTACCGAACATCCGACTTAACCATCGACTGTCTACAGTCCCTGGTGGGAGAAGTGGAACAGTTACCGGAGCTACAAGTGATTGTGACTGACAATGACTCTGGGGATGGCTCTGTGGAAAAAATTCAGACCACCATTGACGCTGGAGGATGGCAGGCTTGGGCCTCTGTGATGCCGTTGGAGCGAAACGGGGGCTATGCCTTTGGTAATAACGCTGCGATTCGCCCGTTGCTAGAGTCCCCAGAACCGCCCGAATATGTGATTCTCCTCAATCCTGACACCGTCGTTCGTTCCGGTGCATTCAAAACCCTGGTGGACTTTATGGAAACCCGCAAGGAAGTGGGGATTGCAGGTAGTCGTCTGGAAGAACCAGATGGTACACCACAGCGCTCAGCCTTCCGATTTCATTCCATCCTGAGTCAACTAGATGGGGGGTTGCGTCTAGGGGTCGTTTCCAAGATCCTAGACAAGTGGGTTGTAGCGCCGCCAGTTCCAGAAGAAAACTGTCAAACCGATTGGGTTCCGGGAGCCTGCATGATTATTCGTCGAGCAGTCTTTGAGGAAATCGGTCTGCTTGACGAAGGATATTTCATGTATTTCGAGGATGGGGATTTTTGTCTCCGGGCAAAACGAGCGGGTTGGGATTGCTGGTATGTGCCTGAAAGCCGCGTCGTACATCTCGTGGGACAAAGCTCAGGGGTAACCGATACCAAGCGACCCGCGAAACGTCGTCCTCAATATTGGTTCGATGCTCGTCGCCGATTTTTTATCAAAAACTATGGCTATGCCTATGCCATGGTTGCTGATTTGGTTTGGATTGTGGGGTTTTCGCTCTGGCGACTGCGACGGGTGGTTCAGAGCAAGCCGGATACGGATCCACCCAATTTCTTGATGGACTCCATCCGCAATAGCGTTTTGCTGAAGGGAGGATTAGCAAATTAGTAATTGCTTGAAATTAAACATTGAAAGGAATCTTTGATAAGGAAGGTAACTATATCAGGAGAACTATGGAAGTACCGGCAGAATCTACCCCAACTATTCCATCCCTAGAAAATCCAGAAATGGCTGAACTTGGTTTGTGGCAACAGATTCACGAGGATTGGGTTACCCATGATCGAGACTGGACATTACCGGGGTTCCGAGCTGTTGCGGTTCATCGATTTGGGGTGTGGCGCATGGGGGTTGAACCTAAACTCTTACGAGCGCCTTTCAGTATTTTGTATCGGTTTCTTTATCGTCACGTGCGGAACACCTACGGTATTGAACTCTCCTATAGTGTCAATCTAGGCCGTCGGGTTGTGATTGAGCACCAGAGTGGGATTGTGATTCATGGGAACTGTCACATTGGTGATGACTGTGTCATTCGCCAGGGGGTCACCTTGGGCAATCGATATCGCGAACGCCCCTTTGATGCGCCAAAACTGGGAAAGCGGGTTAATGTAGGGGCAGGGGCAAAGGTTCTGGGGGCTGTCACGATTGGTGATGATGCCAGCATCGGTGCAAATGCAGTTGTCTTGAAGGATATACCATCAGGTCAAACCGCCATCGGAATCCCAGCAAAAATCCTGGTTCCCAAAGCATCAAACGATGAAACTTGAAATAAAGAAGGGGTGTGTTGCAGAAGGCTGCGATTCTTTCTCAAGCTAGTCTTTCTTAACCTACGGGTAATCATGTTTTGTTATAAGTGTTCAAGGGGTTGCATCTAGGAACTAGTTAGCGCTGCGGAGAGATGTTCTAGAGTTGCTGATTACGTCATTTTACCCGTTGTAAATTTTACTCGTTGTAGTTCCCAGTTGTAATTTATCGTTTAGAGTTGAGGGCAAAAGAACATGGCTAAACTTGGACTGGTTGCAATCGGTCGTAATGAAGGTGAGCGCCTGAAGCGTTGTCTGGAATCCGTTGTTGGTAGGGCGGATTGTGTTGTTTACGTTGATTCCCAGTCAACCGATGGTAGTGTTGAGCTAGCGCGCTCCATGGGAGTGGAAGTGGTCGAGCTGGATCCCTCCAAACCTTTTGCCTCCCCCCGTTCCCGCAACGAAGGCTTTAATCGCTTGATGGAAGTGGCCCCAGAGCTTGAATACGTTCAATTTGTGGACGGTGATTGTGAACTGGTTGACGGTTGGCTAGAACGAGGTGTGCGGGAACTGGATCAGCGCCCAGACATAGCGATTGTATCTGGTCGTCGCCAGGAAAAATTTCCTGAAGTTTCTGTCTACAATCGGCTAGCGGATATGGAATGGGACACTCCCATTGGAGAAGTGAAGTATTGCCATGGGGATGCGATGATGCGAGTCAAAGCCTTCCAGCAGGTAGGCGGTTTTCTCTCTACGCTGATTGGTGGCGGAGAACCTGAACTATGTGTCCGGATTCGGCGAGAGGGCTGGAAAATTCTCCGGGTTGATGCTCCGATGACCTGGCACGATGCAGATATTCATCGGTTTGGCCAGTGGTGGCGGCGGAATGTTCGTGTAGGCCATGCCTATGCAGAGGGTTCCTGGCTTCACGGTCGTAGTCCCGATAAACACTGGGTCAAGGAGAGCCGCAGTATTTGGTTCTGGGGTTTGGTTTTGCCTTTGATCAGTCTGGCTATGGTTTGGCCGAGCCAGGGCTGGAGCTTGCTCCTATTGCTGAGTTATCCAGCTCAAATTCTGAAAATTCTGGTGCGGATGCAAAGCCAGGGTACCAGTTTTCAAAATGCGTTCCTCTATGCTTGGACGTGTGTGGTCGCCAAGTTTCCCTTGGTTCAAGGACACCTCAAATTTCACTGGAATCGCCTCCAGGGTAAAAACACGAAATTAGTGGAATACAAGGATGTGAAGGCAGTTGCCAGTGTAGATAGCTAAATCTGCTTGACACCCCGAATCGCGTGGGGTGGAAGTTTTTCTGGAGCGGGAATAATCTCGATTTTCAGAACGTTGTCCCTGGGAATAATTACAAGACCCTGATCCGTCTCCAACACAAATTCACCCTCACGCAGCACGCCGTCCAGGTAACTTGCCTGGAGGCTTCTGTCTACTTGCGTCGGAATTTCATAGGTTAGGATCTCATTGTTGGTGAGATACACCGCGAATCGTCTAGTCGTTTCCATCAATTTTCTCCCTGGCTTGTGCTTAAAATCAGGACTTTTCCATAGTACTACAGGGGGATTGAGGCGGGAATCAGCTCAGAACCCCAGTTGATATTAGGTTCCGCTCTGACGAGACCCATGGATTTCCTTCAATCCTGGAGATGGCACACAAGACAACCATTTTAAGCGATACTGCTAGGAGAAGAACAGTAACGCAATACCCGCAGCTTAAAAACTACATCATGTTCATTGGCTTAGAACTTTTATTTGCACTGCTAGTACAGGCTCCATCTGAGAACGCCAATGACTGCGCATCTCTGGTTCGCGAAAGAACTGAAGCACTGGCTGAAATCGACCAACAGGCAACAGAGGCAAGCGATCAATTGGAAACCCAACTTGGTGATCCAGAATTTCAGCAGCAAGTTCATCATAGACAACTCCAGCTTGAGGTGCAATTGATTGCTCTAGCCCAGGACGAGGCCCAATTGAATGAACTGATACAGGCCGGTAGGTTGCCTGCTCCAGTTGTAGAGGTCTTACAAGCGGCTCGTTCCAACCCCAATGCAATCAAAGAATTTGTGAACCAACAGGCCGAAACCCTACCCCAGCGACTTCGATCTCAGCTTCAAGAACGAAAAGAAGAACTGATTCAGCAGGTTCCTGCCCTACCCCCAGAATGTACACCACAGAACTAAAAAAATAATTTTAAAACCCACAGCGTTTCCAATGGTGGTGGAGTACAGGGGGTTGGAGCACACTGCACCCCAACCTCCCACATCCGTACCTCATCAGATCTGGAAAGATCATACTTGAAAAAATTAAGAGGGCATGCCGATAATTGCGTCGGGAATATCAGTTTCAACGCGGCGTAGACGTGGGATTTGATAGGCAATCAGAGCAGCAAAAACGTTCATGATTCCCACCAGAATTAACACCAATGCGATGCCCCGTCCCTCCCCAACGCCAATAATTCTACCGACACTGTCAGCGAGTGCTCCATCTGCTGCCATCAACGGTTCAAAAAAGCCG
Source organism: Microcoleaceae cyanobacterium (assembly GCA_050331715.1). Taxonomy (GTDB): domain Bacteria; phylum Cyanobacteriota; class Cyanobacteriia; order Cyanobacteriales; family Microcoleaceae; genus JBHJGO01. Next base: position 30,495 of record JBHJGO010000028.1, read on the forward strand.
TCAATTAGCAGACCAGTACTCAGTTGGGCCACAATTAGTAATGACTTCTCCATCAGGGTCTGTAGGGCAAACACTCGGCCTTGAATATTAACTGGAACTTTCGATTGCCATATGGTGTGATTGCTGCTGACAATCACTGCCTGACCAAACAGATAACCAAATCCACCAATCGAAGCTAAGGCGATGGAAGGTCTGAATCCTCCTAAGCAGAGACAAATTCCCTGGAGAAAAATTGAGAAGATAATGCCAAAAACACGCGGTCTAAATCCACCCCAACGAACAATAATCGCACTCCCCAACAGCATTCCACAACCACTGACTGAAATTACTCTGGAGAGCCCTGATTCGGAGGCAAAACTGAGTACTAAAGGCCAGAACACCACACCTACAATTCCCTCAGTTAAATAGGGAAGCCCAGAAAGAATGAAGAGACGAATTTAGCCGGGATATTTTGCAATGTACTGCCATCCAGCAGTTGTTTCTTGCCAAAGTTTCTTTAAAGAAGCCACATTCGTCGAACGTTGAGCCACTTCAGTTGCCGGAAATCGAACAATCAGCAGCATGAAAATGGCAAACAGGTAGCTAAAAGAGTCCAGTAGAAGAACACCCCGCACCTGAATCGCTTCCATCAGACCTCCTGCAACCGCCAACCCGACAAAGCGAGCGAGCGCTTTGGAAATCTGTACCATCCCATTGGCACGACTGAGGTGTTGCTTCGGAACCAGTTGAGTAATGGCGGAAATATAAGCAGGCCATTGAAAGGCAACGCAGGCTGATCCAACTGCAACCCCGACATAAATATGCCAAACCTGCAAACTGTCGGAGGACACCAGAAACATCATAGTCAGCGCTGTTGAGCACTTGACCACATCACTCAGTAGCATAGCCCAGCGGCGATTCCAGCGATCCACCAAGGCCCCGGCAAAGGGAGCAATGATCAAACTGGGCAGGTGCATGAACACCAGTGCCAAAGCAAAATTAGTAATGGAACCTGTAGTTTGTAGAACCCAGACTCCCAAAGCAAAATCAGTAATATAAGAGCCGAGAACAGAAACAATCTGCCCCAACCACACAGTGACAAAAGTCCGCATTGGAGATAAACGTTGATTCAATTGTGGTGCAGACGCTCGCGCCGACACTTCCCTCAATTGTGCCATTGACCGTCCAACCTGATGAGAATGTACAACTTCTGTTCTCTGCGGAAAGAAGGGAGACGTTTCCGGATGAATTTCAGTAATCAGTTGTCAGCAATCAGGTTTCAGCAAACCATGTCGGCAAAAAATTGTTGTGGCACTAACCCCGGCCAGCCTTGTCATGCATGTCTAAGAGAGAATCTAGGTTACTCGACAGACATTTGGAGGTTAACCGTCTTGGAAACACCATGAATTCCGGCCAGCACTAGCCAACCCAGGGTATTTATTCTTAAATCAAAAATTGTTACATCAAAACAGTTGAACACAATTAAAGCGCCAAAGGCGATCACGTAACCGGCAAAAATAAATCCTAATGGCCCATCTCGAAAGGAATTACCTTGTAGGGTACCGTTAGCAAAGCGTAACGCACCATTTCCCTGTGCAATGTCGAACGCACCAGAACTTTCTCTAGCCACGATGATTCCCTTAGCCAAAATCCAACCGACAATCGACCCAAAAAATAATGAAATCGGGAAGCCCACCTCGGCCACCATCATCAAGAACAAACTATGGGGATGACCCATCCAGACCTGCATCTGGCTCTCGTACAATGGCGTAAAATTTCTCATCCCCCAACCCAACCAGGGGCGATCTGAGGCTAGATTCCAGGCAAATTTCCACTGAGTAATTCTCAAGGTTTCGATAGGACGCTCGAAATTTTGATCTGTCAGTCGTTGCCAAAAATAGGCAGGAACAACTGCTCTTAGAGGTCGGTTCACCGGATTTGGCGCAAAGGCAGCGGCGAAAACCGCAGCAACTGCACCTAGAAAAACATAAAGGAGTTTATACCAGCCCAGATAAATGACATAGGCAAGACTGATCAATACTGCAACACCCCAGGCATTTCGAGAATTAGTAAAGATTAATCCCACCCCTACAATAAGGAGAGTGATGCTCAACAGTGCAACTTGGAATCTTTGAGTGGGATGATATGAGACAATTTGCTCCAGTAACAAACCTAGAGCCAGAGCAAATACAACAACTAAATAAGCTGCCAGCAAATTTGCATACATAAATACGGATGCCATCCGACCGGGAGGATTGCCTCCCTCGACCAGCACCCAGCCGAACAAACTCTGCAAAGATTCGACGCCAGACCAGTTGAGAAACTGTTGTCCCAGACCCAGAATTGTTACTAAGCTAGCAGGCAGAACAATTAGCCAGGCAAGGTGGCGTAATTGCTGATCGGTTCGAATCAGGCAACTCAGGCCAATGAAAACTAAGAAGTAAGGTAAAAAATTCCCTAATCCTAATAGGGCTTCTCCAGGCAGTTCAGCCTGAAAACTGGTGATAACCAGCAGAGTCGTCAAGATTGCCAATGCCTGAACAACAGGCTGACGAACAATTTGCTTAAAGCATTGCTTCAGGGTGATTAGAACACCTAGGGAAATGGCAACACCGCCCCAAATTGGCAAAAGAAAAAAGATCAGAACCCCAGCTTGAACCAGATTCCAGGGCAACTGTAAGGATTTTTCAGGATGGGGAGTGAAGGTTAACTGTTTCACAGATTGCTAAACCATCTCCCAGGCCACCTCTGAACGGGTCAAACGAATCTGAGCCAGCGTAAAGATAATGGGGATAATTCGAGCGTAGCTGGTGGAAATCGTGCGCCAGCTCACATCGGCCAAAAACCATGTCCACAACATTGGCCCTAGAAATGTAAAAACACTCCGAGTCGCCCCATAACGAGCGGCGCTCATGGCCATCCCTCGCTGGGCCATTTGAGCAGTGACATGGTGCTGAAGTTGAGCCGTGGCGAATGCTCCCCCTCTCACAAGGGATTGTCTAGCAACTTGATACTTGGCAAAATGCAGGGCAAATTGACGAGCAAATTGTTTGAGAATAATGGGTCGCAGAACCGAACCAACCGCTACGGCACTCCCAGCCTTGAACAATGGACTCAAAACATCCTGCTTCATTGAAAGGGGTAAAGGTTGAGGCAGGTTAGATTGCTCCAGGGCTGTCTGAACTCTGCGGGATAGGGCTGCTTGTTCTGCTGGGGGAAGATGTTTCCAGCTTCGCTCTAACAAATGGAGAAAAATTTCAGCTTCCAGATCAGTTGTGGATAACTCCCGAGAGCAGGATAACTTAAGATAACGGCAAACTTGAAGCAATACCTGTCGGTAGGTGACCTGCTGAGACCGACCTGTAAGAACCGTTAGACCGTCAGCGGCCAGATATCGGAACCGTGTTTCTAGAGCATCTAAACAGGCATCCCGATCCAAACTCTGGATATCCGTGGGATGAGGGGTATTGACATAATCCAGGGGGTTAAATCGGCGGCTGAATAGGAGATGAGTCAACTGCTCCAATTCATCCTCGCTGGCCAGTTCCAATGCGGTTCTTAGTTCGTCCAAGGCTCAATCCTCCTCACCCAAGTATGTGTTCACGTCTCGGCTTTTACCCTCATTCTACAACCTTGATTTCCTGACCCTGGTGGGAATGTTTCTGCTCGATTTTAACGAGACGGTAGGCGGCGTCCCTGCCCATTATTCCACCAGTCGATGCCTGCATTAGGAATTATTTCTGAGTCAAACCTAATCCTGAGCTGTGACGTTTTCATAGACCCCCTGATCACGCTTGACTAATTTTGTGAAGCCTGCGTTTTTGTAATCCATGTTGGAGGTTGGAATCGTTAAACTGGGTGCATTGATACAGCGACGAACAGGAGCATCAGCAGATGTTTCTCCCAAATCACACTGGGCAAGCTGGCAAACTTCTCCCCAGGTTTCGAGTTCCTGGGTGATCGAATGCATCACTTCAACCGTACGATTGTTATCCGGACAAAAGTAGTCATAGAATGGCATAGTTTTTCCCAAAACCCTTTCTTAACAATCAATATACCCAAAATCTATGGACGAAGATTGTTCCGCGCTACAGAACAGCACCGATAACCCAACTGGAACATTCTCTCCAGTGGAAACAGATTGTTCGGCTTCGCTGAACCACAACAACCCCCCAACTGGAACACTGTACGGGATCAGCGTGGGGCCAGGTGATCCAGAGGTGATTACGGTGAAAGGGTTACGTTTATTGCAAACTGCTCCCGTTGTGGCATTCCCCGCTGGAATTCAAGGGAGATCAGGCGTTGCAGAACGAATTATTACCTCGTGGCTGCAGCCAACCCAGAGACGACTCCCGCTCAATTTTCCCTACACCCAGGATGCCCAAACGCTACAAACAGCCTGGAAAAATGCGGCTGAGGCCGTTTTGCAAAATTTACAGCAGGGTTTAGATGTCGCCTTTGCCTCCGAAGGGGATGTCAGTTTCTACAGCACCTTCACTTACCTGGCACAAACCTTGCAGAAGTTACGTCCTCAAATTCAGGTGATAGCAATTCCGGGAGTTTGTTCTCCTCTAGCGGCCATTGCTGGCCTGGGCTTGCCTTTAACGATTTGGGATCAACAATTAGCGATTTTACCCGCACTCCATTCTCTGGAAGCGCTGGAAACAACCCTGGATCAGGCGGACGTTGTGGTGTTGATGAAAGTGAGTTCGGTCTATGAACGAGTTTGGGCAGTCCTTCAACAGAGGGAACTGCTCAACTCGGCATATGTTGTAGAATGGGCAACGTTACCCAATCAAGTTATTTATAAAGGATTGGGCAATCTGCCTCAGCTCAAGCTTTCCTACTTCTCCCTGATGATTGTGCAGCAGCATTAACTAACCCTATGGTCTCTTTCCCTTCATCATCTCAACCGAAGTCCAGGCTGCTCCCGCCCTTTTCAATTGCAGCAATTCTCACATCATTGGGTCTTCATGCCCTAGTTGGTTTCATTGCGGATAGAATTCCTCTGTTTTCAGCAACGGCTGAGCTCCCTCCAACGGTTGAATTTATTGAGCTATCACCAGACCAGATTGCCAATATTTATCCAGTCCCCACTGAGACAAAGCTGGTTCCGATTCCGTTTCAGCCGCCTCCATCCTGGACATTTGATGGTAATATCCCCGATGGTTCATCTTCGGATCCCCTGCCATCCTACGATTCCTTTCCAGGTTCATTTTCTCCTGGAGCGCTTCCACCAGTAGTAGATTCCCCGGTGATCGGTGCAAATCCCAATCCAGGCGATCTAGATGATCTGGTTGTACCACCGGGTTTGCCAACTTTGCCTCCCGGCTTTCCCTACGATCCAGCCGACTCAGATACTAATCCACCTGCTCCAGTCAATCCCTGGGAGGAATGGCTGTTGAGCATCCGGCCTGAATACCCGGAATTAACCGGAATTGGCTTGGTACAAGGCGAAGCAACGGCCTGCGATACCCGCTCCAGTGATTTGGCCAGGGTTGGGCTGGTTGTGAATGCCGATGGTAGCAAGTTACTAGGGCCACAGTTTCTTGCTCGAACGGGAAATGATGAACTCGATGTTGCCGTGGTCGAAGAAATTAACAAATTTCTTTCTGGGTTATCCGGTGATCAACGGCTGAGTCCCTACGGGGCCTATGGGTTTGAGTTTCGCTTCAATCGAGCCAATTGCCCTGATCAAGCCAGTCAACCCTCCGGAGATGAGGGTAGTCCGGGAGTTGATCCTTCTATTCCCCCAATTCCTGGAACCGCTGACCCTGGCCCTTCTGGTATTGGTGATTCTCTCGCGAAAGGCGGCAAACCTTCGGACTCAGAGACGACACCAGCAGCAGGCCCAGAGGGAACAACTCCTGATTGCACCAAGGGTTCGCTACTCTGTAATCTGCAACCGGAGACGGCGAATGGGTCTAATTCTGGCACAGGGGAGATCCCTGGCACTGGAGAAATCCCTGGTACAGGGGATGGCGTTTCCGGTGCTTCCGCCTTTGACCAAGCTCGGCGTGATGCCAATGTTGAGGGTTTGACGGCATATACAACCTGGGTACTCAGTTTAGAGCCGGAGTATCCTGATTTGGAAACCGCAGCAATTCAAACCATTGACAGCGCTTATCCCGCAGATGCCTGTGACAGTGGACTGGAAGGCTTAGCTCTGGTGGGAGTTGTCGTCGGCACGGGGGGAGAAATCTTGGTTGGGCCAGAATTACTACTGGGCACATCCTATCCAATTTTGGATGAAACGGCTCTGAGGGCCATTCAAGCGTTTCCTGGAGCAGCCTCAGCTCAGCCCACTGCCTACCAGTATGCCTTTGATTTCAATCCTGAGAATTGTGGAACCGTCAATCCAGGTTCGGAATTACCGCCTGCGAGTTCCGATCCATCTCCAAATTCAGCCCCGGCTCAACCTCAATCATTCGAGACTCCTGCTGAAGAAAACAATACATCTGAAGATGACGCCCTAGAAGATAGTGCCGTTGATAGTGAAACGTCTGATGGTGAAACATCCAATGATGAGGCGTTTGGTGACGCAACTACGGAGGCTTCTGAGAATGAAACGTCTGATAGACCTGTCGAAGATTCTGGAAATGACGAAGCAACTCCAGTGACACCTTTGGAAACTGAAGAAACCAGATTAGAATCCCCGCTGGAATCTGAATCAGAAACCTTTGAATCAGAAGAACTCTTTGATTTAGAATCATCTCCTGACCCTGAGCCATTGCAGCCTTAAGCGGAAAACCCTATGCAGGTGGAAATCCAGTCAACCGTCTCCGCTATTAGAGACAATCGCTTTAGCTGTTGGCATATCAACAGTAGGTTTCTGAAAATAAACCAAAAGCGGCAACAGATAAAGATAAACCGCATAGGGGATAAATCTAAAATCTGCCATCAGAACTGTTGCTGGAATCAGACACGCAATATTCCAGGGAATCAAGGGTGCAATCACCACTGCACTATTCTCCAGGTCAACGGCTAACTGTTCCGACTTCAATTGGAGGGATTGATAGGTTTCTTGAGTCAATTGCTGCGTCAACAAAATTGCAATCGTCTGTGTGCAGCCCAAGGCTGAGGTTGCCAAGCTGACCAGGATCGTCCCTAGAAACAAATCCCGTTCGGATCGGAGGGATTTAAACAAGTTCTGAATTCCCTGTAGAGAGTGAGTTTGGATCAAAACCCCTGAAAAGGCTGTGGAGATTAACACGATCAAGGCAACCTTCAACATAGCAGTAATACCACCCCCCTGAAAAACCGTGGATAACGGATTGATACTGGGGAGATGAAACCCCGACCAGGCAATTCTGACCAGTTCCAATCCAGAGTTTTCCTGAAGAAAGACAGCAATTACCACTGCCAGACCCAGGCTGATAATCATTGATAATTTCACTTCAACCCGGAAAATTGCCAAGATCAAAATTGCCGCAGCCGGAGCTAAAACTACCGGATGTAGATCAAACTGCGCTCTGATCTGGTTCAGAATTTCAGTATTAGTTATCTCAACCGGATTCAATGCAGAAAATATTCCATAGATTACACAGGAGAACCCAAAGGCCACTCCGCCCGTCAGCATCATGTTTTGAATATTGCGATAAAGCTGAGTTCGGGTCATGGTTGCCACTAGATTGGCACTTGAGGAAAGGGGAGAGCAGCGATCGCCAAAATAAGCGCCAGACATAATTGCTCCTGCTACTAAATTAGAATTAATCGTTGAACTGTTGGCAATGATTATCAAAGCTAAACCAATCGTTCCTGCTGTACAGAATGAAGTCTCAATTATAAGAGATATCAAGCTAGTCAGCAAAAAAGCCGAAAGGATAAAATAACGGGGACGAATCCATTGAACGCCATAATATACCATCGCCGGAACCGTTCCGGCTGCCAACCAAGTCGCAATCACAGCACCAATTAAAACTAAAATAATAATCACAGACCACGATTGACGGCTACCAGCCACCGCCATTTTTATCAGTCTTTTCCAGGCAAATCCTCGCCGAGCTAAAGTGAGGATTAGAAGTAGTAATGAAATGACCAAAGGATAAACAATGAAGTAACCTTTGAGAACGCTGAAGATTAGCAGTAAAAATGAAACAGTCAGAACAATCAACAAATCCATAGAGTTGGGGTTCCCGCTTGAGGCGGAACGATTTTAACAAAGTGGTGGGCGCGGAGTCGCCCACCACTTCACCTTAAGTTGATACCCTAGAGTTGTAAATTCTTGAATGGTGATGGCATTATGAAAATTCGCTGCCCTCTGCCAATTGTTACAGCAGTCTCCTTTAGATTCGGGTACAAACAGATCCCTCTTAATCCTCTCCATAAAGGGGGATTCGGCAACTGACGTGCCCCATATTGACAGGAAAATTACTGTATTCCTACAGCGATAGCAACCCAGACCAGGCTAGAAATCATGAATTCTTCAACTACAGATCAGAGAGAGCGGGTTGAATCACTCAAAATCGGGATACTAGCCGGAACCGTTATCATCGTTGCTGACATTCTCCTGGTTCAACTCAGTCAGTTCATTTCAGGCTACTTAACTTTGCCTGTTCAATTTTCTGGCCTACTTAGCACCAACCTAAGCTTTGATTTCACCTTATATTCAAAGATTTTGATCGTCGGGATCAGTGGATTTCTATTCGGTGTCACCTATCGATATGCTGTCCGAAGCGACCAGAATTTTCAGTTGAAATCAGGTGTTGTAGCTGCCTTTGGTTTAGTACGGGGTTTGGCTGAGATTGAGAGCATTTTAGACACATTCAATCCGACAGAAACCAATGAGTTTTGGCTTCCATTAATTCCCATAGGAACAATGGTCGGAGAAAGCCTCGTTCTATTTGTAGTCACAGGAATTGTCCTAGACTTTGCACTGAAACAAGGCTGGATTCAATCTCTGAGGTAGATTTGAGCGGTGGCGGTGCATCGCCACCACCAGTACTCCAGCAGTACTAGAAACGTTATATCTAAATCTCAGCGTAGGCTCTTTCTACCAACCGCCGTGCCAGCGTTTGAATTCCAGTATGAGTGTAATAGTTAGTGGACATATCCAAAAAGGCAGCAAAATAATCCATCTTTTCATCTGTAATCTCGACAAAGGTACGTAGATGATCCACCACTTTACCAGGTGTCAGATTCCGATCTGAGACAAAATTTCCCATCCAACCCCGAACAGAGCCAAAACTTTCTTGGATAAAACCCAACTGAGAAGCAGCATTAGCCCCTGGAATTAAGCTTTTAATCCGTTTAAAGCCTTCATTTTTTTCCAATTCTTTCGGGGTCAGATTTTGAACCGTCTGATCAACGGATTGCAGAAAATCTGGCCCCAGCGGAATCAAGCCATCTAAACAAACCAAGGCCGCCATCCGCATTAGGGATTCATTGCCATAGTCGCCTAGAGCTGCAACAAAATCTTTAATGCTATCCCCTGGAATCCCATTAATCTGACAAAAGGCCACCAACTCTGTCACCACTTTGAGGGAGAGATCAATTGCCTGGGCCTTATCTGCTTTGGGAGTCAGTTTGTTCAAAATTCCCAGAAAGCTAATTCGTTCCCCAACCTTGTTCGCTAATGCTGCCGTTCCCAAAGCTGTGCCAGCGCTGTCAATCGTTTGATACAACCACAATGCCCGCTGATATCCTTCCGATTTATCGTTGTAGAGCCACAGCGCCCGCTGACTCACCTGTTGAATGATGGCATTATCTGTCTCACCTGTGACCTGCCGCACAGTATTGTCAAAGCCCACCAGATTATTCCAGGTTCCTGGAACAGCAAAGTCAAGTCCTTTCAGGGTCATGACTGTAATGCCGCCGGTTGCCAGTTGATCGACCAGTTCAATAATTGATTCGCTCATAAGAGTATTCCCATTGAAGTTGAATAGATTGAAGGAAGTGCAGCTCCTTACTTCAGTTGAGCAAGACCCGTCAGGTCAAACTGCTCAATCCAGGCTTGGCGGTCATCCGCTGTAAAAGTATCACTGTCAGAAATCACCTTCACCTGATAGCGATCGCCGACCAGAACAGCAGTTGTTTTGCCCTGAGTTGCTGCGGGATACCCGGCAATTGTCTGCTTGCTGTCTTGAAACTTATTGGCAGCCATTGGATTGTTGGCCACATCATTAATGGATAGCTTGGCCAGATCTGTACCATTTTGGGAAAGCTTAGCCTGGGAAAATCCCTGTTTCTCCTGCCGAAAGGTAATGGTGTAGTCAGCCTGATTGCCTGGAAAAAATGGGTTGAATTTTCCACCCGATACAGGTTTGGTCGCAACAGGCTGAGTCTCAGCAGTTTCAGGTTGCTGCGCTTGGACTTGCTCGGTGCGGGTTGCTTCTGAACCACTGGCACTATTGCTTTCCGGTGGAGCTGAGATCGTTCGACTACAACTGGAGAGCAACAGGGAGAGCAACAAGATGCCTGTAACTAGAGCCTTGGGGAAGAGGGCGCGATTTAGCATAGCAGTTGGGGTTAAGGCTGACGTGATGACTCAGGATATCAAAAATTTACACTTTAATTTTAGAATTAAACCGCTAGGCTTGAACGGCAGTTCTGGCGCAGCCCTAGGATATGGCCATAGCAGAGTTAGATAAAAAAGGATGCATTGTATCTCATCAATGCATCCCCTAAATTGACCGTTGATTGCGGCTAAACCAATTGACTGCCCAACATCGGCCTACGCTGCTGTAGCCAATTCTCTTTCAGGAACAACTAATTTTTCCATAATGTACTCAACAGTTTGTTGATTCACCCAGCCTTGCTGAGCCACGATTTCACCCAACCGTAGGGAGTTTTTTTGTTGGTCGCTCAGTGCTTGAGTTAGTTGATCTGGAGTCAACAAACCTGCTTCGATCAGGTAAGCTCCCAAAGGTTTGAAGTTGAAGTTCATGGTTGGATCGCCCACCACTGCACCGGCAGTTGTGGCAACTTCTTGTTCTACTTTATGCTGTGCTTTCTGCTTGAGAAGCTTCAACTCATCTGTAAACGACATATCCTTCAACGGATCACCAGAGCTGTATTTATGGGCATATTCCAGGAGAGAAGAACTAAACTCTTCAAAGATCTCGAACACTTCCTCAACTGCATCGAGAACCGAAGCCGATATTTCTTCAGGAATCAGGATATTTTCAATCTGCTGACTCAGTTCTGGAGTATAAATCGTGTGGCTAGTATCAACCTTGAAATGGCAATTGCCAAAGTAAGCGTAGTCTGGCCCCTCAACTACAGACTTCATATCCTTACAAATTTTTGCTGTTGCGCCTAGAAACACATCAGCGATTGATTCAACAGCTTCGATAACTGCTAGCTTCTGAATCGGATGGGCTTTAAATCCTAGCCGATACAGCTTATAAATTGTTGAGCGAGAAAATCGAAGATCTTCATGCCAGAAAAATTTCAAGCAACTGTCAAACCGAAGTGAGTAGTTCATCCCTAGAGTTTCTAAATCCTCTAAGAACCATGGCCAATGATGATCATCTTCATAGGTATGGTGATTGACAATCTGCTGGATTGGATCGTCACTAGGCTCCTCTCGAAAGGCGTACTGATTGAGTTCTCCGAAACCCATCACAAAAAATGAAAAACATGGCACAAATGCAAACCTCTTCTCTGGGGAGATGCTTCCATCCCTAAAAAACTGATACAAAGGAAGCTGACTGAACGCTTTCTGCTTCTTCTTGATCAGGCTTAAGATATCTTTCATGAACTGTCTCTTGATTCAAAACAACGATTGACCTTGCAACACCTCACAAGTCTGCTAACCCCCAATGATTAAGAATCTTTTACAAAAGTTAAAAGACTTTAAACGTTATAACTTTTCCTATACAAAAGTGTATAGTGGGTCAAACCCGCTATGGGCTTGACCAATTAAATCAGTTATTGGGCTGTCAGAGTTAATTGATACAGGAGGTCTTCAGATAGCTTGATTCCCTGTATGTCAATCCTTTCAGGGTTGAGACCGCTTATAAGATTAATTTTCTGAAAGCCTTATATTATGAGAATTTCAGCGATTTAAGGAATCAGCTCTCAAGCTTTGAATCGCCAGGTGAGGCAGGTTTCGTGAGTCTTCATTTCTAGGCAGGTTGAATCCATATCTAACTGCTCTGCTACCCAGCTTTAGCTTTGACAGACTCTCCTGGAATTTGTTAGGTCGATCAGCTAACTTGTCTGGCAATCATCAAAGGGAAGCTTAATGATGAACTCAGTTCCCTCATCGGGTATGGATTGGCAGGTTAATTCTCCTCCGTGCTGATCGACAATAATTTGATAACTAACCGACAAGCCCAAGCCTGTTCCTTGACCCACAGGCTTTGTTGTGAAGAATGGGTCAAATATTCTGGAGCGAATCTTATCAGGAATACCAGGGCCATTGTCAGTGATTCTAACCACTACATCATGATTCACAACTTCAGTGTAAATTTGAATCGTGGGTTTCCCAGAAGAATCGCTTCCTGTTTTAGAGGCTTCAATCAAAGCATCAACAGCATTGTTCAGAATATTCATAAATACCTGATTGATCTCGCTCGCTTGGCATTTAATAGGTGGTAACTCTCCATAACTCTGAATTACTTCGATTTTTGGAGATGAAAGATGAAGGCGACTATGGATCATCATCAAAGTGCTATCAAGTCCAGCATGGAGATCAACAACTTTGATTTCAGATTCATCTAGACGAGAAAAAGTTCGGAGTGACTGAACGATTTGACGAATTCGCTCTGTGCCATTTTTCATAGAACTTAAGAGCAGAGGGACATCTTCCTTGATAAAATCCAATTCAATAGCTTCGATTTTTGCCTGAATGTTCTTGGAGTGTTCAGGACATTGTTCCTGACAATATTCAACCAAACCTAGCAAATCCTGAAAATACTCATGGATTGAGAATAAATTGCCATGAATAAAGCTGACTGGATTATTAATTTCATGAGCAACACCTGCAACCATTTGTCCTAAACCCGACATTTTCTCTGCTTGAATGAGTTGCATCTGAGTCTGCTTTAACTGAGCCAAGGTTTCTTGTAGTTGGAGATTTTTCTGATTGAGCTCCGTGTTTTTTCGATGCAATTCATGGGTGCGATACTCGACTTTTTGTTCTAGTGTATGATTAGCCAATGCCAAATCGGAATAAAGCCAAGCATTTTCTAAAGAAATTGCTACCTGAGCCGTTAGTAACTTCAGGAGTTCCAATCGATCTTCAGTGAAGGCTCCAGAGACCAGATTATTTTCCAGGTAAATGATGCCAATCAGCTTTCCCTGGTGGCGAATCGGCATACACAGAACACTTTTGGGTTGTTCCTGAATCACATAGGTATCGGCAGCAAAAGTTGCATCCTCAGATGCATCTTGAATCACCAATGTTTCTTCTGTACGGGCAACATAGTTAACGATAGATTGGGCGACGTCCCGGCTCTGGTGCAAGAGCAGACTCTGCAAAACATCGTTAGAGCCATCACTATTACCAACGGCTTGAACAACCCAATGACCGCCACGCTGGAGAATGAGCACACATTTCTCTGCCCCCACATTTTCAGTAATAATTTGAATCAACTGTTGCAGGAGGTGTTCAAGCTTAATTTCGCCAGCCAGAACATGGGATGCCTTCAGCACGGTTGACAGTTCTAGCCGATGGGTTCCATCACTGCTGCTGATCAGGGAAAAAGTCGAGGTGATCGGATCATCCTTTGACTGATAGCTCCCCCGTGAAGCTTCAAGGGCTGCACTGATTTCCTTCGGGTAGCGTTGCTTAAGCTGTTCGACTTTTGCTCTTGCTCCCCACTTGGTATAGGTAGAATAGGCATCAATTAGATAAGCTTTGGCTACTTTTTCCTTGCCCCAGTTCAGATAGAACTCTGCGGCAAGTTCATTAGCTAAAGCTAATTCATTCAGGTATTGATGCTCTTGAGCAGCTGCAATCGCTTGATCGTATCGTTCTATTGCTTCCATCTTCTGGTCTAAGATTCGATGACGTTCCGCTTCTACCAACTCGAATTTGTGCTGGTGGTTCATTGGTGCAGATTCTGCCCATCTTCTCAGTTTTTCTTGGTTTTCCTGAACTTGTTGTTGATATTCAGCAAAGCAAGCAGGATTTTCTCTACAATAGGCCAGAATGATTAAGGAATCATAGAAATAGAAAACAGGTAAAGTAACCAGTCCAGTTCCACCGCTTAGATACTGACGAGCCTGAGCCGCATAGTCCTTGGCCTCTGAGATATTTCCAAAGAGGTAGGCTAAGACTAATTGATCGATATAAATATAAAACAAGCCCAGCATATCCTGAGCATTGATTAACTGTTGATGCAGAAGCTTAGTCTCGCTATCAAAACTCTTCTTAGAACTCTGATTTACATCTTTAGCTAAATCCCAATCCGAATGTCTAGATTCAGTAGACCCCAATAATTTTGAAACGGCTTGCCCTGTAAGTTGACAATATCGTAGTGTTGTGACTTGCTTATGACCCAGGAGGAGCTTGCTGTAAGTATCAATTTCCTGAGCTAAATCCATTAGATTATGGCTCATCCAGTAGGCATTACGGCAGATATTCTTCGCAAAATAACCAACAAATTCTAAATTTCCAACTTCTAGAGCAAGCTGATAACCCTCCTGAAGGATGTGTAATGTATCTTTCAGGTGAGACTGGGTATGAAAAATAAAGCTGCCTAAGACCAGGTAAGTCCGACTCTTTAAATCTTTAGACTCAAACTGGCTCGTCAGACCCAAACAGATGCTCCCAAGCCAATTTGCAGTTTTAAAATCCTGTAAGCTACCGGCTAAAGTTAATCCATAGGTGGCATAAAAGAAGGATGAAGCAGCAGAATTTCCAAAATCCAAAGAAGCCCTGACTTGAGATGAAACGGCGACTGGAAACAGAGCAGGTTCAGCAATAAAGGTTGCTGGAATCATATTCAGAACAATGCGCCCAATTGCCAGTTGATTGGCATCCGTCATTACAGGTAGATTGATAATTTCTTCCAGTGTTTTACCTGAAAGCTTGACAGATGTTTCTGTCAAAGCGTGTTTAATATCAGTGGGCTGAATTTGCTTTGGAAATTCAAGGTTGAAGAGTTTCAGCGCTTGTCGAGCGGTTGCAATAGCTTCCACCATTTTGTTCTGGGAAGCACAGGCTTGAATCTTGACCTCATAGACTTTGATTTGATCCAATGGTGTTTTTGCCTGATCTAAAATGATGTCCATCCAGGTCTGCATCTGATCAAACTCGCCCAGCAGACAGGCTACTTCAATCCCAACTTCATACAGCATCAGGGTGGAGGAATAATCTGACTGCCAGGCTTCCACGGACAAAAGTTGAATAGCAGTGGTTGCATATCTCAGCGCCATGTCGTAGGCAGTGGTTGCCCGCGCTCGCTGAGCCGCTTTGAGATTAAGCTGAATCAGTTGCTGACGCTCTGCATTTGTCTGAATTAAGCGCTGAACTTTGGATTCAGGTAGCGTGATCCCGACATTTAAGTGATTAACAATGTCAAAGATCTTGGATTCCTGGTCTGTCTCTGAAAGCCGCTTGAGGAGAAGCTGACCGATCCGCCAGTGTAATATTGTCAGTTCAGATTCGGGAATGAGAGAATAGGCTGCTTGCTGAAACCGGTCGTGTAAAAACTTATAGGAACAAGACGCTAATTCCATCTGAGAGTTTGCTAAATATTGCTCCGTTTGTTCTAGCGCCAGGGCCTGATAAAACCGATAATCTCGGCTCTGGGGCAAGATTAATCCCTGCTGAAGCACAACCCAGAGAAGATTTGAAGTTTGAAGTAGATCCTGCTCAGAGACAATCGCTAAGTCAGATAAATCAAATTCATTGCCCATACAAGCCGCCAGTTTCAGGAGATTTTGTGTTTCTAGGGGTAGCTTTTTCAACTGCAACACCATAAACTCCACCACATCATCGGTTAGGGCCAGGGCCTGAATTTGATTGAGATCATACTCCCAGCATCCTAAGCCAGGATTGAATCGGATCAACTCCTCTTCATGCAGTGATAGAAGAAACTGATGGCTAAAAAAGGGATTCCCTTTCGTTTTCTGGTGAATCAGTTGTGTCAGCGGTTTGGCCGTAGTTTGAGAGCAATGTAAGGTGTCTTGAATACAATGGTTTAGATCTGAGAGTTGAAGCGGATTTAGTTTAATCGTGTTGATGGAAGTTGTGGACTTTTGAATTTCTTTCAGGGCAATCATCAATGGATGAACAGCACTGACCTCATGATCTCGGTAAGCTCCAATCAGCAATAGGTGATGAATTTCAGTCTCCCCCATCAGTAGTTGAATTAATTGCAAGGAGGCTGAATCAATCCACTGCAAATCATCGAGAAAAATTACCAGCGGGTGCTCAGCGGAGGCAAAAACCTGAGTCAGTTTCTGAAATAGAAGATTGAAGCGATTTTGATGGGCGGTTCCCACCAATTCAGGCACAGCCGGTTGGTGACCGATAATCTGCTCCAACTCCGGAATTACATCGATCATCACCTGACCACTATCACCCAAGGCCTGTAGAATTTTTTCTTTCCAGTCTTCGAGTTGAGTCGAATCCTCCGTGAGCAATTGCCGGATTAATCCACGAAAAGCTTGCAGAATGGCAGAGTAGGGAATATTGCGCTGTAACTGGTCAAATTTTCCCTGAATGAAGTACCCCTGCTGCCGAACGATGGGCTTATGAATCTCGTTAATGACCGCTGTCTTTCCCACACCAGAATGGCCTGTTACTAAGACTATCTCGCGATGGCCCTGGCTGACATACTGAAAAGTTGCGAGTAAGCTGTCAACTTCCGTACTTCGTCCATAGAGCTTCTCAGGAATAATAAAGCGATCACAAATATCCTGTTGTCGCAGCGGGAATTCGACAATTTCTCCCGTATCCTTCAGTTGATCAAGGCACTGTTCCAGATCATATTTCAGCCCTAGCGCAGTTTGATAGCGATCTTCCGCATTCTTCGCCAGAAGCAAACTTATGATCTTAGACAAGACTTCTGGAATCGCAGAATTACAGTGGTGAACGGGAGATGGATATTTAGCCAGATGACAATAAATCCAGGCCATCGGATCATTGGAGTCAAACGGTAGACAACCTGCTAGCAACTCATAAAAGGTAATCCCCAAGGAATAAAAATCGGTGCGATAATCAATGCCTCGGTTCATCCGCCCAGTTTGTTCAGGCGATAAATAGGAGAGGGTTCCTTCTATCGCATTTGGATTTTGCAGAGTCTGCAGTTCCTTCGGCAGGACGGAAGCAATACTAAAGTCAATTAATTTGACCTGCTTGCTGATTGGGTGAATTAGAATATTGGAAGGCTTGATATCTTTATGAAGAATACGATGTTGGTGCAATTCATGCAAAGCCTGACAAATTTGGATTGCAACAATTAAAAAATCTTTTAAGAAGTCCTCAAGCTCAACTTCAGGGCTGGTACTACAGTTGCTACAACTTTTCAAACTAGACTCGCAGTGCTCCTCAGCAAATCCATACTGATCCGCAAAGTATTTCTGCTTCCACCATTGATCTAGCGTGATTCCGCCAAAGTCCTCTAAAACTAGTGCATAGCCGTTACCATAGTTTTCCAAGCCGTAGGTCTGAACGATCCTGGGAGAATTAAGCTGCTTAGCAATACTGTATTGATTGCGAAATCGAGCCAAATCCTGAAAGTCAGGACACTGACTTTGCATCAGCTTGATGACAACGGGCTGATCTTGCAGCAGGCATTGACCCCGATAAACCCGAGTTCTTGAACTTTCATAGATTTTTTCTGTAATTCTATAGTTTGTTAGTTCCATAGGTGATAATGAAGTTTTTGGTAGGATCTCATCGCAATTTCTAGAACTTGTTGGAGAAGCATTAACTTAGGCAGATATGGATGGCTCTGTAACCAATAGTTTGTTAACCCTGTTCCACCTAGGTAGGAATCCCCTTAGAGTTCGGTTCAATGCCTATAGATCAAAAGTAATATTTAACTTGTTATAGTAACCAGGGTGAAGATACGGGATTTGGGTGCTTGCTTTGCACTGAGATATTGACAAGTTCTCCGTGTTTTTCGGGAGAATTTCCTAAACCGATAGTGAAGACCGATAGTTCAGGCTGAGAGTCGCAGCGAATTCTCAAAGCATTGATTGGAGATTCAGATCGTTCAGAATGTCCAACTTGGTTCATCATGAAGGTGAGCTTTATACTTCTCTCTTCTAGGAACAATTATGGATAGTTTGATTTTTCTTGGTCTGGGTGTAACGGTTGGAGTCATCAGTGGACTGATTGGGATTGGGGGCGGTGTTTTGATTACCCCCGCTTTGATTTACTGGTTTGGCTTTTCTCAGTATGATGCTCAGGGTACGACTCTTGCACTTCTGGTTCCACCGATTGGTCTCCTGGCAGCCTGGTCGTACTACCAGCAGGGATATGTTGATCTGAAGGTGGCAGCATTGATTTGCTTGGGCTTCTTTATTGGTGGACTATTTGGCGCAAAGCTAGCGGTTGGAATTTCTGAAATTTATCTGCGACGAATTTTTGGAGTGGCAATGTTGGTCATTGCACTCAAAATGATTTTTTCTCGGTAAAAATCGTCATCACAGTTTCCCTCGTAAGAGTGCTTTTATTGCTATAGAGATGTTTCGCAGACGATCTCTTGCGCTAACTGATGTCAAGAATTCTTCTCGGACTCACAACCTAGACCACAGGCTATAACCACCAACCATAGTTTAGCCGCTGTAAGACAGTGTTTGACATCTTAGCTCGACCAGTTACTTGTAGAGAGAATTGAGCCTCCACCGGGGAGGATGATCGCTCGTCTGAAATAAACGTTAACTTCGAGATCGATGGGCATATTTCGGTAACAGTGTTGCTACTAGAAAACAAACTATACTCAAGCTCAAACCCAGCAATATTGATGTGCGCATTCCCTCAATTGCTGCCATTTCAATAATATCTTTGAGGGCAGGCTGTACTGAGTCCGGAAGCTGACGAAATGCGGCTCGTCTCTCTTCACGGGAGTAGGTTTGAATAATTCGTTGTAGCTTACTAATGGCTTGTTGATGCTCTGCAGGGGAGAATTGCTTGCCCAATGCCGCCAGCACCCGATTCACAATGCCCTGGGATGTGAAAAATACTAAGGTTGTCCCTAAAATTCCACGACCCAATGAACTCCCAAGCTGCTTGATCGGGTTGTAGATACCTGTACCCTCAGGCTTTTCATGCCGGGCTGCCGCAGAGTAGGTCAAGGCACCAATATAGGCCAGGAAAAACCCAGATCCAATTCCCATCGTTACCAAACCAGGAATCAAGCTGAGAGTGCTGATCTCAGGGGTAATCGCACGATATAGCAACCAGATTCCTACCGTGAGTAATGATAGGCCCATATAAACATTGTACTTGGGTGGGATCTGGTCATCAAATCGAATGAATAGGATCAAGCAGACGACGGCCACCACCATTGTTAGGTTGTAGGGTAGAACAGCGATCGCCGTTTCAAAGGGATTCAGCGGTAGGGTCGCGGGAAGAAATTGGTAGAGATTGAACTGAATTCCGGTTGTGACCAAGGTGTGCAACATGGCCGTGATCACGCCGATGACAAAGGCACGTTTCCGCAGAAGTCCAACTCGCACCAGGGGTACACCCATCTGTTTCGATTGTTGCCGCTGCCAGAAAATGAAGAGCCCCAGAAAAACTGCACCTGCAGCGATCAAAGTTGGGACAATCGATACCGAAAAGGGCGGAATTACCATACCCAAAATGGAAAAGGGTTGTTTTGGCGTCCACCAACCATATTCTCCCGACAGGCTAATTCCCAACAAAATCGATCCCAGGCCCAACAGCGAGAGCAGTCCGCCAATCCAGTCAATGGATTCTTGACGAGGAAGATTGAGAACTGGCAGTTTCTTCGATTGAATTGCGATCCAGGGCAGGACTAACAGGGATGGAACGAATACCCAACGCCACCCCAGTCGAGATGCGATGAATCCCCCCAGAATTGCTCCCGTAATGCTGCCAAAGGTGGCGAACAGGATCAAGGCTAAGGTTGCTCGTTTCTCTGCCTTGCCGTCGTAGGCAAAATCCATAATTGCCCAAGGCGCACTCACCAGTGGCGTTGCGGCCAAACCCGTTAGAAATGAGAAGTTGATGACCAGTATTCCAATGTTCTGACTGATCGCTGTGGCAGCAATTCCCAAAACATAGAACACAATGCCGATCAGGAAAACCCGTTCTCGGCCATAGTAGCGACAGAGGTTCTCACAGGTGGGCGAACAGGAGGCCGTCACCAAAGAAAATAGAACAATTGCGCCCTGGATATATCCCATACTGGAATCCAAACCCCGAACAATTAACGGCATGATCGGTGGCATGACCGCGAGATTATAGGAGATCACGAACAATGTTAACCCCAGGGCAACAAATGTGTTTCGCTTGAGGGAAATGGAACGCTCGGAAGATAGGGGGTCTGCTGGGAACATGGAGGAGATCGTCGAGATCAATGAACGGACAATTTTAAAGAATATCTTAATGGTTATTAGTCCTTCGTTATCAGTCATTCATATAGGTACAAATCGCTAATCATCGAACAACGAACAATAAATGATTTTTGCAGGTTAGAGAGGTATCCTATAAGTGTTTTCGAGAGCGAGGGGAAGCGGTAATATAGTTTTGCCGCATTTTTGCTCGGCTCAGTTCCATTGGTCTCGAAGGCTATGCCAGAGCCAGGGTTCTAAGACGAAGTTGCCAAGGCCAAATCTCAAACCAGTCGGATTCGTAGAACTGCCTAGTCTATGTTGCCAAATAAAAAAGCCTCCATCTTTACCGTAATCCTGATGACCCTGGCGACTGTCTGGGGATCTGCTGCTGAGGGTCTGTCGAATGTTAGCCTTAAACTTTCGCAGACGAGTGAGTCTATTGAAGAAGTCTTTCCGATGCCATCCGATGTTCCTGAAGGAACCGTGGTTCGGATCGATGGAGACGAAAGTATGAGTGTGACGAACCGGGCACTAGGACAGGGGTTCGAGCAGAAGTTTCCCAATGCCACCGTCGAGACTCAGACTCAGGGAACCGACACTGCACTGGCAGCCCTTCGGCAAGGTGATATTGATTTAGTTGCAGTTGGCCGTCCATTGACGCAGGCGGAAGCCGATGAGGGATTGGTAGAAGTTCCCCTCAGCCGGGAAAAGATTGCCATCATTGTGGGTAAGGACAACCCCTTCGATGGCAATCTTTCCTTTGAGCAGTTCGCGCAGATTTTTCGAGGAGAGATTACAGACTGGTCTGAGCTAGGCGGTCAACCCGGTCGCGTTTACTTCATTGACCGACCGGAAAGTAGCAATACGCGTCAGTCATTTCAGAGCTATCCAGTCTTTCAAACCGCAGCCTTTGAGGTGGGAGCGACAGCCGTTCCTGTAAATGACGACGACACCGATGTAGTCGTGCAACAGCTTCAGGACGACGGGATTGGTTATGCGTTGGTTAGTCAGGTGGCAGATCGGGATGATGTCAAGATTGTCTCAATGCATAAAACCCTGCCGGATGATCCGCGATATCCTTTTTCGCAGCCCAGAGGTTATGTGTATTCTGAGCAAAATATTAGTCCAGCAGCCCAAGGCTTTCTGGGATTTGCGGGTTCTGCCCTGGGTGCAACAGTTATCAGCGCTGCCAGGGATGCGGAAGTTGCCGGTACCGAACCTGATCTCTCTGGGCTTCAGGGTGCTGCGGCTGGAGAGGCACTAACTGAGGAGCCTGAGGCTGAATCGGCTCCAGTTTCAACGCCGACAGAAACTAGAACAGCTCAACAAACCACAACTGAAACCGAGCCTGCCCCGGTGACGACACAGGATTCAGAACCCGATGGTGGATTGGCCTGGCTGTGGTTGCTACCGTTGCTGCCGTTGCTGGGATTCCTGGCCTGGTTTATTCCCTGGTTTCGACGGGGTCAAAATCGTCGGGCCACCTATCGAAGATGGCTGGCCACTCAAGAAGAGGAAACCACTGCACAGCCCCAGAATGAAGCAATTCCTGAAGCCTCCAGAACCCTGCCAACGACAACTGTATCGGAACCTGTATCGAAACCTGTATTGACAACAGAGGCCACACCGCAGGTTGCTTCTCCAATGACTCCGGCACCTGAGACAACCCATGAAGCCGCCTCTCCAGTAACACCACTGGTTCCTTCCGTTCCTCCCGTTATCAGTCCACCGGATGATCAAGTTCCTGCAAATCCCCCATCAGCCACCCCTTTCCCCATGCGAGAGTCATCCACTGCTGAGCGAGAAGAGGTGGTACTGGAGAATCCCTGGGGAGAATCGGTGAACGAGGAGGTTGAGAGCTTACAGCAATCGGTTGATCAACCGGATCAATTCTCAAGCCCCAATTCGGTTGAGATGAGAGAAATCATTCCTTCACCCTGGGATGTGGTGGAACCAGAGGTCGAAGAACCCCTGCATCCTACTCTCGATGATGTCGAAGCACTCATCCCAGAGCCAACTATTTCTTCAGAAACGGTTACCGTCTCAGGTTTCTCCACCCAGGTTGACCCTGTAGGTCAGTTCGATGTTGACTCTGTTGCGCCACAAGCACCGGAAATTCCCCAGCCTGAAGCGGAGTTGTCAGAGGTCAGCGAATCAGTCGAGGAAAGTTCTCAAACTGAGGAAAGTTCCCAGACTCCGGCCCAAGCTGCAACAATGATTGGTGGGGCTGCTGTTCTAGGAATTGCTGCAGCAGATATGATTGGCGATCGCCTTGATCGATCAGAACCTCAACCTGTTCTATCAGATAGCGCTGAAGACCAGATCACAGTAGCTGCATCAGCCAACCTAGATCTAGAAACACCCGAACTGGAAACACCGGGAATTGCAGATGAACTGACGCTACAGCCCGATTTGTCTGCTGACGATGTACAGCCTGACTTGGAGAGTCCTTCCGAAACTGAACTAGAGGATGTGCTGGAGCCAGTCGCACGAGAACCGTTAGCTTCAGAATTGGCAACCCCAGAAAGGCTAACTCCAGAATGGATATCCCCGGAATTAACAACCCCAGAATTAACAACCCCGGAATTAGTAACTCCAGAATCAACAGCCTCAGAACCGCCAACTCCAGAATTAGCAACTCCAGAATTAGCATCCCCAGAATTGACAGCCCTGGAACCGCCAACTCCAGAATCAACACTCTCAGACACTCGTCTAGAAGCTGAGGACGAGCCAGAGGCTCTAGGGCAGGTTACTCCAATAGAAGCAACTCCTCTAGCAGAACTAACACCAACAGTTACGGAGACTGTAATTTCTGGATTGGTCTCTGATGACGAGACCTATGATGAGCCATTGCCTTCTGAAGAGACAACTTCTTACCAGGATGTTCTCTATAGCTTCACAGAGCCGACTCCAGTTCAGTCAGAATTGGTTTCTGAAACCTCTCCTGCGGAAGTGAGTGACGAAGGTTCAGCAGTTGAGTTTGAGTTTGTCGATGAAACTGCCACTGAAGGGGGACAGCCGGAAGCTATCCAACTAGAAATCATCCCCTCTGGGCCTGGTCAAATAGAGACAATTTCGGCTGCGGCTCACCCAGTTGAACCGTCCCAGATGGAGAGTGATGCATCTGCAAGTCCCTCTGAAGCTAGTCAGTTGGAGATTAACTGGTCAGAATCCAGACCGTTAGAGGTGAGCCAGGAGGCAACCATTCCCTCTGAGGTCGGTCAACTCGATGTCACTCAAGGTGGTATGGCCCAACCAGCCGTCGTTCCTGCTGCCTTCCAACTAGAAGTTCCCCAACCTGATCTGCAATCACGAATTGCAGACTCAGATCCTGAAACAATTACTGCGCCTCAGCCTGAATCCATCGGTAGGGAGATCTCCCAGGCAGAAGCAGCCAAATTCGATCTGGGTCAGACCCAACAACCGGAAACCCTGGAGACGGTTGATCAGAGCTTGCCACCTCTGCCTGATGGCTATGGTCAAAGCCGAATTGTACTGCTGTCCCGTGAACCCAATTCCGCCTATGCCTATTGGGATATTCCCAACCAAGAACGAGAAAAGATACGGCAACAAGGTGGGATTCAACTGGCACTGCGATTCTACGATGTGACAGCAATTGATATGGATCACCAAATGCCCCACGGCGTACTACAGTTTGAATGCGAAGAAATGACGCGAGATTGGTATATCTCCGTTCCGGTCAGCGATCGCGACTATCTCGTTGAAATTGGCTACGTGACGGAAGACGGACGTTGGTTGAAGCTCGCTCGCTCAACCCATATTCATATTCCGCCGCTATATCCTTCTGATAACTATGACTATTGGGATGCGACTGTATCCTGGGAGGAGGAGTTGAAGGGAAAGTTTTTTTTTAGATCAGATGCTGTAGAGTCAGGACGATTGCAACAGTCTTCCCAAATTGAACCCTTGTCAATTTCAGCGGGTGCTTTGGTAACAGAGCAGGGTGGATCTGGATTTGCATCAGCTCCGCCTCAGAAACCTCAAGAGTTTTGGTTAGTTGCGAATGCAGAGCTCGTTATTCATGGCGCGACGGAACCGCATGCCCACGTTAGTCTCAAGGATTTACCGCTCAAGCTTGACCCCGATGGAACCTTTCGGATTCAAATTCCCTTTGATGAAGGTTTAATTGATGCTCCCATCATTGCAATTGATGCAGAGGAGGAACAAGTTCGCTCGGTTCGTTTCCAGTTTTCCCGGGAGACTCCAGAGCAATCAACTGAATCTGCTTCAGATTGATATAGCTGAGGAGGGTCGTGGAATTGTTCACAGCGATTTTGGCTTAGCACCGCAGGGGGTAGCTGGCATAGTGGTTGTATGTCAGGTTGGGTTCCTGGCCAAAAAAATACTATGGATATAGACCCTATTTTGAACCTTTGGCGTAAGTTTGTTAGAGTTTAAAACTCTACCTCAGAAAAAACCTCAAAACAAAACATTGATGTTCGCTGATTTATTTCCCTTTAGATTTGCAATTGATCCCGTTACGATTTCCGGTGCAGCCCTGTGGTCACTCGCCCTCTACTGGGGGTTTTCTCCTGCGAGTGAATGGGTCATCGAACAACTGACCCGCTGGTTTAACTTTGCCGAGCGATCGCTCTACACCTCGGAGGAAGAGTTTGAACGAACTCGCAAGGGCCGTGAAGCCCAGAACGAATTCTACGCTTCTCTGTTCAGTATTGTCCCCTTTCTTCTGGTGGGAACCCTATGCAATTGGCTGGTGGAATATAGCCTTGGAAAAAGCTGGGCCATTAGTGTGGGGATGATTGTCAGTATTAGCGGTGGGGTGTATGAGCTAGGTCGACGAGATAGTCAGCGACAGGACTAGGCGCTGCCGGATCCCGCAATGTCAGAATATCAACACCCTCGGTGGTTACAGCAATTGTATGTTCAAACTGGGCTGAGAGTTTACCGTCTGAAGTAATGGCTGTCCAACCGTCCTCTAGCACCTTGGCCTCGTAGGCTCCTTCATTAATCATCGGCTCAATCGTGAATACCATTCCAGGGCGAAGTTTCTTACCCTTGCCAGGTTTGCCGTAATGAGGAATTTGAGGTTCGGTGTGGAAGGTTGTATTCACTCCATGGCCAACAAAATCTCGAACCACAGAAAACCCATTAGCTTCGGCATGTTGCTGAATTGCCGCACCAATATCTCCAACCCTAGCTCCAGGTTTTACGGCTGCAATCCCCCGCAGTAAACATTCATAGGTCACCTCTACTAGCTTGCGGGCAACAGGAGACGGAGTGCCGACGAAGAATGTTCTGGAGGTATCGCCGTGGTAGCTCTCAAAGATGGGCGTGACATCAATGTTGATAATATCTCCATCCTGGAGGAGTTGCTTAGGATTTGGGATACCGTGACAGATGACGTTGTTTACGCTAGTGCAGATTGATCGAGGGAAGGCATTATTCCCGGTTGGGTCATAGCCAAGGGGAGCGCTCCGAGCACCGTGAGCCTGTGTCCATCGTTCGGCTTCGTCGTTCAATTCCTGGGGCGAAACGCCGGGCTTGACCATCGGCTCTAGATGATCAAGAAGCTGAGCGGCCAGTTGACCCGCTCGACGCAGTTTTTCGATCTCACGGCGTGAGAGTAGAACAAGTGGTTCGCTTCCCATTAGGTATTTTTAAAAACCCCTTAATAAGTTAATTCATTTAATTTTAAGGGATTGCTTAGGGCGATTGCACCTTCCAAGCTGCGATCGCCAAACACCCCCAGCCCAAGATTAGCGCTACACCCCCAATAGGAGTAATTGCACCTAACCAACCGATTCCAGTCAAGCTCAGGGCATACAAACTGCCAGAGAAAATCAAAGTGCCCAGAATAAAGGCAATTCCCACAACTTTCATCAACCGTTGCGGAGTTTCTGTTCGGAGCAGCAGGGTTCCAACCAGGAGCAGTGCTAAAGCGTGATACATCTGATACCGAGCCCCAGTTTCAAAGATTTCTAACGCCCGCTCACTCAGTTGTTCCTGCAAAAAATGCGCCCCAAGAGCACCGCCACTGACGGCTAATCCTCCCAGAATAGCTGCGATAAATAGAAAAAATCGGCCCATACTCATTGAGAAATCGGTCAATCATAGACTGTCAAGCACAACTGTAGCGCACTAGCCCCTATGTGAAGACGGGTCATCTTGCTGGAAAGGCAGGTGAGTCCACTTATTGTTCTGCTGCATACTCTGTTCGTACTTAATTTTGATATTTCGTAAAAAATTTCGATAAGCAGAAGATTCAGGGGTTTCAAATACTTCCATAAAGTGTTCCAGTGACTCTGCACCATTGAACATGAAGTAAATATCAGATTCATCAATTTCTTCGCTAGGAAAGACCTCCTGATCCTTGTATTCCATCATGGCTTCTAGGAAGACCTGAAGACCACGCAACATATAAAATTCTTCTTCATCAGAGGCAAGCTTTTCTAGATAAATTAGATCCATGATTGCCTGGGGAATATTGAGTTGATCCTGTCTTGCAAGATTTTTGATGGTGGAAATGTACTGATGCTTCATTGTAAATTCGTAAAGGGGGCTTGACTGGATTCAGGTTAAGGCTTGATTGTGATATTCGATGCCAATCCTGTTGAAGTATGCAGCCCTGGGTCGTTATCAACTTCTTCTCTAACAGAAACCAAGCTTACGTCTCCATTACTATGATCAATCATAGCCAAGCAGCAGCAAAGCGTACAACAACTAATACCCAGAAGAACTGATATGATATGCCAGATTTTGACTACGGATTTATTCATGGCCGATTAACCTGCAAGTTGATCAATAGTCAAATGATATCGATGATGGAACTGACATCCAATAGTAAAGTTACTGAACTTACAGAGGCGCTAGATTTCATTAGCCCAGTGAAGTAGCTTAATATGTGACCGTACTTAAAGTGTGTTTAAACCGGATTTAAGTATATTTTCTGAAGTCTTATAGTAGTCCTAAATCAATCACGAAAAAAGTAAAGGGGTTTGGGAATATGTGCCTAAGAAGGGGCGATGCCCCCTTCACCCCGATTTCACAAATCATTTGTGATTGCTATATGCGTCTTTCCAGGTTTGGTGAGGGATAGATTCGGAAGATTGAGGCGCACTGCATCCCAGTCTCCTGAACTCCACCAACGTTGGAAACGCTGTAATTTAGGAGTAACTTGTTAAATGTCCTACAACTCACAGATCAGTAGAAATCATGAATCGCAGACTGCTAATCACGGCATTCCTGGCATTGACACTTCAGATTGCCAGCGCTTGTAGCTCTCCATCAGAAAGATCTCAATCTTCTAATCCTGGAGCAAACGTTGCAGAAACCTATACTGTCCCCTTTGTCGCTGGAGCAATTCCAGATCAAGATCCCGAAAAGCTACAGCGACTCTACAGCAAGCTGGCCGATTACCTGGAAGCTGAATTGGGAGTTCCAGTCGAATACAAACCTGTAACCGACTATACAGCAGCAGTGACCGCCTTCAAAGTTGGAGATCTAGACATGGTTTGGTTTGGCGGATTGACCGGAGTTCAG
This sequence comes from Microcoleaceae cyanobacterium, assembly GCA_050331715.1. Lineage (GTDB taxonomy): Bacteria > Cyanobacteriota > Cyanobacteriia > Cyanobacteriales > Microcoleaceae > JBHJGO01. The sequence goes on from JBHJGO010000028.1 coordinate 58,422, forward strand.
GCCCGTCTACAGGTTGAGGGAGCGGAAGCTATTGCCCAGCGAGACATTGACGCGGAATTCCACTCCGTTTTCATCGCCAATGAAAACAGCGGACTAGAACCGATTGACGATATCAGTGAACTGAATGAACTGAAAGGGAAGACCTTTACCTTTGGCAGCGAGTCATCAACTTCCGGACGACTCATGCCCCAACATTTTCTACAGCAGGCAGGCGTCTCCCTAGAAGATTTCAGAGGGGAGCCGGGGTTCTCTGGTTCCCACGATGCCACGATTCAGTTAGTGGAAGCGGGAAGTTATCAGGCCGGAGCATTAAATGAGCAGGTTTGGGAAAGTCGGGTTGAGTCAGGCGAAATTGATCTAAATCAAGTCAGAGTCCTCTGGCGATCGCCCGCTTACTACGATTACCATTGGGTGCTGCATCCGCAGGTAAAAGAACGGTATGGAGAAGACTTTGCTCAACGGGTGCAGGATGCCTTGTTGTCCCTCGATGCCAATGATCCTGAAGAAAAAGAAATCCTGGAACTATTTGGTGCGGACAAATTCATTTCTACTGAAAATGATAACTATGCCGAGATTGAGGCAGTTGGGCGAGAAATCGGTAAGATTCAATGACCCTTCAACCTTGTCTCGCTTTCAGCAGAACCCCTAAAATATAAGGTATCGAGTCGATTAAGAGGAGAACTACCCCATGCGTTTACTTCACACTATGCTGCGAGTCGGCGATCTAGAGGCATCTAAGAAGTTTTACTGCGATATTCTAGGCATGCAACTTCTCCGTCAAAAGGATTATCCCGGTGGTGAGTTTACCCTGGCATTTGTAGGTTATGGCGACGAATCCGATCACGCTGTTATCGAATTGACCTACAACTGGGGTACAGACAAGTACGATCTAGGCGATGGCTATGGCCATATCGCCCTTGGTGTAGACGACATCTACGGCACTTGCGACCAAATCAAAGCAGCAGGTGGTAAAGTAACCCGTGAACCCGGCCCCATGAAGCATGGTTCGACTGTGATTGCTTTTGTGGCAGATCCAGATGGCTACAAGATCGAGTTAATTCAACTGGGAACTCAAGGCAGCAGTTCAGAAACCAGTGAAGCCAAGACTGCTGTATCGGCTAGTTAATTCGGCTAGTTAATTATCCTAATTCCCTATCCAAACCCCAAACTAACTAATGCAACCGAGTGACGAGAGTAAGTTTACAGAGCAAGCCTGGAAAGCCATTGTTAAATCCCAGGATATCGCCCATCGTTTTCAAAATCAGAACCTGGAAGTGGAGCATCTGGTGATTGCTCTGTTGGAACAGAATGGTTTGGTGAACGATATCCTGAATCAGTCAGGGGTTAACCCAGATTTCCTGGGCCAGGAACTTGAAAGATTCACTCGTCGCCAGCCCAAGGTTGCTCAGGCTGAATCCCTCTACCTGGGTCAGGGACTGGACAAGCTTTTGGATGTGGCAGAAGCAACACGGGAAGCCTGGGATGATCGCTACATTTCTGTGGAGCATTTGTTAATCGCCTTTGCAGAAGATGGCCGAATTGGTCGGCGGTTGCTGGGTGGTGGTGAGGGTCGTCCCCCTGGCAGACCTGGCATGGAACGCCCTCCCCGCAGTGGTGCTCCAGCGCCTCGCAAAAAATTGGAAGAGGTGATTAAGAAAGTTCGGGGCAGCGCCAAGGTCGAGAACCAGAGTCCTGAAACGGGCTATGATTCCCTGAAAAAATATGGTCGGGACTTAACCGAGCAAGCCAAGGCGGGCAAGCTTGATCCGGTGATTGGTCGGGACGAAGAAGTCCGTCGGGTGGTCAGTTGTCTATCGCGCCGCACAAAAAACAATCCGGTTTTGATTGGAGAACCGGGTGTAGGGAAAACTGCCATTGCGGAAGGTCTAGCTCAAAGAATTGTGAATGGCGACGTGCCGGATTCTTTGAAGAATCGCCAGTTGATCTCTCTGGATATGGGGAGCCTGATTGCAGGCGCAAAATATCGAGGAGAATTTGAGGAACGATTGCGGTCGGTGCTACGGGAAGTCACCCATTCCGACGGTCAAGTGATCCTATTCATTGATGAATTGCACACCGTCGTAGGAGCTGGAGCAGGGGGCAATGGCGGTTCTGGGGTTGATGCGGGAAATTTACTTAAACCAATGCTGGCCCGTGGTGAATTGCGGTGCATCGGAGCAACCACCCTGGATGAATACCGCAAGGTGATTGAAAAGGATGCAGCCCTGGAACGGCGATTCCAAACGGTCTATGTTGACCAGCCTAGTCCTGAAGATACGGTTTCAATTCTGCGGGGACTCAAAGATCGCTACGAACGACATCATGGGGTAAAGATTACCGATGCGGCACTGGTGTCAGCGGCCCATTTATCGAGTCGGTATATTAGCGATCGCTTTTTACCGGACAAAGCAATTGATCTGGTAGACGAAGCAGCCGCCCAACTCAAGATGGAGATTACCTCTAAACCTGTAGAGTTGGAGCAGATTGATCGACGGCTGATGCAATTAGAAATGGAAAAGCTCTCCATTGAAGGCGAAGGTTTATCCAATGGGTCAGCATCTAGTGGAAATTCCCAACTTGGCGCGATCAAGCAAGAGATTGAGACCCTGAAACATCGTCAACAGGAACTCTCCTCCCAATGGCAAAGAGAAAAACAGTTACTAGAAACAATCAATACCCTGAAGGAGTCAGAGGGCCAGATCCAGGTACAAATTGAGCAGGCCGAGCGCTCCTACGATTACAACAAACTGTATGAGCTGAAATATGAGCAGGAAAAAATTCGCCGCAATCGAGAAACCAAGGAAGCGGAACTGGGTCAGTTACAAGCCCAAGCCTCGACGTTGTTGAGGGAGGAGGTCACAGAGGCTGATATTGCCTCCATTGTTGCGAAGTTGACAGGCATTCCAGTGAATCGACTGTTGGAGTCAGAGCGGCAGAAACTATTGCAACTGGAAAGTCACCTGCATCAGCGGGTGATTGGTCAACAGGAAGCCCTGGCAGCCGTTTCCGCAGCGATTCGACGGGCGCGGGCTGGCATGAAAGCTCCGGGGCGGCCGATTGGTTCTTTCCTCTTCATGGGGCCGACGGGAGTCGGAAAAACAGAATTGGCCCGAGCCCTGGCAGAATTTCTATTCGACAGTGAGGATGCCTTAATCCGGATTGATATGTCCGAATACATGGAGAAGCATGCGGTTGCTCGTTTGGTCGGTGCTCCTCCGGGCTACATTGGCTATGACGAGGGGGGGCAGCTTTCTGAAGCAGTTCGTCGCCACCCCTACTCAGTGATTCTGTTTGATGAGGTGGAAAAAGCCCATCCGGATGTGTTTAATATTTTGCTGCAAGTTCTCGACGATGGTCGCATCACTGATTCTCAAGGACGCAAGGTTGATTTTCGCAATACTGTGATTGTCATGACCAGCAATATTGGTGGCGAACATATTCTCGATATTGCTGGGGATGATTCCCGCTATGAAGAAATGCATCGGCGGGTAATGTCTGTGTTGCGTTCCCATTTCCGTCCAGAGTTTCTCAATCGAATCGACGACACGATCCTGTTCCATCCGTTGAGCAAATCAGAACTGGGTCGAATTGTCGAGATTCAGGTGAAGCGTTTGAAGCGGTTACTGGCCGATCAAAAGGTCAATATTGAACTGTCCAAGGAAGTCCTAAACTACGTGGCAGAAGTCGGTTATGACCCGGTTTATGGTGCACGACCCCTGAAGCGCGCCATTCAACGGGAGCTGGAAAATCCAATTGCCAATCAACTGTTAGAGCAGCAATCCGTTGCCGACGGAACCATTGAGGTAGAGCGGACTGAGAATGGATTGGACGTTAAATTTGTGCCTGCGGCAAAAACGGTGCACGAGCCTCAAACTAGATCCGCAAAACCCCCGAAGAGCCAGACATCTAAGACCTCAAAAGCAGCATCTAAAGATAGTTAATTTTGTGGATCTCGGTAACACATTATGGGCAAAGATATTTTTCACAACGCTGTCAAAGTTGCACTGCAAAAAGATGGGTGGGCAATTACTCATGATCCTTACCCCTTAGCTGTCGGTGGAGTTGAAATGTACATCGATTTGGGAGCAGAGCAACTGCTTGGAGCGGAACGTGATGATAGAAAAATTGCTGTAGAGGTTAAAAGCTTTGTCGGCCCCTCTCCCATTTCTGAATTTCATACAGCCCACGGACAGTTCATGGATTATCGGTATGCGCTCGAAGAGAGTGATCCTGAGCGAATCCTATACCTGGCAATCCCAGAAAAGACCTATTCAAGCTTTTTCAGCTTAAGATTTATTCAGGATACAGTTGAACGCAGTCAACTGAGCCTGATAGTTTACCATCCGGCTCAGGAGGTCATTGTTCTATGGCAGTAGAAGAATATCGGCGTTATATTCAAGAATTACTCCTCGAACGAGCAAAACGCTCAGCTCCGGGACTAGCACAGATGCAGATTGAGGCCCAAATCATCTTTGATACGGAGCGAGATCATTATCAATTGGTTCATGTCGGATGGAAACCGAACGAACGCCGCAACTATGGTTGCGTTCTACATCTGGATATCAAAGGCGAAAAAATCTGGATCCAGCATGACGGAACTGAAGGGGGAATCGCCAATGCCCTCGTCGAAAAAGGAGTTCCCAAACAACAGATCGTTCTGGGCTTTCAACCCCCTTCCATGCGGCAGTACACAGATTTTGCGGTGAGTTGATTGCAATAACTGGAATCTCGTCCTAGAGTTGAGTCTTCAATACAGATATCGAGCGGCAATGCCGCTCAACATTCACCTACGCTAACTCTACTGACAGTGGAAACCGCTGCAAGGTTGCTTGGATTAATCCAGATAACCCATTAGCGTGTAAGGGTTATCAACCTGGTTGGAAGCGACCGGACGATTCATCAGAATCCCGGTAACGTGCAAGTCAGAGGCCCCAACAGGACGATTTGCCATTGCCCCAACCGAATCCTCCGATGGGACTAGTGCGATAGAAGCTGATTCTGCCTTCACAATGGGGCGATTGCCTCCCATTAGAGTTCCGACAATTTCCAGGTGGCTCTCTTCAATCGGACGATTTGGCATTCCCAGCGCAGCATGGCTGGCGAGTTGGATCTGAGTTGGCGTTGACTGCTCGCTGGCCTGAGACTCAGCAGTGCCATTGGAGGTGATGCCAGAAGTTTCAACCTGTGTCATATTACCTTCTTCCTGTTTATCTATAAGTTTTTGTGAGGTTCGACGGGTCGTGCGTCTGCCGGATGTCGTTCTCCTTGCAGGGGAAGAGCTAGCGGCCATAATGAATACCTTTTGAATGATAAATAAATTATAAAATGAACTTGTACTGACGTAAATAGCGAATGAAGAAAGATATCTCTTTGTGAAGAGCAGTAAAGATAGCTCATCGGATTGATGCCTAAAATTTATGGATTCATCCCTTGACAAACTTCCTGCCAGATTTAGACCAGAGTGCTACGATCTTTAGGATCCACTAAAAAAATGCCCTGAAGATAATGGCGCAATTTCACCTCCAGGCTCCATTTCAACCCATGGGGGATCAACCAAAGGCGATCGCCCATCTCACCCAAAATGTTCAGGATGGCCATCAATTTAATACGCTTCTAGGTGCGACGGGAACCGGAAAAACCTTCACCATTGCTTCAGTGATTGAAAAGGTTGGACGACCGGCACTGGTTCTGGCACATAACAAGACTTTAGCTGCTCAATTGTGCAATGAACTACGGGGATTTTTTCCTGGTAATGCCGTCGAGTATTTTATTAGTTATTACGACTATTACCAACCCGAAGCCTATATTCCAGTTACCGATACTTACATTGAAAAGACAGCCTCAATTAATGATGAAATTGATATGTTGCGCCACTCTGCCACTCGTTCTTTGTTTGAACGGCGAGATGTAATTGTGGTGGCTTCAATTAGTTGCATTTATGGTTTGGGAATTCCAGCGGAATATTTGAATGCTTCAATTCCTCTCAGGGTGGGAGAAGAAATTGATCAGCGTCAAATGTTACGGGATCTAGCAACAATTCAATACACGCGCAACGATACGGAACTAACTCGCGGTCGGTTTCGAGTCAAGGGAGATGTATTGGAAATTGGGCCAGCCTATGAAGATCGGGTGATTCGAGTGGAGTTTTTTGGTGATGAAATTGATGCGATTCGATATTTAGATCCGGTGACGGGAGAAGTTATGCAAAGTATGGAAGCGCTCAACGTTTATCCCGCGCGTCACTTTGTCACTCCAAAAGAACGGTTAGAGTTTGCTTGTGAAGCGATAGAACAAGAGTTGGAACAGCAACTCGAAGTTTTGGAAAAGGAGGGTAAATTACTAGAGGCTCAACGCCTGAAACAACGGACTCGCTACGACTTGGAAATGTTGCGAGAAGTGGGATATTGCAACGGCGTAGAAAACTATTCTCGTCACCTGGCAGGGCGGGAACCCGGTGAACCCCCGGAATGTTTGATCGATTATTTCCCTAATGATTGGCTCCTGGTTGTCGATGAATCCCACGTTACCGTACCACAAATTCGAGGTATGTATAACGGTGACCAAGCCCGCAAAAAAGTTCTAATTGATCACGGTTTTCGATTGCCCAGTGCTGCCGACAATCGACCGCTGAAATCTGAAGAATTCTGGGAAAAAATGAATCAGTGTATCTTCGTGTCAGCAACGCCCGGAGATTGGGAATTGGAGGAATCTCAAGAACGAGTCGCTGAACAGATTATCCGACCTACAGGAGTCTTGGATCCAGAGATTTTTGTCAGACCCACAGACGGGCAGATTGACGATTTATTTGGTGAAATTCAACAACGCATCGACCGTGATGAGCGAACACTGGTCACAACCCTGACAAAACGGATGGCAGAAGACTTGACCGAATATCTTCAGGATCGGGGGATTCGGGTTCGATACTTGCATTCTGAAATTCAGTCTATTGAACGAATTGAAATTATCCAGGCATTGAAACAGGGTGAGTTCGATGTGCTGGTAGGGGTAAACCTGCTGCGGGAAGGATTGGATTTACCCCAGGTTTCCCTGGTGGCGATTCTGGACGCGGATAAAGAAGGGTTCCTGCGAGCAGAACGTTCCTTGATCCAAACCATCGGGCGGGCAGCGCGACACATTCGGGGCCAGGCATTATTGTATGCCGATAATTTAACAGATAGCATGAAGAAAGCGATTGACGAAACAGAACGTCGCCGCGCGATCCAAACGGCCTACAACGAAACCCACGGCATTGTCCCCAAATCCATTATCAAGTCATCGAGCAACTCTATTCTGGAATTTCTGGATGTGTCCCGCCGGTTGAACGCTCAACAGTTGGAAGACATTTATGAGAAAGCCGATGATGTGCCCCTAGAAAACTTACCGGATTTGATTCAGCAGCTAGAACTGCAAATGAAGGATGCGGCCAAGAACCTGGAGTTTGAAGAAGCGGCAAAGTTGCGCGACCGGATTAAAGCCCTGCGGGACAAGTTAGTTGGCCGTTCCAAGTCAAGCTAAAGTTCCCAACTTTCCAAACATCGGCTCAAGACTGCTTGAATTTCCTGGGTCACCTCGTCGGGTGTCAAACTGGCATCAATCCGAAAAATTCTCTGAGGATGAGCATGGGCCAATGCTTGAAACCCCCTTTCTACCTGTCGATGGAAATTAATCTCAGCCCGTTCCATCCGATCCAAAGAACCTCTCGCCTTGCTACGGGCTAAACCCACCTCTACATCCAGATCAAGCCAGAAAGTGACATCACTTTGCAATCCGTCTGTTGCAATCTGATTCAATTGCTCAATTAATTTCACATCCAATCCTCGCCCATAGCCCTGGTAAGCGATAGTGGAATCTGTGAAGCGATCGCACAGAATAATTGCCCCCTGCTCCAGATTTGGCTGAATGAAGTTCTCAACGTGCTGCGCCCGATCCGCTGCATACATTAGCAATTCCGCTCGATCACTGATCGGTTCTCCACTGTCAGATTCCAGCAACAATTATCTCAGGGACTTACCGAGATTCGTTCCACCCGGTTGGCGAGTGGTCATGATTGACTGGGCATGATTGCTGTATCGAGTTTCCAGCCAGCGATGAATTTGCTGAATCTGAGTTGTTTTCCCGACCCCCTCAACCCCTTCAAAGACGATTAACTTTCCACGCATCCTCACGATTCCTGATCTGCTAACGGGCAATTCTTACCATTGTTACCCGACAAGCTGAAGAAACACCAGAAATTCACCTGATCGAGTGAAGTACTCCTGGAAACAGCAGGGAATAATAAAGCTATAGAAAGTTGAGTGCTCCCAAAACTCTCAAGCTCCTTACCTCTCAGTGTGTCTTCGTATCTTAGGGCTGTATCTCCTGCGCAGGGGATACGGCCTCAAACCCAATCCTGTAGGGTTATAAGTATGGAATGTTGAGCGGCTGAGCCGCTCGACGTTCCGGATAAGACTTTAATTTTCTGGTGTTCGAGCCAACAAAACCGGGCAATCCGCATGAACCCGAACGTAGTCAGATAGAGATCCCCCAATCAACCGATCAACGTCAACTAAACTCTTTGCAATCGTTGGGCGGCGATCCGGGGAACCGAGAATTAATAGATCGGCATTGACCTCTTCCGCCAAGCGACAAATTTCAGGGCCAGGTTTGCCCTTGCCACTGACGCAGCGGTAGCTAACACCTTGGCGCTTCGCTTCGGCGGCTGCCAGGGCCAGAATCGGATCATCTTTTTCAGCATTTCCAGACAGATCTTCCTTTGCTTTACCACTTAAGTCTTTATCGACATGGGCGATAATTAACTGCCCTCCAGGAACATTTTTGGCCCAGGACAGCGCTAGTTGCAGACATTCTGTCGCCGACTCAGAGGTATCCAGTGCCACCATGATATGTCTTAATTTCTTAACGTATGTGCCGTCCTTGACCAACAGCATGGGGCGAGTGGTTAGCTGAAATACATACTGGCTCACAGAGTTTTCTAAAATCGCGCGTAACCCCTGAAGTCCCCGTGAACCAATGATAATCAGATCGGAATTTTCTTCATCGGCAACCTGACAGACAATGTCCTTTGGATCGCCCTGCTTGAGGCGAGGATTAACTCTGTTCGGTTCAACTCTGAGTGATTGAACTGCCCCAGCCAGAATTTTTCCTCCCGCCTCCAGCTTTTCAGACATCACATCTGCGGAGACTTCGTTCGGCACCACGTGTAACAGGGTCACATTGGCCGTGCGAAAGGCTGGAATGTCCATCAGCATATTGAGCATTTCTTCACACAACCCTCGACCTGCGACCGCGACCAAAACATTGTCAATTTTCATAAAAACAAGTTCCAAAGATCAACTTCAAAAACCAACCTCAAAAACCAACTTTCGAAACGCTATCGGATAATACTTTCAAGCATAGATCTGATGAGGACAAGGTCACGATAGGGAAGAGACGTTTTGGAACAATTTGTAACCTACGGTGATTTTCAATCGCGTATAGCCCTACAGGATTGGGCTTGAGAGTGTATCCCTTGCTGTACAGGGGATACACCTATCAGATGTCCCAACATGAAGACGTAAGGCTATAAGGTGTTGACTGGAGAGGTAGCGGCGCGGTGCACTGCCATCTCTAGTACGTCCAGGGCGTTAGAAATACTGTATGGAAACGCAACAGGTCATCGCAGTCGCTGCGATGACCTGCTTCGACAATTTCTGGCAGAAATTTTCCTAAACAGGGAACAACCTAGTAACCGATTCCAACGTATTGGAACTCGGCTGCCTCTAGATCCTTGCGATTTAGGAAGTTACGACCATCAATGATAATGGCAGAATTCATCAATTTTGCCATCTTGCTGTAGTCAAGGCTCTTGAACTGGGCCCAATCGGTGACCAGCACCAGTGCATCACAGCCATCTGCTAGCAATTCAGGATCGGTCTCAACGATCACATTGGACAAGCCATGACGCATTCCAGTCTGGGAAATAATAGGATCGTAGGCTTTGACCTTAGCGCCCAAGCGATTCAACTGGTCGATGATGATGAGGGCTGGAGCATCCCGTAGGTCGTCTGTATCCGGCTTGAAGGTCAGACCCAGTAAACCGACAGTCTTTCCTTTCAAGATTTTTAGAACTTGCTGCAGCTTTTCAACGGCCATCAAGCGCTGGCGCTTATTCACCTCAACCGCTGCCTTCAGCAGTTGAGCATCGTAGTTGTAGTCATCAGCCGTGTGGATCAGGGCAGAAACGTCTTTCGGGAAGCAAGAACCACCCCAACCAATTCCAGCCTGGAGGAACTTCTTACCAATTCGGGAATCCAGACCAATGCCTGCCGCAACCTGAGTTACATCGGCTCCAACGCGATCGCAAACATTGGCGATTTCATTGATAAAGCTATTCTTGGTCGCCAGGAAGGAGTTAGCGGCGTACTTCACCATCTCGGCAGAGTTCAGGTTTGTCATCACCACTGGAACTGGAGGCAGAGAAGCATCCTCAGCCGGCTTGCGCTCAACAATTGGCGTGTAGAGTTCCTGCATCATGCCCAGGGCTCTTTCGCTATTGCTGCCTAGAACGATTCGATCTGGATTGAAAGTATCGTAGATCGCTGAACCTTCTCGCAAGAATTCAGGGTTACTTACTACGTCAAATTCAGCCTCAATTTCTGTGCCAGCCATACCCTGCTCTTTCTGACGTTCTGAAACACCATCGAGTACGATCATCCGAACCCAATCGCCAGAACCAATCGGCACTGTGGACTTATTAACAATCACCTTGTACCCAGTGGTCAGGTGGGAACCGATGCCCCGTGCTACAGCTTCAACGTAACGAGTATCACTCTCTCCAGTTGGTAGAGCAGGTGTTCCAACGGCGATAAATAGGATCTCTCCGTGGTCAACCCCTGCTTGCAAATCAGAGGTAAAGGAGAGGCGTCCATTATCCATATTGGATTTCATCAGTTCTGATAGACCAGGCTCATAGATTGGTGACTGACCTGATTTCATCAGCTTCACCTTCTCCTCATTATTGTCAACACAGACAACATCATGGCCAATCTCAGCCAAGCAAACACCTGTTACCAAACCAACGTATCCAGTTCCAATTACACAAACGCGCATAGAAATGTCCTCAGATTTTCTCAATTAACCCTTGATCGTGATGCCCTCGTTTCTCAATTCCAGAGCCTACTTCAATGATCCGAGACGAGCACTGAAGTCGTCAATTGTCAGCTTCAATCCCTGCTCTAATGGAACAGTGGGTTCCCAATTGAGATGGGTTTTTGCTCGGGTAATGTCCGGCTGTCGCTGCTTTGGATCGTCCTGGGGCAAAGGCTTGAACTGAATCTCTGCATCCGGATTCACCATTGACTGGATCTTTTGAGCCAGCTCTAGAATCGTATATTCTCCAGGGTTCCCCAAATTCACCGGCCCAATAAAGTCTCCATTCATTAATCGAATGAAACCTTCTACCAAATCCGAAACGTAGCAGAAGCTTCGGGTTTGGGAACCATCTCCATAAACCGTGAGGGGAGTGCCTTTCAGAGATTGCACAATGAAGTTGCTCACCACTCGACCATCGTTTTCCAGCATCCGTGGCCCATAGGTGTTAAAAATTCGAGCCACTCGAATATCCACGCCGTTTTGACGATGGTAGTCAAAGGCCAGGGTTTCTGCTACCCGCTTGCCTTCGTCATAGCAACTGCGGATTCCAATTGTATTGACGTTGCCTCGATATTCCTCCGGTTGAGGATGAACATCCGGATCACCATATACCTCTGAGGTTGACGCCAAAAAGAATCTAGCCTTTACCCGTTTTGCCAAACCCAGCATATTCAGGGTTCCCATCACATTAGTTTTAATCGTTTTCACTGGATTAAACTGGTAGTGAACTGGGGATGCTGGACAAGCCAGATGGTAAATTTGGTCAGCTTCCAGACGAATCGGCTCAGTGATGTCATGGCGAATTAATTCAAAGTAAGGGTTGTCAAGCCACTTCAGCAGGTTTCGCTTACTCCCCGTGAAAAAGTTGTCCAAGCAAATCACTTCATGCCCTTGTTCCATCAAGCGATCGATGAGGTGAGAGCCAAGAAAACCTGCACCACCTGTAACTAAAATTCTCATTCTCTGACTAATTAAGTAACTTCGGGATAAAGAGACCCTAGGACGGAATCACTGAACCTCAAACATGCTCAATGATGATGCACTAGAAGGCTTGACTTCAAGACCTGAGCCATTATCTTCTAGCTCAATCTCAAAGACCAGCATAATCGGTAGCGCTCCAGAAGCTCTGTGAGAAATCTCTCTGGAACCATCTTGTCCATTCTAGCCTCAGTTTGTTGAGGTGAGAAGTCAGGTGAGTCACCTCAAATTTAGGAGCAGTTACCCTGAAGTAAACAAAAGATGACAATACTACAGCCTAGGATTCTTGATTGAGTTGCAGAACTGCCATAAAGGCTTCCTGGGGTACATCCACGGAACCCAGGGCTTTCATCCGCTTTTTTCCCTTGGCTTGCTTAGCTAGAAGTTTTTTCTTCCGACTGATATCGCCCCCATAGCACTTGGCCAAGACATCCTTTCTCAAGGCCGGGATATGTTCACTGGCGATGACTTTGCTACCGATAGAAGCCTGAATCGGTACTTTAAACTGATGGCGGGGAATCAATTCCTTCAGCTTCTCTGCCATGGCTCGACCTACGTGATAAGCCTTGTCACGATGGACAATCATCGCCAGGGAATCAATCGGCTCCTTATTTATCATAATATCTAGCTTTTCCAGCGGATTGGGCCGATATTCAATCAAGTGGTATTCCATGCTGGCATAGCCCCGTGTGCGGGACTTCATCTGGTCAAAGAAATCCGTAACGATCTCTGCAAGCGGAATTTCGTAGATTAATGTCGTGCGTCCCTGGGTCAGATATTTCATGTCTTTGAAATCGCCCCGTCGGGGTTGGCACAGATCCATCAGGGTGCCGACAAAATCTTCTGGGGTAATCACCTCAACCCGTACGTAGGGTTCATCAATTTTTTCCCGATGGTTGGGCTCCGGCAGAGTACTGGGATTATCAATATTCAGAATTTCTCCATTCACCGTTGTCACTCGATAAACAACGGAGGGAGAGGTAACGATCAAATCCAAATTGTATTCACGCTCCAGTCGCTCCTGAACAATTTCCATGTGCAACAGTCCCAGGAATCCGCAGCGAAAACCGAAGCCCATGGCGCTGGAAGTTTCAGGTTCATAGGATAGGGCCGCATCATTCAGACTCAGTTTGTCCAGAGCCTCTCGCAATTCTGGAAATTGATCTGTGTCCGTTGGAAACAGACCACAGAAAACCATTGGCTTAGCCTCTGTGTAACCCGGCAAGGGTTCCTCCGCCTGACCCTTGGCCAGGGTAATCGTATCTCCCACTCGGGCATCAGCAACCGCTTTGATTGCTGCTGAGAAATACCCCACTTCCCCAGCATGGAGGCTATCAACAGGTTTCTGAGTTGGAGATAGAACGCCCAATTCATCAATTTCATATTCTTTACCGGAGGCCATTAGCCTGACCCGGTCGCCCTTACGGATCACCCCATCCACAACCCGGAAGTAAACAATCACACCCCGGTAGGGATCGTAATAGCTATCAAAAATTAGCGCCCGCAGCTTTTGGTCAACGGTATCCTGCGGTGGAGGCACCAAATGAACAATCGATTCTAAAATCTCATCAATACCAATGCCTTCCTTGGCTGAGGCTAAAATCGCCTGGGAACAATCTAGACCGATAATCTCTTCAATTTCCTGCTTGACCCGATCCGGTTCCGCCCCCGGCAAGTCAATCTTATTCAAAACCGGGATAATCTCCAGGTCATTCTCAATGGCCAGATAGACATTGGCTAGGGTCTGGGCTTCGACCCCCTGAGAAGCATCCACCACCAACAGTGCTCCTTCGCAGGCAATCAGCGAGCGGGAGACTTCATAGGAAAAGTCCACATGCCCAGGGGTATCAATCAGGTTCAGTGTATATTCTTCACCATCCTTGGCGGTGTAGCTCATCCGTGCCGCCTGTAGTTTGATCGTGATTCCTCGTTCTCGCTCTAAATCCATGGAGTCCAAGAACTGATCCTTCATCTCACGAGCCGCCACTGTGCCAGTGTCTTGCAGTAGACGGTCAGCCAGGGTGGATTTACCGTGGTCGATGTGAGCAATAATCGAAAAATTACGAATTCGCGCTACAGGAACGTTTGTCATACGTTGGACACTTCAGGTTAAATAGGTTGAACGAATCAATGCAGCCAGAGCGACTTGCATGAGACCCCTTAACGTATTTTAGTAACAACAACTCAAGGATGGACGATTTCGACGCAGAATTTATCCCAGTGAGGTACCGATTCCTACAATCAAACCCAGAACCAAGGCCAGAATCATGAAAACTAGAACAATGATTACCAGCCAATACTGCAGGGTGTAGAGTTTTCGCAGCTCTCCCAGAGCAATCATCAGGTTCTCAATATCGGAGCCAACGGTCGCCACAATTTTTTGGAAGGCTGACCCTGCATTGCGAGTCCAGAGTCCAACAATCAGCGAGAATACCCCTTGAATAATTTGTCCAACTCCTGCTTCTACAGTACCAGAGAAAATAATAACCAGTCCTGAAATCAGAGAAATAATCCCGGCAGCAATCATCAAGATACCGACAAAATTCATTTTTTTGGCCAGGTCGCCCACCAATTCATTTTGGCTACTGGAAAACTCATAGGGATCCATAATTTTTATCCTTTAACCCTGTTCACGGGCGATTATGACAGAAGAGATAGAGATTCGTAAATCCCTAGAGTTAATCTAGTCTCCAGCACTCAAACGATGGTAAACCGTCGCCAGGCCATGTTTATCGCCCACATTTCCTGGAAAAAGCACCACGGGTAAATTAGGAAACTGGGGGTGGTCAGCGGCAGTCTTAACTGTGGAACATCCAGCGAGAACCTGACCTAGCAACCGAGCCGTTTTCAACGCCAACCCTTTGCTCAGCACATCATTGGAAGTAATACCGCCCTTGCTGATCAAGAATCCAATATCACTGGGCAATCCTCGGACAATATCCATTAGTAATTCTGAAACGGCCTCACCAAAATCCAATCGATCCTGAACCGTGTCGAAGTTGATTTCCTCACGGCTCGTGTAAATAACAGGGGTTTGGCCCTGACCATGAATTTGCTCAACCAGGGTAAGAAGTCCCCGAAGCAAGGTATCCCGCTGAGTTGAACGGTCTTGTAGCAAATGGGAGACATCCACCTCAACCCCAAGAATCCCAGGCTGCTGGAAGAGTTGTTCCAACTGTTCCGTGGTTTTCTTCACATGGGAACCCACTAAAATAATCCCTGGCTTGCCATCGCGTGTATATTGCGACATCTGTTCAGCGGGCAACGGCTGCGGCCCCAAAGCAGCGAGAGACGTGAGAATGCTAGCCGCACTGCGGAAGAGAAATCGTTTTCCCTCCCCTGCAACCGTGAGAACATCAGCAGCAAATTGATCCAAATCAGCCTGAGTTTCACCATCGACAACGACGCATTGATTGCCTTTCAGTTGCCGCAGTCCTTCCTGGGTTCCTGCCCGAATATCCGCAAGCAAAAACCGTTCAACCTGGTCAGCGGGAATTTTCCCTTGAGTTTTCTCAGCCACGTAGTCCGGTAGATAACTGTGGCGATAACCAAACACGGAATCCTTGGCAAATTCTGTCTCATGGACTGGCGTGAGATCCCCGTCAACATTAAGATAATGAACACTATCACAGGTCACCCGCCCGCCCTCGAAAAAGGCTGGAATCAGAAAATGAGCATCAAAGGGGCCAAGCTCCTCGGCAATTACATCGGTTTCAACCGGATAATGACCTCTGAGAGTGGAATCGGAACGGCTAACGACTAGAAAATCCTCAATGGATTCCGCCTCAATTGCCTGCTTCAGGTTCTGGGTGACTTCACGGGTAATGGTCGCAGCAGCTTCCGGTGTCAAGGAACGGGTATTGGTCAGGACAAAGAAAATAGGTGATTCATCTCTGAGTCCCAAACGCAGAGTTTCCACATCCCACTGCATTAACAGCAGGCAGCTATGCACCGTTTGAGAACCCGTTGGATCATCATCCAGAACAATAATTTTTGGTCGCATTGAGCAGGCTATTGGTTACGGCAATACATTAGCCTACCATCGATTGACTCTATCCAGATTTACAACGTCATTCAACTCAGGGCAATCGCATCTTAACCAGCTAACACTTCAAAGTACTGGGCTGTCCGTATTTGGACAGCCCTAGATTGCTAAAGGGTCTCCGATGACCAAAGGGAAAAAGTCGAGAGTTAGACTCTCAAGCTCTCTAAGCAGAAGTCGCTAACCGGAGAAATCTACAGCGTGTATCATCTCATACCCGTGCTATTTCTATTTCATCTGAACCTCAACTTCGTTAATCTTGCCGCTGAAGGCGAAGGGGCGGCGTTCGTCGTAGTCCGTCGAAACTGGAGAACCTAGGTCAGTTCCGACGTCAAAAGTTTCGCTAGCGGTAAAGGCAGCCGGAACGGTACGTTGCACTGTGACTTTGGCTGCTTCCTGGCCATCTACCCGAATCACCACATCTGCTGGAGAAATTGGTTTGGGGGACTGGAAGGTGGTTTCCACCTCAATCCTGTGTTTTCCGGCCGGAATCTTTGCTGTTTGAGTCTTGTACTTCTCGATTAATAGCATGTTGTATTCATAATTGATCTGGCCCTGATCCATGTACAGCGTCAAACCGCCGCCAGCACCCCCTAGGGCATAGAGAACACCTGTGGCATTATTACTGAGTTCAGCGTCAATCGTGACCAAGTTACTGGCCCGACCCAAACCTGGAGCAGTGAATTCTGGCATCCGTTGAATCGTGTCATCGAATGTCCAACTGGTGTAAGGCGTGGCAATCCGGTCTTCTGGATGCAGTCGTGTCCACAAACTACCCCCAATTGGGAAGACTTCATTGTTTTTCGCCTCTTCCAGGAACAGTTTCTTCATCGCTTCTAAGCGTTGCGGTTCCTGATCCGCCAAATCGTTCATCTGGGTAAAGTCTTCGTCGATGTGATACAGCTCCCAAACATCCTGACTGGAATCCCACTCCGGTAACTTCGCCGTCGAACCAGCCGTATCCCACGGAATCAGAGGGCCAAAGGCACTAGCAAACCACCCATCTGCATAGATCCCGCGACTGCCGTTGTTCTCGAAGTACTGGACTTGCTTGCGGGTGGGTGTGTTGGGATTATCGAAGGTGTAGACCATGCTAATGCCATGCTTCGGCTCCTTCTCTATGCCATCCAGCACATCCGGTGGTGTGATGCCCAGAATTTCGTAAATCGTAGGTACAATGTCATTCACATGGTGGAATTGAGGGCGAGGCGTTTTGTCGGGCTTGATTCGCTTCGGCCAGGAAACAATCATCGGGTTACGAGTACCGCCGAAGTGAGAAGCAATCAGCTTGGTGTGCCAGAAGGGAGTATCTCCAGCCCAGGCCCAACCCGCGTGGTATATGTTGTCAGTTTTGGCCGTTCCAAGAACGCCCAACCCGCCCAACTCATCGAGAGCATCTAGTTGCTGGTCAACAGTATTGGGAATATTGTTCTGAGCCAGAAGTTCACTAATGGAACCTTTAATTCCTTCGGCACTGGAGCCATTGTCACCCCAAATATAGATAATTAGAGTGTTGTCACGCAGCCCCAATTCTTCCAATTCATCAATGATCCGTCCAGCTTGGGTATCCACGTGTTCAGCAAACCCGGCGAAGATTTCCATCAAGCGACGTTGGAAGGGAAGTTGGTCTTCAGGAATGCTATCCCAGGAGGCTAAGGTATCCGGACGGGGAGTCAACTGGGCATCAGCAGGAATCCAACCGAGTTCTTTCTGGCGGGCAAACACCCGCTCTCGATAGGCATCCCAACCATCGTCAAATTTACCCTTATACTTATCGGCCCATTCTTTGAAAATGTGATGTGGCCCGTGGGTTGCACCGGGTGTCCAATACATCAGGAATGGTTTGTCGGGGGAGTAAGCTCGGTGGTTTCGCAGCCACTGAATCGCCCTATCTGCCAAATCTTCCGACAGGTGGTAGGTTTCATCGACCGGAGGTTCTACAGGGTTAATGTTCTCGAACAACCGAGGTTCATACTGAGAAGTTTCTCCCGCCACAAAACCATAGAAATAATCAAATCCATGCCCGGTCGGCCACCGATCAAATGGCCCCATGGCCGTGGTTTCGTCCGATGGGGTATTGTGCCACTTGCCAAAAGCCGCCGTTTTGTAACCGTATTCTCGCAA
The DNA here is from genome assembly GCA_050331715.1 of Microcoleaceae cyanobacterium. Classification (GTDB taxonomy): domain Bacteria; phylum Cyanobacteriota; class Cyanobacteriia; order Cyanobacteriales; family Microcoleaceae; genus JBHJGO01. Next base: position 76,696 of record JBHJGO010000028.1, read on the forward strand.
AACTTCAGCAATGGTTCCCGTACTTTTTGGGATTGTTCCCAGATACCCATCCCAATCCACACCCCGTTCAGCAATGGTTCCATAGTGGGCGCGGTGGTGGTTGCGTCCAGTTAACAATGCGGCACGAGTTGGAGAACAGATGGAAGTCGTATGGAAGGTGTTGTAACTAATGCCTTCGTCTCGCAATCGGGTTAGGGTAGGGGCATGAATTTCACCGCCGAAGGTGTCGGCTGTCCCGAACCCGATGTCATCCATCATCACGATCAGAATGTTCGGGGCATCAGCAGGTAGATGTTCTGGTTCTTTGCGGCGCGTCATGGTGGAGTCCTGCAACCTGGGCTTGGCGACACTGGCAGAGGGCACCACGGGAAACGGCAATACAGAACCGTCACTCACCTGTTGAGCAATCGATACCGTTGGTAATACAAGAACCGCTATACAAATCAAAGCAGGAATCAGACGCCGAGAATAGCGCCTGAACCAAGAGGGAAATTTCATAACGATGTACAACTTTATACGCTCTGTCCAACATTATCGAAGCATTAGGATCCTCCTAACATTCAAAAACTGCATCGGAGTGAGTGGCGAGAACATCAAGCTTGTTATAATTTGTCAGGAATCTTCTACGAGGAGGTTGATGTAGCGGATGAAACAGGCAGATTCAAGCCGTCTACTACACTGTTGTTTCACTGACATTGATGAACTGGGTGCAGCCCTGAATACTCAGCGCAATATTCAAGTTACTCAACTTAGCAATCAAAAATTCAGAGCAGATCTGCTATTAATTGCTTTCGACGAGGCTATTTTTTCATTCGCAAAAGCTTCATGTCCAGTCTACAGTGTGGGCGAAAAAGCACCGGATTACGTTTGCTTTACCTGTATCCCAGAGATTGATACCCATCAACCTGGCCCCATCGCCCATAATCAGACCCTCTGCCACAACACAATATTTGGGTTTGACTCCTATCGGGAGATCATGATGATCACCCCTGCAAATTTACGGGTCTGCAACATGCAGATTCATCGGGATGTACTTCAAAGCTATTTAGAAGTCATGGAGCGGCCTGATATTAATCAAAAATTTTTGGCAAGCAATTTTCTCAGTCTCCCGGCAACAATGCTGCCTGTCAAATCCTATCTCATCAATTTGTTTCAGGGAATTCAGCAATATCCGAAATTTTTCCAGCTTCCACACCTCAAAAAGATCATCCTAGAAGATATCATTCCCTTGCTGATCGATGCGATTCCACCCTATTCCATTGCCAGTACAAAATCTGCACACTCCATCACTCGTGCCACATTAGTCAAGCAAGTAGAGAATTATATGATGGCAAATCTGGATCAGCCCATAACCTTGAAAGATCTATGCCAGGAATTGAATACAAATCAACGCTCGATCTTCTATGGTTTTCAAGAGGTATTTGGTATGAGTCCAATGGCCTATCTAAAGACACAACGACTACATGGGGTGCGTCGCAAACTCAAAGTTGCTGATCCAGAGATAGATAGTGTGACAGCCATTGCCAATCAATTTGGATTCTGGAGTGTTGGGCATTTCGCCCGTGATTATCGAAAGATGTTTGGGGAACGCCCTTCTGAAACGATGCAGCAATCTAAAATGTGGTCAGAGTCCGCTCACAACTGAGACATAAACTCCATCAGGTTAAGGATTCTTCAGGACTGACATAATGCGATACATCATTGCCCCAATATTAATAGGGGGTCACACCCAGTTTTTGCAGGTAAAACTTTATACGTTCTCGGTAGAGATATCAGCAACCAAGTTCTTCTTGCGATTCGTGTGAGTTACTTTCAAAGTTCATCGGGCGATATTCAAAAATTGCATCTTCAAAAATCATCGTGCTTGTTATACTCAACTCGTAACATCTTACGGAGGGGTGCAAAGTGACAAATGATACAGTCAACTTCAGGTCTGGTACTCTGTTGCTGCTTTACTGACATTGATGAACTGGCAGAGTTTATCAATACTCGACGGAATCTTCAGCTCACCCAGCTCAGTCAGGAGAAGTTCAGGTCGGAGCTCCTGTTTGTTGCTTTTGATGAGGCGACCTTTTCTTTTTCCCAAGCCTCCTGCCCAGTTTATAACCTGGGTGAGAAATCATCAGACCATGTGGATTTCAGTTGTATCCTGGAATCCGACAGGGATCGGCCTGGCGTTATTTCCCACAATCAGAACCTATCCCATGACACCCTATTCGGATTTGATTCAACTCGCGGAGTCAGGTTGATTGTGCCAGCAAACATGAGATTCTGTAATGTTCAGATCCGCCAGGATGTTCTGCAAGATTGCCTGGAAGCAATGGATCGTCCAGACTTAGATCAGGACTTTTTTAAAACTAACTACATCTCCCTGCCAGCAACCCTGCCAATCGTTAAGTCCTACCTCACCGATTTGTTTCATCTCACACAACAGCAACCTGAGCTTCTGAAAATCCCCCATTTCAAGAAAATCATCCTGGAAGATCTCATTCCATTAATAATTGAGGCAATTCCCCCTCGTCAAAGTAGCCGAGCCCAATCTCTACGTCCGATCACCCGTGCTCTATTGGTCAAACAGGCAGAAGATTACATGATGGCAAACCTGCATCAACCCCTGACGGTGAACGATTTGTGCCGCGAGTTGAATGCCAACAGCCGTTCCATTTTCTACGGCTTCCAAGAAATCTTTGGCATGGCACCCATGGCCTACTTGAAAGTACAGCGATTGCATAGCGTTCGGCGCAGGTTAAAAGCTGCTGATCCAGAAAGAGACAGCGTCACTGCCATTGCAAATCAATTTGGATTTTGGAGTGCCGGACATTTCGCCCGTGACTATAAAAAAATGTTTGGTGAACGCCCTTCCCAGACCATACAGCAGTTCACCCGCATCAATCAATTGAAAGTATAGTTGGGATCAAGCCTGAAACCCAAGCACTGCCTGTTTGACAACGGGTTGGACATAATCCACCGGAGCCATCACAACCATCGCTACGCTATAGTGCCTGAGCTGACCTTCCATCGGGTATCGAGCTTCCGCAATCACTGGCATCCCAGAATCTTTCAGATAGTTCTTGACCTGTTCCAGCAGTAGAGGTCGCTTTGGATCGGGATTGTTGTTGAAAATGACACTGATGTGCGCCCCATGATCGTTGAATGCTAGGGGGAAAACGCCCATCCGATGTTTAAACTCTTCTTCGTAGGCAATCTTCGCTCCGCCTTCTGCCAGGGAATCAAACAGTAGATCGATACTTTGCTTGTTAATCGCCATTACAGTTCAAAAACGGTGCTTCTGTAACTCGCTGACAGAGGAGACCCCCTCCTATCTGCCTTTGGATACAGGAAATATTCCCATATCTTAACAAACTCTTAAAGACAAAATTATGTAAGAAGTTATATATTAATAGGCTAACTAAAATTGAGATTCTTTCAAACAAGACACATTCTGTAGGGTGCAGTCGTGAAGCGTAACGCAGAAGCGAAACGTACCGAATTATCTAATCAGGGTGCGCTATAAGCTGTAACACACCCTGCACCCCCTCTGAGAAATTCTAGAGGGCGCGTTGAGTTAGATCGGTCAGAACTTTATTGGAGCGTTCAACAAATGATGTCATTCCCTCCGCATCAAAGCCCTTCTGGGCCATTAGTGCCAGGTCATAAACATACTGGCAAACCGACTTAGCCAATTCAGATGAAGGAGATTCTCCAGCCCCTTGAATAATTGCCCCTTGACTCAGGTTCGCCAGATTCTGAATCAGAGGATGGGCAGTATTAACCAATAGAATGTGATCCTCCGGAAATTCTCCCCGTTCCTGCCCCATCAGAGCAGTCATATCCTGAATACGCCGCATGGCCTCTGGAAGCAACACCATTGCAGGTGGTGTATTCTCTGACTTGAGAGACTCCGCCCGAACGTTAACCCGTGGTTTGTTCAAGGCATTCTCGAACAACTCCTTGAGTTGCTGGCTGCGGGTTTTATTGGTTGTGGGATCAACCAGCTCGCCTTCATTGTCCTTGCTAATCAGTTCCTCATTGATTTCTGAATCCACCCGTGAGAACTTGACGTCAGTATGTTCCCGCTCCAGGAAACTGATGAAGTGAGTGTCAATAAAGGAATCCAGGAATAGCACTTCCAAGCCTTGGCTCTTGTGAAGTTCCACATAGGTGGCCTGGGATGCGGCATCCGTACAGTAGAAGACCTGGTTTTCATGGCGCTCCTTGTTCCGCTCTAGATATTCATCCAAAGTGGTGTAGAAGAAGCTATTTTCATCGGTAACCTGGGAGGGATCGCTGGGGACATCCTGCCATGCATCCTGATCCTCAGCCTGAACCTGAACCTCTGGTGTCTCACTTGCTTCGGGTTTGTAAGTCGTGCGGAAGATCAGAATATCCTCCACCTGCTTCTTAAACTTTTCATCGTTCAGAGATCCAAACTTGGCAAAGGTACCAATATCCTGCCAGCAGCGAATGTACTCCTTGCGATCATCCCGGTAAAGCTCTTTGAGGCGATCGCCCACTTTCTTGGCAATGTAGTCAGCAATCTTTCTAACCGTGCGATTACTCTGCAACGCACTCCGGGAAATATTCAGTGGAATATCGGTACTGTCAATTACACCCCGCAACGGCATCAGGAACTTCGGAATTACTTCTTCACAGTGGTCGCTGACAAAAACCTGATTGGAGAAGAGTTTAATGTTCCCCTGGGTGACATCTACATCGGGGCGCAGCTTCGGAAAATACAGGATGCCATTCACAATAAATGGATAATCCGTATTCAGGTGTACCCAGAGCAAAGGCTCTTCCTGAAAGGGATAGAGGTAACGGTACAATTCCAGGTAATCATCCTTGGTCAAGTTACTGGAAGATTCGCGCCAGGGAGCCGTCTGACGGTTCAGGACTTCGCCATCCATCTTGATGGACACAGGCATAAAGTCACAATAGGTTTTCACCAACTGCTGAATCCGCTGGGTTTCCAGATACTCTTCCTCCTCGTCCATGAGGGTCAGAGTGATGGTCGTTCCCCGCTCCGTGCGAGGGGACTCCTCTAGTTTGAATTCTGGCGAACCGTCACACGTCCAGTGAATTGCCTGAGCCCCTTCCTGGTAGGACAGGGTATCGATTTCTACCTGCTTAGCCACCATAAAGGAGGAGTAGAAGCCCAGACCAAAGTGACCAATAATGGCATCATTCCCATCAGACTTGTACTTGGAGATGAATTCTTCGGCACTGGAAAAGGCCACCTGATTGATATATTTCTTGACCTCATCTGCGGTCATGCCGATGCCGTTATCGGTGATGGAGAGAGTTTTCTTGTCCTTATCGATGGCGACTGTAATTTCAGGTTCCCCGACTTCGCCAGTATATTCACCAGAACGGGACACCATGCTGAGTTTGGAGATGGCATCAACAGCATTAGAAACCAGTTCCCGGAAAAATACTTCGTGGTCGGTGTAAAGAGATTTTTTAATAATGGGGAAGATATTCTCGGTATGGATCGTTATCTGTCCCTGTTCCAATACACTCATAGGCACTCCATAGTTTGTCCTCTATAGGTTAAATTTTCAGGGATACAGCGGCCAATGGAGTGGGCAATCCCCCTAAATTAAGATTCGGTTTCCCGTATTTTGAGCAAGATCGCCTCTAATAACTTGAGCAACGTTACAGATTCCATGTCGGAAGATGGAAGGTCGGGGACAATGAAAAAAAGTAGCTTTGCAGGTCGCTAAAAGGAGTATTAATGCTTGGCACATCGAAATCCAGCTAAGATTTGCCGGATATGGGGATGATACCAATTGCGGAAGCTACTACGAAGTGCCCAGGGACGAGTGGCCCAACTGCCTCCCTTGAGGACGCGATGCCGACTATCAAAGTATGCCTGTGAATAACCCCGATAGGGATAGGAACGAAAACCCGAATAATTCTGAAAGGGACTTGATGTCCATTCCCAAACATTTCCCAATAAATCAAATACCCCTTCAGCACTGACTCCCGCAGGATGGGCATGAACTGGAGTAGTGAAGGGCTGCATCAGGGATCCAGGTTGAATTTGTGTAACCAGGTTACATCGGGTTAAATCAGGTTCAGCCGTTCCCCAGGGATGGAGTCCGTGAGCGGAGCGGGCAGCTCTTTCCCACTCTGCTTCTGTCGGTAGACGTTTGCCTGCAAAGTTACAGTAGGCTTCAGCTTCATACCAACTCACCCCGCAAACAGGGTGGTCAGCAAATTTTGGATCGTCTAGCCAATAGTTGGGTTGTGCAATTGGAGTCTCCAGAGAAGCCTTTTGCAACCAATCCCAACCTGCCGCAGACCACCATTGAGGCTGTTGATAGCCGCCTGCCTGCATGAACTGATGGTATTGACCACAGGTAACGGGATAGCGGTCAATCCAGTAGGCATCCAGGTGAATCAAATGGACAGGTTGTTCATTATCCAGGGCTTCTGGGCCATCGTAGCCCATGAGAAAATCACCAGCAGGGATTCTGGCCATTTCCGTTGGCGTCGGTTTAGTTTCAATCGGAGTGAATACAGCAATTGTCCCGTCGGTATGGAACGTATCAGTCGTCGAGTTCCCCTGTTTTAGATGTGTCAGCGACTTCCTATCAGATAGGGAAATCAAGCGGGATCTGCCTGTACCAGAATCCAATGGAGCCTGTTGTAACGCATAGGCACGATTCTGCTGATTCCTTCGGTGAAGCTGCAACGCAAAGGTGATCGTTTCATAGTGTTGGCTCTCGTGTTGCAGAATGAAATACCAAAGTCTGGCCTGTTGTTCGATGGGAGCCATTTTCAAATATTGCCAAACCTGCTCTCTGACCGCCGACAGATAGGCTTCAATTTCTGAGATCGTTGGTAACTCAGCCCGTTTTGCTTTTGGCAAACCATCAGCTCTGAAAAGTCGATGATACTCTGGAAAGACTGGAGGATAACCCGCTGCCTTCTCCAGTAACCAATGGGCTTCGGTGTAGGCGATATGTCCCAGATGCCACCCTATCGGGCTAAATTCTGGATGCGGCTGCCTCCGAAATAAATCCTCATCAATTCCCTCAAATACTCCTAATGTTCCTAGACGACAGTGATCAAATGCTGCACCAAACCATTCCCTAGAACTCATAGGCAAAATCATTCAACCAAATCATTCAAAACGCTACACTGCTGGCAAGCGCTATTCGCAAATAGCTATCAGCAAATCTTACCAATATCGCTATTCCCAAGTAGCGAGAATCCAGAACTCAAACGATAATGACATAGGATTGTGTTAGTTCGCAGTGAATCGTCAAGCTTCACGGCAGTAAACAAAAAATAATGAACAAGTGGCAACAGGGTGAAAAAGTCGAATTGACGATTGCCGATTTGTCGGATGATGGGAATGGTGTGGGTCGTTATCAGGATCGGGTTGTATTCGTTCCTGACACTGTTCCGGGCGATCACATTCAAGTCAAGCTTCTACAGGTCAAGCCCAAATTTGCCCGAGGCAAGCTAGAAAAAATTCTAGAAGCCTCAGCCCGTCGAATTCGTCCTGCTTGTATTGTGGCTGATAAATGCGGGGGATGCCAGTGGCAGCAGGTAGACTACGCTTATCAGTTAATCGCAAAGCGGAACCAGATTATTCAAGCCTTGGAACGAATTGGTGGATTTCAAAATCCACCCGTTGGGGAGATGATTGCGTCACCGACTCCACTGACCTATCGCAACAAAGCAACCTATCCGCTGGGGGTTTCGGCAACGGGGCAGGTTCAAGCCGGGTATTTTCGGAAGAATAGCCATCGTTTAATCAACCTGAATCAATGTCCAATTCAAGATCAACGGTTGAATCCACTTCTCACCCATATTAAACAAGATATTCAGGCTCACGGTTGGCCCATCTATAACGAAGCAAAACACGCAGGCATCATCCGACACCTCTCACTACGCATCGGTCGTCGTACCGGAGAAACCCTGCTCACCCTCGTCATTAATCGCGTCCCAGGCAATCCAGAGCCGAACCGTTTAGGAACGACTGCTGTCAATGCCCAATCCTTCGGCGTTGCGGGACTAGGAGCCCAGGCTGAGCGATGGTTAGAGGACTATCCCCAACTGGTCGGTGTCTGCGTCAACTTCAACCCAAGTCCGGGCAACGTTATCTTTGGCGAGTCAACGATTTGCGTTGCTGGTCGAGGATACCTGGAGGAGGAATTTGCGGGGCTGACGTTCCAGCTTGCGCCCGACACATTTTTTCAAGTGAATACTGAAGTTGCCGAAGCACTGCTGTTGTGGATTCAGCAGCAACTTAACTTGCAAGGGGATGAGGTGATTGTTGACGCCTATTGCGGTATTGGTGCTTTAACACTACCGCTGGCCCAGCAGGCCCAGCAGGTGATCGGTATGGAAGTTCAGAAAACTGCCACTGCTCAGGCCCAGCAGAATGCAGCCATCAACAATATTACCAATGTGACCTTCCAAGTTGGCACTGTGGAAACATTATTACCCCTCTTGGCTGCCAATCCAGATATTGTTCTGGTAGACCCACCCCGCAAGGGATGTAATCAAGCCGTGATCGATGCTCTACTAAAACTGCATCCTCACAGAATTGTCTACATGAGTTGTAAGCCATCAACCCTGGCCCGTGATCTGAAGTTGCTGTGTGAGTCTGGCCACTACAAGTTGACTCAGGTTCAGCCCGCCGACTTCTTTCCCCAAACCGCCCATGTTGAGTGTGTAGCTATCCTGAAGAGAGATTTTGTTGTTTAACATCAGATATTAAACAACAATCGCATCCGCTTGCGAATCCACACAAATGGGTTGTGTTCCAGATCACTGCTGTCCAGAATTCCCATATCTTTCAGCATTTGACGCCGTTGCATGAGTTCCTGGTTACGCTCAGCTAGCTTTTGGGCAATTTGATCGGCTAGCTTGGGATAGCTAGATAAGAAGCTCTGAAACACATCCCGACTGACCACAAACACAACCGTAGTCTCCAATGCTCTGATCGATGCAGATCGGGGGATTCCCATCATCAGAGCCAGTTCTCCAAAAAAGTCACCTGCGTATAAATCCCGAATATGTTTGTTCGCTTTCTCGGACAGTACTTCAACGGAACCGGACAGAATAATATGAAAGGCATCTCCCGGATCACCTTCTCGAAAAATAAACGCTTGGTTCTTAAAGGTTTGGCGACAGCCCTTTTCAATTAAATTTAATAGCTCTAAATCTGAGAAACTTTCAAAGTAAACCACCTCACGCAGTAGTTTTTTCAGGGATAGATTCTCTGGATATTGATTCGTACTTTCTTCTTCTGAAATCGGGGAAGCTTCGGGTTTCAGAATGGGTTCTGATGGGGCTGAACGGGCAGATTCAAATACTCCCTTCAAATCCTCAATATTTCTAATTCGCAAGTCCCGTTGGGCCGTTGGAATTTCGATTCTACGCTGCCGCAGACCATTTTGAATAATGTAGTTGAGTGAGCTTTGAATCGGAAGCCTTGCCCTGGGTTGATCAATCCACACTAGCAATTCGTAGTTAATCGAGTGATCGCCGAAACTGTCCAGCCAAACCTGGGGTGTAGGTTGTGATAGAACTCTGGATTCTCTCTGGGCTGCATCTAGCAATACTTCTTTAACGAGGAATGGATCACTCCCATAGGCAACTCGAATCGGAAGATGAATACGGCTATTGATATTACCATGACTCCAGTTTACGATTCTATTATCGACTAAATCAGAATTGGGTACGATGATGGTAATACTATCATTGGTGACTAGCAATGTGGAACGGATAGAGATCTTTCGGATTGTACCCTCTAGATTTCCTAGCTCAATGTAGTCTCCAACTTTAATGGGTTGCTCTAACAGTAGGATCAAACCACTAACAAAGTTCTGTGCCAACCTCTGAAATCCGAAACCAATTCCCAGCCCCAATCCTCCAGCCAAGAAACTGATTGAACGAATATCTAAACCCGCAGCCTGGGGAACCACAATAAAGGCTAGGGCGATGGTGAAGTATCTAAAAATAGTTGCGATTGCTTCACGAGTCCCCTCTTTAACACCAAGTCGAACTAATAGCTTATCCCTCAGCCAATTACTCAGATATCGAGAGATGAAAATAGTAAAAATTAATGCAACTAAAGTAACTACAATAGAGCTGACTGAAATTGAGATCCCACCCAGATTAATGGGCTGTACGAATAGCTTATACAAAAACTCGATGAAGCCTAAAATCGCATTCATGTCACTCTGAGGCGTATGAACTTTATCCTATTCTACAATCGATACTCCATCAGCAAGTGAGCTATGACACCAGAAATCTTAACTTTACCGCTACTACAACTGGCTTCGGGCGATCAGCTTACGTTACAAGTTTATCGGTTTCAGGGATCGCAACCCGGTAAAAAAGCTTATCTGCAAGCCAACTTGCATGGAGCCGAAATTAGCGGTAACGGCGTAATTTACCAACTGATCGAATTTCTCCAAACCCTATCCGACGATCAACTGATTGGCGAGATCTGGCTCGTTCCCCTGTGTAATCCGGTAGGAGTAAATCAGCGATCGCACCACTTCTCCTCCGGTCGATATCACAACTATGATGGCAAAGACTGGAATCGAATTTTTTGGGACTACGAAAAAACCGATGCGGATATTGCCGCATTTGCCAGAGCCCATCTGGAACTGGAACCCGCAGTCATCAAAACGCAATATCGTCAGGTGATTTGTGAAACCTTTCATCAGCTCCAGTCAGAACTGAAAACCAGTCGTCTAGCTCCCTACAGCGAACACTATCGCTATCAACTGCAATCCCTCTGTGTTGATGCTGATTATGTCTTGGATCTGCATAGTTCTACGAATCAAGCCCTGGATTACCTCTATTGTTTTCACAGCCGCCCCGAAAGCGCCAGGGCTTTTCTGCTCAACTGGGGCATTTTAATGACGGAATACGATGGGGATGCCTTTGACGAAGCCTTTCTCAAACCGTGGTTAGCTCTGGAGGATTGTCTGGCCGATCTGGGTCAGCCCACTGTATTTGATGTGGAAGCCTGGACACTGGAACTGGGATCTGGCATGGAGATGAATCCGGACTCGGTTGCGGTTGGTGTCAGAGGGATCAAGAATTATCTGGCGACCAAGGGAATGCTGAAAATTGACGGATTTCCCCGACCTGAAACCGCTACCCACACTATTCAACTCACGCTGAAGGAAAACATCCAGAAATACTATGCTCCCGCAGGCGGGATGATTCAGAATCGAGTGGCGTTGGGGACTATGGTTGAAGCGGGAGAAACCCTGTACGAAATTCTGAGTTTCAATAAAGCTACCGCGTTACCCCAGGTGATCCCAGTTGAGGCAACAGCTCCGGGCAGAATATTCGATCAGTCCACCAATCAATCGGTGAACCAATTTGACTATGTATTGTCCATGATGATCGAATTGCCTAACAGCGAATCCAACCATTGATGGTAAATCGGCTATGTTCAAATTTGCCTGACGGGCAGACCACAGGTAAAACCTCGTGCTTACAACGACTATCAAAAAACACCACACTATTATTCCGAGGTTCAATCATTTCAAAATCCTCCTGAATCGCTGCCCGATCACCGTGGATTTGCGTTTTGTACAGCCTGAGTTCCCCCCCATAGAATGCCTTCGGTTCTTGGTAGAAGTAATAGATATAGCTCAGTGTACGGTTCGCGGCTTTTTGTCGATCAACATCATTATGAATCCGATAAAATCCGCCATGGTTATGGGCAGTAATTTGCATTTCCACCAGAGAAACCAGGAAATCTGGTAAATCCAACTTTTCTAAAACCATAGGCCGGACTTCCAACAGCTTTTGCCGAATCAAATTGTAGAAATCTGGTAAATGATTAACTAGAAGAACTAGGGACTGACGATAGTCCTTTGCCTTGCTAAAGGTTCCCGCCTCAAAGAAGTCGGCTTGATGGCTCAAGGCCACCTCCAATGTCATCTGGTGTTCTTCTGGAGACAGAAAGTGATCCACCTGAACCACTCTGGGAGTAACAACTTCGAGAGCGCTGCCACAACTAGAATCTATCTGCTGTCTGGTTAAATCCTCTGACAAATGCTCTGAGAGAGCTTGCAATGCGGATAGAAACGGTTTACCTGGTGCTTCAGGTTGCGAGTTCATTTGAGCGATCGCTAAAACCTTTAAGGCCAGATCTGAACGTTCTTTGAAAGAAAGCTCAGGTTGCTTCAGTGCTGCTTCAATGATTGCCAGAGATTCCCCAATAATATGCTGAAATTTCTCGTCCAATGCGGTCAAACTATCCATTTTTGTCTGTTCGGCGCAGCCAACCATTGAGCGTGAATCGTCCATGATCAAACTTTCTGGACGGACACTTCACTGGCATCACCTCATGTTTACAGCGACTATCAAAGAAGACAATACGATTGTTTCTAGGTTCAATGGTTTTGAATTGGCCTTCGGCGATCGCTGCACCCGCTTTGATTTCTGTTTCATAGAGCCTCAACTCCCCCCCTGAAAACTTCTGAGGCCGTTTGTTGAAATAATAGACATAGGTGAGTACCCGAGTTACGGTTTGCGCGCTACCTGAATCGTTATGAATTTTGTAAAAACATCCATCATTGTGGGCAGTGAGCTGCATCTCGACCTGAGCAACTTCAAAGGACGGTAGTTTCAACTGTTCCAGAGTGGTTGGCAGCGCCTTTAAAATCCGCTGACGCATTAGCTCATAGAACTCTGGAAACAGGGTTGCGTAGAGTATAGAAGACTGGCGATAGTTCTCAGCCTGAGTCGTGGTTTGAGAGGCAACAAATTTTTCTGACTGACCCAGAGCGATTTGTAAAATCTCTTCATTTTCTTCAGGAGACAGAAAGTCATCAATTTGCACATGTTCTCCTGGCAAGTGAACCGCCTCTGTTTGAATCACCGACTGCTGAGAATAGGGGGCGGATTTCAAACTAGGTTGCCGAGGATAGATGGCAGGTAGAGCGGACTGTGGGGTTTCCCTGGTGAAAGACTGAACAGGAAGTGACGTAGAAGAAGTTGAAGGGGAAGCACCGGCAACCTCCAACACCTTCAAGGCAATGGCTGCCCTTTCCTGAGCAGAAAGACTATGATCCTCCAAGATAGACTCTAGAGCCTCGAAGGACTGGTTAACTAAGGAATTAAATCGTTGCTTCAGATCTAAAGCTGTCCCGTCTGGAGTAGTCAAATTTTGAGAAACCAGATTCGAGGCATGGGTCATAACTCATGCAGGTGTAACGTTCTGGATATATTATACCAGCCGTAGGCATAAGCCCAGATTTAACTAAAAATTAAACTTGTGCCTTGAATCTAGCCAGATCATCTCGTGGAATAATTCTCTGATTTTTGCTCGTTCGAATCAACAATCAGGGAAACCTATTGATTAAGCTATATAGCAATCACAAATGCAAAACAATTATGATGACTTCTTCTACAAGGGACAAGATTCCAGAAACCTTTCAAGCAAAGGTTCTCGTGATTGACGACAACCCGACAAATCTCAGGGTAGCAGTTCATGCTTTAGAAGATAGTGGTTTCACGGTGCTGATTGCCAGTAGCGGCGAAATAGGTATCAAACGGGCCAAATATGCTCGACCTGATATTATTTTATTGGATATTCAAATGCCTGGAATCAATGGCTTTGAAACCTGTAGACAATTAAAATCATACCCAGAAACCAAAGGGATTCCCGTAATTTTTATGACAGCCCTCACCAATCCAGAAGATAAGGTTATGGGATTTGAAGTGGGAGCTATTGACTATATAACGAAACCCATCGAGATTCGAGAAGTTTTAGCCAGAGTCAATCTACATCTCAAGCTAAATCTACTCTCAAAAACCCTGGAACAACAGGTAGAACAACGCACTGTCGAGCTAAATCAAGCTTTAACAGAATTACAGAACTCCCACCTGCAATTGGTTCAAAGAGAAAAGATGTCTGCTTTAGGTCAACTTATGGCAGGGATTACCCATGAAATTAATAACCCAATTGGATTTGTTTCTGGAAACCTGAATTGCGCCGGGGAATATATTACAGATTTGATTGAGCATTTACAACTGTACCAGAAATATCTGCCAGCATTGCCGAAGGAAATCAAGCAACATTCTGAAGAGATCGAACTCGATTATCTTTTAGAGGATCTACCAGAAATCTTAGAATCAATGAAATCTGGGATGGATCGGATGCGAGCCATCAGCACATCTATGCGAATTTTTTCCCGCGCGGATCAAGAACAGAAAGTCGCTTTTAATCTACACGAAGGAATTGACAGCACGTTACTAATTCTAAAGCATCGACTGAAGGCGAGAGACGACCGACCTGAAATTAAAATTGTCAAATATTATGGACAGATTGATGAAGTTGAAGGGTTTCCAGGGCAACTCAATCAAGTTTTTATGAATTTGGTGGCCAATGCTATTGAGGTCTTTGATGAAATGAGTGAATTTATGACTGCAGAACAGTTGAAAAACTGCTCCTTCCAAATTCAAATCCTAACAGAAATCAACTCGGATCAAACAGAAATTATCATCAGAATCAAAGATAATGGTAAAGGTATGACCGAGGCGGTACGAGGTAAAATATTTGCTCCTTCCTTTACAACAAAGCCTGTAGGTAAGGGAACAGGATTAGGGCTTTCGATTTCTCACCAGATTATTGAGGAAAAACATGGGGGCAAAATTAGTTGTAACTCACAGCCTGGAGAGGGGACAGAGTTTGTGATACGCCTTCCATTGATTATGACTGGAGAGATGAGTTCAAGGTAAGGCAGTACACACTAAACTACACACTTTATCAGTATTGAAAACGCTGTATTCAAATTATCTAAGAACTAAAAAATGTCTATCAGAAATAAAATTTCTCGTGGCTATGCCCTATCCCTAGGAATTGCTTTGGGAGGAACAATCGCTGGACTATTGGTTGGTAATCACTATCAAAGAACAGCGCTGGAATATAGTCAAGCTGTTGCTAAGGATCGACGGTTTCTCAGTGCGCTTCAATTGGATATTCTCTACAATCGTCCAACTAAGCAGTTATCCCCCTATCTCCAAAATCCCGCTGCCTTCGAGCAACAAACTACTCAGTTGATACAGCGGATTAATAAAATTCAGGCCCTGGTCAAAACTTACCTGGACTCAGTTCCAAACCCAACGATAGAAGGGCTTCGGCCCTCGTTGGAAGCTTATCAAGTTGCAATGGATGAGTTTGAGCAAGCGGTTCAATCGTTTGCTCAAACCGTACAACCTATGACAGCAAATCCACAGCAGCTAGTAGCGGCAGAGCGCCTGTTGGTGAGTCTAGTGAAGGGTTCTGAATTCGTGGCCTTTATCGAGTATCCCGATCAACTTTCTGAGTTTTATCAAACGGCTGAACAACAGGAAAATGCGGCTGAAAGTCGTCTCAATCAGGCAGAAAAACTACGGATTCAGCTTATTGCAGTGGCGTTAGGATTGTCAACAATTCTGGCGATTATTTCAGCGCGCCGAACTAGTCGCGTGGTATCTCGTCCGATTCAAAACTTGACCCGAATTTCTCAGGAAGTTACTAGTGAGTCAGACTTTGGTCGGCAGATTCCCGTTGAAACCGAAGATGAAGTGGGAGTACTGGCAACTTCATTAAACAAACTCATCCAGCGGGTTCAAGAGTTACTCCAGGAACAGACGGATTATACCGTTCAATTGGAACGGGCTAAACTGCAGGCAGATACGGCGAATCAGGCGAAGAGTGAATTTCTCTCCAACATGAGTCACGAGTTGAGAACACCGCTGAATGGCATTTTGGGTTACGCTCAGATTCTTAAGCGTGATCGCACGCTAAGTCCAGCGCAAGTTAATGGGATCAATATTATTCAAAATAGCGGCAATCATTTGTTGATCTTAATCAATGACATTCTGGATCTATCCAAAATTGAAGCCCGCAAAATGGAGCTGTATCCCAATCCAATTCATCTGCCCAGTTTTCTGGAGAACGTGGTTAGCATCATGCGGATGCAAGCAATGGAAAAAAACTTGCGATTGAACTATGAAGCCGTTTTGCAACTACCTGAAGGCATCAAGGCAGACGAAAAGCGTCTGCGTCAGGTCTTACTCAATCTATTGGGTAATGCCATCAAATTCACCGAGCAAGGAGGTGTGACACTACACGTTATTCCAGTCAAGCGAGAAACTGAAAAAATAACTGACGATATCCTGATCCGATTTGAGATTATCGACACCGGGGTAGGTATGACGCCTGAACAGGTCAGCAAAATCTTTCAACCCTTTGAACAGGTCGGTGATGCCAAGAAACGCTCAGAGGGAACAGGGCTGGGATTAGCGATCACAAAACAACTGGTTGAATTGATGGGCGGCGAGCTACAGGTGAAGAGCGAACTTAATCAAGGAACAAGCTTCTGGTTTGAAGCGCGTTTTCCAGGGGTTGAAGTTGCAGCCCAGAGTCAGTCCGAAATTGATCGGCAGATCATCGGCTATCGGGGAGAAAAGTATACGATTTTGATAGTTGACGACAAAGCACAGAATCGCCTGGTGTTGCAGGGAATGTTGGAACCGCTAGGATTTGAAATTCTTCTGGGGGAAAATGGCCAAGAAGCGATAGAACTAGCTCAGCAGTTTCGGCCTGATTTAATCCTGACAGACTTAGAGATGCCAGTTAAAACGGGGTTCGAGGCTGTTCAGGAGATTCGTCAGATTCCAGAGATTCAAGCCACCCCCATTATTGCTATTTCTGCCAATCTAATGGGAGCAGAACAGCACCAGAGTCAAGTGGCGGGTTGTGATTCCTTTCTGCCAAAACCTGTGGCGGAAAAGAAACTATTGCAGATGATGGGTCAATACCTCAAGCTAGAGTGGAAATATGAAGCAATGTCAGATGTTCAAGAAATTGCAGCAGGGGCAAGTGAGGCCAAGCTCATCATTCCACCCCTTGAAGAACTAGAGATTCTATACGAGCTATCTATGTTGGGCAGTATGAGAAGAATCCAAGAACAAGCCACTCATTTAGAGACCCTAGATCAACGCTATATTCCCTTTGCGACTAAGCTCAAGACACTGGCGCAGGAATTCAAAGATGGCGAGATTGCCAATCTGCTTGAGAAGTATCTTTATAAGCATTGATCAACGATTCAGTTATCGTCTGATCTATGGAAAACAATAGATTTTTAGATAATTGTTTTAAAACTTTGATCATCCTAGAGTAAGATAACGAAAGGAATCGCAAAAGCGGATTCCGATATGAATTGTTGACATGGACTCAGGAGAAAAAATTGGCGACTTTAGGGGTCAATATTGACCACGTTGCGACTATTCGGCAGGCTCGTCGAACCGTTGAACCTGACCCAATTGCAGCCGCTGTTCTCGCGGAGTTGGCTGGAGCAGATGGGATTACAGTTCATTTGCGCGAAGACCGACGACATATTCAAGATCGCGATGTTCGTCTATTGCGGGAAACGGTCAGAACTCATCTCAATCTCGAAATGGCAGCAACGGAAGAAATGGCGGCAATTGCCCTAGAAATTAAGCCCGACTATGTCACCCTAGTTCCAGAACGGCGTGAGGAAATTACGACGGAAGGGGGACTGGATATTGCAGGTCAGCTAGAGCGAATGACCCAGGTGGTTCAGGCATTGCAAGGGTCAGAAATTCCGGTGAGTTTGTTTATTGATCCCAATCGTCACCAAATTGCAGCTTCTGCTCAAACGGGAGCAAAATTCATTGAGCTTCACACCGGCACCTACGTCGAAGCCCAAGGGGGACAGCAGGAGAAAGAATTCACGGCCTTGGTCGAAGGAACGCAGTTTGCTCGTTCACTTGGATTGCGGGTCAATGCAGGTCATGGTCTAACCTATTGGAATGTTTATCCCGTGGCAAAGATTGATGGCATGGAAGAACTTAATATTGGTCACACTATTGTCAGTCGAGCCGTTTTAGTGGGATTTGAACGGGCCGTTCGAGAGATGAAACAGGCGATTTTGGGGAAGTTATGATTTTTTTGGGTGAAGCGGTGAGGTTAACCTACGACTTGTTCACCGATGAACTAGAATTATCGAACTAGAATCATTAAAACTATCGGACTTAGGATCAAACTCAGGATCAAATTCAGAATCAAACTTAGAACAGCACCATGCAAACTTACCATTACATTCTGGCTAGCCAAAAGTTCTTGATGGAAGAAGAACCTCTAGATGAAGTATTCCGAGAACGCAAGCGTCATTATCAAGAGCAAGAAAAGGAAATTGATTTTTGGCTTGTCCCGCAGCCTGCCTTTTTGAATGCGCCGGAGCTATCAGACATCAAAGCAAAATGTCCTCAACCGGCGGCGGCGATTATTTCTACGAATCCCCAATTTATTACCTGGCTGAAGCTGCGATTAGAATTTGTCCTCACTGGAGAGTTTCAGGCTCCCTCTGACACAATTCCCCAGCCCCTTGCCTCTCTCACCTCTATTTCTGAGTAATTCATCCATCTGGTTCATCCATCTGGTTCATCCATCTATCAAAGGTGATTAGAATGCTAGCAAATCGCGCCACCTCCAACTACAATCCATCTAGACGATGGGGACTGGCAGGGATTCTCACCCTGGCAGCTCTGAACTTTATCCCTCATCCTGCCCAAGCACAGTCTGTTTGCTCTGCTCCAGAATCAGGGGAATATCTGGTATTGATCGTCAGCTCCACATCAGCAGAGCAAGAAGAGGCTCGACGCACTTTACCCCAGGATGTTGAGAGCGAGGTTTGTCAGTACCTAGAGGATACAGTGACACGGGTGGGAGGCTTTCGCGATCGCCTGATTGCCCAAGATTGGGCCAACTATGTGACAGGCAGTATTGGTCTTAGAGCCTACGTGATCCGACCCGATAATTCTCAGGTAGGTAACCGTTCTGGGGTTGATCAGCGGCCTCCAGGTCTTAATACATCTGTTGATGCCTCTACACGTCCCTCTCCCACCGATTCAACCCAAACTGGTTCGACCACCACTCGCCTTTCTAATCGTCCGGGGACACCAACTCTGGGTGCGGGCTATGCCATTCTAGTCGACTACCTCAGCCAACCAGAGCTAGCGACCCAGGTAGAGCAGGTTGTTGGTCAAAAAATTGGCCTGGTTTCCTATGGTCAGCGTCCCTATCTTTTGGCAGAATACACCCGTGACCTTGAGCAAGCCACTGAAACCTTACAAGCTCTGAGTGATCGAGGGTTCTGGTCAATGTTAGTTGAGAGTGAGCGGGTACAGGTGATCAGCTCTGAAATTAACTCCCGATGATCGCTTCAGGGATAGATTATGGCTCGGTATCTGATCAACCGTCTTCTGATCGCAATTCCAACTTTAATCGCGATTAGCGTTGTTATCTTTGCGATTCTTGCCCTGGCTCCCGGTGACCCCCTGGGAGAATTTGCCGCCAATCCTTCGATAACTGCTGAAGTTCGAGCAAATCTCCGCCAAGCCTATGGTTTGGATCAACCGATTCCGATTCGTTACCTCAAGTGGTTTGGGTCATTTATTCAAGGGGACATGGGCTATTCCTTCACCAGTCGCAGTCCCGTACGAGACCTGATTGGTCAGCGCTTGCCCACTACACTTTGGATTGCAGGCTCAGCCTATTTATTGGCGATTTTGATTGCCTTTCCCTGTGGCATCATTTCAGCAATTAAACGGCATTCCATTTTTGATCAAATTGCCTCAACTATCGCATTTCTGGGATTTTCCCTGCCTCCCTTTTTCACGGGCCTCCTGTTTATCGTGATTTTCAGTGTGAAGTTGAACTGGTTTCCCTACATCTACAACAGTACGCTTCAGGTGACGGATTGGCAGAGTTTCCTGCAACAGGTGCAGCAATCCATCATGCCAATTGCCGTCTTAGGTCTATTCCAAACAGCAGTTTTAATGCGCCATATTCGCGCTGCAATCTTAGAGCAGTTGAACCAGGATTATGTCCGAACGGCCTACGCTAAAGGTCTCCCCAACTTACGAGTGATCAATGGTCATATTCTCCGTAATGCTTTAATTCCTGTAATTACACTGATGGCATTGGATATTCCAGGTTTATTCACGGGAGCTTTGGTCACAGAGCAAATCTTTCGAGTACCGGGAATTGGTGCCTTGTTAATTGATTCTATCTACCGCAGTGATACCCCGGTTGTGATGGCTGTTACCTTCATCTACGCCATTCTAGTGGTTGTGTTTAACGGGGTTGCTGACATCCTGTATGGAATTCTTGACCCACGCGTTCAGTACAAATAGCTGTGTTCTGAGAATTATCTAGACCTGACTGTTGGCCTCGATCTCACCGATAAATCCTGCTCTGTTCGGGATTGATCCAGGCTTCTCCCATAGCAGAGTCAATTGATTTATCGCATCAGAGGGTTGATCAAATGCATCAAACTGGATCATCCTCCTGTTCAGCTTTGAAAGGGGGAAGAATCCCTAATCGGTCATCAGATATCCCTACGTACTCAATCGGTTCAGATGTTGCCCTCAACACGAGTTAAGCTCAGCGTCATCAGTTGCAATCCCCTAAGAAGTATCCAGTTGTAGCCCTCTCAATTGTAGAATGACTGAAATATCCAAATTAGCGATCATGCCTGTAACTCTCATCTCAGCTGGATGGAATTCGTAGTTCGATAAGCAGGAACTTACTCCAAATGTTTTGCCCGGATCGATCACCGTTCATTTGTGACAAAACTTGAAATTGAGATGGGCTAAGATTAATTAGATTTTAGTTGTATTTTGTGCAAAAATATCAAATTAATATGTTAGGATTAGACAATTCAATTCGGAGTGAAACAATGACAGCATCGACAGAAATACCCTCTCCAGAACCCTTAACTGGGAAAGCTTTATTGCAGAAAGTGAAGGCGCTCGGCAGTCGCCCTCGACGTGAGACTGCCAAGCTGTGCGGGTATTACACCGTCACAAAAGAGGATGAAATGCGAGCAAACATGACTGAATTTTATGATGCTTTGCTCGCTGCTAAGGGGATTTCCCTAGATCCAGGTCGTTCCAAAGATGGTCGGGGTCGGGAAGCCAGTTATCGTGCCTGCGTTCATAAGAATGGTTCGCTTGTGATTGGTGCAAACTATACTCAATCAATGGGACTACACCCGGGAGATCAGTTTGAAATTCGTCTAGGTCACAAACACATTCATCTGATTCAGGTCGAATCAAGATCTGGTGAAGCTTACGACGAAGAAGAGTAAGTCCTCATCGTCCTTTTTCCCAATCACATCAGCATCTCGCCCGCTAAGGTGGTGACTTGATATTAGTGGGCAGGTTGCTAATTTAGAACTGGACTGACGTTGTCTAAGACATGGAACCCTAAATGGTCTGACATGCAATTCAGCTTGGAACTTAATCCTGCGTTGATTACCCTAATGTTTGGTTGTATCCCCGTCGCAAATTGCTGAATCGTCGAACTTTTCAGGTCGATTGCAGCGATGGCGAGAAGATTCTATAGAATTACGGTCGCTTTTCCTGGCTGGAATACTCCATAATAAGAGAAGCGGCTTAACAAATCTTAAGAATTACGGATTTTGACATGGCAAGAGACTTGCGAGGCTTCCTCGAAATTCTGGAGGAGCGGGGACAACTGCGTCGGATCAGCACCGAGGTTGATCCAGATTTAGAAATTGCTGAAATCTCCAATCGGATGTTGCAATGCGGAGGCCCCGCCCTACTGTTTGAGTCAGTGAAAGGGGCATCGTATCCGGTAGCAGTGAACCTGATGGGAACGGAAGAGCGGGTTTGCTGGGCAATGAACCTGGAACAGCCTCAACAATTGGAGGATTTGGGGAAAAAGTTAGGCATGCTACAGCAACCCAAACCACCTAAAAAGATCTCCCAGGCAATTGATTTTGGCAAAGTATTATTTGATGTGGTCAAGGCAAAACCCGGCCGCAATTTTTTTCCCCCTTGCCAGCAGGTAATCACTCAGGGAGAAGAGATTGATTTAGCCAGAATTCCGATGATTCGACCCTATTCTAAAGATGCAGGTCGGATTATTACGCTTGGTTTGGTGATCACAAAGGATTGCGAAACCGGGACGCCCAATGTCGGTGTTTACCGCTTGCAGTTGCAATCCAGGAACACCATGACGGTTCATTGGCTCTCTGTTCGAGGTGGAGCCAGACATCTGCGCAAGGCGGCAGAGCAGGGGAAAAAATTAGAAATTGCCATTGCCTTGGGGGTTGATCCGTTGATTATCATGGCGGCGGCTACCCCGATCCCGGTTGACTTATCTGAATGGTTGTTTGCGGGATTGTACGGTGGTTCTGGGGTTCAGTTGGCCAGGTGCAAAACGCTGGATTTAGAAGTTCCTGCCGATTCAGAGTTTGTGCTGGAGGGAACGATTACCCCTGGAGAGGTTCTACCGGATGGCCCCTTTGGGGATCACATGGGTTATTACGGCGGCGTTGAGGATTCTCCCCTAGTCAGGTTTCACTGCGTTACCCATCGCAAGAACCCTATTTACCTGACCACCTTCAGCGGTCGTCCGCCCAAGGAAGAAGCGATGATGGCGATCGCTCTCAACCGCATTTACACCCCTATCCTACGACAGCAGGTTTCAGAGATTGTTGACTTCTTCCTGCCGATGGAAGCCCTGAGCTACAAAGCGGCCGTTATTTCCATCGACAAAGCCTATCCGGGTCAAGCTCGTCGAGCTGCTCTGGCCTTTTGGAGTGCGCTACCGCAGTTCACTTATACCAAGTTTGTGGTTGTCGTAGACAAGAGCATTAATATTCGAGATCCGCGCCAGGTAGTTTGGGCCATCAGTTCCAAGGTTGATCCATCACGGGATGTCTTCATTCTGCCAAATACACCGTTTGACACCCTGGATTTTGCCAGTGAGAAGGTTGGCTTGGGGGGTCGCATGGGAATTGATGCAACCACAAAGATTCCCCCCGAAACGGATCATGCTTGGGGAGAACCGCTAGAATCCGATCCAACCATGGCGGAGCAGGTCACTCGTCGCTGGCCTGAATACGGGCTGAGTGATATCAACTTAACTGAGGTCGATCCCAATCAGTTTGGTTACGAAATGCACTAGGTTATTGACGGGTCATCCACTCAATACAATGACTCAGTTCTTGATGCATTGTGGCTGGATCTGCATGGTGACGCCGCCCATGCCCTGGCAAAACCCATTCGAAGCGATAGTTGAGTAGCTTTTTCATCGATTGCAGTTGTTCTGTCCAGGAATACCAACAATACCGTCGGAAGGCATAGAGCTGACCCAGCGGCTCTGACCAGGCCAGGTGATCGCCTGTAAACAGAAATTTCTGGTCATACAGTAAAACGGTATGACCGGGACTGTGGCCCGGAACTGGAATGATCAGCAAATCAGGCGCAAGCTCTATTGGTTCATCACCAGAGAGCTGGATTTCAACGGAGCGGGTCTCAGCGGTAATCTCAGTCTGGTGTAGGAGGCGATCGCAACCGAAATGGTCGTGAAATTTCTGGTGGTCGGCAATGTCGTCCCGGTGGGTCAGATAGTGATAACGGATGCCCCCTAGCTGTTCAAGTTGCCGCACGAGGGGTGGAGAAAATCGGGGAGAATCCACCAATATATTTCCCTGGGGTCGCCGAATCAGATAACTGGCTGCGCCGAAGGATTTCTCGGAATGGTAGCCGCAGTAGTAAACCGAATCCTCGATCAAAGCAGGGAGGGATTGCTGGGCGGTTTTGATTGCTGTTGGCTTTTCCACCGTGCCAATTGAAGCCGTTGGGCAGGAGAGTAATGCCTGCATCGCCTGCAATTCTTCATCAGTCGTCGCGGGTTGGTGGAAAACGGCTGATTGTTGTGCCTGGCGATTGAAAATCTCCGGAGCTATCCATCGACAGGCATCACAGTCGATGCAGCTCTGGTCAACGTAAAAATTCCCCTTGATGTTTTCAGTTCGACGTTTTTGTAGCTGTGCCATGGTTCGCCTCCTGAATTTATCTCTTATCTCTTACTCATACTCGGTATGAGTTCTGATTTCATTGTAGCGAACAAAAAAATTTAGTGGGAACCATCCTAAAATCTCTGCAAATATTTATAATTCTCATTTTCTGCAGATCTCCGTAACTTCTGCAAAACAAGCAATTTATAAGTCGCATCTTTTGCTCTTTTCGTATCTTCGTCCGTTTCCCACTCTTGGTTGTCCATACCAATACTTTCCATTCATCAGCTCGTCAAATCCTCTAACTACCGTCTCATCGTTATATTGCGTGAACTGGTCATATTTCCATATATAAATGAATGAGCTCTGCTAATTCATAGCCAAAGCTCAAACATAAAAGAGGCAACAAAGTGCCTCTCTAACTCAATTCAAATTTTTTGTCTTTTTATTCAAAGCTTTCATCTAAACCTTGAACTTCTCTGTAATTCGTTGCAGCGCTGTTTCGACATTCTCTCGGCTGTTAAAGGCAGAGATTCGGAAGTAGCCCTCACCGGCTGAACCAAACCCAGAACCGGGTGTCCCAACAACGTGACAGGTTTGCAACAACTTATCAAAGAAATCCCAACTGGATAGGCCGTTGGGCGTTTTCACCCAAACGTAGGGGGCATTCACGCCGCCGTAAACTGACAGCCCCGCAGCGGTTAATTGTTCACAAATCAGTCGGGCATTTTCCAGATAAAAACTGACAAATTCCTTAACTTGGGTTAGGCCTTCCGGTGAATAAACTGCCTCTGCTCCCCGCTGCACAACATAGGAAACGCCATTAAACTTGGTGGATTGACGACGATTCCACAGTTTCCATAACCCCACATCGGAACCGTCTGCCGCCTTTGCCGTCAAGGTTTTCGGCACGACTGTCCAGGCGCAACGGGTTCCGGTAAAGCCTGCATTTTTGGAGAAAGAGCGAAATTCAATTGCACAGTCCCGTGCACCCGGAATCTCATAGATCGAGTGGGGCAATGTGGTGTCAGTGATAAAGGCTTCGTAGGCCGAATCAAACAAAATAATAGAATGGTTGATTCTGGCATAATCAACCCAGGATTGGAGATGGTCTCGGCTGATTGTTGCTCCAGTTGGGTTATTCGGAAAACAAAGATAGATCAGGTCAACTTTTTCGGTTGGCAAGGCGGGAGTAAAGTTATTCTCAGCGGAAACAGGCAAATAAACCAGGCCGCCGTATTTTCCAGTCTCGTCCACTTCTCCTGTGTTTCCGGCCATGACATTGGTATCAACGTAGACTGGATAGACCGGATCAAGCACGGCAATTTTATTGTTTGCGTCGAAGATATCTAGAATATTTCCGCTGTCACACTTGGAACCGTCGGAAATGAAAATTTCGCTAGCATCAATCTCACACCCCCGCGCTTGAAATTCATGCTGGGCAATTTTTTCTCGCAGCCAGCCGTATCCCTGTTCTGGGCCATATCCCTTGAAGGTAGCGCGATCGCCCATGTCCTCAACTGCTTGGATCATGGCCGTTCGACAAGCAGCAGGCAGCGGTTCCGTCACATCACCAATTCCTAACTTAATGATTGCTGCCTTGGGGTTTGCCTCAGCGAAGGCATTGACTCGACGAGCAATTTCAGGAAACAGATATCCAGCCTTGAGCTTTAGGTAGTTGTTGTTAATCGTGGCCATTTTGAACGATTGCAGTTGATTACGTGAGGTGAATAACAGTGTTGCAAATCTTTGACAGCAACTTTAGTCCAGCTTACAGGGTTGTGGAGCGAGGTGGAACAGTTGTTGATACTCCGCTTATTTGAGTTAACGTTATTATCAGCACTCTCAACCCATCAGAATGTTTTTTCAATGGTTTTCTCCCAGTCACTTCATCATGTTGGCGCTGTTGTTGAGTTTTGGGATTGCCCATAGTGGTTTAGCAGCTCTGCGGCCCTGGGCAGAAAAACAGATTGGAGCGCGGGCCTATCGGGTTCTGTTTGCTCTGGTTAGTCTACCGCTGGCAACGGTGTTGATTATCTATTTCTTCAATCATCGCTACGATGGCTTGCGTTTGTTGAATGTTCAGGGGATGCCCGGAATCCAACCCTTCTTCTGGAGTCAGTCTGCAATCTCGTTTATCTTTCTCTATCCTTCCACGTATAATCTGCTGGATATCGCTGCGGTTCAAAAACCTCAAGTTCATCTGCATGAAACTGGCATCATCCGCATTACCCGT
>JBHJGO010000029.1:0-60845 GCA_050331715.1 Microcoleaceae cyanobacterium
AGGTACAAGCTCACTTTTTTGGATCTTCTGGATCCGGACTCGTTCTGATGTCTCGCACTTTTCAAGGTTAAAATCATGCTTCAGGATGCACCAACTATCCGTCATTATCAAAAGCTTACTGATGCGCTTGTTGAAATGTGGAATCGGGGGTATCGTTATGACGACATGCGGCTCTTTGTTGACGGTTATCTGGCAGCACTACGCCACACTAATGTAATAGAACCTTACTTGATCAGCCGATTGGAGGAGGAAACGTTTCGCTACATCTACGACCCATCTAACTTTGAACTACAACCGTTGCCCCAGACAGAGGTCGATTACCGATAAGCGTTGGTGGGAATTTGATCTCAATGCGTTGAAATATTTATAGGATAACTTCAACCTGGAACGCACCATTGAATCTGATTTCTTTCCAGGATGACAAGGTAAGTTGCCCAAACCCACCGAGGCAGGAATTTACGCACTGGATCGAATTCGTAATCGTTACTTTTATCAATAGGCTGTCGGTCAATCTAGGAAATTTCTCCAGGATAGGGCTTGGTGGCAAAACTTGCCAATTGGTTGCTGAGCTGGCATACTGCGTTTAGCCTGTATGCAAAGGCCAAGCGTTATTTGCATGTGTTATTTTTAGATAACTTTGATTGCAACAGTATTGATGTTACGGGAATATTATTCATGACACGTACACTCTTACGTGTGTTTTTGTCGTTAATTTTTGTTTTTATCCTCTATCGACCTCTATCGTCGATTGCGGCTCCAAACTTTACAACGGATGCTAATCTCACAAGCAACACGGGCTACACCCAATTGGTCTGGGAGCCTAGTGGCGGCCCGGTCACGTTGCAGCAGGCAACAGACAGTGAATTCAGTGATCCCCAAACGATTTACCAAGGCAACAACACCGCTTTATTTCTTTCGGGCCTTGAGAACGGTGAATACTTCTATCGATTGCAGGCTGAGGACGGCACTATTTCAACGCCAGTCGCGTTGGAAGTCAAGCATTACTCGATTATAGAGGCTTGGCTCTGGTTTGCATTGGGGGCAGCTACCTTTGCCAGTATTGTTTTTGTCATTTTGAAAGGAAAGGAAGAGGAGCAGTATGAATGAAGATTTAGTCTTTATATCTCCTGCCGTTGGCTGGGTGTTAGTTGCTGGTTTTAGTTTACTGTGGGTGGCCCTAGGAATGTATTGGGGCCGCAAGAATAAAAGCTTTGAGGATCATGCCCTGGCTGGACGCAACATTGGTTTGGCCTTGGGATAGGCGACCGCTGTGGCCTCTTGGGTGACCTCGAATACCACAATGTTAGCGCCTCAGTTTGCCCTGCAAACTGGGATTTGGGGCATGCTGGCCTATAGTACGGCCTCGATTGGTCTTTTCCTGTTTGCCCCGATGGCTGGACGGATTCGGGAACTGATGCCTGATGGCTACACCTCCGGTGACTTCATGCGATTGCGGTACGGTCGGGTGGCCTGGAAAATTTTTCTAGTCCTGTCCCTGTTCTATAGTTTGACCTGGTTAGTCAGCATGGCCATGGCTGGGGGAATTCTACTGAATGCCTTGTCTGGTATTCGCTATCAATACGGCATGACGGTGTTTTTTGCGGTCTGCGTTCTATATACCATGCGCGGGGGTTTGTATGCCGTGATTGGGACTGATTTTATTCAGAGTTTGATTATCCTAATCGGGGTCGTGATTGTGGGTTTTTCCGTCTTACAAAATGTCGATGTTGAAACAATTCATGCCAATCTAGCGGCCCAGAAACCGATGTTGTTGCAGGTGATGTTTCCAGCGGCAATTATTTCTGTGTTTAATAATTTACTCTTTGGATTGGGAGAAGTTTTTCACAACAATGTTTGGTGGAGCCGAGCCTTTGCCTTTCGGGAAGGAGTCGGGCAAAAAGCCTATGTGATTGCGGGTTTGATCTGGTTGCCGATTCCCATTGCTGCCGGATTCATTGCCCTAGCCAGTGGGGCATTGGGTGTTCCGGTTCCCAGCCCTGACATGGTTGGCCCCCTGGTCATTGCGAAGGTTTTAGGCCAAGTTGGAGGGGTGGCAATTTTTATCATTGTTTTTAGTTCTCTGGCTTCTAGTATTGATAGTCTCTTGGCGGCCACCTCTGATCTGATTACGGAGGACATCTATCGCCGCATGCTCCGACCCGAATCCAGTCCAGGCCAACTAAAGAAAGTGGCTCAGATGATTACCCTGGGGTTGGGGTTGGTAACCTGGTTGGTTTGCTTGCCTCGCATTGGAGACTTGGCAACGGTGCTATTCTTTGCTGCGCCATTAGTAGGTAGCATGATCTGGCCAGTGATTACTGGACTCTATTGGAAACAGGCGAATACACAGGGAGCCATCAGCGGCATGCTGTTAGGCAGTGCCATTGGATTAATTGCCTATTTCCAGATTGGATGGTACGTGGCCGCTCTTGTGGGGACAGTCGTATCCATGATTTGTGTATTGTTCTTTGCCTTTACCCAACCCGCAAATTATTCGTGGCAAAGATTAAACCAAGTCGAATAGAAAATTGCGGATCACAGGATGGTTTTTAAATATGTTCTCTAGTAGCTTTTTGGCTTTGCTGGTTTATGGTGCACTGGTCTGGAGTGCGATCACCAGTACTACATTAATTGTTTTATTTATTCAGGAATGGAGGAAGGGGACACTATGGTAGGAGTACAGCCGGCAGCGAAGATAGCTCACAAGGTTGAAGCAGGGCCAAGGCAAGTGCTGGGGCGTTGTCCAAATCCAGCGATGCTCATCAGCAAGGGCGGACGAATTCAATTGGATGTCCTGAAGCGATTGGCAAACCAATCCATATTGTCCGCTTATCTCTTTGATCGAGAGTTGCTGTGTGAAGTCTGTAAGCTGGCTGCTATCTTGCAACTCAAGCAAATTAACACCCGCGACCTATTACACGACAAAATTCTGGCCGCAGCATTTTTTGAGCCTAGTACCCGAACTCGGCTTTCCTTTGAAAGTGCCATGCTGCGTTTAGGAGGCAAAACCTTGAGTGTTGCGGAAGCGGCCTCGACGGGAATTGCCAAGGGTGAATCGCTGGTGGATATTGGACAGATGTTCAATAGCTATGCCGATGTGGTTGTGATTCGGCATACGGAACAACGGGCGATTCAAGAACTGTGCCAATATCTGCGAATCCCAATGATCAATGGCGGGAACGGTTCGGATGAACACCCCACCCAGGCCCTAGCTGATTGGTATGCGCTGTTGAAGTGGAAGCCTGCTTTAGGATTCAGTCAACTTCCGGAAGAAGAACGGATTCACCTGGGAATTGTAGGAACTCCTGGCAGTATGCGAACCGTTAAAAGCTTCCTGATTCACTCGCTGCTGTTCAGGGAAAACATCCGAGATATTACTATCGTTTCTGAGATGGCTGATCCGCTGGGAGAGGAAGCCCATGAATTTTGCGACAGCAGTCCATTGCCGATTCGGATTGTGAATGATTTGAAAGAGGTAATCGACGAACTGGATGTAATCTACATGAACTCCATCGCCTACCTGGGAGATGGATATCGCATGCTAGATAGTCGGTTCAAACTGAACAGTTCTTCTCCCCTGAAACAGGGTAGTGTTATCCTTCATCCGCTCGCTCGCAAAGATGAGTTGAGTGTTGATCTAGATCACACCGAGCATAATCTATATTTCAATCAGGCGGATGGGGCAGTGTTTATTCGTCAGGCACTACTTCTGTCGATTTTTGATCGTTTGGATGTCCTGCCTTAGTGAGTTCTGTCCCAGGGATGACCACCGTCTGAGTCGTTACAATTCACCGAGGAGAAACCATGTGCGGGATTACGGGGTTCTGGAACCCATTCGGAGATCGTCAGGACAATCAGAAAGCTGTAGAGCAAATGGCAGCTCAACTGCAACATCGAGGGCCAGATGGGCGTGGGTTCTACGTTAACCCTGACCACGGGATAGCGATGGGGCATACGCGCCTTTCCATCATTGGTCTAAATAGTGGTGACCAACCAATCCATGACAAGCAAGCTGGTCTGAGCCTGACAGCCAATGGAGAGTTCTACGACTACAAAAAGATTCGTGGCCAACTCGTGGCCGACGGGTTCCAGTTCACCACGAAATCTGACAGCGAGATTGCCTTGAAGCTGTATCGCAAGTTTGGACGGAGTTTTGTCGAACATCTGCGCGGGGAATTTGCTTTTGCGATTTTTGATGAAAAGCAGCAGCAACTGATGCTGGTGCGCGATCGCTTTGGCATTCGTCCCCTATTTTTCCACCTGAGTAACGAGGCGGTTTACTACGGCTCGGAGATTAAGTCTCTACTGGCCCATCCCGATGTCCCCCGCAAAATGTCCGCCAAGGCCCAACTGCACCAAATGATGCAGGTGATGGTTCCGGGAGATACCCTATTTGAAGGAATCTATGCCCTCAAACCGGGCCACATGATGGTGATCCAGCGGGGTCAAAATGGCCTGGAAGTTCAAGAACACCAGTATTGGGATGCTGAGTTTCCCCTAGACGGTGAACATACCCAGCGAACCGACGAGGAACATATCGAAGCAGTACGCGAAATCCTAATCGAATCCGTAGCCCTGCGGTTAGAGGCGGATGTACCAGTGGCCTGTTACCTTTCCGGCGGCATTGATAGCTGTTCAATTCTGGGCATGGCCTCCAGCATCCAGCAGTCCCAGGTCAAGGCGTTTACCATCAGCTTTGACGATGATCGCTATGATGAATCCGCCATTGCTAAGGAAATGGCGGCCAAGTGTGGAGCCGACCAGGATATTCTCAGACTGTCAGCCGTGGATCTCTATGGCGATAACTTTGAAAAGGCGGTCTGGTATTCGGAGCGGACATTCTACAACACCCTGGGCGTTGCCAAGATGTTGATGAGTCAGCACGTGACCGATAGCAACTTCAAGGTGGTGATCACTGGGGAAGGTTCAGACGAAGTGTTTGGGGGTTACGCTGCCTTCAAACGGGATATGTTCCTCTATGACCCTGCCTACCAATCCAGCGAAATGGAAGCCAAGTTGAAGGCCAGTAACAAGGTCTTCAGTGGGTCAATCCTGGCGGAGCGGGATATTTCCCATCCAGCCTTTGAGGAAGTGATGGGATTTACGCCTTCCTGGATTCAGCCCTGGATGTTGGTTTTAGAAAAGGTAAAACCCCTACTGTCTGCTGACTTCAAAGCTGAACTGGGCGACTACGATCCCGTTGCCGCTGTTGCCTACAGTCTGGATCGCAGCAAGTTAGACGGTCGTCATCCCCTGGATCGTGCCCAATACAGTTGGATCAAAACCATGCTGGAAGGCCAGATTTTGAACTGGGGCGGGGATCGGGTTGATATGGCCAATTCTCTGGAATCTCGTCCGGCCTTCCTGGATCATTATGTGGTTAATCTAGGAATTAATCTGCCTCCCCATGTTCGTATCCGCGATGGCATCGAGAAATGGGTGGTGCGGGAAGCAATGAAGTATATTCTGCCGGAAGTGCTGTACAAGCGGGAAAAATTCGCCTTTATGGCTCCACCGGCCCACACCGATCAGGAGAAGACCAACGCTATCAAAGCCCTGATGAGTCGTCACCTATCTCAGGATCAAGTTGCAAACCATGGGTTACTCGATCAGACTGCATTTCAGAACTTGTTAACGGAGTGGAGTTCTTCAGATGACCACACCCAACAAACTCGAACGGACATTATCCTGAATCATGCCATTGCCCTCCATGCGATGGATGATATGTTCGTCAAGGGGCAATATCTTGCACTGGTTTAGATAGCACCGACCGATTTGTCGGACAAATCCAAGATCGATCATATTCCAGCTTTCACTGCTGACTTCCCGGAGGGTAATCGAGCTTTTCGGGGAGTTCCTAATACTGGTTTTATTCTGTGGTCAAGGTCAACTTTTATGCTCAACCTGTCACTAGGCCGAAGACGAAGCTACCAATGGCAAGAAAGAAACCGATTGCCCACGCAAAGCTGCGGAAGGGAGTAATCCCCCCTGCGTAGAACAAGAAATGGAGAAACCGTGTAACAAAAAATGTGATCGCAGCATATTGTGTCCACACATTTGAAATCCCTACCACCGAGGCAGTCAGGACAAGGGGAGAAAATAGAGCTAGACCTTCCACATGGTTACGAACAGTACGAGTCAAGCGACCATGTAGGAGTGTTGCACCTGTAGAATTGTGATCCTGCTCCCGATTCGATAAAGCATATTTGGCACCAGCAGCTTTATCAAGGGCAAGCTGTTGAGCAACAATAGCGATCCACAAAGTTGCAGTTGTACCAAACAAAGCCCAAAGTTCAATTGTCATGATTTTTTCCTTAAAAGAGAGGGTGAGTAGCTTTTTGAAGCTAGCTTTCTCTGACTTGATGCTCCTCAGTCTAGAGTTTCAAGTTACTTGAAGGTCAAGCCTGACAATCCAACACAGGTTTCGCTAATGCCAGGATTGTTTGAGTTTCCGTAGAGACTGGTAATGCGCGAAACGTTTAAACTTGCCGTAGAATGCTACATTAACGACACACCGTTCTCACGCCAAATATTTTAATTTTTCCTATGAGCCTTGAAGTATTAGCCGGAAAGAGTTTTCCGCTAGGTGCAACTGTCCATTCTAATGGGGTCAACTTCTGCGTCTTTTCTAAAACCTGCAGTGCCCTGGAGTTATTACTATTTGATACACCGGAGGCAGTCGCTCCAACCCATGTAATTCCCTTCGCTCCAGAAATCAACAAAACCTTCTACTACTGGCACATGTTTGTTCCAGAGATACAAGCTGGACAAATCTACGCCTATCGAGCCGATGGGATTCATCTCCCGGAAGCGGGCTACCGCTTCGACCCTGAGAAAGTGCTGCTTGATCCCTACGCCAAAGCCATTGTGAATGACGAAAACTACAGTCGAGCAGCGGCTTCCCAACCCGGTGATAATTGCGCCCAAGCCCTCAAGAGTGTTGTTGTCGATCCGCGTGCCTATGACTGGGAGGGGGATTTACCGCTGCGAATTTCCTACGCAGATACGGTAATTTATGAACTACATGTGGGGGGCTTTACCCGTGATCCCAGTTCCGGCTTGTCCCCTCAAAAACGAGGCACCTATGCTGGATTAATTGAGAAAATCCCCTATTTGAAAGAGTTGGGAGTCACCGCAGTGGAGTTGATGCCGGTTCACCAATTTGATGAACAGGATGCCGTTCCACCCCGCAAGAATTATTGGGGCTACAGCACAATTGCCTTCTTTGCACCCCACCGCCGCTTCAGTTCTCGCCGTGATCCCCTGGGGCCAGTGCATGAATTCCGGGACATGGTCAAGGCATTTCACAGGGCTGGAATTGAAGTGATTTTAGACGTGGTGTTTAATCATACCGCTGAGGGAAATCACAATGGCCCCACTCTATCCTTCCGAGGACTGGACAACTTCATGTATTACATTCTGGAGGATGAACCAGAGTACTACGGCAACTACAGCGGTTGCGGTAATACAGTCAAAGCGAATCAAGAGATTACTGGACAACTGATCGTCGATTGTCTGCGTTATTGGGTTTCAGAAATGCATGTGGATGGTTTCCGATTTGATCTGGCCTCCATCTTTTCCCGAGATAAAAATGGTTATCCCATGGACGATCCACCAATTCTGTGGATTATCGAATCGGATCCAGTGCTAGCAGGAACCAAACTGATTGCTGAAGCCTGGGATGCTGGGGGTTTATATCAAGTCGGTTCCTTTGCCAGAGAACGATTTACCGAATGGAATGGCCAATATCGTGATGATATTCGGAGTTTTGTTAAAAGTGATCCGGGCAAGGTGGTGCAAGTGGCCAACCGAATTATGGGTAGTCCCGATATCTATCCCCTACCTCGCCCAGAAGCTCACTGTAGTATCAACTTCATTACCTGTCATGACGGCTTTACTCTGAATGACCTGGTCTCCTACAACCAAAAGCACAATGAAGCGAATGGTGAAAACAACCGAGATGGCTCTGACCACAATATCAGTTGGAACTGTGGTAGAGAAGGCTTGGATGCAAGCTCATCGGTGGAAGCGCTGCGACTCAAGCAACTGAAAAACTTTTGGACAATTTTGTTTATTTCCCAAGGCATTCCCATGATCCTGATGGGGGATGAGGTGCGTCGCACTCAAAATGGCAATAACAATGCCTACTGTCAGGACAATGAACTCAGTTGGTTCGATTGGAGTGCGATTAGCAAACAGGCGGATGTATTCCGGTTTCTGCAAGGATTAATTCGATTTACCCAGAAACATCAGATTTTTCGACTGCATGGATCCTTGGAAACTGGCCCCAGCGATTCTAATCCCAACATTGTCTGGCATGGAACGAAATTGGATCAGCCAAATTGGGAACCAGACTGTCGCTATCTCGCCTTTAGCCTGCATCACCCTGAAGCGAATGAATATCTGTACGTTATTCTGAATGCTTACTGGGAATTGTTGACTTTTGAAATCCCCCGCTTACCAAGGGGGAAAATATGGGTGAGAATTGCTGATACTGCTTTACCTGCTCCCAATGATTTTTCAGACCTAAAGACTGCCCGTGCCTTCTTCGGCATGACCTATCGAGTTAATCCCCGTTCCTCAGTCATCCTGATGGCTCGCAGTCTGACATAATCTCACCGGGATTATTGGGTGTTGTCCGGGGTAGGAGCTTATGCAATCCTACCCATCTTCTTCCCAGGGGGGAACATCATCGTCTTCGAAATCCGGCTCATCCTCAAGCGAGGCGGATCGGGCTTCAACAGCAGTCGCCGCAGGTTCAGCGGTATCCCCCTGATTCATTTCCAAGCTCTCTTCCACCACCTCCTCCAAACTCAGGCCTACCGCTTGAGCCAGATTCGTGATGAACCAGAGACAATCTCCTAACTGCTCCTGGAGTTTATTCAGATTGACATCTTCTAGATCTTCCAGCCGTTTTGCCTTAGCATTAATGTCTTTAACTTCCTGTTCTAGACCAATTGCACAAAATTTAAAAAATTTAATAGACGCTAATCCCTGGCGGGTTGCCTTATACTGATAGTCTCTTAAATCCATATTGATTTAATCATAATGACTGGGAATATTCTCTAGTATACGTTTCCCTTGGCCCTTAAGGTATCCGCTGAAAATGACTTCTACCGCTTCTGAAAAACTTCCCGCTGACCCAATCACCTTCACTGAAATTACCCAAGCCGCTGAGCGTCTACGGGGCTACGCCTACCGAACTCCTGTGATGACCTCCCGCACCGTCAATCAACTGACCCAGGCAGAGGTATTTTTCAAATGTGAGAACTTTCAGCGCACGGGTTCCTTCAAATTTCGCGGAGCCTTCAATGCTTTATCCCAACTCTCGGAACAGCAGAAGCACCAGGGGATACTGACCTTTTCGTCCGGCAACCATGCCCAGGGGATTGGCCGAGCGGGACAGATTCTAGGCATTCCGACAACGATTGTGATGCCCTCCGATGCACCCCAAGTGAAGCGGAATGCAACCGCAGGATATGGAGCAGAGATTTTATTATATGAACGCTCAGAAATCGCCAGAGAAGCCCTGGGGCAACAAATCTCTGTGGAACGGGGACTCAGCATTATTCCTCCCTATGACCACCCAGATATCATTGCGGGTCAGGGAACAACAGCCCTAGAGCTACTTCAAGAAGTTGGTTCCCTTGACCTGCTACTGGTTTGTTGTGGGGGAGGTGGACTGCTCTCAGGGTGTGCGATCGCCACTCGCCATCTCTGTCCCAACTGCAAAATTATCGGCGTAGAACCGACCAATGCCGATGATGCAACCCGCTCATTTCACACAAAAACGTTACAAACTATTGAAAATCCTGACACGATTGCCGATGGTGCAAGAACCCCTTACCTGGGAAAATTGACCTTTCCTCTGGTATTACAACACGTCGATGACATGGTGACGGTCTCAGAACAGCAGATTCTAAAAACCATGTTTTTCCTGTGGGAAAGGATGAAGCTCGTGGTGGAACCGACTGGAGCGCTGGCAGCGGCGGCATTGTTACAGGGGGTAGTTCAGGACAAAATTCAGCATCCTCAAACCCGAATCGGAGTTGTCATTACAGGGGGAAATGTGGACTTGAATCAAGCGAGTCATCTGTTTCAAACTCTGAATAATTCGTGATACTAGACCTCTGAAAACTGCTTCTCTTGGTATGAATCCCTATCTGGAACGGCCAGATATAGCAGTCCTAAATCAATCACGAAAAAAGTAAAGGGGTTTGGAGACTATGTTCCTCAAGAAGGGGGCACCGCCCCCTCCACCCCTATGTGTTAGGCTGTCCGTTAAGTTTTATGGGTTCGGTGCAATGTGCGAGGCCCATCTTGTTAATTGAAATCGGTTGTAGCATTTATGATGAGGTTATGGTTTTACTGGGCGAGGTGCTGAGAATTCCGACTTTCCCGCCTCAGTCTGGTTCCGTTAGTCATGGTCTAAAATGCGTCGCCGTCGATTCTTAAAAAACTTGGGATTACAGATTGGGCTTCAAGGTCTAGGCTTTCAGGGGGCATTCGCATCCGATTCCTGGCTGAGCAGTCTCAATTCTCCCAATTCAATTCCCCAAGTCTTGAAACCACCGAGGTTGCAACCTGGAGACACGATTGGCCTCGTCAGTCCAGCGACCTCAATCCATAAATCCAGTCTCAAATTCATCAATCTTAAACTGAATCAAGTGGGCTTCAGGGCGAAGGCGGCTCCCCATGTTCTGGATGAATATGGCTATTTAGCTGGACGGGATCTGGATCGAGCGGCTGATATTAACGCAATGTTCGCGGACGATTCGGTAAAAGCAATCCTAGCAACAACGGGCGGATGGGGCAGCAATCGAATTTTACCCCTGCTGGATTACAACTTAATCCGTCAAAACCCGAAAATTGTTCTGGGGTTCAGCGACATTACAGGTCTACTCTTAGGACTGTATAGTCAGTGTCAGTTGATTTCCTTTCATGGGCTATTGGGTTTGGCCCGTTGGAGTCCACCGTCCATGGCCTATTTTCAACAAGTTCTCATAGCCGGAGAAAAAGCCACATTTAGAAATACAGCGGAAATTCGAGTGCAGACCCTAACCGCCGGTAGAGCACAGGGTCGTCTGGTCGGGGGAAATTTATCGGTTTTGGCAGGTCTGGTTGGATCGGATTATTTACCCGATTGGAACAATACCATCCTGTTTGTTGAAGATGTGGGAGAGGATGTCTACCGGGTAGATCGATTAATTACCCATTTGAAGTTGGCGGGAGTTTTATCAAAACTGTCTGGTTTTATCTTTGCTAAATGTACCCGCTGCCTGGATGAAACCGATCCGTCACCGACTTTAACCCTATGGCAAATGCTGGAGGAACAAATTCGACCGTTGGGTATCCCTGCCTGGTATGGTTCCATGATGGGTCACCTTCAGAATCAATTCATTGTTCCAATTGGTGCACTGGTTGAAATTGATGCCGTTCAGGGAACGATTCAAATGTTAGAAACTGCTGTGATCTGAACTTGAATTAATGATCAATAACTAACAACCATTTGCCTAACCTCTACAAATCATCTATCAATTAAATAGAGATGACGGGCAACTTGAGGATGCTGCCGATGTCCAAAATTTACAGTACTGAGGAACTGATCCAAATTTTGAGTCAGGAACGCGAAGCCTGTTTGAGCGGACAACGCCTCAACCTTAAGGCCACACCCGCTGTGGGCAACCCAGTGATTGACTGTTTTCTAAAAGCAGATGGAATCCAGAAGTTTTCAGCTTATCAGGATTTCAAGGCGGCGATTCATCAGTATCAACTGGATCACAATGTCTCAGGTATCACATGGCAGGAAGTTATGATCCAGGGTCAAACCCTGAGATGTCCAATCGTCAATGACCAACTTCTAGCTTTGCCGCAAGACTTGCAAACGCTCAAGGGCTTTAAAACTGACGTTCTGGATTTCTGGTATCGCAATACAGGGAAAATGGATTTGTATCTCAGTCTGAATGCGGGCAAGGATTTTCAACGGATTCAGTCTCACGAAGTTGAAGCGATCGCCCAACGCACCGAATGGGCCTGTCTCTGGAAATGGGAAAAGTCTAATTTTTTAGAAATACTCTTGCAGTTGGGTTGGGGGCAACCAGCGGAAGCCTCCTATCGGCGGAACTGGCCCCACGCGGGTAGTGAGAATATTCATGCGGTCAGACCCGGTCGATCTCCGATTTGTTAGAAGTTGGAATGTTAGGCAGATCAGCCGTTCAATATTCCGTTAGACCTGTATTACCTAAGTTAGATTAGACTGAGAAAATCAATTGGGATGGTGGATGAGTCAGTTACAAACCCGGTCAGAGGCTTGGCAAGAGACCCGGCAGCAGGTGGCATTCTATCTGGATGATATTGGCACTCCTTTGGGGCAATTTATTGCACTCAGTTTGACCACAACAATTTTGGTATCTGCGGGTATTTTTGTAATTCAAACCTACGACATTTCTGCTGAGTTACGAACTCGGTTAATGCTGCTAGACCAGACAATTTTAGTCTGTTTTGCCATCGAATACGGAATTCGGCTATGGGCGGCGGAGAATCGACTAAAATTCTGTTTTAAACCTTTATCCATTATTGATCTGGTTGCTATCCTGCCCTTCTTTTTGGGATTTTCTAATACCGGGTTTCTGAGAATCATTCGGTGGTTTAGGGTATTACGACTGATTCGATTTATTGATATCAAAATCTCAGTTTTTCAGATTCATCAGGAAGATGGCGCAATTTTAGCTAGAATTATATTCACCCTGATAAGTATCATTTTTGTCTTCTCTGGTCTAATTTATCAGGTAGAGCACCCTGTAAATCCAGAGGTGTTTGGAACATTCCTGGATGCTCTCTACTTCGCCGTTGTTACAATGACCACTGTGGGGTTCGGAGATGTGATCCCGCAGTCCGAGGCGGGGCGGTTCCTGACCATCTTGATGATCTTCACAGGAG
This sequence comes from Microcoleaceae cyanobacterium, assembly GCA_050331715.1. Classification (GTDB taxonomy): domain Bacteria; phylum Cyanobacteriota; class Cyanobacteriia; order Cyanobacteriales; family Microcoleaceae; genus JBHJGO01. The sequence continues at coordinate 12,940 of JBHJGO010000029.1, forward strand.
TTGTGCTGATTCCCTGGCAGATTGGAGATTTTGTCAAGCAGTTGTTGAAGACGGCTGAACAGGTGAGCGTAGTTTGCCCCCAATGCGGTTTATCCTCCCACGATGCTGATGCTCAGTTCTGTAAACAGTGTGGTACTCAGATTAAGTAGGCAACTCATTTATTCTAAGATTTATTCGATTAATTTCACTCGATGAAGCAGTTAAAGCACTTGAACACTAATCAATACGACTTGTGCGTCAACGGTCGCCAACTCCCGGAGAAACCGAAGCAAAGTTCCCAAAATTTATGGGATGCCTTGCAGGACGCTCTGCGATACTCGAATTTGGCAAAGTTCGGGCTGTTAATTGCTTTGGTGATGATCGTTTCCGGATGTCAACCTGCACAATCCGGCCTCCCCTTACGGTTAGTTGTGCCAACCCCTAGCGGCCCCGGAACCTTCAACTATCCTCTGAATCAGTCAGCCTACAGCGTGTTTGGCTATCTATATGATCCACTCATGCAGGAAAATCCAGTCACCGGAGAATTGGAACCCAGTCTGGCCGAGAGATGGCAAGTTTCCCCTAATGGTCTTGAGATTGTCATCACGCTGCGGAAGAACTTGAAATGGTCAGATGGCCAGCCTTTGACGGTGGATGACATTTTGTTTTCCTATAATGACGTCTATCTCAACGATCAAATTCCCAGTAGCTTCAAAGATATTCTCAGGGTGGGCCAGAGTCGAGAATTTCCAACGGTTGAGAAGCTGGATCAGCGGCGGGTGAAGTTTTCTGTCCCTGAACCCTTTGCACCGTTTCTACGATATGTTGGTGGTCTGCCAATTCTGCCGGCCCATGTCCTGAAAGAAACTATTGAAACAACTGACAAGAATGGCGATCTGATCTTCCTCTCCACCTGGGGAACAGATACCCCCCCAGAACAGTTAATCGGTAACGGAGCCTATCAAATTCAAAGCTATACCCCCAACCAGCGGGTAATCCTGGAGAGAAATCCCTATTACTGGCGGCAAGATGAAGCGGGGAATCCTCAACCCTATATCGAACAAGTGGTGTGGCAAATTATTGAAAGTACAGATAACCAACTGTTAAATTTCAGATCAGGTTCTCTGGATACCCTGGACGTTCAGCCAGAAGCCTTTCCTCTACTCAAGCCGGAGGAAGAACGCGGAAAATACACAATCTACAGCCCAGGGCCAGACGCAGGCACTATTTTTGTTTGCTTCAATCTCAATAAAGGAAAAAATGCTAACGGCAAACCCTTTGTTGATCCTATTAAATCCCGTTGGTTTAACGATAGGAATTTCCGGCAAGCCGTCTACTACGGGATTAATCGCGAGGTAATGAAAAACAATGTCTACCTCGGCCTTGGCGAACTCCAGCATGCATCAATTCCTGTCCAAAGCCCGTTCTATCTCTCACCAGAAGAAGGGCTGAAAACCTATGAATACGATCCAGAGAAGGCAAAGCAACTCTTGTTGGAGTCCGGTTTTACCTACGGTCCAGCCGGTCGATTACTCGATGCCGATGGTAACCGGGTACGATTCACGCTGCTGGTCAGTGCAGGCCGCAAAGTCCGAGAGCAAATGGCGACTCAGATTAACCAGGATCTGAATAAATTAGGGATTCAGGTAGATGCTCAATATCTGAGTTTTAACACCTATGTGAAACGGCTTTCCCAAGCCCGAACCTGGGATGCCTACCTAGGTGGATTCACGGGGGGTAGCGGTGTTGAACCCCATGGCGGGTACAATATCTGGTCAGTCGATGGACGGCTTCATACCTTCAACCAGGGGCCTCAGCCGGGAGAAGGTGAGATTCAGGGCCGAGAAGTTTCGGACTGGGAGCAACAAATTGATGATATTTTCGTTCAAGCGTCCCAGGAATTTGACGAGGCCAAGCGCAAGCAACTCTACGGGGAGTTTCAGAAAATTGTTTCGGAGGAAGTGCCCTTTCTCTATATGGTGAATCCTTTGTCCTTTGAGGCAATCCGAGATCGGTTTGAAAACCTGGAGTATACTCCCCTTGGCGGTGCATTCTGGAATCTCCATGAACTACGAATCAAAGAATAACCCTGGAGAACAACTATGACACCTGAAGCAATCAAGGGGTTGTTACAGTCGGTGGCGGCAGGTCAGGTTTCGCCAGAGTACGCCTTTGAACAGGTGAAATCCCTCAAGTTTGAGCAGGTGGAGGATTTTGCTCGGATTGACCACCATCGTCAACTGCGGACAGGTTTCCCGGAAGTGATTTGGGGGCCAGGAAAAACGCCGGAACAGATCGTCAAAATTATTCAGGTAATGTCTCAGCGCAATCCTGTTGTGATGGCGACTCGGATTGAACCGGAGGTTTATCAGCAGTTACAAGCCGAGATTCCAGAGTTAATCTACTATTCCATGGCAAAAATCTGTGCCTGGATTGCTCCGGATCAGTCCGACCTACCGACCCGGGCTGTGGGAAAAATTACCCTGCTCACCGCTGGAACCGCAGACATTCCAGTGGCTGAGGAAGCGGCAGTGACGGCAACCTTGTCAGGCTTCCCAGTGGATCGGTTGTGGGATGTGGGGGTTGCAGGAATTCACCGATTACTCAACTATCGTCATTTAGTGGCGTCTGCTGATGTATTAATCGTTGTTGCAGGAATGGAGGGGGCCTTGCCCAGCGTTGTGGCGGGTTTAGCCAACTGCCCGGTGATTGCAGTTCCGACCAGTATTGGCTATGGCGCTAGCTTCCAGGGCATTGCTCCCTTGTTAACCATGCTGAATTCCTGTGCCCCTGGAATTGGAGTGGTGAATATTGATAACGGTTTTGGTGCAGCCATGTTAGCGGGAAAAATTCTCCAGATGGGGGAAAGATTGGCTCAAAGATGGGCCAACTAGGATAAAATATCCAGACATCCAATTCAATTCATGATCTTCCCTCGGAAGACCATTATTGGTAAGGTATCAACGTAGCTCTGATTTTTAATTGATATCGTTTTACAGCGATTTGCAATCGCGTTTGGTACGGATTTGGAAGTTGTGGGCACACTGCGCCCCCAATTTCTGTACTCCACCAACGTGAAAAGCGCTGTAGCTGGTATCTTTACTCTGCTCATCGATTAATTCACTGAGGAAGGTCTGATGAAAACAGTCTTGCAGCAAAAGCCCGTTGAAGCTCAGTCAGCTAATTCGACCCGTTCATCTACTTCTCAAGCTGCGACCAATGGCTGGGAAAATACAAATCCTTTCTCCGAGTGGTCAGGCAATCCCTTTGACCCAGAGGATTTAGAGTCGATTTCTGCACCTGTTCAGGCTTCCTCCACTCAGTTCTCAGACCAAGCCCCAGACCGATCTTCAGAATCCGCAACAGCGAAACCTCCAGGGACGCAACCCATTGGAAATGCTCAAGCGTCTGAGGCTGATTTCAGTGCAACGCAGGCTCCGTCCCTATCCTGGAGAGACTTTGCTACACCTCAAATGGGACTGGCCATCGCAGTGGTTCTGGGCTGCACCTATGTTCTGACTCGTCCCTGCGTTGTCGGCCAGTGTCGGGCAATTACAAACGCGGTTCAATTCAATCAGAAATCAGAGGAAATTCTCCAAACCGTTGCCTCTTCAAAAGCCCCCGGTTTGGCCAAAAAGCAATTGGATATTGCCATCAAAGAATTGAAACGGGTTCCCTTCTGGTCTCCCTACCATCCCAAAGCTCGAATTCTTCTCTCTGACTATCAGCAGGATGCTCAGAATCTAGATGCCACTGTCGATGCCCTGAGATACGCCGGAACTGCGGTACAGCAGTCTCAGAACCCACCCCATTCGGCCCAGGAGTGGGACGACATCAAATCTGATTGGGAAAGTGCGGTTGCTAACCTGGAGCAGGTTCCCACCAATAGTCCCGTGTATCCCTTTGTACAGCAGCGCTTGGAGCAATACCGTGCTAATCTGGCAGAGATCCAGCAACGATTGACGATGGAGCGAGATGCCCAACAAACTTTGAGGACAGCGAAACAAGCGGCTCAGGTGGCTGAGGCCCGTCAGGGGGTAGCACGATACGCCGACAGTTGGGAGCAGGTCTATGAAAGCTGGGAAACGGCCACTGATACATTGACAACCATTCCCAACACGACAACCGCCTATGAAGAGGCTCAGGTGCTTCTGGCTCGCTACCAACCCAAGTTAGAGACGGCTCGCGACCGCAAGACCATTGAAAGTGTCGGTGAGGATGCCTACAATCGTGCCATTAGTAGTGCAGATCAGGCCAAAGTATTTGAAGAACGGGGAACCTGGTCAGATGCAGTGCGCTATTGGAGTCGGGCAGTGAACTATGCCAAGCGAGTTCCCCAGACGAGTTCCTATTCACCCCAGGCTAAGCCTCTAGTGGATTCCTATACAGAAGCCTGGAAGCAAGCCGAAGCCCAGAGTAAAGTGGCAGGTCAGATTGAAAAGGCTAAGCAGGATTTGAATAAGATCTGCTCAGGTTCCACAAAAGTTTGTCAACATAGCATTACGCCTGAGTTGATCACCGTGCGATTGACACCAGAATATTTGGGCAAAATTCAGCAGGTGGCTGCCGGTGGCAACAAGCGATCCGAAGCTGAAAAACATGTCCAAACCCTAAAGGTGGCTCTGGAATCTATTAGTGATAATGCCAAGATTCCGGTAGAGGTTTATAAGCCTGATGGGGAGAAAATTGGAGTTCACGTTCCAAAGTAGGCTATCGGTTTATCAAGCCTCTGCGCTATGAATCATGTTGCAAGTTTGGTCGATGAAATTCTCAACGGGAAAGGCTACGTCCTAATTCCTGAAGTTTTAAGCCCAGCCCAAGCTGTGGACGCCCGATCATTGGTTCTCCAAATTGCTGAACAAGAGAAACTGCAAGGAAAACTATTGATAGAGGAAGAGCTGCGGGAACGAGTCTATGGCTTGATCTATAAGGGTGAAATCTTCGAGCTGATGGTGCAACATCCGGTGCTGATTCAGGTTGCTGAAACTATTTTGGGTGAGGATGTAAAGTTGGGAGGATTTTCTGCCCATATTCTCAATCCGGGTGCAATCAGTATGGGGGTACACGTTGATTATCCCTATTGGGCAATGCAACCCCCTTTCCCAAAGTTTCCGGTACTAGAAGTTCAGGCTATCTGGATGGCTGAAGACTTTACGATAGAAAATGGCGCGCCAGTTTTTGCCCCCAATAGCCAGCAGCTTTGTCGTCCTCCCGACTCCGTTGAATTTTCAAAAATGGCTGAGACAATCACTGGAAAAGCGGGTTCACTGGTAATCTCCCACGGTCTTTGTTGGCATGATACATCAGCCAATTTCACTCAAAAACCCAGAGTATCAATTCTCGGCAATTACGCTCCTAAATTTGTGCGTCCACTGGAAGACCCACTCCAGGATATGCAACAAGCGGTGTTAGATCGTGCCAGTCCTCAGCTCAAAAAATTACTGGGATTAGAGTTTGAATCCGCTCCTTTTCAAGATATTCAGAGAGTCCGATCAGAAGCCTGGAATTCGATCAGCAATAAAAATCCTTCAGTTACTTCCAATTTATGAGGCTGATTGAATGTAATTGAGATAATCATTACGCGCCCATACCAGAATACTTTCTTAAACCCCGTCGCCAGAGCCATCGATTCAGCACAAAAAAGAGCACAGCCCAAATTCCCATAATCAAAAATCCCCGTCCCAAATTCACAGGCAGGCCAACTAATAGAGCCGCAGGAAAATGGATTAGATAGGGAAAAGGTGTCCACAACACGACCTCCTGGATGCCAGGGGGAAATACTTCTAGCGGTGCAGTGATGCCAGAAAGAAACAGATAGGGCAAATACCAAATATCCTCAATCGCTGCCACACGTTCCGTCCAGAAGGCTAACAAACTGAAGGTGTACTGGATGAGAAATCGAAATCCGAAGGCCATCGCCAGAATTAACAAAAATACCAGAACCGTTTGCAGGGAAGGAAACCAGATGGCCTCTGGGTAGAGAACGAAAAACAGAGCGACAATGCCAATAATGAACGGCAATCGGGCAAACCGTTCTGAAATGTGGGCCGCCACATGATGCCATACCGGATCAATCGGTTGAAGTAGCTTGGGGGACAGCCGCCCCTGTACTACATCCTTTTCAAACTCCCAAATCACCCAAACCACATTGGCCTGCCGTACCACAAAGGCTGCAACAAAATAACGGGCAAAATCGATTTGACTCAGGGGCAGGGCCTCTGCCTCCGCCGCTTGCATCCAAACCCCCATCAGAATGAACGGCAATGAACCGGATAATGCCCACAAAAACAGCTCAGCCCGGTACTCTAGCATATAGGCATAATAGGTGCTCAAGAATGTCTGGGCCAGTCGGAGGATTCGTTTCATATGTCAGGTTTACTGTTTGCCGATGCAAGTCGTCGATTAGAACGGGCGCTCGCCTATGTCTCATTGTCAGAGGACACTGTAGAACGTCTGAGATACGCTAAGTCTAGTTTAATTGTCTCGATTCCAGTGCGGATGGACGGCGGATCGCTGAAAATTTTTCAGGGCTATCGGGTACGCTACGACGACACCCGTGGCCCGACGAAGGGGGGGATTCGCTACTATCCCACGGTATCTCTGGATGAAGTTACCTCCCTGGCCTTTTGGATGACCTTTAAATGCGCGGTGTTAAATCTACCGTTCGGTGGCGCGAAGGGGGGAATTACCGTCAATCCCAAATCTTTGTCAAAACTGGAGCTGGAACGGGTGAGTCGGGGATATATTGATGCGATCGCTGATTTCATTGGCCCAGATGTTGATATTCCAGCTCCCGATGTCTATACCAATCAAATGATCATGGGCTGGATGATGGATCAATATAGTACGATTCGCCGACAGCTCAGTCCGGCAGTGGTAACCGGGAAACCCATTGCTCTGGGGGGGAGTGTCGGACGAGATACCGCAACGGCAACCGGGGCCTTTTTCGTGATTCAAACATTGATGCCGAAGTTTCAGCAAGCACCGGAACAGACCACCGTAGCGATCCAGGGATTTGGCAATGCGGGTGGGGTGCTGGCCCAGCTTTTATCCCAGGCGGGTTATCGAATCGTTGCCGTCAGTGACTCGCGGGGTGGAATCTATGCCAAAACGGGTCTGGATATTCCCAGTATTCGCCAGTTCAAAGAAACAAATCGTAATGTACAAGCAGTCTACTGCAAGGGCAGCGTTTGCAATATCGTAGAGCACGACATTCTCACCAACGAGGAATTACTTGAACTAGAGGTAGATATTCTAATTCCAGCGGCCCTGGAAAACCAGATTACCCAGGAGAATGCACCCAGGATTCAGGCTAAATATATTTTTGAGGTAGCCAACGGGCCAACTACCTCCGAAGCGGATCACATCCTGGAAGAAAAGGGAATTCAGGTCTTTCCCGATATTTTGGTGAATGCGGGCGGTGTGACTGTCAGCTACTTTGAATGGGTACAAAATCGTAGTGGTTGGTACTGGACGGCGGCGGAAGTCGATCAACGGCTCAAGCAAAAAATGATCGAAGAAACAGAACAAATTTGGAAAACCGCCCAGGAGCTATCGGTCAGCATGCGAACTGCGGCCTATATCCACGGTTTGAATCGCTTGAGTGACGCGATCAACGCCAAGGGAACCCACGATTACTATGTCGAATCGTAAACATCTAACTATTTTTTCCAGAAGAACCCGAGAGAAACTGCATAAGTCGATTTGGTGTGGATATATGTATTTACAGACGGATGATTCAGCAAATTCACTGAAATCCTCCCCCCTGTAATCAACTGCAATCTACCGAGTTGGGATACATCTTATGACCATGGCATCTGCTTCTACCCTGTTCTCTGAGTCTCAAATCAATTTGCTTTCTTCCGCAGGTCAACAACAGCTTCAGCAAGGCCAGTTCTCTGAGGCGCTTAGAAGTTTTCAGAAATTGTTGTCCATCGCTGAGCAGGGGAATCTCCGTTGCCTAAAAGTTGAAGGATTAATCCAAATTGGTTCGATTCACTATTATTTGGGTCACTATGCCTGGTCAATTCGGTGTTTCGAGCAAGCGCTAAAGCAGGTTCAAGATTTGTCTATCAAGCAAGGCCCTCAACGTACCAAGCAACTGAACAAACGAGCTGAAATCTACGCCTGGATTGGCCAAGCCTATTACACCTCCCATCAGTACTCCAAAGCGCTAAAGTCCTATACCCAAGCATTGGACATTCTCAAGACAACCGCCCATCCCATCGGCATGGGTTCTGTTCTAAATCGCCTGGGTGAGATTCATATTGCGATGAATCAGTTTGAACTGGCTCGTGAATACTGTCTTCAGGCCCTTGATATCACATCAGCCCAGAGAACCGATTCTCAAACCCAGTGTCAAGTTTCCACCCTGTATCATCTTGGCATCGCTGAATATCATTTAGGACGTTCCCATCAAGCGTTGGCCCACTTGCTGGAGGCTCTATCGATCAAGAAAAAACTCTGCCAACGTTGTCAGATCTTGCAACATCGTCAGAACCAAGCCTTTGAACAAAATTGCCTCCAATCTGCCAACATCTTCAAACAATTGGGCAGCGTTTATCTATCCCTGAAGCAGGCTAAAAAAGCGCTCGGTGCCTACCAACGGGCCGGTCAGATTTATCAAATGCAGAAACAGCAACAGGACTATGCAGAGCTTTTAAATTACGTTGGTGTGGCTTGCTACAAGCAGGGCAATATTTCCCAAGCACTGTGGTATCACATGGAAGCTTTGCAGCAAACTCAGCAGCCTGAATCTGACGATGAGAATTCTGAGCGATTGCCCCATGTCCTGAAGGTCTATCAAGAATTTCAGGCATTGAACGATGGTGTCAAGCTCTATCGTCGGGCCCAACAACTGGCATCGTCAGCAGTCTCTGAGATGGGTTAGAGTGGTACTAATATTGGTGGTACGAGCCAGGTCTGCTCTACTAGATACGGTTTCAAGGGCGTGTTTTGATGGATAACGGAGCATTTCACCCACAGCCTCATTCTGTCTCAGCTTCGCTGACCCCCTCAACCACAGGATCAGTCTTTCATTTAACAATCCAGCAGGTTGGGGAGGTTTGTCTGTTCGAGCTGTCCTGGGGTGGTGGGCAACGGTTATGCGCCAGAATTCCGTATCCTGAAGTCATCCCACAGCTCTACACCGAATGGCAACAGGCCTATCTCAGCTTTTACAAGAATGCCCTCAGAGGTCGGGTAGATAGTGTCGGCAGACTGCGACCCGTCGTAGACTGGCATGCTCGTCTTGTCCAGGCAGAGGCTAAGCTGCTCTACGAATTCCATCGCTGGCTGCGCCACGAAGCTTTGTTTGAAATCCGGGCCAAGATTGCCAAGGCAGCCGCACCCTCAGCAACGCCGATCACCACACCCCCACCCAATGCATTGCACTCTTCTGCAACTGCTCTGGTTGTGGATGTTTTTCTCACCGCTGATCCGATTGATCTGGCTCGTCTCCCCTGGGAAGCGTGGGAGACCGCAACTGAATTTGCGACAACTGGAAAGATCCGAATTGTCCGTAAACCCCTGAATATTCGGGGCAATAATCACTCTTCTCGCCATCGTCGTCGTAATCGTCAGATGCGAGTGCTGGCGATTTTAGGAGATGAACGGGGATTGGATTTTGCTGAGGAAATTCGAGCCATGCAATCTCTTTCCTCAGTGGCTGAAGTCCATTTCGTGGGCTGGCAACCAGGAAAGCGGGCGGATGATTTGCGTTCAGAGATTGCAGCGGCCCTAGAGGATACGCAAGGTTGGGACGTTTTATTTTTTGCAGGGCATAGCAATGAAGCGGAACTAGTAGGAGGCGAGCTGGTTCTTGGCCCCCAGATTTCGATGTACTTGAACCAACTCATTAAGTCCCTAACAATTGCCAAGGAACGGGGTCTGCAGTTTGCCATTTTCAATTCTTGCCGAGGTCTAGATCTCGCCAATTCACTGATCAATTTAGGTCTGAGCCAGGTGGCTGTGATGCGAGAGCCGATTCATAATCAGGTGGCCCAGGCATTTCTCTTACATTTTCTTCGCAGCCTATCTGACTATCAGGATGCTCACGATGCCCTGCTCTCAGCCTGTCGATTTCTCAAGCTGGAAAAGCAGGTGACTTATCCTAGCGCTTATCTAATCCCATCCCTCTTTCGTCATCCGGACGCTCCGGTATTTCGGCTGGAAAGAACACACTGGGCAGATAATATCAGGCAATGGCTGCCGAAGAAATGGGAAGCCTTGACCCTGGCAGCACTACTGCTGGTAAGTTGGCCCTTGAACGTTCAGGAGTTTTTGCTGGATCGACGCATCTACGCTCAAACCCTGTATCGAGAATGGACGCAACAGGTTCCTCAGGATGCCACTCCCCCCCTGCTGATGGTCGGAATTGACGAAGAGTTTATCAAGCGTAATAGAATTTCAGATCCTAAACCCTTTGATCGAGAATATTTGGCCAAAATCGTTGATCAATTGACCGCTGCCCAGGTTCCTGTCATTGGGGTTGACTACTTACTGGATCGACATCAGGAAAGCAAGGATCCAGTGCTGGCTCAGGCGGTTCAAAGAAGTGTGCAGCAAGATAATACCTGGTTCATCTTTGCCAGCAAGGAAAATCTTCGTACCCGCTGCTTTGCTGACATTAGACCAGAAATCGCTGATCCACAATGGAGTTTACACGGCGACCTAACGGTTTTAGGGGGTTTGCCGCTGTACATGATCTCGTCACCCCGGATGAAGGAGCAACGGCTAGATAAAAAGTGTCCGAAACGTCTGCCCCTATCCTACTTGCTGGCCCTGAGCTACTGGATGCAGAATGAGGTGGAAGACAGACCGCCAGAAATGCTTCCGAGTAACTATCTAAAAAATGCAACCACAGAAACCCAATGGCTGTCCCATCTGAAGGTGACCCTGACTGAAAGAACAGGAAAAGATTATCAGACCCTGTTTTCAGGTCGTGCGATTCGTCATCCGATCACCAACTTTGCCTACTTCTTGGGTCAATGGTGGCTCAATCCAATTATTGACTATTCCATTCCCCCCCATCAGGTGTACAACCTGTTGCCCGCTTGGAAACTCCTCGAACAGCCTGTATCAGCCCTGTCTCTGCCAGAGGAACCATTTGTGGCATTGATTGGCCCCTGGGGCTATGCTGAAGCAGGGATCAATCAGGACAATGAGGATAACTTTCCGGTTCCCTGGGCCTTAGAATATTGGCGCGCCAAGGCAGGAACAGCAGCGAGCCCGATTGACATGCCGGAACAAATGCCTGGTTCGGAGATTCATGCCTACATGACGCATCATTTTCTTCAACATCGGTTTGTGGTTCCGATTCCTGATGCGTGGATGATTTTAGTTTTTGCCCTGGTGGGTAAAGCAACAGCCCTGGCAGTCCACCGCACGCCAAACCATCGGATGCGGTGGCTCCTGTTGCTATTAGCAATGACTGGACTCTATGGACTGATTAGCTTGCAACTCTATATCACTGGAGCAATTCTCCTCCCCTGGAGTCTGCCCGTGATGACCCTGTGGATATATGTTCTTTTCGCGTTACTGGAGAAAGAGTCCTATGGTTAGATTTTTGAGGTTAGGGTCTATGACCTTAGCTACGTTGGCGATTGTTGTGGGCAGTCATGTCACCAATCCCGCAAATCCCTATCAAAAACCGCAAAATCAAGCACCCGCTCATCCTGTCCTTAACCTTGAGCAGGTTCAAAATTATCCCAGACGAAGAAGCGGCGGCTCTCGGGCTGCCGAAGTTGTTTCCTGGGAACAATTGTTTCGAGATAATCGACCTCCTAGAAGACGAAGTGGAGGTTCACGGGGAGATGAAGCGCTCTGTGTAATCACGCCAGTTGATAACGGAACAGAGATTGACCTGTTGCACAACCGTCCGATTCTGGTATGGCATGGTTCATTGGCACGGGTAGAAGTCTACACCCACAATAGTTCTGATGTCTTCTGGAGCCAGGATCTCTCTCGCACCAGTCCCAAAATTCTTCCCCTGGGCGTGACACTAGAACCCGGAGAAAAATATGATTTAGTGCTGTACGAGAATGCTGCTATTCCGATTCCAACTCAACAGATGACGATTCAACTTTTGGGGGATACGAACCAACGGCAGAAAATCACTCAAGCTGCGAGGCAATTGTTAGCAGAGTTGGAGCAAACTGACGCGAATGAAGAAAGAGCTGCCATTACTCTATTTGAATATCTGAGTGAAAATCAGCTTTGGTCAGACGCTCTGGTCGAACCTTTCTTGGTGAGTGATCCTTCACCTGAGCTACGGGATTTCCTTCAGAAGACCCTGATTCGGGAATCTTGCCAACTTGATCAATCGGCTAGACAGAATTAATCGTCTTGTGTCTTGTCGAAATTTGGCTTTAGGTCAGATGATAGAACAGAAGGACGTAAATTAATCAGAATCGCGGTGTGTTATGGCGGAAATTCTAGGAACCCTGGGCAATGATTCATTGATTGGAACCGTGGAAAATGACAGTGTCTTCGGTTTGGAGGGCCAAGACACCCTGAATGGTGCTCAAGGTGATGATACGCTGTTCGGCAATCAGGGAGCAGACTTTCTCCAGGAGGCAGAGGGTAATGACACGCTATTCGGTGGAAAAGACGGTGATTTGATCCTGGATACCCAGGGACAAAATCAGATATTCGGTAATTTGGGCGCAGACCGAATTTTTGGTGGAATTAATACCGACTTCATCTACGGTGGCCAGGACGATGACAACTTGAATGGGGAGCTGGGCAATGACTTTCTCTCTGGAGACAAGGGAAATGACCTATTGGTTGGGGTCAATGCAGTTCAGAGCAACAGTGGGTTCGGTGAGCAGGACACGCTGAGTGGTGGCAGCGGCAGCGATGTATTTGCCCTGGGAGATGCAACTCGAAACTACTATGTGGGGCTTGGCAGTAGCGATTTTGCCCTAATTACAGACTTTGCACCGACTGAGGATTTGATCGCACTCAGCTCCCTCAGTAATGTTTCATTTGCTGATCTGTCCCTGGGCGATTTGGGTGCGGGGGCAGCAATTTCCAGTAATGGTGATCTGATTGGTTTCGTTCAGGAAATTAGCTCCAGTCAACTGGTCTTGAATGTGAACGTGATTCCAATTCCTACAATTTAGGGTAATTTCTTGGAATCAAATTCTTGGACTCAAAATCTGGTTCCTATGGCAAGATTACAGGATGACTCCAGAACTTTTCAGTCTAGACACGCCGACTGTCTTTTTTCCCGTCCGCCATCACAGCCCCGCTGCAGCCCGACTGGTGGGAGACTTAATTCGTCTGATTCGTCCTGATATCGTTCTAATCGAAGGGCCATTCGATTTTAATCCTCAAATTAACGAGCTGGCCCTACCCCACCAGCTTCCTATCGCCATCTACAGCTACACTCAACTTGAAAGTGGCAATCGACGGGGAGCTTTCTATCCCTTTTGTGTCTATTCTCCTGAATGGCAGGCGATCCAGGTTGCCCAAAGTTTAGAGATTCCCATTCAATTCATCGACCTCCCCTGGGCAAAGATTGCCACCGATGAAACCACCAGTCATCGCTATGCGGATGGTCATCTGCACCAGTGCCAATACGTTGGCCATCTCTGTGAAAAACTGGGGGTAGAAGACTTTGATACCCTGTGGGATACCCTGTTTGAAATTGATAGTGATTTGACGATTCAACAATACCTGGAACGCTGCCATCATTTTTGTTTTCACCTGCGATCCATGGATGAACGGGATCAAAAAATTTCAGCCATTGATCTCCGACGGGAAGCCTTCATGGTTGAACAAATTCGTCAGGCTCGCTTGCAGTATTCAGGACAGATTCTCGTCATCACAGGAGGATTTCATAGCTATCCTCTCTATCGTCAGTTAACTGAATATTCAGAACATTCAAATTCAGAACATTCAACTCCTGAAAGTCTATCCACAGATTTTGATCAAACTCAACTCAACCCATCGGAATCATCGGGTGGAATTGCTCTAACTCCCTACTCCTATGAACGGTTGGATAACCTGACAGGTTATGAATCGGGCATGCCAAATCCAGGATTTTATCACCAAATCTGGCAGCAAATTTCTCAGGATAGTTCCGACCAAAATCAGCCTCCCTATCGACAGGTGTTGATGGCGGCAGCCAAAGAATTGCGACAAGAGAAACAAGTGCTCAGTTCCGCTGATCTGATCGCCGTTGAAACCCTGGCACGGGGATTAGCTCTATTTAGAAATCATGCCCAAGTTTGGCGACAGGACTTAATCGACGGTATTACTGGGGCCTTGGTCAAGGAAGAATTAGCTGGAACATCCCATCCATTCTTAACAGCAATTCACCAAATTTTTCGCGGCGATCAACGGGGAACTCTAGCAGAAGGGACTCGGCTTCCGCCATTGGTTCAGGACTTAAAGGAAGTATTAAAACAACATGATCTGGAACCAGAGCGTAAAGCTGAGACGTTGAATCTAGACCTGCATGACTTCCAGGATTTAACTCGCAGTCAAATTCTTCACCGACTACAACATTTAGGCATCCTTGGTTATCAAAAGATAGGTGGCACTGATCTCGTCAGCCGGGAAGATTTATCGGAAATTACAGAATCCTGGAAAATTCACTGGAGTCCTGATTTTGAAGCAAGTTGTATTGAGGCAGCAATTTATGGTATGACGCTGATAGATGCTACCACCAATCGATTGAAAGAACGGATCGATCAATTGGAACGGAATGCAGAAGCAGCCGCATTGATCCTTTTGGATCTAGGATTAATGGGTTTAACGCATCAGTTGGATTTGAGTGAGTTAGATTTAGTTGATGTGATTCGCTCCGATGGCGATTTCTTCATGGTAACGCCAGCGCTGGGGCATTTACTCTATCTCTACAGTTACAACGATATCTTCCAAACCCAGGGACAGATGGAAATCGGTTATCTTTTAGCTGAAACCTTTCAACGGGGATTGTGGCTGCTGGAAAATCTGGGATCGGTAGAAGATCGAAATTCTGAACTGTTGAAAGGACTAAAAACTCTGGTCGAAACCTTTGAACGGTGCACGGATAATTCTGAGGGTTCCGATTTTAAAGATTCTAGTCTTGAAGATTCCAATTCTTAAGATTCTAGCTCTGAAGATTCTATTTCTGAAGGTTCTATTTCTGAAGATTCTAGACATGATTCTAATTCCCAGCCGTTAATTTCAGATCAGTTCGATCTGAGGACACAATTCAATCGAGAATTTTTCATTGAAGTTCTGCAACGGGTGAGCAGAGAACCCGCTCAAACTCCAACATTACGGGGGGCGGCAACAGCAGCAATTTGGCTGCTAGGAGAAACGAGTTCAACTGAGATTGAGAACAATTTAACCTATTTCTCTGATCCCAATCAGTTGGGAGATTTCCTCACGGGATTCTTTAGCCTGGCTCGTAATATCGTTCAGCGTCATCCCGCAGTGATGCTCCAGATCAATCAGTTTGTGATGGCCTACAACGAGACGGAATTTCTATCGGCTTTGCCCGGTTTGAGGCTGGCCTTTTCCTACTTTACCCCCCGTGAAAAGTACCACATTGCTCAGAATTTACTGCAAGCCCTCGGTTGGGAATCGACTCGATCGGTTGCAACGTTAACGGTAACGGCTGAAGTTGCGGCCCAGATGATGCAGTTTGAGGCGGCAGTATTTCAAGTGATTCAACAATATGGGTTACGCACGCCTGTTCCGTTCGATGCAACGATTCAACCACCTATTTCTCGTGAACCCACCGAACCCTCGCCTCCCGTCTTAGAAGAGGTGCCGCAGGCGGAGGGATCGAGTACCGTGTCTATCAGTTCAGAACCAGTTCATCAAGCACCAACTAATGCACCCATTAATCAAGAACTCTGCCAACTGCGCTGGCGATTAATTCTAGGTCAGGGAACCGAGTCGCTACTGGGAGGAACCCTTGAAGGGATCTGGGAGCAGCGAGATCAAGCGAAGGGATTTCTCTGCGATCGCGAGTATGGTCAGGGTCGTAATGTGCGGCAGCAGGATCGCAAGGGCGGCCAGGAGGAATCTCAATTAACCGTTCCAGATTGGATCAATACAATTCATGAACTGTTTCCCCAACGCACCATTGAACGGTTAGAGAAGGACGCCGTTGAACGTTACAAGTTAGAAGAAATTGTGACCAATCCTGATGTCCTACAACGGGTACAGCCAAACCAAACGCTATTGAAAGCAATTCTCCGAACCAAACACCTGATGAATCAGAAGGTACTGGCCATTGCTCGCCAACTGGTGCGAAGAGTGGTTGAACAATTGATGAAAAAGTTATCCCGTCCAGTACAATCTCCATTCTTCGGTGCAGCGCATCGGCAGCAACGGTCTTTTTTGAAAGTTGCCAAGAACTTCGACGTTGAGACCACGATCCGACGAAATTTGAAGCACTACAATCCGGAGCAACAGAAGCTTTACATTCAGACTCCCTATTTCTATTCTCGAATTCGTCGTCAGGTGGATCGCTGGCAGATCATTATTCTGGTGGATCAGTCGGGCAGTATGGTGGATAGCGTGATTCATGCTTCCGTGACGGCGGCCATCTTCTTCGGTTTAAAAAGTATTCGGACGCATCTGTGCCTCTTCGATACAGCGGTGGTGGATGTGACTGCTGACTGTCAAGATCCGGTGGAAACCATGATGCAAGTTCAACTGGGCGGCGGCACGGATATCGGTCAAGCTCTGGCCTATGCAGCAGAACTGGTGGAATACCCTCAGCGAACAATTGTGATTCTGATCACGGATTTCTATGAAGGGGGGCCACTGCATCGATTGTTGTCGGTAACGCAGCAGTTGACAGAAAGTGGGGTGAATTTATTGGGACTGGCAGCGTTGGATCAGCAAGCTCAACCCTGTTACGACCGAGAAGTTGCGGCCCGCATGGTTGCGCTCGGAGCAGAAGTCGCTGCCATGACCCCCGGCGAATTAGCAGAATGGGTAGCCCAGAAAGTTAAATAGTTGTTGCACGACAAACATTTTGTACTCTGGTATATATCAAGGGAGGCCATGACTTGATATGGTTTTGGCAAGGGTTCAATGAGGGGGACAACAGGCATCTATGGATTCTCTGAGACTGTTACAACTTTTGGGATTACGGATTTTTGATTCTCTTCCCTTTCAGCTCCCTATCAATCAGGAGACTGAAGCGATCGCTATTGGAATCATAAAGACTGTTTTTGCAACATTACTTTTGTTGGTTGCCTATTTGTTACTGAATAGAATTTTTACAGTCGTCAGACGAAAAGTTCAGCAGTTGAGTAGTAAGTATGCTCGAACGATTCGGATACGGGGCAAGGATTTAATACAAGCCAATCAAATTGTTAAGACTTCTAACCTACTAGTTCAGGTTATTCATACGACTCTAATTCTTGTCATTCTGGCTTTCTACCTCAGCTCGCTGCTGGCTTCCTTTCCCCATACGGAGGAGATCTTCGCCCGAATATTTTCAGCATCTCTGCCTTTCAGACAAGCGGTTGCTGGGGTTGCCAAAGTTATTATTATAGGACTAGTGCAAACGATCCTTGCAACGATTGCTTTATCCGTTGCTCGCCGTTGGTTGAAGCGAGGCTTTAAATTCACTAAAAAAAGAGTCAACTATTTGAGCAATAAATATGCTCGAACCGTTCGGATGGGAAGTAGAGATCTGGTTCGGCGAGATCAGATCATCAGATTTTCCAGGATTTCTACCAAAGTTATCTATATCACCCTACTCGCAGGTTTATTTGCACTTTATTCTAATACTGTTCTCTCCTTTTTTCCATATACGCGGAATATTGCAAGTGGGATATTTTCATCGATTCTCTCTACCCTGCTTCAGATTGCTCAAACTTTCATCAATTATATTCCCAAATTAATTTTCCTGATCATTATCAGTTTTATTGCGTTTTATGCAATTAAGATCACTCGATTCCTATTTGAAGAAATCGAGAAGGGAGAAGTTTTTATTCCAGGCTTTGATCGAGAATGGGCGGTTCCATCCTCCCGAATCGCTCAGGTTCTAATTCTTGCCCTATTTCTGGTGGTTGCTTTCCCCTATCTACCCGGTGCAGGCAGCAATGCCTTTCAGGGGATTTCCATTTTTCTAGGCGTTTTACTATCCCTTGGATCTAGCTCGGCAGTCTCCAATGCAATTGCCGGAATTTTGCTCACCTATACCCGCGCATTCCGAATTGGTGATGAAGTTCAAATTGGAGACGTAGCAGGAATATTAGTTGAAAAGGGATGGTTGGTAACTCGATTGCGAAACGATTGTAACTATCTGGTTAGCGTTCCCAACTCGGTTGTTTTGGGGAGTAATGTAATTAATCGTAAGGCGTTTGACTCAGTTGAGGAAACAGAAGAAGAGTCACCCCCGATGGTTAAGCTAGAGGTGGGCTTGGAATATGATGTCCCCTGGCGAAAAGTTTATGAGCTGTTGATGCAAGCCGCTGAGCATATGCCTGACGCTTTGGATGAACCTGCTCCAGAAGTTGTAACGCTAAGATTAGAGGGTCATTGTATTGTCTATGAGCTTGCAGTTTATACGACTAATCCTTTGAATCGGGGTGAAGCCGTTCGCAGTCAAATGATTGAGAATGTTCGGGATCAATTCCATCAGGCGGGGATTAGGATGCTGTCACCTCAGCATATGGTTTATCACCAAAGCCAGCTCCTTGCAGCGTCAGGAAACAACGCGCTGTCAGATCATATTAATCTAATCAAAAAACCCTAATCAAAAGAAACAACGGATCAGTCATGTAGGTTCAAATCAAACAAATTATTGTTCCGCCCGGTCAGCAACTCCTGATCAAAGATGTGAGTTGGCAAATGTATGAAGCACTGCTAGAAGATTATGGTGAACAGCGAGGAGCACGGATTAACTATAGTCAGGGAATGCTGGAAATTATGGTGCCTTCGCCGGAGCACGAAGATGACAAGGTGATGATTGCTGACTTTGTGAAAACACTTCTGGAAGAACTCGACATTGAATTCAGAAGCTTAGGATCAACCACCCTCAAGAGTGAACCGATGTAGCAAGGGCTAGAAGCTGATGACTGCTTCTACATCAAATATGAAACTGCCATTCGTGGAAAAACCTGAATTGATTTAGTGATAGATCCACTTCCAGATTTGGCAATCGAAATTGATCTTACCTCTCGCACTCGATCGGGGAACTATGAAGCACTGAAAGTTCAAGAAATTTGGCGCTTCGACGGGAACAAACTAGAAATTGCAGTCCTACAGGCGGGTCACTATCTTCAGGTGAATGAGAGTCCCAACTTTCCGGGCTTCAATCTGATCGAAGCAATTCCCAATTACCTAGAACGAAGTAAAATTGAAGGGGGCAATCGAACCATGAAAGCCTTTCGTACTCGGACAAGACAACATCCAATAATCTCTGGCAAAGAACTTTCCTAGATGAAATACGCCGCAATCAAGCGATTTGGCCTAGCCAACGTTTTCAGCTACACCGCTATTTCGTCTGCAACTCCAGAAACCCGTTAGAAAGATGTTAGAAAAACTCCCTTGATTAATGTCATCCATTAAAGTACTCTTCTCTCTGGTGGAGTCAGACATTTTGTGCGGGCTTCCTCCCGTTCAAGTTCAAACTTTTCTGAATTTCAGCTTTCCGCCAAGGCGGGATATGTTTAACAAGACAGTCGGTCGTTTTGCCATCTACTGTTTTGCTTCCAGTTGATCACCTAAACTCTTTCTAGGAGACCTAACTAATGGCTAATTTAACTGTTTGGAAATTTGATACATCTGATGGCGCAGAGGCTGCGTTGATCAAGCTGACTGAGCTGCAAAAGCAGCACTTGATTGAGATTGAAGATGCGGCAATTGTCACCTGGCCCCAGGGTAAGAAAAAGCCAAAGACCAAGCAAGCCCTAAACCTGGAGGGTCTGGGTGCGTTGGATGGAGCATTCTGGGGAATGTTGTTTGGTTTGATTTTCTTTGTGCCTTTCTTCGGCATGGCGGTGGGTGCTTTGAGTGGGGCTTTGTCTGGTCACTTCAACGACTATGGGATCAACGATGACTTTGTGAAAGACATCCGCTCAAAAGTTACTGAGGGAACCTCAGCATTATTCCTGATGACAGGAGATGTTACCTTGGACAAGGTTCAGGAAGGAATGCAAGCGGCAGGTCTAAAGGGTGAATTAGTTCAATCTAATTTAACCAACGAGCAAGAAGCAAAGCTAAAAGAGCATTTTAGTGCGGCTTAAACCTTTCAAACCTTAGTAACGGGTTGTGCACACCCAGGTTTCAGTGCTACACCCCTCTGCATTACAGGCTAAAATGGCCTGGGCTTCGGCTGCTGCCCGAGTATCTGCCCAGGCCCAGCCAATATTTCCCTGATCATTTCTGGCCACAGACCCACAGGCATTTTTGAACCAAACCTGAACTTCACAATCTGCACCAGACCGCCCACATTCCGAGAGTGCCTTTTGTTCCGCCTGTTCACGGTTAGGGTAGTCGTAGGAGTAGCCCCAGATGCGGCCATCGGGAGAAGTGGCGATCGCCCCATAGTTATCTGGAATCTGGCTTTGCGGTTGTTGACTCCAGGCGGTGGTGGCAATCTGGCTACTTACAAGTGTGAAGAGTAGACCGAACCAGTAAAGAGAAGTTCGCATAGTACTACATCAGAACCTTTTAGCAGGTTTCCAAGAATTTGCTTCCAAGAATTTGCTTCTAAGAACTAAAATACCGGAAAAAAGGCCGATTGACTGCCCGCTTAACTTTTCAATGGGAGAAAAATCGTCATCACCTTGCGTTGTTCCGGTTTTTGCCGCACCACCAGTTTACCCCCAAGGGCTTGAAACAAACTTTTTGTTGCCGTCAGGTTCAAACTCAAAACACCCGTTTCAGGCTGGAACATTAGGAGAGGGCCGACGGATTTCAACGGGGATTGGGGCGTTGCAGTCACGGCGGTAGCGTCATCTCGCAGTTGGGACTCAAGTTGCAGCTTCAGTTGATGACCGGCCAGACTCACCCCAAGCTGAATATGACTGCCATGGGGCAAGCTGCGAGTTAAGTTTTCCATGACTCCGGTCAAAACCTGGTTTAACAACGTTGGATTGCTGACAACAAATGGTAGTTTCTGGGGCAAATCAATTTCCAGGGTGTGGTTCCGTTGATGGGCCTGCTGTTGCCAACGGGGTAGGTTGTTTTGGAATACATCCATCAAGGATGTAGGGGTTAGCGCCATCAGTGACCGGGCCGCTGCTTGGGTTTGGGAAGACTGAGGCCGGGATAATTCCAACTCTGCTGCGCGAAAGATAAAATCGAATCGATCAATCTGGGTTGTGCATTCTTGATCAATTTTCTCAATCTCTCTGCGGATTGCATCGGGATCAAACTTGCGTCGTTTCAACAGCAACCTGGCCAGGGTTCGGATCGTCGTTAGGGGTGTCCGAACTTCGTGGGCGATCGCCTGCAACAGCTCCAAGTCAAAGGTTTGTCTCGTCGCTGAGCCAGGATCAGCAGCATGGGGTTGAACAGGCTGAGGGGAGGAGTCAGGGCCGGAATTGGCACTTGAAGCGGTGGATGAAGTGGCCTGCTTGCAGGATAGTGGCTGAAATATTGTCCGATTTGAAACTTCAGGAGTCGATTGCTGAGTTGCGCTTGAAATTTGCAGGGACATACGATGCAACATCAAACGGCTAAACTGGGTGACGACTTGATAGTCAGGTGCGACGACTGGAAATTTTTGCCAGAGCTGTTTTATGGGGGCAAGAGATGGAGGAGTTGTCGAACCGGAGACTGAAGCAACCGTTTGTAATCTTTGCTCTAGCAGGTTGAGGGACTGGTGCACAAGCTGCGGCTCGAAGGAGAACATAAATGCCGATTCCCCTGTAGAAGTTTCTCCCAATACCAAAACGACACTGAAGCGATGGGTCAAAGCAACGCAAAAGGGCTGCTGCACCAAGAGTTCCTCACCGGGGAATGGAATGATCATTGGAATGTAAGTCGGCAACACAGGGCGAGCCGAAGCCGGTTGAGCCGACGTGGGAAGCAGTCGTGGCTGCTTGCTTTGGAGTTGCGATAGAAACTTTTCCCAGGGAGCAGCAGATTGATTGATAAAGATCTGCGAGGCAAAGTGGGACAGTAGCTTTGAGTCCAGCAGCATTGGACTCGGCCCGGACAGAATCACTCCCTGGCAAGTGTCTAGTTCAGAGTCATCGGCGGAGGTCTGCTGCCGCAGCAGGTCATTCAGCGCGAAAATTCCACAGCGCCACTCCTGCTCTGCTTTGAATTGCAGCTCTTTCTCCGATACAACATTCTGATTTTCTGGCAAGTTCGTTACTGTATTGGCCAGAATTTCGCTGAATGTTGAAAAATGAGAACGGTTGACCACCAGTTCAATTCACCTCTTGCTGTTTACGTCAATTACCAAATTACTGCTCAGCACATTAGTGTCTTCAGAATATCTCAGGACTCGATCAAACTGATGAGTAGAACCGAACCTTTAAATCGCAATCTCCATCCACCACCGTTATTTAGGGAGTTTGAGAAACCCGCCCGTACAGGAGGAACAGGATAAAACAAAACCCTGCTCAGTTCAGAGCAGGGTCGAAATATTTAGAATATAAAAGGGTATCTAGCTAACCGTCGCCTGTGCCTCAGCAACCTCAACGGGCTTCATCAAGAACAACTTCAAGAATTGTCCACCATTGGCGAAGTAGAGGGGCAGCTTCTTCAATAGTTGAATCGCCTTGGGCTGGTCAGAGTTAA
The DNA here is from genome assembly GCA_050331715.1 of Microcoleaceae cyanobacterium. Taxonomy (GTDB): domain Bacteria; phylum Cyanobacteriota; class Cyanobacteriia; order Cyanobacteriales; family Microcoleaceae; genus JBHJGO01. The sequence goes on from JBHJGO010000029.1 coordinate 35,641, forward strand.
CAATTGCAGTTAACTTCTCATTGTTCTGAATGCAAGCCTCTAGACGTTCATAGAACTCAGGATTGTCGACATCCAACATCACAGGAAAGACCCGCCCTGAGGTTTCATTGGTTTTCTGAATCACATATTTATCGTACTCACGGGCATCCAGACCAATCGCCTCGTAGAAACCGGAGCGTTGCACATCATTCAGGTACATCGTTGCGAAGACAGAGAGCAGGAAGAAGCGGCACCAAAGCTTTGCTGGAACCAGGGTCACCATAAAGAACCGACTCCAGGCTTTTCCAGAGAATGACCGAGGAATCTGCTTCAACTTGTCCAACCAGGACTGGGGCTGATCCAACATTTGGGGCTGGGCCCGCATCACTGCATCGAAGAAATCACCATGGCGATTCTCATCCTGGCACCAATTCTCGAAGAACCGGAAGATCGGGTAGATTCGGTCTTCTGGATTTTTCTCTAAGTGACGGTAGATGGTGATGTAACGCCAGTAGCCAATCTTTTCGGATAAGTAGGTGGCGTAGAAGATGAATTCCGGCTCAAAGAAGGTGTAGCTTCGGCTCTTGGTCAAGAATCCCAAATCCAGTGACAGATTGAAATCGGACATGGCCTTGTTCAAAAATCCAGCGTGACGGGCCTCATCACGGGACATAAGCTGGAAACACTCTGCCAATACGGGGCTTTGCTCTTTGATGCGGCGGCTCAGTTCCTTGTAGAGCAGAAAGCCGGAAAATTCAGCAGTGCAGGAGCGCTCCAAAAACTCAACAAATAGTCGCCGAGTCTCTCCATCAATATGATCCCAGGACTGCTCAAACTCTTCATCTCGAACAAAGTGATGACGGTTGTAATCGGCGCGGAACTCTTCCAGGATGGCCTGCAATTCATCCTCATTCACAGAGATATCCATGGTGGACATCCGATCAAAATCTGTTGTGTAGAACCGGGGAGTAAGGATCGTTTCCTTGGCGGGAACCTTGACCCCAGGACGAATCTCGTCAAATGCAGGTTTCTTAAGCGTATCTACCATAGTGCGAACAAAGGTTTTATGAATGTATATCTAATGGAAGAGACTCGTGAGGAATTCAACTCGTCAGGCGCTTGAAGACAAACTACTTGAAGACAAAACACCTGAAGAAAAAACAAGCCAATCCCATTGAAGCTATAGCCTCGTAGGTTAGTTTACCAACCTTTCTCAGGGAAAAACGGATTGGCCAGTTAAGAATTACAACAGGCCCAGGGGTCGCAAAACGATGGGCTTGTGAGAATTCAGCTTGTGAGAATTCAGTGTGTGAAAGTTTATTCTGCCGTAATGTGGTGTGTCGATACCCCACCGCAGATTACAGACCAATATGCCAAGATAGAAATAATCAGGATTAGTCGGTAGTATCCAGAGTTCTCTGGGAAACCCATGAAGCATTCAGTTCAGCCTCAACATTCGATGAGCAAGGTCAGTACTAGCTATTTACTCTGTGTAATCGGATTCCTAACCCCAATCCATGGCTTGCACCGTTTCTACAATGGCAAGATTGGCACAGGTTTTCTATGGCTGTTTACCTTTGGCTTGTTTGGGATTGGCCAGCTTTTGGACTTACTCTTCATTCCTCGCATGGTTGAAGAGCATAACGAGAAGATCCAGGCTAGATTGGGGGTACATCCCAACGGTTTTCCCTATTCGTCTCCTCAGATCGCGCTGAATATTACACCCGATGAGCGGGCAAAGCAACTACAGATTCAGTTGGTCAAGGCTGCTGCTAAGCAGGGCGGTAAGCTCTCGGTCACGCAGGCAGTGCTGCACACAGGAGCAGACTTCGCAGCGGTGAAGCAAGCCCTGGATGCCATGCTGAGAACTGGCTATGTTGATATCGGCAATGAGCCAGACACTGGAACAGTCGTCTATGACTTCCACGAGCTGTGAATCAGCCTAGCTGTCAGCTTTCAGAGATTCAGCTATCAGCAGCTTTCGGCTGCGTTATTGACAAATATTCCGTAGGGTACCACTCGGAGCGTAATGCACCATACTAACCGATGACGGCATATCAGAGGCATTCCCCCAAGTTCCGCGTTAGATTTTATAGGGATATTCCACCAAGCGTCGCTGAAAAGTTGAACGATTAGCTGGAATACCTGAGCTGGAATAACTGAGGTAAACAATGTTTCTTGTTACCGGAGCGAATGGTGATCTGGGCCGTCGGGTTGTACAGCAGCTCCGTCAGGCAGAGCAATCGGTACGAGCCTTTGTGCGGTTGAGCGCGAACTACGCAGATCTAGAGAACCAGGGCGCGGAAATTTTCATCGGCAATCTAACGGAAGAGAAGGATCTCTCTCGGGCCTGTCAAGGGGTCAAATTCATTATTAGTACCCACAGTTCACCCCAGGATGCCCAGGGAATCGATTATCGCTCGAACATTGAATTAATTGATGCGGCAAAGGCCAATGGGGTTGAACATTTTGTCTTTATCTCCGTTCTAGGCTGTGATCGAGGCTATGAGGATTCCGTTCTATTCAAAGCCAAGCGTGAAGTCGAAAAGTATCTCCAGAGGAGTGGGCTAAACTACACGATTCTTCGACCCTCGGCCCTGGCTTCCAGTCTCCTTCCCCTGGCAGAACGATTTCGGCAAACAGGGTTATACCTTTTAATAGGTGATCCGCAGAATCGCACCTCGGTTGTGAGCACCGACGATGTGGCCCGAATTGCAGTTGAATCAATCCAACGAGAAGCAGCACGAAGTCAAGTTCTATCTGTAGGCGGGCCAGAAATCATTACCCGTGAGACGATTTACCAGATTTTTGGTCGGGTATTTGAGCGAGAACCGATTGTGATTAATCCGCCGCTATTTGCCTTTGATGGTCTACGGACTGCTTTGGGTTGGGTCAGTCCTGAACTGGAAACTAGTCTGGGAACGCTCAGGGTTTTACTCAGAAATGAATTCTACTGTACCCTCGATGAGGTCAGCACCCTGGAGACCATATTTGAAATGAAAATGGAATCTCTAGAGAGTTTTATCCGGCGCTATTCAATTTCGTGAAAACGGTGCTAACCTATTGTGTGAAGTCCTAAAAATAGAGCGAGGATTTGGGTCATCTATGTCTCTGCCTGAACCGAGTCAACTGATTTTGATCTGTGGTACTATTGGTTCAGTTGAGCTGGGGACTCCCTTGCTTGAGTATTTTAAGTCGGTGTGAGATTGGAGATGATGAACAAAATTCTATGGAATGCAATTAAGCAGAGCCCAGGCGTTCTAGGAGCTGTTTTTCTCCTGACCAACGCTGCTTTTGCGTTAGAGTCAAACCCATCTGGGGGAGTAGTTGAGAGCGAAGCTCCAGCTCAGGTTACAACTCTTGACTCTAATTCAACCCTTGGAGCGGTGGAGTTTCAACTCTCTCAGGTTGAGACTGAATCCCTGGACGAGGTTACTAATGTTTCTGAGCTAGAGGGCGTTGAGCTCAGTGAAGACACGATGGATCAGGTCACTTCTGTATCCCAGCTTTCAGACGTTCAGCCAACAGACTGGGCATTTCAGGCACTTCAGTCCCTAGTTGAGCGTTACGGTTGTATCGCTGGATATCCAGACGGTACCTACAAGGGGAACCGGGCCATGACTCGTTATGAGTTTGCGGCTGGTTTAAATGCTTGTTTGGAGCGGGTTACTGAACTAATTGCGGCTTCGACTGCAAACCTGGTTACTCGTGAGGACTTGGCGGTTCTTCAGCGTCTACAGGAAGAATTCGCGGCTGAGCTAGCTGCCCTACGCGGTCGAGTTCTGGCCCTAGAAGCTCGAACTGCTGAATTGGAAGCAAACCAGTTCTCTACCACAACCAAGTTGAGCGGTGAAACCATCTTCTTTGCTGGTGATACCTTCGGCGATCGCGCAACATTCAACGTCAACGGTGACCAAGGCCCTGGTGGTACAGGTCTAGTTGATGATGATGACGACCCAACTCAAACCTTCTTCGGTTATCGGGTTCGATTAAACTTCGACACCAGCTTCACTGGAGAAGACCGTTTGCGAACTCGTTTAGAGGTTTCTGATATTCCTAACCTGAGCCGTACAGGTTCCACCAACACCCTAATGACTCGTTTAGGTACTGACGGTGGCGATGGCACGTTTGAGCTAGATGATTTGTTCTATCAATTCCCTGTATTTGATGGGAATGGTGAGGTATTCATTGGTGCGAACAGCCTTGACATGGATGACTTAAATGAAGTCATCAACCCGCTCCGAAGTACCGGTGCTGGTGTTGCTTCCCGATTTGGTCGTCGTATCCCAACCACGACCCGTGGGCCAGAGGGAACAGGTGTTATTTTCAAATACAACTTTGCTGATGTCGCACTGCTTAGCATCGGTTACCTCAGTGGTGATGCAGCAGACGCCAATGATGGCCGTGGTCTGTTCAATGGTAGCCAGAGTGCAGGCGCTCAGGTTTTATTTGAGCCTGTTGATGGGGTAGAACTAGCAGTTGGATACGCTCGTCAGTATTTCCGGGAAGATGATGTTTCTGTTTCGGGTAGTACCGGTAGCTTCATTGCAAACAGACCCTTCGGAAACGACGCAACCTCCACTGACAACCTGGCATTCCAGGCCAATTGGGCTGCAGCAGACTGGATTGAGTTAGGTGGTTGGTTCGGTGTAACTTGGGCGAATCAAAACGGTGGTTCAGACCGTGATGCAACCATCATCAACTGGGCAGCAACCCTAGCGTTCCCTGATTTGCTTAGTGAGGGAGACTTGGGTGGTATCCTTGTAGGTATGCCTCCAAAGGTTGTTGAGCATGATATCTCTTCCTTAGAGGACAATGATACTTCAATCCACATTGAAGGTTTCTACCGCTTCCAGTTGAACGACTACATTGCGGTTACTCCTGGTGTATTTGTCATTACCAACCCTGACCACAACGACGAAAATGACACAGTCGTTGTAGGGACACTTCGAACTCAGTTCCGCTTCTAAGCGACTTGTTGGTTCGACTTATATCTTGAAGAATTTAGAGTCTGAGGCAAGTTAAAGCTTGTCTCAGATTTTTTTGTATCAATGAAAATGGTGATTCCTTTTCTTTTTCAGATGTAGTCAGTCGTTGGATGTTATTCAGGAAATATAAAGTTATATTAAATAACTGAAGCGTTTTGCTTCATCTGTCGTTAATGCTTTGAACAGGATATGCGTGTATTTAAGCCATTGATTGCTTTTTGTCTGACGGTTAGCATCGTTTTTCTGACCCATTTGTCTGCTTTAGGAGCAGATGTCGTTGACACTGCTGTTTCGGCAGGTTCATTCGAAACCTTAACAACGGCGCTCAAGGAAGCGGGTCTGGTTGAAACACTCAAGGGAGATGGCCCCTTCACCGTGTTTGCACCAACGGATGATGCCTTTGCTCAACTTCCTGATGGCACAGTGGAAGATTTGCTCAAGCCAGAAAATAAGGAAAAACTATCCAACATTCTGCTGTACCACGTTGTTGCGGGTAAGGTAACCTCTGACGATATCAAGCCCGGTTCAGTCAAGACTGTCCAGGGAGAGTCGGTTCAGCTTTCTGTCGGAAAGGGTGTGCTGATCAATGATGCCAGCGTTATCAAGGCTGATGTTATGGCCGACAATGGCGTGATTCACGTAATTGATAAGGTTTTGATCCCATAGGCCAAACTCTTGAGATAACCTTGCAGGCATTGCTGAAATGGGTAAGAGCTTAAAATTTGATCAAATCATGAATTTAAGAACAAAACTAAGCCTGCTCTAATTGGCAATGCTTTCCAGCATAATTCTTAGACACAATCTATAGACTCCGAACCCGATCAACAATTATCTTCTTTTCTATCCGAATCAACTGATAACGCCCTTGTTGTTCAAGAGCTTGGTAATTCTCTGGTGTTAAATTCAGCTTTTGTAAATCCTTTTCCCTGGAGATTACCAAAATACTTGTGGGTTGAGGTCGGTTCTGCATCGCATCATAGAGGTAGTAGAGCGGTCGCCCTGGCTCAACCCCCTTAAAAAAGTTCCGAACTTCAAAGAACTGGATTGATTGCTGGCTATAGAATGCCACACTTGGCTTTTTAAATCCGACCATTAATATCTCTTCATTCGGTCGCTTCACTGTAGGAACTAAGGTAGAAATTTCCCGTAGCGGTAGCTGACGCATCTGATCAATTAAAAACAAAGCTGGATGAAATACACCCACGAAAAAGACTAAAAATCCGGTCAGGTTTACAATCAATATCCAACGCCACTGTGAGCGATCGCGGAACAGAACAGTAACGCCAACAGCAGCAATTAACCAAATGACACCCGCTCGAATCTGAAGCGCGGATTGCCGAATCACTTGAGGCAGATTGACGACAGCCGGATCATGACCAATCAGTTCAGGACTGATAAAGAACAAAATTCCCAGTAAAACCAAACAAAATAAGTTCACTAAAATGCTCAGCCAGACACCTAACCTGCGAGAGTGAGAAAATTTATGAATGCTTTCATCAGGGGCTTTAGCGAATCTCGGTAGGGTTCCGACGAATATTTCACTCCAGAATAAAGCCACTAAAATAGCCGCCGCTGGCATCAAGGGGAGAACATAACTGGGTAACTTCGTCGCTGAGGCAGAGAAAAAACCGAAAATACTAATAAACCAGAAAAAGGCAAAAATTCCAAGCTGTTCAGATCGGGGTCGAGCACGCCAGAAGGTTACTTTTCTAAGCCTGAGTCGAACGATTGCTATCGGCAGATAAACCGCTCCTGGAAAAAAGCCAGCTAAAATAACCAGAAAGTAAAAATACCAGGGAGCTGAGTGTTCATTCACTACCTGGGTAAATCGTTCAAAGTTGTGATAGCCAAAGAAGGAATCAATATAGGCTTGACCATTTCTTAGAGTGACTAATATGTACCAGGGCACAGTAATTGCCAGAAAGATCAGTGTTCCACTCAGCAGCTTCATTTCCCGTAGAACTTGCCAAAAGTTCTGGGTGTAGAGCAAAAAACTGAATAGAACTAATCCTGGTAGCACGATCCCAACGGGCCCCTTGGCAAGAACCGCTAGCCCGGTCAGCAGATAAAAAGCCAGATAACCCCGATTGGGCAAGGTCAACAGTTGTAGGAATGAAGAACTGGCAGCAGGTTTGCTCTCTGGTAAATTTGTTTGCCGGACATAGCCCCAGAAAAAACAGAGTAAGCCCCCTCCCATGCAACCACTGAGTAACATATCTGAAACTCCCTGACGGGCCCAAACCAGTGTTTCCAGGTTAAAGGTGACCAAGATTGCTCCGAGCCAGGCTGCAATCCAGGATTGATACTGCGCCCTAGAATTCTGATCCGGATTCTTCAATGCACGTTCAACCGTCCAGCCAAAATTCTTCAGCGTCAGAAAACAACCCACCGTTAACCCCGTGGCCGCCAAAGCGGAGGGTAACCGCACCGCCCAGGAATTCACGCCGATAACCTGATAACCCACAGCCATCAGCCAATAGACCAGTGGAGGCTTGTCGAATCGGGTCTCACCGTTGAAATAGGGCGTAATCCAATCTCCAGTCAGGGTCATCTGACGAGCTGCCTCTGCAAACAACGGCTCTGTTTCGTCTACCAATCCTGTACGGCCCAGATTCCAAAGAAACCCTAGCCAGCAGATGAATAATAGTCCAAGCGTCGACAGGATCCAAGCTGTAGCGATGGGCTTTCGAGTTTTGGAGGAGACGGACTTTGTCATAAAATGATCTAACACTTCCTCTTCAGCCTGTCGAAGATCGGACGGCCTCTGTTCCCAGAAAATAGCATTCCATTCAACCTACCTCAAAAAGACCCATCAATCAACAAAACCAATAATGAATGACTAACAAAAAATGACCAATAACCCCCACCACAACCGCCCAATCCTCTGGCTGATCACCACCACAAGCTTAGTTCTATTTTGTTGCAGTAGTCTGCGTCATCTCCTGTTTCAATCCAATGGGTTTGATTTGGGGATTTTTGATAATGGAATATATCTGATTAGTCGAGGATTAGAGCCATTTGTTGTATTTCGAGGCATCCATGTTTTTGGCGATCATGCAGCCTGGATTCTTTATCCGATTGCATTACTGTACTGCATTTTCCCCAGTGTTTATTGGCTGTTTGGAATTCAGGCTATTACCTTAGCATCGGGCGCTTTCCCAACCTGGTTATTGGCGAGGAATGCGGGATTAAAACCCAGTCAAGCTCTGGCCATGGCAGGTGTTTATCTGCTGTACCCACTAGTTTTCAATGTGAATCTGTTCGATTTTCATCCGGAAGTGATTGCTCTACCGCTATTTTTGACGGCAATTTTGACAGCTCGATTAAAGCAGGTTTACAACTTTACCACAGCAGTGATTCTAATTCTGGGATGCAAGGCAGTTTTATCCCTAACGGTCATTGCCCTGGGGGTGTGGCTAATTGGATTTGAGAAACGGCGAACCTGCGGCATGATTGCAGTCGGGTTAGGGATATTTTGGTTTTTGATTGCAACGTTTGTTCTGATTCCCCACTTCAGTGGAGCAGCGCCGCCAGCCGTTGGACGTTATGATGCTTTGGGAAATTCGGTGGGCGAAATTGCCCGCAACCTATTCCTCAAACCCCAAATCGTTTTACAGCAATTATTCACCTTGCCCAATTTGGAATATTTGGGGCTATTAATTCTGCCTGTGATTTGGGGACTATCCCCCCGTCATCTCACTCCATTGATTTGTGCGATTCCAACCCTGGCCCTGAACCTGTTGAGTGATAGCCAACAGCAAAAAAATCTGACTCAGCAATATTCCCTGCCAATTCTTCCTTTTCTATTACTGGCAGTAATTTCAGCTCTGGCTGCTGGGTCTGGGAGATTGAAACAGGCCCGGTGGATGCTCCTGTGGTCACTGATCGCATTTCTTGCATTGGCCAAGTACGGGTATTTCTGGTCAAGGTATCTGCGGCATGTTGATACGGTTCCAGCGACGCGAGAGGCGGTTCGTCTGGTGACAACGGATGGGGGGGTGCTGACAGCAGATCATATTGCCCCTCATGTAACCCATCGCTCAGTTGTAATGCTAGCGACTGAAGGAACAGCACTAGATGATTTGAATCAGTTTGAATATGTCCTGCTCAACAGTCAGTATCCTGGCTGGGGTAGTTCTCCAGAATTCGTGATGCAACTGGTGAACCAACTCAATACAATGCCAGAATTTGAACCCATTTATCAACAGAATGGTGTGTTCCTATTTCATCGATTATCACTGGTTTCAAGTGAATCAAGGATTAGCCTCAGAAATTCTTCATTCATTAGAAGAAACTTCTGAATTTTGTTAAATTCAATACAGTTTAACGGTTTTATTCGATAACCGCATCATATCAATGCAACTTGTATATAATCTGCTATATGATCTGCACCCCATATTGTTGCAACCCGCTATAATTGGCGAAATACTTTAGAGAGTTACTGTAGAGTATAATTGCTCATGAGGGTGATTCGTGCTGGAGGGTTAGGCGTTTGAGCTTCATAATCGCTAGCTTCCGGCTTGTAGCATGTAAAGCTGTATACAGGTTTCCCATAGGTTTATTCTCATAGTTTTATAAGCGTTCTGGAATGCTAACTTGTCCCTTACCCCTAAAGAATCCATGGTTGAATCTAACAAAACCCTTTGTCCTTACTGCGGTGTTGGTTGTGGTTTGGAGGTCTTGCCTCCGGTTCTCCCAGGAAAAGCAACCCATCGTGATGCGGAGGGAAATCCGATTTGGAAAGTGTTGGGCGATCGCGACCATCCTTCTAGCAAAGGTAAGGTTTGTGTCAAGGGTGCAACTATCACTGAGTCGCTGGATACCAACCGTCTGACGCAGCCACTAGTTCGAGAGTCTTTGGACGAACCGTTTCGTCAGGTCAGTTGGGATGAGGCCCTGGATCGAGTTGCCAACCGCATCCGTGAAGTCCTTGATACTCAGGGGCCAGAGGCAATTTGTATGTATGGTTCGGGTCAGTTCCAAACAGAAGACTACTACATTGCCCAGAAGCTGCTCAAAGGGTGTCTGGGAACCAATAATTTCGATGCAAATTCCCGACTGTGCATGTCCTCTGCGGTTTCCGCCTACATTCAAAGCTTTGGTGCCGATGGCCCACCTTGCTGCTATGACGATTTGGAATTGACCGATTGTGCCTTTCTCATTGGAACAAATACTGCTGAATGCCACCCGATCATCTTTAACCGTTTGCGCCAGCACCACAAGAAGAATCGCAACGTTAAATTGATTGTGGTCGATCCCCGCCGTACCAAAACAGCGGAACCTGCCGACCTTCATCTTGCCATTGAACCGGGAACTGACATTGATCTGATGAATGGTATTGCCCATTTACTCATGCGATGGAATATGGCAGACACGATGTTCATTGATGAATGTACCTCTGGGTTTGCCAAATACGTGGAAGTGATTCAGCACTACCCGCCAGAGCTGGTTTCTCGCAAATGTGGCATCCGAATTGATGATCTGGAAAAAGCGGCCCGCTGGTGGGGCGAGTCGAACCGTGTTCTATCCCTCTGGTCAATGGGGATCAATCAATCCTCTGAGGGTACAGCCAAGGCCCGGACTATTATTAATCTGCATTTGATGACAGGAAATATTGGGATTCCGGGTGCGGGGCCATTCTCCCTAACTGGACAGCCCAATGCAATGGGGGGTCGGGAGGCCGGTGGACTAGCTCATATTCTGCCCGGATATCGAGTGGTCAAAAATCCCCAACATCGGGCAGAAGTCGAGCAACTTTGGGGACTAGAATCGGGGACGATTTCTCCAAAACCCGGATTACCGGCTTGGGAAATGGTCACGGGTTTAGAGCAGGGAACAGTGGGTGTCTTCTGGGTTGGGGCCACCAATCCAGCGGTGAGTATGCCCGATCTGGAGCGCACGAAAGCAGCATTGCTGAAATCCCCCTTCACAATTTGTCAGGATGCCTATGCCCAGACGGAAACGGCGATGTATGCCCACGTTCTGCTGCCAGCGGCCCAATGGAGTGAGAAGACCGGGTCAATGACGAATTCCGAACGGGTGGTGACCCTTTGTCCTGCGTTTCGGAATCCGCCTGGGAAGGCCAGACCGGATTGGGAGATTTTTGCAGAAGTTGGACGACGACTGGGATTTACCGAACAGTTTGACTTCGCAGATGCCGCCGCTGTTCGAGCTGAGTTTAATGAACTGACCCGCAATCGTCCCTGTGATGCAACTGGAATTACCTACGAACGCCTGGCAAAGTATGGCCCGATTCAATGGCCCTGCTCTGATCAGGAATCCTTAGAAGAGTCTGGCCCCCACAACAAGCGACTCTACACCGATTTGCGGTTCCACACGCCAGACAAACTGGCAAAATTTGCGGCCTTCCACTCCAACGGACTGGCTGAACCTGCTGATCCAGACTATCCCTTTGTCTTGACCACGGGGCGAGTTTATGGCCACTGGCATACCCAAACTCGCACAGGACACATCCCAAAAATTCAGAAGATGCACCCTGAACCCTTTATTGAAATCCATCCACGGGATGCCAAGAAGCTCAAGATTCAGGACAAGGATTGGGTAGAGGTGCGATCGCGTCGGGGTTATGCTCGATTCATAGCACAGGTAACCAAGGCAATTAATCCTGGAACTGTATTCGTGCCGATGCACTGGGGAGCGCTATGGGCTGAACAATCGGAAGCCAACGCCCTGACCCACCCTGAGTGTTGTCCCTCTGCGCTACAGCCGGAATTAAAAGCCTGTGCGGTTCAAGTTGCACCTATCAGTTTAGATGCGGTTAGTGCTGACCTCGAAGTAGAACAGCGCGAAAGTCTGAAGCAGCAATTGATGGCATTAACGCAATAGTGCTAGGGGGCTTGCCGTCAAGTAAACTTTGTTGAGGGCTGGTGCTCGTAGGTAATGTTAGGTTGAATACGGCTCAATTCCTGAGGAATAGCATCCTGTGCAGCATTGGCTTCCGAAACAGAATCCCCAAGGACATGCTCCTCTAAAATCTGATTTAGATCAACGTCTGCTTCTAGCAAGCACGCATGGCCACTGTCGCGCAGCAGTGTAATATGAGCATTTTGTAAATGTTCAGCCAATCTTTCCGCTTCTGCAACCGAGGGCAACAACCAATCGGCAGTTCCCGCAACAATCAGTGTAGGAATCTCAATTTGTTGAAGCTGATCTTCTGTGACATCGAAATCCTTCAGCATATCAATCCGCCAAACGGAGGTCTCCTGAGAAACCGACTTCATGGCATTAATCAGGGCTCGGCGTTCGCCTGGTGTCATCCGACCCAGAGAGGCCAGAAATGGCAACAGTCCCATTGTGGAAACTGGGTACAGCAGATGGGGCAACCACTGAGTAATGCGTGAACCCCACTGTAGCCAAGCGCGGTACTTAAAGGCGGAAGCTGAATTCACAAGAATCAAATGATGCAGCAACTCTGGAGCTGTAGCCGTTACCTGTAGAGCCAGACATCCTCCAAAGGATTCACCGCACAGATAAACCTGTGTATCCTGGCGTTGAGTAAGTTCCTGCTGAATCAGATGAACAACTCCATCCGCCAGGGTTTGCCAATCTGAACGGTTCTGGTCAGAAATCTGAAGACATCGAACATCAAATCTCTGGGAAAGATCAGAAATCTGAGTGTGTAACAGTTCTCCAGTGCCATCCATCCCCGGCAGATAGACGAGTAAGGGCAACTCCGGCCTCAAATCCGTTGGCTGTAAAAGTTGTATCTGATACGGCCCCTGACTCCGTAGCTCTGAATTTGAACCTGTCATTATTAAAAATCGTTAATATAACTATGTTTTTAGTTACAATCTAGTCTATATCGCTGGAATAAGCAAATTTGCTCAATCGCTATGCCAGTAGTAAACTTTGCAGAAGATCAAGCAGGTTCTCCCTCTCCCATGGTTTGGTGATATAGCCATTTGAACCTAACTGCTGGGCCAGTTGACGATAGCGATCGCTATTCCTGGAAGTCAGCATCAGTACAGGCAATTGTTCCTTGGCAAACTGGCGGCGACAGTGGGTCAGAAATTCAAATCCATTCATCTCCGGCATTTCCAAATCGCAAATTACCAGTTGAATTCCTGAATATTGTTCCAATTGCTGTAATCCTTCTCGACCATGTCGGGCCTGGATAACTCGATATCCTGCCTGATTCAGGGTTGAAGAAAGAGACTGACGCGTGGTGATCGAATCGTCGATCAGTAGGAGAGTTGCCTGCGGTTCAAGGTGCAGCGGGATTGATTGGGGAATCAGTAGCAGCTTCTCGTCTTCTCGCTCAGCCCGACGTTGTTGTAGCCAGGTATCCAGCAGCCTTGGCGTATCAATTACTGGAACTAAGCGACCATCTCCAAGCGTTGTGCAGCCATAAAAATAGGAAGGGGGATTTAGAACTGAACTGAAAGGTTTAATAGCAAGATTTTGTTCCATGACAATCTGTTCAATTTTCAATCCAATAGTTTCCAAATCTTTTGATAGGAGAAGTACCAGGGATTGATCAGTAGTCTGATTCAAAGCATTTCTGTTTCGAGCAGAGTTATTACTGATAAAGCCATTATCTTGAGCGTGGGATTCAGAAGATTGATGTTCTGGAGATTGATACTTAGATAAATTGCGTTGTAATCCTGGATAGCGATAGCCCAGTAAGCAGGATTGAATCAGAGGAACTTTCTGACCCAACCAATGATAAATCTCCTGCCCTTGATCAGACGCAATATCCTGATTCGGAGCTGAGATAATTGTGGAAAGAGTATCCATTGGGATGGCAAACAAATTTCCACCAATTTGAAATATCAGTAACTTGGTGACAGTCAACATCCAAGGCAGTTGGAGTGTAAACTTTGTTCCTTTGCCTGATTCCGACTGAATGCTAATTAGTCCTCTTAACGACTCGATTTGATGACGGACTGCATCCAATCCAGCTCCCCGCCCAGAGAGATCAGTGATAGTCTCCGTGGTTGAAAATCCTGGAACAAAGAGTAAATCGTAGAGTTGTTCGGTTGAGAGTTTATGGACATCCGTTGCAGAGACCAGTCTTTGACGAATTGCTTTTTGGCGAACTTGTTCAAGGTTGATGCCTTGACCATCATCTCGAATTTCCAAGTAGGTATAGTTACCTTCTTGGTAGGCGTTGACCTGAATTTTTCCCTGTTCAGGCTTGCCTTTCGCTCGACGAATTTCAGCCGACTCAATTCCGTGGTCAAAGGCATTTCTAACAATGTGGACGAGTGGATCGTAGAGTTTTTCTAAAACTGCTTTGTCAATTAAAGTATTCTGACCTTCTAGTTCTAAGGTAACCTGCTTCTGCTTTTGTGAGGACAAATCTCGCACCATGCGGGGAAATCGATCAAGCAAAGCAGCAACGGGAACCATCCGAGTTTCTGTCAGTTGTTGCTGAACCTGTTGGAGGGTGTTCTGCCGTTTCTTTAGTAACTGCTGACCTCGCAGATTATTCAAGCGCATTTCATAGAGCGTTTGGTCAATTTTCTCAGCATCACTCAGCGTTTTTTCTAGCGATTCAGAAGATAGGCCCATTTGATGAATTAACTGTGCCAGACTACCTGTGTGGGAATTTTGAATAGAATCTTGATGTAAGTCTTCGGTCAATTCCAACATTGGATCAATCATTTCTGTTAATCCCTGGAGTTGAATGATTATTTTTTTAAATTTATGCCAGGTTCTGCTGAGGGCGGCTACAGAGGCCTTATGTTGCTGATTTTGTAGGAGGAACGCGTTATCTTGGGTTGTCAGCTCTCCAACTAATGTGTCGATTTTTCCGAGCCGATACAAATCGACTCTGATACCCAGATTTGGAGCCGCTGGGTCAGCTTTCCGTTGGTGCGAGGGAATTAGAACAGGTTGCGGTGTCAGTTCAGATTGGGCCTTGGATGACGCTGTGGATTCTGTATTAAGTTCCCTGTCAAATTCTTCGTCAAGCCCTAGGGGCTCTTCTGCTTCGGAGAATGCTTCGGAATTTTCCAGATCAAGCTCGGCGAGCGCTTCCGCAACGCTAGCCAGGTCGTCCTCACTGGCAACTTCTGTTAATGTTGATAGGTCAACCGTTTCAACCGCAGTAGAATCCACCGCATCAATGGCTGCTGCAATCAGCTCGGTTTCCGTTTCAGATGTTTCGTTCACAAAGGCCATAGAATCCTGTGATTCCAGGGTGGAAGACCCAGACTCAATCCAGCTCAACAACCCAGGGCCAGGCTGACCACCGCTGATCCGATCTCCCGCTAGAACGGCCTGTTGCCCCAACCAGAAATCCACTAACGCTTGTTCGACGATGGTAACGATCTCTTTGGGATAGGCATGAATCGCTTGAATCGTTGTTTTTGCGATCGCTAAGAAGCCCTGAAGATGAAGCATATTGCCCAGAGTTCCCAAGACCTCGACTTGTCCGATGAGATCTGACATAAAGCTAGCGGGTTGGGGCGTTTGATGTACCAAACTCTCTAATCGACGCAGGCTAGTGGGAACTTCTTCCTGAAACAGAAATAGGGTCATGTCACTCTGCATCGGTACTTCTGGCAGTTCTGCCGCTTCCTCCAGAGGACGACCAATCTTTGTCTCGATCTTGCTGAAAATAGGCTGGGCCTTACTAAAGGCGATGGCTTCGTCACAATTTCCCGTTTCGATCTGTTCTGTTAGGGGTAGCCGCAAGCAGTCAAACCCCCGGAGCAGTAGGTCTTCCAACTCAGTATCAAAGACAGTATCTTCCGGATACAGCGCACGAATGGCATTCTCCAACTCATGGGCAATCTGCTGAATGCCATCCAAACCCACGCAGGCGGCCCCACCTTTAATCGAATGGGCGGCTCGCATCAGGTTATGTAGCTTCGACAAATCGTGTTCCTGGTTTAGAGTCATTAATCCCTGTTCTAGAACCTGAAGAAGTTCAAGGGATTCTTGGATAAAGAAAATGTATGCCTGGTCGTTAGTATCGATAGTCATGGTTGGAGGGTTATGGGTTAGTTCTGAAACTTGCATGCGACCCGCCCCCCTTAACAAGGGGGGATCAAGGGGGATCAGTACAGTACCTTGAAATTCATCGGTTAGTTTCTATAGCAATCACAAATGATTTGTGAAATAGGGGTGAGGGGGGCGGTGCCCCCTTCTTGGGGACTATGTTCCCAAACCCCTTTACTTTTTTTGTGATTGATTTAGGAATGCTACACAAGTTTTCTAGGCCTTGAATTGGGAGACTCCGGTTTGTAGGTCTCCGGCAACGTCTAGCAATTGATTAAAGGAATCTGCAACCTTGAGAGAGCGTTCTGAGGTCTGGTTTGCGATGGTTGCGACTTCCTGCATTGTGTTAGACAGTTCACCGGAGGTGGTAGCTTGAACCGTTGCTGATTCGGCGATTTGGTTCACCAGCACTTGAATTTGTTCACTGGCAGTTACCAACTTCGTTAGGGTTTGACGGGAGCCTTTCACCAGTTTTGTACCAATGACCACCTGTTTCAGACCAACTTGCATTGCCTCCACCAAATCCTGAGTTTCGGTTTGAATCTCTTCCACAATTTGCTCAATTTCTTGAGTCGCGGTGGCGGATTGTTCTGCCAGAGTTCGGACTTCGCTGGCTACGGTGGCGAATCCCTGATCGTCCTGGGAAGCGCGGGTAGCTTCTACAGAGGCGTTTAATGCTAGAACGTTGGTCTGGTTAGCAAAGTCACTAATCAAGTTAACGACACGGGAGATTTTCTTGGAGGCTTCTCCCAGGTGCTTTACTTTGTTTGCCGTGGCATGAACGGTGCGGTAAATGCTAACAATTCCATCTACGGTGCGGTTCATCGCAATGTCGCTCTTCCGCAACAGTTGGCTGGCTTGCTGAGTTTTGTCCGCCGCAGATTGGGCATTGTCTGCCACGATTTGAATCGACTGCGCCATCATTTGGATTTGATTCAGAGCATTAGTAATCGATTCGGATTGCCGTAACGCTTCACTGGAAAGTTGCTGAACGTCCTGCTCACTCCCCTGTGCTGTGCTGGTTACAACGGTTGATGCAGACTGGACTTGTTGCACCAGAAGTTGTAGGTTTTCGATGGTGGCATTAAAGAAGTCGGCCACGGTTCCAATCACCCCTTCACTCACCTTGGCTCGAACGGTTAAGTTACCATTGAAAGAATCTTCAATGTCGCCCAAGAATCCTTCGATTTGTTGTTGGAGCATTTCGTTTTGCTGGCGCTGTTCCTTGGAGGTCGCCTCAGCCTGTTGTCGAGCCTGTTGAACCTGCTGGAGTAGCTGAGCCTGTTCCAGGGCATATCCTATCTGGAGAGCGACCTGTTTGAAGATTTCCACTTCGGCTGCCTGCCAGGAGCGAGTTTCAGCACATTGGTGAACCCCAAGCAATCCAAATAGCTTTTGGCCGACGACAATAGGGACAACGACGTTGGCCTTTACCTGCCATTTATCCAACTGTTCGCGGTGGCAATCGGTTAAATCAGCCTCTCTAATATCGGGAGTCACCTGAACTCGTCCCTGACGATAGGATTCGACGTATTCAACCGGGAAACAGGGTGCCTCCGTTTCCATCTCGGCAATTTTATTCCAACCAGGACGGACAGCCTCTGCAATGATTTTGCCATCCCAGTCCTGATCGAAGCGATAGACCACCACGCGATCTGCCCGCATTAAATTCAGCGATTCATCAACGGCAGTTTTGAAAATCTGTTCCGCATCAAGGGACTGACGAATACGAGAACCAATATCGCTTAGCAGTCGGGCTTGTTGGGTTGCGAGTTGCTGCTGCTCCAGCAAGAAGGCTTGTTCCAGGGCATAACCGACCTGAACCGCGATCTGGCGCGTCAGTTCAATTTCATTGGCCTTCCACTTGCGCGGGCCGGAACATTGGTGAGCGATCAATAGACCCTGTAATTTCTTGTTTGTCACAATGGGCGTGACTAAATTTGCCTTCACCTGATAGGGTTCGAGTTGCTTCAGATAGCAGTCGGTTAATCCCGCATTGTGAATATCATTGATGGCCTGAACTCTGCCTTTGAGATAGGGCTTGACATAGTCCTTCGCAAAACAGGGATCATCAATTTGTGCGCCCAGGGCCTCTGGGAAACCGACACCAACGGATTCGGCTACTACGGTTCCACCCCAGGCTGGATCGAATTTGTAGACCACGACTCGATCCGCTTGGATGGCTTCCTGAGTATCTTCAACGGCGGTGTTTAGAATATCCTTGGAATTCAAGGACTGACGAATGTGGGAACTAATCTCATTCAAGGTTTGGGCTTCCTTGGCTGCGCGTTCCTGTTGTTGCAGCAACAATACCTGATCCAGGGATAGGCTCACCTGAGTGGCCAATTGCTTGATGAAATTTACCTCAGTTTCCTGCCACTTGCGCGGCGCTGAACACTGATGGACAATTAGCAATCCATGTAACCGAGTTTCGGCAATTAGAGGAGCCACAATATTGGCCTTGACTTCAAACGGCTCCAGCAATTTTTTGTGACAGTCTGTTAATCCTGACTCTGCCAGGTTCTCCATTGTGCTGACTCGACCCCGGAAATAGGGCTTGACATACTCCCCCGCAAAGCAGGGATCAGCAATTTTCTTGCCTAAAGCACTGGGAAACCCAGAACCCACCGATTCCGCCACAACCGTTCCAACCCAATTCTCGTCAAATTGGTAGATGATAACGCGATCGCACTGCATTGCATCCCGTGCTTCGTAGACAATCGTGTCAAACACTTCCTCTGCCGTGCGAGAATCCCGCAGTTTCGTCGAAGCCTGGTTGAGTAAACGAGCCTTACGAGTCGCCAACTCCTGAGCTTCTAGCAGACGGGCCTGATCCAGGGCATAACCCGTTTGAACAGCCACCTTCCGGACAAGGTCAATTTCCAACTCTGTCCACTCCCTAGGCTCAGAACATTGATGGCTGATCAATAGCCCCACCAGTTCCTGGTTGACCACAATCGGAGCAACCAGGTTGGCTTTAACGGCAAAGGGTTCCAACTGCTTCAGATGGCACTCGGTGAGTCCAGCATTGTGAATGTCAGGAGTCGCCTTGACTCGTCCTCGCAAATACTGCTGGACATAGCGCTCAGCAAAACAGGGATCAGCAATCTGGGCTCCCATCGCCACAGGCCAGGGACTCTCAACGGATTCTGCGACCACTGTGCCTTTCCAGTTTTTATCGAAGGTGTAGACGATGACGCGATCGCAGCTCAAAGCCAGTCGAGTTTCTTCCACTGCTGTACCCATGATGTCCTTCACCTTGAAGGACTTACGAATCTGAGTTCCGATATGGTTGATTTGCTGTGCTTGCTGAGCGATAGCCTGTTGCTGCTGGAGCAAAATGGCCTGGTCAATTGCGTAGCCTAGCTGAATGGCCACTTGACGGAAGAATTCGATCTCTGGCTCCAGCCATTCTCTGGGTTCAGCGCAATGATGGGCAATCAGTAATCCAATCAGATCAGCGGAGCCTTCGGCAGTTACGGGAGTCTCCTCCTGATTTCCTGGCTGGCTAAAGCGAGTACTGACCAAAATTGGAGCGACTAGGTTGGCCTGAACTTCAAAGGGTTCCAACTGACCGATATGGCAATCGGTGAGTCCGGCTTCGTAAATATTGGCAGTTGCCTTCACCCGACCCTGCTGGTAAAACTCCACATATCGATCCGCAAAACAGGGATCAGCAATTTGTGCACCCAAAGCTGCGGGCCATTCAGGGCTGACGGATTCGGCCATAACAGTTCCTTTCCAGTCTGGATCAAAGAGATAAACAACGACTCGATCCGTCTGCAAAGCAGCCCGACAATCTTCCACCGCTGTCTTGTAAATAGCCTCTGGTGTGAGAAATTCCCGCATATGGGAGGTGATTTCGTTCACCAGTTCGGCTCGTTCCGCAGCCGCACCTTCCTGCTCAATTAAGTTCTGAAGCTGATTGACCCGTGCATCAATATTGGAGCGGAGAACAGACAGTTCTCGTGCTAGAGAAACTGTTTTTGCTTTCAGACCTGTCCGTTGTTTTGATCCCAGTCGAGTGGTGGGTTGTACTTCGGCCTCTACTGGAATTACTTCTTCTGGGTTCGCCAGGGCAGAGTTAGAAACTTTTTGAGTTCTAGTAGATTGACCTCTGTTTTGTTGAGGACGATTAGGAGCATTAGAGCTATTGGAACGGGTGGGTTGATAGGGTGTTTTAGTCATGGTTTACTATAGGTTATTGGTCATTAGTCATCGGTCATTGTCAGAGTTGATTCAGCTCGAGCTACTCTAAGTGAAGCAGAATTTCTTCAACATCTAAGACTGGTAAGGCTAGTTCGTCAGAGTTGATCCAAAGTGCTTTGACCAAATGTTTGAGTTGTTCAGTTTGCTTGGGAAGCCAGCCTCTCTGAGATAGAGTATTGAGCCATGCCGTTTTGTCTGATTGGAGTTGTAGATTAGTGGTTGAGGATGAAATAATCTGACCCACTTGTTGGATCAGGATTCCCAGATTTCCTCGCTGAGTTTTCACTTTCAGCAAACTAAAGTTTGCTGTCATGTCCGATTGAATATTTGTACTAAATCCTAGAAGGTAGGATAGATCGACGAGCCAGATCACTTCATCTTGTAATAGATAAACGCCAGCAACGGCAGTAGGCATTCCAGAGATTGGTGTTAACTTTTTGACTTCTAGTTTGACAACTTCTATCAGTTCAGACGTTGGTAGGCTCATCTGAAAATCTGGTGTTAGGAAGAAGGTCAGTAGGTTTTCTGGGTCGGGTTGATCTTTGAAGGTAGAGGGTTCAGGATTGGTTTGAGTGATTAACATTGTTGGAAAAGCTAAGTTGGAAAAGCTAAGTTGGAAAAGCTAAGTTAGAAAAGCTAAGTTAGAAAAGCTAAGTTGGAATAGCTTAGTTTGAAAATCTATGTTAGAAAATCTTAGTTAGAAAAGCTAAGTTTGAAAAGCTTAGTAAAAATCTAGGCGAATTGTTTCAGGGTTTGCACCAACTCTTCTGGATTAATGGGCTTAGTAACATAGGCTGAGGCTCCCTGCCTTAATCCCCACTTCTTGTCGATATTGGAAGACTTACTAGAGCAGATGATAATGGGGATCTCCGCTGTCTTTTGATGGTTTCTAAGCTCCCGACAAAATCCAAAGCCACTCTGACCCGGTAGAACAACATCGGTTAGAATTGCATCAAATGTTTTCTGTTCTAGAATTGCTTTTGCTGCTTCCGCAGTTGTCACGCTGATCACTTCATATTCAGCTTGCTGTAGGCAGCTAATAATTTGCTCTGCCTCGGTCATGCTATCCTCAATCACCAAAACTCTGGCCATAGATTTACCTCTGGTTGTACTTCAAATATTTACCATTAAAAATTTCTGCAACTAAAACTTGTGACCTGGGCTTTTGAGACAAGTTTTGTAGTCTAGCTAACTCTCGTACCGATATGTTTGCCAATCACTTCTAAGGTTTCCTCAGATTTAGGAGGCTTTGTCAAAAAGTCAGAAGCCCCCACCATTTTCGCCCGGCTTCTGTCCAGCATATTATCTCGACTGGTCAAAATCACGATGGGTGTGCGCTGAAACGCTTCCGCATTGCGTAGGAACTGACAAACCGTATATCCATTAGCATTTGGCATCATCAAATCGAGAAAAATCAGATCAGGTTTGTGATCTGCAATTTCAGCCAAGCCCCTAATCGGATCATGAACGCTAATCATCCGATACCCCGCAGGTTCTAAAATTTGCCTCAAGGTTTGGGCAATGACCGGGCTATCGTCAATACAAGCGATTAACTTGCCATTTGGATTAACTGCCGCTGCTGAGGATGTGGAAGATTGGTTGCTGGCCTGAACTTGAGTGGTTTGAGCTGGATTGGAACTGTCTGGGATTTGTAGCTGTGTCGGATTGTCTTGAACAAAAATTGAACTGGACAGATCAGGGAGTTGCTTCAGTTGCAAAATTCCCTTTTTGATCAATGGAGCTAGGCTGCGAGTAATGGCCAGGGGAGGCTTGCCTAGATCTTGTGCAATATCCCACAGAGTAAACTGACCATTGAGATACTGACCAAATTTTCCCAAGGCTTCTAGATTAACCTTCTTCTTCAAAACCGGAGAAAAATTCGGGCTGATTTTACTCAGACCAGCTTTCTGCCATTGTTGGTTCATCTCATGGGCTTTGGTGAAAACTGGCTCAACTTTCCGTAGAGACAGTCCCAGACCTGAGGACAATTCAGTGGAGACTGAGTCATCTGCTTGCCACCGAATGTCAGGCTGCGTAGCGTTATCAAGAGAGCAGGCAATTTCCAATAAAACTTGTCGAATTACTTTTTTCCCCTGAGCCAAATCAATCTGTTGCTGGCTTAACCCCTCACATAGGAGTTGGTATTCCCATGGTTGCTGGCTGGATAGGGAAATGGGTTGAGGATTCCAAGTTGGACAATATTTTTTGATGGCTCTACGAAATCGCCGAACTCGCTGAGCATCCTCTACCACATACAACAAGCGCCCATAGAGTAAAAGAAACTTTACTGCTGGAACTTTTGCAGTTGATTCTGATGAAATCAAAAGACTTCCCGTTGCTTGCTGTTGGCACTTTTCAACTAGCTCTTTACTAAGCTCCTGAAGCGGAATAATTGTGAAACTATTTGTCATGATTTCTTAAACCCTGGTTAAAGAAAATTTAAACTAAAGCAATCTACGTATAGCAATCACAAATGATTTGTGAAAAGGGGTGGAAGGGTGCGGTACCCCTTTCTTGGGGACTTCGTCCCCAAGCCCCTCCATGGTACTTTTCATAATAGATTCAGGATTGCTATGGTCGATAACTATAGCGGGGGAATATTACATAGTCCGTTGGATCAGACGTCGCTACTCTAGAGTTAAGCTTGATAAATTCAAACTTACCCTTTCTTTGTAGAACTTAACACTTTTCAATGTGATAAGTTACCGTATAAATGCTGAATATTGTTTTCAGTAGATTTCATTACGGGTTTTTTCCGAATGTTCAGACAGCATTTTTCTTGATTTAATGGGAGAAGCACGTAATAAAATTCTATGACTGTCAAAGTTCGTCTTGCTCCAAGTCCAACAGGAAAACTTCACATCGGTACAGCCCGCACTGGGGTCTTTAACTGGCTGTTTGCTCGCCACAATGGGGGCCAGTTTATTCTGCGAATCGAAGATACGGATCTAGAGCGATCGCGCCCGGAATATACCGAAGATATCCTGGAAGGCTTGAAGTGGTTGGGGTTAAATTGGGACGATGGGCCATCTTTTCAATCGCAGCGACTAGAACTCTACCGCCCTCCGATTCAGAAGTTGTTGGATCAGGGCTTGGCCTATCGTTGTTATTGCACAACCGAAGAGCTAGACGAAATGCGGGATGCACAGAAAAGTCGTGGAGAAGCGCCCCGCTATGATAATCGCCATCGAAATCTCACGGCAGAACAACAAGCTGCCTTTATTGCGGAGGGTCGTCAACCTGTCATTCGCTTCAAGATTGAGGACGAGCGAGAGATTGTCTGGAATGACATGGTGCGCGACACCGTAACCTGGAAAGGTCGCGATTTGGGCGGTGATATGGTAATTGCTCGTGCTGCCACTGCGGATGAAATTGGTCAACCGCTCTACAATTTTGTTGTTGTTGTTGACGATATTGATATGGGCATCACCCATGTGATTCGTGGAGAAGATCATGTGGGAAATACACCGAAACAAATTCTGCTCTATGAAGACATGGGAGCAACCGTTCCAGAGTTTGCCCATACGCCTTTAATCCTGAACCCAGAGGGTCGCAAGTTATCAAAGCGAGATGGCGTGCCCTCCATCGGAGATTTTAAGCAAATGGGTTACACTGCCGAGGCTTTAGTGAATTACATGACACTGCTGGGTTGGACGGCCCCCGACGCAACGCAAGAAATCTTTACATTGTCAGAGGCCGCTGAGCTTTTCAGTTTTGAACGGGTGAACAAGGCCGGGGCAAAATTTGACTGGGACAAGTTGGATTGGTTGAATAGCCAGTATATCCATCAAATGTCAGCGGCCCAGTTGACGGATCTGCTACTCCCCTATTGGCAAGAGGCTGGATTTGAGTTTGATGTTTCAGCGGATCGGTCTTGGCTGGAGCAACTCGCTGCTTTGCTTGGCCCTAGTTTGACTCGGTTGAAGGACGCGGTGGAACAGGGCGACTTATTCTTTCGTCCTACCGTCCCCCTGGATGAGGAAGCACAGGCTCAAGTCTCACAGGAGGGTGTAAACACTGTTCTTCAGGCGGTTAGTCAAAAAGTTCAGGCGGTGGATTCCTTCACGGCTGAACAGGCAAAACAGATTGTCGGTGAAGTAACGAAGGAAACAAAATTGAAGAAAGGATTAATTATGCGATCGCTGCGGGCAGTGTTAATGGGTTCCATGCATGGCCCTGATTTGATGGAATCTTGGTTAATATTACATCAACGGGGATTTGATCAACTGCGCTTTCAAGCTGTTCTTAAGTGAATAATTCCCGCATCGGTATTCTGGATGAAATGCTCTAACGGGGACATTCCACCATCAACTGTTCTGGAATGTATTCTCGACAGTTGATCCTCCAGGTCACCATCTACAGGTAAACCTCTCTAGCTGACCATCGAGGCAAGATTATGACAGATTCCTCCAAGCCCAAGAAAAAATCACAAAAAGGTTTTAAATCTAGCGCTAAAAATTCGTCAAAAGGTTTTCAGTCGGCTTCTCAGCCTGCTGAGCCGACTGCTAGTACCCAATCGGAAAAGACCTCTGCTGAGACGGAAAAATCTAAACCAGCAGATGCAAAACCTGTAGAACCAAAAGCTGAGAAAGCTCCACCCGCAGCGAAGTCAGCAGAGCCAAAGAAGACCGAAGAGAAAGCAACGCCAGTTGAATCCAAGGTTGAACCTGCTGCAACGGTTAAATCCACTGAACCAGAGGTCAAAGCAGCACCCGTAACACCTGTTGCTAAGTCGGAGGAAGTTGATAAGTCGGAGGAATCGAAGCCGGAAGTTAAGGCTACTCCTGCCACCATTAAGCCTACTGAACCGGAAGCAAAGGAAGAGCTTGTAACGTCTGTTGCGAAAGAGGAACCTGAACCCGAAGTTAAGCAAGAATCTACTGAACCGGAAGTTGAACCTGCCGCTGTTAAGCCTGCTGAACTAGAGGTTGAGGAAGAATCTGCCACGACTGTTAAACCTGCTGAACCGGAAGCTAAAGCGACTCCTGCAATTCCTGTTGCCAAGTCAGAGGAACCTGAACCCGAAGTTAAGCAAGAACCTGTTGCACCTGAAGCGGAACC
>JBHJGO010000030.1:0-3926 GCA_050331715.1 Microcoleaceae cyanobacterium
CATAGTTTATCCCCAAAATTCCCTTGGTACGCTCAGGGTATTTACGAATATAATCAAGTGGATTTTTCATTTTTTTTGGTGGTAAAACTCCGTTCTACCACCTTTTTTGCTCTACATTTATATTTAGGACAGGTCTATTGGCTAAAGATTGAACGTCATCTACAGAGGATGTCAATAGATCACTGGGAGAATTTCCATGAAACGCTGGCCTCGAATTTTATTGACTTTGGTTTCTGTCATTTTGATTGGATTGATCACTCAATGGAGATTGCCCCAGCATCCTGCCCAGGCCCAAACCCCTGAGATTCTGTCCAGTGGGATTTCTCTGGAATGGATTGACGACAGAGATATTGAATGGTCAGTGGTGACTCAAGTGGACGATCCCTTTGAAGGTCAATACGAAGCAATCTTTGACCGTAACTTTTGGGTCGTGAACAGTTACTTTTGGACGGGCGGACGGGATCTGGAGCGTCAGGTCACAACGGTTTGGAGTCGCAATTTTATTCGCGTGCTCTATTCCAAT
The DNA here is from genome assembly GCA_050331715.1 of Microcoleaceae cyanobacterium. GTDB lineage: Bacteria > Cyanobacteriota > Cyanobacteriia > Cyanobacteriales > Microcoleaceae > JBHJGO01. The sequence goes on from JBHJGO010000030.1 coordinate 524, forward strand.
GAATATGATCCGCCTCAAGTGAATATGATCCGCCTCAAGTCATTCAAGCCCTGTTAATCAAACTGGGAGACTCGATCCTCCAACTCCAAGGCACTAATAATACCTTTCCCGTGAACAACGATTTGGCTGAAGCGCTTGCTGATGCACCTCGCAGAGTTGTTGATATTCGACTGGTACTGAGGGGGGGCGAATTTATTGATAGTGCAATTGGTGAACAAACTGTCCAGAACTGGAGTCAGGTTTACGGCGAACGTTAGCTGACAAGGTAACCTCTCTTCGGAGGTAGATAGAGTACTATGCGGACTCACGATAGACTAAGACTCTGAAGAATCTGTACGGAAAACGGACATGGATGTAAAGGCGGCTGTTGCTTGGCAGGCTGGAGAACCTCTGAGTTTAGAAACGATTCAATTGGAAGGGCCGAAGGGCGGGGAGGTTTTGGTTGAGATCAAAGCTACTGGGGTTTGCCATACGGATGCTTACACCTTATCAGGGGTTGATCCAGAAGGTCTATTTCCAGCAATTTTGGGCCATGAGGGGGCTGGTATCGTTATCGAAACCGGGCCAGAGGTTAAAAGCTTGAAACCAGGCGATCACGTGATCCCCCTGTATATCCCAGAATGCCGCCAATGCGAATACTGCCTCAGCTTCAAAACCAATCTCTGTCAAGCAGTTCGCTCTACCCAAGGTCGGGGATTGATGCCGGATGGCAGCAGTCGGTTCTCTGCTAGGGGTCAGATGATTCATCACTACATGGGAACTTCGACCTTTGCCAACTACACCGTTTTGCCTGAAATTGCCCTGGCCAAAATTCGAGAAGATGCTCCCTTTGATAAGGTTTGCTATATCGGTTGTGGTGTCACGACAGGAATTGGTGCAGTCATCAACACTGCAAAAGTTGAACCTGGTGCGAATGTGGTGGTATTTGGTTTAGGCGGGATTGGCCTGAATGTGATTCAAGCGGCCCGTATGGTCGGGGCCAACCGGATTATTGGTGTGGATATTAATTCCAGTAAACGGGAAATTGCTGAGAAATTCGGTATGACCCATTTTGTTAATCCCAAGCAAGTGGAAGGAGACTTAGTTCCCTATCTGGTAGAGCTAACTCACGGGGGAGCAGACTACAGCTTTGAATGTATTGGTAATGTGAAAGTGATGCGTCAAGCTCTGGAATGCTGCCACAAGGGTTGGGGTGTGAGTGTCATTATCGGTGTGGCTCCAGCCGGTGCTGAAATTCAGACCCGTCCATTTCAACTGGTCACAGGTCGCGTCTGGAAGGGAACTGCCTTTGGGGGAGCGAAGGGCCGCACCGATGTGCCCAAAATCGTGGACTGGTACATGGATGGGAAAATCAACATCGACGATTTGATTACCCATGTGATGCCAATTGAGCACATTAATCAAGCCTTTGAACTGATGCATCAAGGGAAATCAATCCGGACTGTGCTGACTTTTTAGAGATTCTTGATGGTCAGGCCGTCCAGGTATCAACATCAACGTGAACAGAATGCTCTGGTTGCTATACAATTTGGGCGGGCCTTGCATTAGTTCAGATCATGTCTTACTCTGTCACCAACGTTCAGCCTGCTTTGCAGCATCTTCCCCCGAACTTCAACCCGTGGGTGTTACGCGCGTGTCAACTGGGAATGCCTCTCTGGATTCGTTTTAATGCTCCGATTCGAGAGATTCAAACCGACCACGTTGAGCGCCTGGCAGAGTTGTACAGTCAGTTCCAGCAAAAAAAAATCCGGTTCTTAATTGCCTTTCGACATCTGTGCACCGATGATCCCTATCCAATCAGCCAACTGCTCTGGCGGCAAGTTCCCCAAGCTGCGGCAAGCAAGGGAATTCAGCTATCGACCCCGATTCACATTTACTTTATGTATGACCGGGGCATTCCTATCTGGGCTGGAGGTTATGTCACTTGGCTATTTCCCCGATTAGGTGGCACTTCAATCATGCGGGGGAAGCTGGATCGACAGGGATTGAAGTCTGCGCGCACGCTATTTAGCAATGGGCAGTTTCCCTTGGCAGCTTCTCCCGAAGGTTCAACCAATGGCCATAATCAGCGAGTAAGTCCCCTGGAACCTGGCATTGCACAGCTTGGCTTCTGGTGTGCAGAAGACTTGCAAAAGGACAATCGGACGGAAGAGGTTTTAATCGTTCCGCTAGGGTTGCAGTATCAATATCTTGAAGCTGACTGGGCCGCTGTTGCAGATTTGTTGAGCCAGATGGAGCGAGATTGTGGCTTGACTCCGGTAGCAGATAATCGGTCGCCAAATTACGAAACGTTATATCCCCGTTTAGTCGGTCTGGGAACCAGATTGTTGGGATTGATGGAGAATTTCTATCGTCAGTTCTATCACCAGACTTTGCCAGGGGAGATGGCAGAGATGAGTTTACCAGAACGGCTACAGAATTTACTAGATATGGCTTTGAGAGTGGCTGAGAATTACTTTGCGGTTCAGCCGAAGGGGAGCTTGACAGATCGGTGTCGTCGGCTGGAACAGGCGGGCTGGGACTGTATTTATCGGGAGGATATCCCCAAAGTTGAGTCACTATCTCCAGTTGAACGAGGCCTAGCGAACCAAATCGCGGAAGAAGCCGGTCTGCGGATGTGGCATATGCGACTCGTGGAGAGCTTTGTCGCTGTTAGTGGACGATATGTCCAGGAAAATCCAACTTACGACCGCTTTGCAGAAACTAGTTTAATTCTCTGGAAAACACTAACCTGGCTCAAAGGAGGTCAGCCGATCCAGCGTCCAAGCTTGGGGGCTCAACGAGCCAGAATGACAGTGGCAGAACCAATTTCGGTCTCTCAGCGATTGCCGGATTACAAGGCAAGCCGTCGTCAAGCGGTTGCGAAGTTGACTCGAGATTTACAGACCATGTTGGAAGGGATGATTTTTGATTGAGGTATTATCTCTAGCAATCACAAATGATGTGTAAAAAGGGGGTGAAGGGGGCGTTGCCCTCTGCTTGGAAAGTCCCCAAACCCCTCCATAGTGCTTTTCATGATTGATTCAGGATTGCTATAACATTACTTCTATCAGAAATATACGGAATGGTGAGCAGTAAAATCCTCACCATTTCACTGAAGATGTTCTGCTATTCGCTTCAGTTTTTACTTCAGCAAGCTATGCTCTGTTAACACCTTTTCCAGACGAGCTTCATCAACTTTTGATAGGAATCGTGAAGCTTCGTGGTTATCTCGAATTGTTTTTGCCAAAGTAAATGAAGAACCGACTGAAAAGGTTAATCCCACAGGACTTACGCATTGACAAAATACGAAGAATGTAGGTCAAGGAATATTGAGCAAAAGGGACTCCTGCACAATGAATTGACGAGCCACCTCCAGGTACAATTCGCGCTGGGGTTGATACCAGTTAGCGATTTGCTGTCG
>JBHJGO010000031.1:0-4197 GCA_050331715.1 Microcoleaceae cyanobacterium
CACTCGCAGGAGTCGCTTCCCAATCTTCCCTGGGAATCTTTACTTCACTAATTTCCAGCCACTCTTCGTTCATGACTTCACGTTAGCAGAGTTTCCCACCTTGTTTCTGCCTGCTTTGCTCAACCCCCTGAATTGTTACCACAGGGCTTCAGAGAAAACTTTGTGATCAGGTATTACTTTACACTTAGTCATCTTAATCATAATCATCTTGATCATAATCAATAACTCACGCAATATTCGTAGTCTTGGGACGGTTACAATTGAGGAAACACTACAACATTTGAGAGGAATTGCTGCAAGCGCCGGGAAACTAAGGTTTGATTCCCCATTAGCCTTGCCAAATCTCGCTCCAAAGCGCCCACTGGGGTCAGGTTCTGGGGAGCACGAGGGTCGCGACTAGGGGTTGAGGCATATTCTGGGATGAGCAGACAGGTTTGATTCGCAATTTCAGTTGCCTGCGCTAGGGGAACATTACCATACAAATCTAATCGCACAATGCCATGTAGACCGTGATAACCAAGGTTTTGCAGGTTGAGCTGATCATCTCCAGACCTTAAGTACCAACTCCAGCGCCGTTTTGGGCTACCTGCTTCTCCCAGGGCAAAAATGGGAGTTCGTTGTCCAGGTCGAAGTTGCCACAAGATTTCTGCCTTCTCGCCTTGTAAATAACAGCGACCCATGGTTTTTACATAACCAATGGCCAAATCAGGCGAACGATAGGGCTGATATAGCAATGGCCCATCCCGCACTACCATCAGATTCGGTTCAGTGCCGAACTCGCTGGCATATCGACTTTCTTCCTGCAGCATGGCTTCTTGAATCAGGTTGACTGGTGTCTGGGGATCATTGGCGGGATCGGTCAGGGTGAGGTCGTAGCACAAATCCCCCAAACTTCCTGCGGGAGAATCAATCCGAACCTGTGGAGCGAGGCATTGTCCTCCTGTAGCAACCACCCGCCGAACAAAAGCACTGTGACACCAGGCTTCACATTTGACTCGATCCACTAAAACGCCACCAACCGCAACAGTACCAAAGGCACCCATGATCAATTCATTGCCATTCCGACCTAGAAACCGAGCATCAACCCGGCGTCGCCCATCCACAAAAAGTAATCGCTCTGGCAGGGAAGTTGATTTGGGGGCTGAACAGGCGCTCCAATCAGCCTGCTCGACATCGAGTTCAATCGCAACGTCTGAGAGGGTTTCGTCAGCGGAGAATCGAACGGGAGTATCATAATCGACGCCCCAGGGTTCGAGTCGAAAATCGTAGTGTTTCCAGAAGTTATCCAATGGAATGGGTGATTAGTTGAATGCTCTTAAATAAATTCTAGCCGCATTAGCTGTTTATGGTTAATTGAGGCATAAACCTCAGGTGTAATGGGGGGGTAATGGGGGATGCGAATCTATTCGGAATCGAATCAAGTCATTTTACCTTGTGACGGGAAAATCATTGAGTGAATAGTTAGATAGGAATAACATTTCTTGTCAGAATCTTTACAGGTCGCCCAGGAGATTTTACATAGAATTTAAACTGGGAGCAGATAGACAAACGAAGACCAAGTTATTTTATATAAAGTGTTTAATTTTCCATGTTGAATACAAAAAAATTTGTATTCATTAGCTCAGGCTTATTTTTGATTTTGGATCTAAAGATCAAGCTCGAATTGACCAGGGTAACACTACAGAATGGCAGTTGACTTATATAAATTTAATATTTGACTGTCATTCAACATCAGTCAATCATCTTGATTTTTCCAATATAAGGGGGACTTAGCTATGACAATCTTATTTGAGGAACGTAGTGCTCTAGCCGGGATTACATGGGACGGTGAAGAAGGGGCAATGGGAACCGCCTGGATTGACTACAATGACGATGGTCTATTGGACTTATGGGTTTCTCCGCATCCCTATCAAAACCTTCCTAAGCTCTATGAGAATCAGGGAGATGGTACGTTTGTAGACGTTCTTCCTGACATTTGGGTTCAGCGAAATGGTGATGCCCATGGTTCGAGTTGGGCGGATTTTGATAACGATGGCGATCTAGATGTTGCCGTCGTAGCTGGCGGCGGCTCCGGTTCCGGTGCGAGTCCAAGTTTTCTGTTTGTCAATGATAATGGCACCTTCCAGGATCGATCTACGGAATTCAATACTGAGTTTTCTGAAAGAAGAGGTCGAATGCCAGCTTGGGTGGATTGGAACTTGGACGGACGATTAGATCTTATTCAAGTCACCGCAGCTCGACCAGATAGGAAAGGTTTTACTAGTTTATTTGAACAGACACCGGATGGATCTTTCGTTGAAGTCAATGATAAGGCTGGCTTCGATATCGATGTCAGTGCTGGCTCAGCTCAAGTCTCAGATTTATTTGGTGATGGGAAATCTGACATCATTATTATTGGTGGGGAAGGTGATGCCGATAGCCCAGTGAAGGTTTATGAAACAGGCGGCCCAGTTCTGAATGACATCACGGCTAGTTTTCCTCAAGTCGATGACATGGAGGACGCAGCAATTGCAGACTTCAACAATGATCTTGTCCCAGATATTTTTATGGTGGGTGCGGGTAATCCTTACTATGGTGAGCAACTTTTTCAAGGTAGCCCCAACTTACTCTATGCCCGTTTGCGAACTCGTCAAGATCGGGGCGCAGAGCAAGGTTTTAGCTTTCAAACTGAGGGTCAAGCTTCCTTTGATGTCGATTATCCCCTGTCTCAAATCTACATCGGTGCTAACAAGGTCAATCCCACGGAAGAATATTTTTCTCTATCTCCAGACAATCCAGAAACTATTGGGGTTCCTGATCGTGACCTCTCCGAGGAGGGAATGTACATTGGCTATGACCCTGACAGCGAAACCTGGGAAGTATTTTACGTGAATCCCAGTGCTCAACTGGAGAGAACCTCACTGGTTGTAGAAACAGAAAATGAACTCCAGAATCTAACTCCCATTAATTTGACGCAACCTGACCTCCTGCAAAAAGAAGCAACGCCTGGGTTGTTAATGTACGACAGTGATACAGGACAGTATATTGATCAGACTGAATTGGCTGGCCTGAGTGATCCTTTATCTGCCCAATCTGTGGTGGCGGGAGACTTTGATAATGATATGGATGTGGATCTATACATTTCTTCTACATCGCTCTTTGTTCCGCTTGAATCGATCTACTACGAAAACCAGGGCGATGGAACCTTTGTCAAAATTGCAGATGCAGCCGGGGCAGCCGGAACACCCATTGGGCCGAGATACGAAGACTTTGGTTCAGGTCTGAACCTGGCAATGGGAGATTACGACGCGGATGGTTTCCTGGATATTTACATGGGCAATTCCGTTCTTCGTCGAAAGCGCAGTGGAAATAGTGGCAGCAGTGACAGCAGCAGTGGCAGCAGCGACAGCACTTGTAACTGTATGATCTGTGCTGCTTGCTTAGATACTTCCGATCTCAGTCGGGTGGTTCGTAGCGGAAGAAACTATCTCGGTTCTCCCCACCAGTTATTCCGCAACAAGGGAAATGATAATCACTGGCTACAGATTGATCTAGAAGGTGTTGTTTCCAATCGGGATGCCATTGGAGCAAAGGTCTATGTGACTGCCGGAGGCGTAACCCAACTGAGGGAGCAAAACAATGGAATGCATCGCTATGGTCAGAACATGACCCGTTTGCACTTTGGTTTAGCTCAGAATACCCAAGTGGATAAGATCGAAATTCACTGGCCCTCCGGAATTATTCAGGAAATTCATGATGTTGCAGCAGACCAAATTCTGGACATCGTAGAAGAGTTAGTTGATGGAACAGCAGAGGATGATAGTCTTTCTGGAACATCGGGTGATGACTTGATTCGAGGGTTTGGAGGCAATGATCTCCTCGAAGGTCAAGAAGGCGATGATACCCTAGAAGGCGGCCTGGGCGACGACCAACTCCAAGGTCAGGATGACGATGATCAACTCTTTGGAAATGAAGGGGCTGACACGTTAGAAGGTGGGTTAGGGAACGACTTGCTTCAGGGGCAGGACGACGATGATCAACTCTTCGGGAACGAAGGGGCTGACACGTTAGAAGGCGGCCTGGGTAACGACTTGCTTCAGGGTCAGAATGACGACGACCAACTCTTTGGAAATGAAGGCGCTGACACTTTACAGGGTGGAATCAACAAGGATTTATTGAAACGAAATAGCGCGAACGAATTACTCAAAGGTCAAAATG
>JBHJGO010000032.1:0-53606 GCA_050331715.1 Microcoleaceae cyanobacterium
GATCCGATAATTCTTCATAGGCGATCGCATAGGAATCCTGTTTGTTATGGATGTCTCTGGATTCTAATTTACGCCAGTTGAGTGGTTCCCCCTGGTATTGAGTGGATTCCATAGATGCAGTCGGAGCGAGGGGGAGAGCAACTTCAAATCCACCGGATTCAGAAATAAAAGTTTGCCAGGCCGGGGCAATTTCAAACGAGTCCAGGAATTGATCAATATGATTGATATTGTTAGAACTGGCAAAAACGGCATACAACCGACGTTTGGCCAAAAACAGCCGAATCACCGAAATTTTGCCGTCCCTGACATTAACGTATCCAATGCCTGGAATGTCTCCCTGAGATAGCTTACGGCCTTGATTTTCAATTGCTTTCCAATCAAACTCATCGGTCAAGAGTTGATCGCTGAGATCTTGCAACACTGCTTCTCTGCCGGCTTCGATCACCTCTAAGGGCAGATCCGCATAGGCAATCGCATAACGTTCATCCTCTTCTAAGGCGACTAGCTTTTCCCAGTCCAAAACATTGCCCTGCACAGAGATATTTTTTACTTCCGCCGCAGGCTCGATCGGGAACTGTACTGAGAATCGACCAGCATCTGAGCTAAGTGATAACCAATTGTTTCGGGCGAGCTGAACAACGTTGACTAAGTTCGTCTCGCTGAGAACAGGGCGAGCCAGGACTAGCCCCTGTGTAAAGCCAAGGCCGATAACCAGAAATACTGCACGCCACCTACTCATGTCACACCCTCCTAGATGATGCTGAAGATAGTGTACCTGAATCAATGCAGTCGAAACCTGACAGTTCGGATTAGAATTTTCAACGTCAAAGGGCTTCACTGCCGACATATATCAATTGCCATTGAAGTAATGTTAAGGTTTCTTGTTTTTTCAAAGTAGTGTCTTGCTGATTTTTGGGAAAAATGTAACAATGAATACAGAATTAAAAGATGTCCCAAGAAATTGGCCCTATTGAGTATCATGGGCAGGATTTTTGGGTTTTGATCTTCAGACCTTGACTTTCAGACCTCAACTTTCAGACCTCAACTTTCAGATTTTGAATCAGGAGCGGCTCATGAACTTAACTTATCGCGGTATTGATTATTCGACTCAAATGTCTCCCATTGATATGGCCGAGGGAGAACTGACGGGTAAGTATCGAGGACAGGCTTACCCGATCATCTATCCCAGACATATTCCTCTGCCTCACTGTCACCGGCGTTCTTCTACAATAGGTGTGTCACCAGTTTTGAAGTACAGAGGCATCACTTATCAGTCTTCTGAGTACTCTCCTCTAACAGCAAGAGGCAGCATTGGCAGCGAGGTGATTCCAAGCAACAGCAATAATATTGTTAGATTAGACAGCCCAGTTAGTAGTAGTGAAGCTTCAACCACTCCAGTCGATGATGTGGCTGTAACCCACCAGAGCAATGTATGTCGGATTCTAGAGCGTCGCCGTCAAGTGGCTGAGCTCAAGGGAGACAAGCAACTTTTAAAGGCCCTTGATCGTGAAGCAAGGCAGCTTGCCTGTAGTGTGTAAGCTTCAGGTTTTAGGTTCTAAGTTTTAGGTTCCGAATTCAATCATCTGATCTCAGTTTTATAGTCAAAGGGAATTGCATTTTGTGATTCCCTTTTTTGTTATCTTGCATACAGCACTATATTTTCCAACTCCCTGGAAAAATCCGGAATAGAGTCCACGAAAAAAATTGTCCTGATAGGGTAGGATTAACGCTGTAACGGATTTCTAGATACTTCTTCTCTCAGGGGTTCAGTTCATGGGTTACAGGTTTAAGAATTGGCCAACTCAGCCTTTGGCACAATGTTTTAAGCTAGAATTAGCTACTCCTCTCGTTCGCTCAAATCCTATGTTGCCTAAGTGGCTGTTGCTCAACTGGTGGATTATTTTGGCCTGTGTCTTAATAGGCGCAGTAACAACCCCTTTAATCCTAAGTTCCTACGTTAAACAGTCAACCCGCTACCGTCGATATGTTGATCTGAATCAGGTTGACCGTAAACCGGTTGCAATTGTGTTCGGTGCCGGTCTCTGGGCAGATGGAACACCAACGCCAATGTTAGCTGATCGGGTTCAGGGAGCAGTTGATCTCTATCGGTCAGGACAGGTCGAGAAGATCTTGATGACAGGTGACAATGGCAGCCCCAACTACAACGAAGTTGCTGCAATGCAGCGATATGCAGAGCAACAGGGAGTTCCTACTCAAGCAATTAAGCTGGACTATGCTGGCTTTAGCACCTACGAAAGCTGTTATCGGGCCAAGCAGATTTTTGGAATTGGTCAAGCGGTTCTGGTGACGCAGCAGTATCATTTGCCTCGTGCTGTCTACACCTGCAATTCTCTGGGCATGGATGCGGTGGGTTATGGGACACCGGATTGGGGGCGATTTCGGGATGATTCCATGCGGTTCTACACCCAACGGGAAGTGCTGGCCACAGTGAAAGCCTTGCTAGAAATTCATATTCTGCGCCCTAAACCCACATTTCTAGGGCCATTTGAAGGGATGTCTTAGGAGAAGTTTTCCAGTATCCTTAGTGCTTGAAGATTACCCTGAAGACTGACATGCTGTATTTAGATTCTGCTATCGTCCCTGAAGCGCGGGAAGTCGCTCAGTGGGGCTGGGTGAAGGGCATTACAACAAACCCTACTCTGCTGGCTAAAAGTGAACTTTCCCCCGAAGCAACTCTGAAACAATTGAAGGAAGCCATATCTGGAGAAATTTATTATCAACTGATTTCCGATACCTTTGAGGCAATGGTGGCAGAGGGACAGGCTGCCTTCAAGCTTCTCGAAGCCCAGACGGTCTTGAAAATTCCTGCAACGCCCCTGGGATTTCAGGTGACTGCCCATCTCTCCTCAGAAATTCCCTGCGCTGTTACCGCCATTTACAGTCCGGCCCAAGCAGCAGTAGCTCAAGCCGCTGGCGCAAAATACGCGATCGCCTACGTCAATCGAGCTACTCGTTTTTTAGGAGATGGTATCGCTTTAGTTCAGCAGATGGCAGACGTTCTAGCAGGCAGCGAGACAAAAATTCTGGCAGCTAGCATTAAATCGCCCGAAGAAGCCGCTGCAACGATTCGGGCTGGAGCCTGTCATCTCACCCTACCCTACGAAATCTTAAAGGCCATTGCGACCCATTCGCTCTCTGATGAAACCGTTGAGCAGTTTGCACAATCGGGTGTAGGATTGAGTTCTCAGGTGATTTCTTAAAAAGATTCTCCCAAGCAATGAAGGTGGGTTACATTGAGTCCCACCTATGCGGGAATGATCTTGCTGTTTTTTTATTCGGAGAAATTGCCTTAAGCTGGCTTGTGGGCAATCCAGTACTTACTCACAAAGTGGGTCTGGGTTGTAATATCCTTGAACCCTGCAACTTCCAGGTGCTCAACCAGATTATCCGTAATGTAATGCTGATAATAGGGTTCGTGGAAGGTGACAGGGAAATTCTCCAGCATCGGCCGAATCTCAGGAAAATCCTCCGCCTGAATCGAATCACACAGAACCAACACACCACCGGGCTTAAGAATGCGGAAACACTCTTGAATCACATCCTTACGAATTTGAGGGGGCAACTCATGGAAGAGGAAAACAGAAGTGACGCCGTGGAAGTATTCATCCTGATATGGCGTTTCCTCGGCCTTCCCTTGAACCAGTTGGGGTAATTCACCCTCGATTTGAGACAAAAACTGATTGGCTTTACGCAGATAGGCTGGCGACAAATCCAGACCATAGAGAGAGGCTTGCGGAAGCGTTGCCCTCAGGTAACGCAAGGTTCTGCCAGTTCCAGTCGCCACGTCCAGCACCCGAATCTGCTTCGAAGAAACCTCATTGAATTTCCGTAAACCTTGCTTCAGTGGCGCTAGGACTCGACGTCTCATCGCATCTGCACCTCCATTGAACAGGATATCGACCTGTAGGTCATACAGATTTGCCGACATGTCGCTTAGATAGCCGTCTGTCTGATGATGGAAGTTTTGCAGATAATACCTGGGATAACCCTCTGTATCAACCTCTGAAGAGAAGGTCTGGTACTGCTTACGGTTGGCTCGCTCTTGAATCCCGTTCATATCGAACCAGAGAACTGGATAGTACTGGAAAACTTCTGTCCAGGGATTTTCAAACAGTAGAGAAACCGGATAGACCCCTTGTTCTGCATCCTGCCAATCCGCTTCGATCACCTCATTCATCCGTAGCCTAACCTGGTTCAGGATCTTGATATCCAGGTTTTGAGGGGTACGCTCTGAAGTGGGTGGATTAGTCCATTTAAGAAGTTCAGTACTAATTGTTTTGTGGGCGAGGCCGAAGGATGCCTTACCCTGCTGGAAAGCTTGATAAGCCAGCTTAGTAAATGAGTTAGGTGTTAGAAGCTCAGTCATAGAATCGAATCGGCGTTACAAAACTTATGTCACTGTAAAATATTGTGACACTTTCCTCAGAAATCGCAACTTTCCGAGCGATCTTTGCCTGACATTAATCTCTATCAGTGCTCAATACGGGTTATTGTTTGAAGTTAAGAACTTGAGTTCAGGGGCTTAGGTTCAGAAATCGAATTAAAAAGTCAAATCTACCGAATTTAGAGACCTAACTTTTACTATCTTCATGGCACTGTTAACCCCAGAGCAAGTCATTGCCCGTGTTCAGCAGGGAGAATCCCTGCAAGAGGCTGAACTCAGCAATATTAATCTTCAAGGAGCCCATTTAGATCGAGGCGAATTCACCGGAGCCTATTTACGGCGAGCTAATTTTTCCAGTGCATCTTGCCGCGAAGCAGACTTTACCAAGGCTCAACTGATGTGGTCGAATCTGACAGCAGCAGTGCTATCGGAAGCAAGGCTAGTGAGTGCTAGTCTCAATAGCGCTTGTCTAGAGAGAGCCAATCTACAGCGGGCGATCGCCACAGGCGCAAGATTCAACGGTGCGACCTTGCACCACATTGATGCCAATCAAGCCCATTTAGAACATACGAGTCTCCGGGAAATTCAAGCCCATGCTGCCAATTTCAGTCAGGCGAATTTGACCATGGCCGATTTGGGAGCCTCAGACCTGACCCAGGGAAATTTTAGTCGAGCGAATCTGAGAAGGGCGACTCTAGAAGCCTCTGACCTCAAGCAAACCCAATGGCTTCAGGCCAATCTAGAACAGGCTAATCTCTCCCGTGTCACCCTGTCGGAAGCCAACTTCACCTCAGCTGACCTAAACAATGCAAACCTGCGCGCCTCAAAACTGACCCGATCTGAATTTAATCGGGCGGAGTTGGTAGAGGCTCATCTTGCCAATGCCTGGTTAGAACAGGTTGACTTTACCAACGCCTCACTGTTTTCTGCGAATCTCAGCGGTGCTCAACTGTCTAATATCAATCTTACGGGAGCCGATCTACAACATGCCAATCTAGAGGGGACAAGCTGGACAGCCGTCAACTTTTCAGAGAGTAACTGCAATGTTCGGGGAGCAGAATTCACTGACGCTCAGGGAATTGACCCAGAGCAGTTGCAATGGCTCAAACACAACGGCGCGCTAAACGTTCCTAGTTAAGTCTTCTTACGACCCTTCGTCTCAGCAACGCTCAGGCTAGGCTCATCAAAGGATTCATCTCCGCTTTCCGAAGCTTCAGTTGGTAGCTCCAGACAATACCCTGCCCCGTACACTGTCTTGATGTACTTTGGATGACGAGGGTCAGGTTCCATCTTGGTTCGCAGATGTCGGATATGTACCCGAATAGTTTCGATATCATCATCGGGTTCGTAGCCCCAGACCTCCTTGAGAATTTCACTGGGGGCCACGGTCTGACCGTGACGCTGAAGTAGGCAATGGAGCAATTCAAACTCAAGGTGAGTCAACTTTACTGTTTTGTCAAACCAAATTGCCTCAAATCGCTCCGGAACCAACGTTAGAACGCCGTAATTTAAAATCTCGGTATGCTTGGCCGCTTGGGGAATTCGATCAGTCCGTCTCAGTAACGCTCGTACCCGCGCCAACATTTCCTCTAGCTCGAAGGGCTTCGTTAGATAGTCATCTGCCCCTGAATTGAATCCTTCAACTTTATTCTGGGTCTGGCCCAACGCAGTGAGCATCAAGATCGGAATATCTGCCGTACGCTCATCCCGTCGTAACCGCTGACATACAGTGAATCCATCAACCTTCGGCAGCATCAAATCTAGCACCACCAGATCCGGTAGCAACTGTAGAGCTAGTGCCTGCCCCTTAATTCCATCTTCAGCCTGACTCACTTCGTAGCCTGCCATCTCCAAGTTGATAGCGACTAACTCTGCGATTGCGGGATCATCATCAATTACAAGTATCCGAGGCATTATCTATTACTCAGCAATGATTAGGGTCAAATGATTGGGGCTTTTGTCAAACCTTGGCCCAGATTAACTTCCGAAAGCAACGGCCGGAAAACCTGTAGGAGACTCATCGGAGGAACCCTTACCCAAGAGCAAGAACCTTTAAAATTGGTAAGGACTATACCGCTTACATTAACTTCACTGTACAAACTATAAGTAATATTAGCAAGGTTCTAGGGTCTTTGTTGCAAGAGAGCGGTGTACATTGGTTAGAGTAAAGATTCTGAGAAAAACTGGTGAAGGGGTTGAAGCTGATGTGGAATCATCAATTACTCAGTCGTCGAGCAGGCTTGAAATACATTGCAGGAGCAGTCCTGACCTGGGGTCTGGTATTAAAGACCTCTAGGGCCCAGGCATTGCAGGTTCAGGTGATGCCCGAATCGCCGCAGCTCGGAGACACGATTTCCGTAATTGCCACCCTGAATACCCAGCCCAATCAGGCGTTGACGGTGCAGATGGAAAATCGTAGCTATCCAATGTTTCCGCTGGGCAACAATCGGTTTCGGGCTCTGCTTCCCACTACTCCCCTCGATCAACCCGGCGCGAAGCAGATTCGAGTGATCAATGGTTCTGAAGTGCAACCCCTCACACTCCAGCTCCGGAACCGAAGTTTTTCCACCCAATCCATCTGGCTCCCGCCTGGTAAGGATGACATTATTGGCACTGACTACGAATTCGACCGGATGGATGCCTTCAAAGCCCTGGTTACGCCGCGAAAATACTGGAATGGCCCCTTCCAGCGACCCAGTTCAGGTTCTGTCAGTACAACCTATGGGATTCGTCGGTACTACAACGGCGAATTTGCTGAAAATTATTACCATCGGGGAGTCGATTATGCTGCGGGAACAGGCTCTCCAGTCTATGCCCCCGCTGCCGGGCAAATCGCAGTGGTCGGCCGAGAATCCCAGGGCTTTGAATTGCATGGTAATACTGTCGGTATTGACCATGGGCAGGGAGTCATTAGTGTTTTAATCCACCTCAGTCGAATTGATGTCCAGGAAGGTGACCTGGTTCGAGCCGGACAGGTAGTTGGGGGTGTGGGGTCTACTGGAATTTCGACTGGGCCCCATCTGCACTGGGGACTGTACGTGAATGGTCAAGCAGTCGATCCGGTTCCCTGGAGATATAACGGAATTGATTGACAGTGATCTTCCGCACTTAAAATCAAGCCTCAAATTACTGATGGTTACAGGGTTTGCTATGGTATGCTTAGCCATAAATTAAATTCGAGCTTCTGAGGAATCCAGTCGAGTTTGCTTCCGAAATCTGCGGATAAGTTTGGTCAGGAAGCGGGCTATTGGTAGGTACTAAAGGGACTAAGATTTAGGGGGACTAAGAAAATATGAGTCGTGCAACTGAAGACATTGTGAAACGCGGAACTGCCATGAGTATTGAAAAAATTGTTGAGCAAGCGCTACAGGATGGCTACCTGACTCCTTCAATGGAGGCGGAGGTTGGGCGAATCTGCAACACTGCTTCAGAGCTTTCCATTGAAGAATATATGGCGCTTGACCGCTTGATGGGTGCTTTATTAACCGGGGAAGTCGTTGTTTTGCCGCGCAAACAGTTCATCAATGTGATGGAAGAACTGGTGCTCAGTGAGGCGATCGCCCGAGTCGCGGAAATTGAAGATAACAGTGACAAGTCCCTTGATGTGGGAGACATTGCTGCCTATGCCTTGAACCGTCTCCCTCCTCTCTATGCCACAACGGAAGAAGGAGCTCAGTACCAAAGGGCCAGAGCACGGGAAGAGCTGCAAGACTTAATTGCCTTCCAGGTGAAAGAGGCCATCACCCGCAACATCGAAAAGGATCCTCAGAACCCAACGGTCATCCGCCAATCATCCGGCAAAGAAGTCCTAAGCCAGGTCAGCTCTCTTCTACAAGCCTATGCTACAGATTATGAGCAAAACGATGAAGCAGGAGCACTTTAGGACTAAGTCACTGGTCTTGAGCAGTTCATTCTGTTGTTTGTCATTAGTCATTGGTCATTAGTTGTTTGTTGGGAAAGATAACGAATGACCAATAACAGGGGACATTTAGCTCTGTTCCGGTGTCAGATCTGCTTTTGCGTTTGCTCTTTGTTCTCGCTTTTTGCGTTCTGCCTGGGTCATTTCCTCCATTACGACCCGAGCTTGGGCGACTTTTTCTAGGTTACTGGAATAGATTTCAATGTCTTTCAGCAATTTCTCCTGGGAGAGATTGAGTCCAGCAGCCAGTTTTGCAATCAATTCCTCGCGGCTTTCTCTAGTTTGCAGTTCCTCAGATGCGGCTGCCTCCAGAAGAGTATAGAGACCAATGGCAAACAGACGGCTGTACTTGAATTTGGGATGATTGGCTATGGTGTGAAACTGCTGCCTTAGAACATTGCCATTGGTATTGTCCTGTGCCTGTTGAATCCAGGCTTGCAAGTCTTCCATTGAGATATCTTGGACAACTGACTGGAGAGATTCAGCATCGGAGCGATATTTCTGTGGATCCTCGCCCTGTGCCTGAATCAGAGCGCGAAAGATAGAATCCTTGTCTGCTTCTGGGAGGTATCCCTGCATGAATCGATCAAATGCTGTCACAACACCCAGGGCATAGATTGAATTGTATTGAAAATCTGCATTAACGTTAAGCAGATGCATTTCAACCATAATCTCCTCAATCACGCGGCGGTAGATTGAGTTGATCGGACGGGTATGAAGTTGATAAAACGTCCGCTTTGTATCTGAAACTGTTCTAATATTATCCACAATCCAACGTTTGAATATTTTTCACGGGAACCCTGACTTCTTATTCTCGCTCTAGTGAAGCCGTTTGCCAAGTTAATTTATTCATTTGGTCGGTGCTGGGAGATTTTTGCCGAGAGCTAACCATCGGAGCTGTAAGCTGATCGCAAGCAGATCAGGCCAAGCTGTACCTAGTCAATCTGTATTTCCTTGAGGTAGTCTGATCTAATAGCTAGGTTAGGTCATTAGACTGTGACTCATTGGTCTATGGCACCTTATGCGATGGGCGTCGTTATAATTCCATAGCAGATGGCTCCTGATCGGATCGCCATTTCACTTTTCGTCCAGTTATCGAGTTGCATAGGCAATAGACAGGTTGTTAGGTGCTCCTGTAGAGTTCTGTTCTAGCAACGTTTACACTTGAATATCTTTACTAAGGAAACAATTGCATGACTGCAACAACCGTTAAAGCTCAGTACGACATTAAAGATGCTTCATTAGCCTCCCAGGGTAAGCAGCGAATTGAGTGGGCAGGTCGAGAGATGCCTGTACTGCGTCAAATTCAGGAACGTTTTGCTCAGGAGAAGCCCCTGGCAGGACTACGGCTCATTGCTTGCTGCCACGTCACCACAGAAACTGCTCATCTAGCGATCGCGCTCAAGGCTGCTGGGGCAGATGCGATTCTGATTGCGAGTAATCCCCTGTCAACTCAAGACGATGTAGCTGCAAGTCTGGTCGTTGATCATGAGATTCCTGTTTTCGCTATCAAAGGAGAGGACACAGAAACCTACAAGCGTCACGTTGAGACTGCGCTAGATCATCGACCAAACATCATTATCGATGATGGAAGTGACGTGGTTGCAACTCTAGTTGAGACTCGTAAGCATCAGCTTGATGACTTGATTGGTACCACTGAAGAAACCACAACAGGAATCGTTCGTTTGCGAGCAATGTTGAAGGATGGTGTTCTAACCTTCCCGGCAATGAATGTGAACGATGCAGATACAAAGCACTTCTTTGATAACCGCTACGGTACAGGTCAGTCCACTCTGGATGGAATCGTCCGAGCAACCAATGTTTTGCTAGCCGGAAAAACAATTGTCGTTGCTGGCTATGGCTGGTGTGGTAAAGGCTGTGCCATGCGGGGTCGTGGCATGGGCGCGAACGTGATTGTGACTGAGGTTGACCCAGTTCGCGCAATCGAAGCGGTAATGGATGGTTTCCGGGTGATGCCAATGGCAGAGGCTGCCCCCCAGGGAGATCTCTTCATCACCGTAACAGGCAACAAGCACGTCGTCCGTCCAGAGCACTTCAATGTGATGAAGGATGGTGCAATGGTTTGTAACTCTGGTCACTTCGATATTGAGATTGATCTGGAGTCTCTGGGTGCGACAGCGACAGGTGTTCGCGAGGTTCGTAACTTCACTCAGGAGTACAGGATGCCTAGCGGTAAGTCCATTGTTGTTCTTGGAGAAGGTCGTTTGATTAACCTGGCTGCGGCTGAGGGACATCCCAGTGCGGTTATGGATATGAGCTTTGCGAATCAGGCATTAGCTTGTGAATACCTGGCGAAGAACAAGGGCGAGCTAGAGCCAGGTCTCTACTCAATTCCTGACGATGTAGATAAGGAAATTGCTCGATTGAAGCTGGTTGCCATGGGTATTGAAATTGATGCGATGACACCAGAGCAAGTTGAGTACACCAATTCCTGGACAGTTGGAACCTAGGATTTTGCGTTGCATCGATTGATTTAGATTCAGTAGAGCAGGCATTGTCGATAGTCGTACTGATTGATAATGCTTGTTCTATGGAGATTTTCAATCGCGTGAGGTACAGACTTGAGAAGTGGTGGTGCAGTGCGCCGCCACTTCTCTTGCTCCAGGAGCCTTGGAAACACTGGATTCAGGGATCTTTATTCAGGGATCTTATTTCAATGCGTACCCCTAACAGGACTCTCCAGCGACTGGCATCCTACAACGGGAAAAGTCATAAGATCAGTAATAATTTCGAAGGTTATGGGACATACTGGTGATAGGTTCCGCTTGGCAGGCACTTAGCCTACACCCTTGAGTCAGCGGTGCGCTACGTTCATTACACTGACCAAGCACCGTTTCATACCGTTTCACTTCGAGTAAAAGCTTGTGGCCAAACTCTCTGCTGAATTACAAAATTACTTCTTCGCCGAAGACTGCCCCAAAGAAGTCACTCTTGCTAGTGTTCTAGATCTGGCAGGAGAGCGAGTTTTTGGATTTTTGTTTGTTTTATTGTCCCTCCCTTCAGCGTTGCCCATTCCTGCCCCAGGTTACTCCATACCCTTTGGGATTCTAATGCTGTTGCTGGCGGTACAACTCATCGTTGGCCGCCAACAGCCCTGGCTGCCCCAGAGTTGGTTAGATCGGCCCATTGCATTGACCACAGTTCAGGGATTTATCAAATCTGGTATTCCACTACTTAGAAAAATTGAGCTGTTTTCTCGTCCGCGCTTGACGCCGATTTGTACCAGTGTTCTGGGCCGAATTATCATCGGTTGTGCGATCGCGCTGATGTCCCTATCCATGATGGTTCCAATTCCAGGAACCAATACCCTGCCAGCTTTTGGTATCTTTGTCACCGGATTTGGCCTACTTGATGACGATGGTGCAGTTAGCCTGGCCGGATTAGTGATCTGTGCACTGGGTTTAACTTTAACCAGTGCCATTTTGCTGTTTGGTTATGAAGCGGTTAAAGCCGGAGTTCAATTACTGCGAGAGCAATTTTAGGGATCGTGACATTACCAGGGTGCACCAATGACAGCAAAGCCCGACCAATAGTAGGGATGGGAGAAACTTTCAGAGCGAACATTGGCCAACTCCGGTGGCAAAGCCACTGAACCTCGCTGGGTCTGGAGTTGTCCTGACTCAATTCGGACTTTCCCTTGCAGCATCGCCAGTTGGGCTTCCCGTAAGGCGTTAGCTTTGATTGGAGCACTATGCAAATGGTTGTAAAGCTCATTCATCAGAGCCAGGGTACTCTGATCATTCACGTGCCACAGACTCGCAATCGCCGACTTGACCCCTGCCTTAATAGCCAGACCAGCAAACCCCAGCTCTGCTCCTTTATCCCCGACGGCAGTTCGGCAAGCACTGAGCACCAGTAGCTCAACGGGCGGATTATTCCAATTCATCGTCTCAAGCTGGTCAATCGGTAGACGGTCATCCCAAAGCTGAATATAGGAGTTGTTCGCCGCTCCGGGCTGGAAATCAGCATGGGTTGCCAGGTGAATCACATCGTATTCCGTCGTGCGGCGTTGGTTATACAGATTATTGAGGGTAAAGGATTCATTTAAAAACGATTGGCCCGGCCACAGTTCATTGATGGTTCTGACTTCCGTCGGCACTGCTGGTAAGGGTTCCTTCTCCTGGAACTCACTGGCTCCCATCGCAAGGACATCAACTTCCTTGAAGGGAGTGTAGCGAAAATCGACCAGGCTGCTGGTGGGAATCAGGCTGTAGTTATATTTTTCAATCAAATGGCGATCGCCATCCCAGAGTGTTGCAATCGGTAAACTCCGTAGGCCCGGCCCCATGGAAAATAGTAAAGTAGTTGCTCCGAGCCGCTCCAGATCTGGCTCAAGCGGTTTCAGAATCCAATCATTGAGCTGCTGCGCGGGGACTTGATAACGAGTTGTCGTCAGCTCTCTGGGATTAGTCACCCTCAAGTACAGCTCTCGCATCGCGGCAGAGATTTTTTCTGGTGTTGCTTCCGGTACACTATGGCGAATCGGCAAACCAGAAGAGGGGACGAGAACCAACTCTAACTGTTCGTCCTGAACAGCAACATAAACAATGACGTAAACTTCATCCGTTTGAGCTTCGATGGATTTGAGACTGGCCTGAAGTTCTCGACGATCTTTGATGCCCGTTTGCTTGAGGCCCAAATAGCTATCGAATTCCTCGTTGCGGCCCTGCTCCAGGAGTGAGACGGTAGTATCAACGTTGTTTGTTTGGAAAGCCCGTCTGTCATTAGAAGAGAGGAGAATTCTGGGAACGAATGTTCCTGTGGAATTTGCCGTATCTTCACCACCGGAACTTGCCTGACCCTCCGACGGGGTAGATTCAGTTTGACCCTCAGCGCTATTCGATTCCCCGGTATTGGCACTGGCTTGGCCTTCGGACTGGGCGGATTCGGTTTGACCCTCAGCACTCCCAGATTCCACCTGCTCTCCCAGGTCAGCAGAGGCGACCTCATCACCAATATCCACCGATTCCGCTTGGTCACCTGCATCGTCAGTGAATTTACCCTGACTTTCAGCGTCGGATGAACCGCTTTGATCGCTCAGTTCAGTAGACTCGGTTTGATTCCCAGTATCAGCCGAATCAACGGAAGTTTCTGAACCATTGCTAAACTTGCCCTGCCTCTCAACGTTGGTGGAATCGGCCTGTTCGCCCAAGTTAGCAGAATCGGCCTGTCCCCCAACCTCAGCGGAATTCGTTTGAGAATCGCTATTATCACCAAATTTCCTCGAAATACTGGTCGGGCTGGAATCTGTCTGTTCGCCCAGATCAGCAGACACCGAACCCGACGGGCTAGTCGAATCATTCAAATCAGCGGAGTTGCCTTGAGCATTAGTATCGAAGGATTCACCACTCGCATCGGTATCAATGGCTGCCGCCTGCCCCCCCCCATTGGTTGAGTCGGTTGAGTTACCATTTTGAGCACTAGTATCGAGAGATTCACCAGGGGTCTCAGTATCAATGGCAGCCGCCTGCCCGTCCCCGTTGGTTAAGTCGGTTGCATCGCTGGTGTCAGAGGTGAGCTGATCGTCAGCGCTGGTGGAATTTGCTGAATCACTCAAGTCCGTTGAACCATTTTGATCCCCGACATCAATAGCACCACCATTCGTTTCTGTCTCAACTGAGCTCACTTGATCGTCAATATTGGGAGAATTGGTCGAACTATCATCAAGTTCAGGGACAGATTGACCATCAGTATTAACGGCATCCGTTGAGTCACCTAGGTCAATGGCACCGCTTTGAGAGCCTGTGTCGATGGGGCTACCGTTGGTTTCTGTCTCAATCGGGCCCACTTGACCATCAACATTCGTGGAATCGGGTGAATTATTCAGATCACTAGAACCGGATTGATTGTCTACCCCAGCCGTAACGGGATCAGTTGCAGGAGCCACGTCATCTTCCGAAGGATTTTCTGGCTCTGAAGTTTCCGAGGTTTCTGGGGGTTGAGGAGCTGGAGTGAGTTCAGGATTGGGGTTAGGTTCAGGAGTTATCTCAGGAGTTGGGTCGGGCTCAGGAATAACCTCTGGTTCGGGAGCTAGAATAGGCTCAGGGTCTTGAACTATATCAGGAGATGGTTCAAAATCGGGTTCAGGGGCAGGCTCAGGAGAAACCTCTGGTTCGGGAGTAGGCGCTGGTTCAGGATCGAGAACTGGTTCGGGAGAGGGCGCAAGATCGGGATCAGGGGCAGGTTCAGGAGATGGCTCAAAATCGGGATCAGGGGCAGGCTCAGGGGAATTATCTCGAAGAATTGGTGTCGAAGTTGGATCGGGAGTGACTGGAACAGCCGGAGTCTCTCCATCTTGAATTGTGATATTTCCCTGGCTAACAGACTGTTGGAGTGTCGTAGAGGCTATCGTAGAATCACCTGTTGTCACTACGCCTACCGTACCATTTCCATCAGGTAGAAGACCGCCCACTTCGAAGGGTTGATCTAGAGAACTGCCAGCATGACGAATTTCAATCGTTCCCCCATCTCCTGAGCCACCACCAGTGGAGATACTGACAGCGTCAGGTGAGAACGGGGTTTGGAAGGTATCTGTAACTCGGAAGAAACCCTCTCTGGATTCGGCCTCGACGTTACCGCCTTGACCTTCGTCACCCCCTTCAGCACGGATTGAGCGAACTTCAATATCTCCGGCGGGATCCAGCAGAATATTACCCGCATCCCCCGTTGTACCGCTGGAATTAAGTCGTCCGGCTTGAATCTCAACTTCAGCAATTACAGTAATATCACTCCCCGTTACCCCGGAAGCATTCAAATCACCCGCTGTCACTGCACCATTGGTTGCCTCCAGTCGAATCGTTCCGGCTTCGCTGTCAGTGGAACTGGTGTCGAGGTTGCCTGCAATCAAATCAGCCTGTGTGCTGGTCAGCTCAATTTGATTAGCCGTGATGTTCGCGGTTGAGAGTTGCTGGTCGGCGGTGATCAAAACGGCTCCGGCACTATCAACGTTGCCATTCAGTTCAATTGCTCCCGTCGAGTCAATCGTTATTCCTCCTAAATCAGAGGTATTGATGTTGTTATCAAGTCTGACATTACCAGTGGAATCAATCGTTACTCCCGCTACGCCAACAGTAATTGAACCTGTACCAGTAATATCACCCCCCATGGCTTTCAAACGATTTAGCGATGAGGTATTGCCAATCGCTTCTAGGGTAATCGTTCCTGAACCTGCATCCAGAACTAAATCTGTCGTACCCTCAAAATTGGCATTAACCGAACCGTTGAGAGCTATTGTTCCGTCTGAATTGCCTCTTGTGTTCAATCTTGTTGTGGGTTGGGTCAGTTGAATATCCCCATTGAGTTCCACACTTCCACCTGACCCATCAAGACTGGAGACATTAATTTCATTCGGCAGAATAATATTTCCTGCGGTGCTCTCAGCAGTAACGTTGCCGCCTGGAATATTCAAACTAGGAAGCTGAACATCTCGATTCCCTGTGAAATTAATGAGGCCGTTCTCAGCAAGAACGATAGATGAATCGTTTGCAAAAACAATACTCTCACCCAAGAGATTACTATCTGAGACATTATCCTCTGAAGTCCCATCGTCTGGAACAGTTAATTCGTCAGGGTTCTCTGGGGTTCCATCATTACTATCAATAACACTTCCAACAACTGTTCCACTCAGTTCAATCTGACTCTCAGACTGGAGAGTACTGCCACTAATCTCAACGCCATTACTGCTAACGCTTGTGCTACTCCCCTGACTCGTGCCCTCAAGCCTAATGATGCCTGCTCCCTGGGTAACAATTCCAGTTTGATTCAAAGTGATACCATCATTATTTTCTCCCGTTCCCGATGCAGTTCCTATCAAAGTGATATTGCCATTCCCCGTTGATCGAATAGAAATCGCCTCAGATTCAACCGCACCTGAAGTGACTAAGATGCCTTGACTCTCTGTATTTCCATTGGCGGCTCCCATGAGATCGATATTACCTGCATTGGATTGAACAAGAATATTATTCAGGTGAATTCCATCACTATTATTGCCATCACCGCCAGTTCCATTCAGTGAAATATTACCTGAACCTGACGATTGAACAGAGCTATCTACTAGGGAAATTCCTCGGTTTTGATTAATAGTTCCGTTGGAAATTCCAGTGATCTCGATATTCCCATCGTTGGTCTGAATAATACTATTTTCAGTCAGGAATATACCGTCGGCAAAGCTACCGCTATTGCTAGTTCCAGAGAGAATGATTTGACCGGAGCCTGTAGACTCAATACGGGAATTTCGAATGACAATGCCGTCTGTATTATCTGCACTAGAGTTTGTGATTCCCGTCAGATTAATATTGCCATTGACTGATGTAATCTGAGAGTTGTCGATCACATTAATTCCTTCATCCTCGACGGCTTCCGGGATTATTCCAGCCAGGTCAATTGTTCCGGAGGTCGTCGAAATTATAGTTCCTGTTAAGATATCAATTCCATCGCCATTCGCAGCAATATCACCTCCAGAAGTCGTGACCGTTGCCTCACTGAAGGTGATCGGTTGATTGCCAGATAATGAGATGCTGCCTGTCTCAGTTAGCAGAGAAGAACCTGCCAAAACATCAATCTGATCTCCGACAATTGTAATGTTACCCTCATTTTGTACCTCAGCAGTAAAGCCATTTCGCAGCAGAATATCTCCATTGCTAATCCCTGTTCCCCGATCCAAACCCTCTAGGAGAATATTTCCATTGCTCGTCAGACTTATTGTGCTATTTTCGACAGAGATACCATGACCACTGTCCCCATGGTTGCTGGCGCCAGCAAGCTTTATATTCCCTGCAAGAGCTTGCAATTGACTGCCATTTAAAATTGAAATACCATCACTATTAACACCATTTCCTGAAAAACCTTCAAGGGTAATATTTCCAGTGCCTAGAACTTCAATCCTGGCTTGATTCAGGGTGATGCCATCATTATTTTCTCCCGCTCCAGCTGCAATTCCATTCAGCGTAATACTACCATCCCCAGCCAGTTCAATGACTGAACCATTCCCCAGTGAAATCCCATCACTCAGCGTACTGCCATTTGTAGTTCCATCAAGTTGAAGATTACCATTATTACCTTGAATCGAAGATGTCCCATTAATGAAAATACCATCCACATTCTCTCCGGCTCCACTGACACCCGTGAGAGAAATCTGCCCTGAACCATTGGCTTCGATTGTGCTATTTCCTAAAAAGATTCCGTTGGCGAATTCTGCATTACCACTGGTTCCGTCTAGGGAAATGCCACCCAATCCTGTAGAGACAATGCGAGAATCTTGAATAAAAATACCATCTGTATTGTTGATAACTGAATCTGTGAAACCTGTAATATTAATGGCTCCATTCACGGATGATATTTCTGAATCTCCGGTGATTCTAATGCTTGTCCCTGCGGCGGTCGTTTGAGGAATTGCTGGGTCGACGTCCACGGCGCTATTGATCAAATTACCTGTTAAATCAATCGCGCCGGACTCGGTTGAAATAGCGGTTGCATTTGTAATATCAATGCGGCTACCACTTGCGTCAAATTGGCCCGACCCCGTATCAGCCGTTACACTATCGAGGCGAACTGCCCCGTCTCCAACTAGGGAAAGATTGCCAATTCCGGTTGAAACCTGAGAACTCCGTAGATTTAAATCATTGCCAGCGATGGTAATGTTGCCGCTATCTGTGTTGATTGTTGCGCTGCTAATCTCAAGATTACCTGAACCATTGAAGGTGATTTCACCAATCCCCGTTGAGATCTGGGAACTTTGTAGATTCAAATCATTTCCGGTAACGGTAGCGTTACCACCGTTTGTATCAATGGTTGCGTTGACGACCTCAACGTTCCCGGAGCTATTTCCATCAAAATCGGCATTCAAACTCAGGTCAAAACCTGTTGCTTCAGTCAGGGGATTAACTACAATATCCTGACCAATAACCTGAATATCATTAACTGCATTTGCCATTAACGTTGCACCTGCGCCCGTTGTTTCAGGGTCAATCGAGGCACTGAAGGTAATATTTCCTCCAGTGGTATCCAGGTCGCGTCCCGCCTGTAGGATAACGTTGCCCCCATTGATCAAGACATCCTCAACCAGGGCTGCGTCGAGTTGGCTGGTTCCGTCTGGCAACAGGGGATCAGTTTCATCTACAATCTGAATCTCCTGCGGGTGAATCAGCCAGGTTCCGCCCTGACCTGCTGGGGCAGCTATGTTGGGAGCTTGCGAGATGGACACAACTCCTTGACTACTGGTTTCAATGGAACCGCTATTCCCTGAGCTTGCACCCCCTTGAGCACTAACCTGACCAGCAATTGCTGTTTGCTGCTCTGACTGGAAAACGATTTGTCCGCCATCTCCAGTTGCTTCGGCATTGGCTTGCACCTGAGAACCCGCATTCACGATGGTTTCTTGGGCCACGGGTAATGTCGTCTCACCCGTTGCGCTACCACCGATTCGGATTGTGCCGCCTCTATTTAGGCCATTGGCATTCAAATCAGCATTGCTGACAATTACTCGGTTCCCAGTCAGATTAATTTCTCCACCCGTGGCAATTTCTGTCGGATCACTCGCCTGATCATCAGCCGCATCAATCTGATCGGTGACTATCGCTGCCCCAGACGCATCAGCTATCGTTTCTCCAGAACTCAGAACAATCTCCCCCGCATCATTCACCTGAACGGATGTTGCGGCAATCTCCTGTCCACCTGTCAGCAGATCGGGCAAGGACAACGGGTCAAGGCCCGTTTGTTGCAGATTGAGATCGGGAGCAGGCAACACTTCCAGGTTGAGCAAGTTCCCCGCTTGACTGATGCGAATCATTCCTGCTTCCGGCAGAGCCGCCACAGTAATCTGGCCTGCAGCCGCTTCTAGGGTTCCAGCATTGAGGACGCTACCAGCGAGAATGGTGAGGTCAGATCCAGCAGCAAGGGACAAGTTTCCAAAGTTCGCAATGCTGCCCGGATTCTGCGGATCGAAAACAAAGCGATTGGGTGTGCCGACCAATTCGCTCCAGTTTCCCTCCTGCCAATACTGCACACCGTTGATAGATTCAAACCCAATACTGTTGGCAGTGGTCAAGGTCAGGGAACCCGGAATGTTCAGGCTGGCATTTTGACCAAAGAGAATCCCCGCTGGATTAATCAGGAAGAGATTGGAGTTGCCTCCTGTAATTTGAATCAGGCCGTTGATGAAGGACGCCTCGCCCCCTGTCACCCGCCCCAGAATATTTTGAATCTCAGGCGCAGACATAAAGTTGAGAATCTGGTCTTGCGACAACCCCAGACGTTTAAAGCTATGAAATAGATTTGCACCATCCCCTGAGCGCTGCCCGCCATCGACATTAAATTGATTACCTTCGGGTGTAACAATCGTCCCCGTGCCGTCTTGAGCCGGAACGACGTTGCTTGGAACAACCACTTGAGCATTAACTGAACTCTGAGCCAGAATGATCAGCAACACTGACAAGAAAGGGTGAATTCTTTGGAGATGCTGGGGGGTAATAAGCACAACTAAAATATCCTAATTTGGGTTTCCGAAGATAGGCTCAGCAACGTTCAGGATCTATATCGAAATATATAAAGCTTCTGTAAAACGATGGTAGCTTGCACTTGAAACAACGACTGGCATTGTTTATTTTCCCCTGCTGGCATACATAATAACGGATGAACTGAGCAAACGATAGGGGAATTAATTCTCCTCGTCTACTACATCTTCTATATTAAACGACATAAAACCGGATGGTTTGATGCCTAAAGCTTCCGGATTTCTGCTATGA
This sequence comes from Microcoleaceae cyanobacterium, assembly GCA_050331715.1. Taxonomy (GTDB): domain Bacteria; phylum Cyanobacteriota; class Cyanobacteriia; order Cyanobacteriales; family Microcoleaceae; genus JBHJGO01. Next base: position 20,087 of record JBHJGO010000032.1, read on the forward strand.
CTGAAAGTAGAAGCCAATCAACATCTACTACCTTTTAGATTATGAACTGGACACGACGTTTGTACATGGTCTTGTTCCTCTGGGCTGTGCTGATTGGAATCGCACTGCATCAGGTTTTAACTCAAAATCAATCCCTTAGTTTAAGAATCCTGCACACAAATGACCACCATGCCCATCTAGAAGCGGTTGAAGTCGGCGACCGGATGCTAGGCGGTATCGCACAGCGCAAAAGTTTGATTGATCAATTGCAGTCCCAAAGTCAAACGCCAACTCTGCTGCTAGATGCGGGAGATATCTTCCAGGGAACCTTATATTTCAATCAATATCTGGGCCTCGCTGATCTGCCATTTTATAATGAGCTGCACTATGCGGCGGTCGCTATCGGGAATCACGAATTTGATGAGACTCAGGAAACACTGGCTCAATTTATTCGTCAAGCACAGTTTCCGATGCTGTCAGCCAACCTAAAAATTGATCCGAATTCTCCCCTCTCAGGTTTGGTGAAACCGTGGATCATTCAGACGATGGGTCGGCAAAAGATTGGAATTTTTGGTCTGACCACTGAGGAGACGCCAGTGTTGTCCAGTCCAGGGGAAGGTGTAGAATTCATCGATGAAATTGCCGCAGCACAACAGGCGGTCACGGAACTGCAACAGCAGGGCGTGAACAAGATTATTGCATTAACTCACATTGGCTTCACCCACGACCTAGATCTGGCTGAACAGGTTAGCGGAATCGATATCGTCATTGGGGGCCATTCCCACACTCCCCTGGGAGATATGCCAGGGGCCACCCAACCCTATCCTGTGGTCAAGCAAACGCCCGCTGGAAAAACCGTTCTGGTGGCAACCGACTGGGAGTGGGGCAAGTTTTTGGGGGACTTGGCCGTTGATTTTGATCGCCAAGGACAGGTGGTGAACTGGAAAGGTTCTCCCCATGCCGTTGATAGCACGATTCCAGATGATGCCACGTTTCAGACTGATTTGATGGCGTTCAAACAGCCTTTGGATTTACTGCGGCAGCAGGTAATTGGCCAATCTAAGGTCAAGTTGGAGGGCGATCGCGACAAAGTTCGAACCCAGGAGACGAACCTCGGTAACCTGATCACCGATGCACTGATGAGCAAAATGCAGCCCGACAATCCCCAAATTGTGATGGTGAATGGGGGTGGGATTCGGGCCAGTATTCCAGCCGGAGAGATTACACTGGGTCAGGTGATTGAAGTTCTGCCCTTTGGGAATACGATCACTCGACTGGACTTAACCGGAGCACAAATTAAGCAAGTTCTGGAACATGGGGTGAGTGAGGCGGAACGGGGGGAAGGAGCGTTTCCACAGGTTTCTGGCGTTCGCTTTGCCTGGAATCCCAAGGCCAAACCCGGCAGCAGGATTACTTCGATCAAAGTTAAAAAAGCTCAGGGTCAGGAAACTGAACTTCAACCCAACGCCACCTATCGAGTCGTGACCAATAATTTCATGATGCAGGGCGGGGACGGTTACGAGATATTTAAACAGGGAAAAGATCAAGTGGACACGGGCTATCTGATGGCTGATGTAGTGGCGGACTATATTCGTCGTCAAACTCCTATTTCGATAACAACTGAAAACCGAATTATTCGTCAGGGTAATTTGTCTTGAATGAGTAAGTTCGACTCGGGACGGAGCCTTGGGTAGCAGTGTTGTCCGATGCTCCATTGAAAACTCTGTTAAAAGCTCTCTTCTGAGGAAGATCCTAACTATAGCAATCACAAATGATTTGTGAAATAGGGGTGAAGGGGGCGGTACCCCCTTCTTGGAAAGTCCCCCAACCCCTTTACTGTTTTCGTGATTGATTTAGGACTGCTATAGGAATATTAATCTGTCGAAATATAGACCAAAAATGGTGCTTGATTCCGTTAGGATAAGCGTGATGTTTAGCATCTACTCGTTTCCCATGTCACAAGATTCTCCCGCTTCCTTGAAGACTACTGCACTGAGCTTGATCCCATTACTTGCAACGGTTCTGAGTTTGTTCGTGGTTGATATTCTGTTTCCTGGTGTAGCTCTGGCAAATTTCCCCGCCGCACTGCTAGCAGCACTTGTGATTGGGGCAGTCAACTGGGGAATTAGGCCCATTCTCGCTGTTCTTTCCTTTCCTATTACTTTGGTAACTCTGGGAGCCTTTTCCCTTGTGGTGAATGGATTCTGTTTCTGGTTAGCCTCTGTCGTTGTTCCAGGATTCAGAGTGGGAGGTCTGTTGTCCTTTCTGTTTGGCCCAGTCATTCTATCCTTTGTCAACACCGCTTTAACCCATTATTTTGCGGATCGTTTTCCTCAAGCTCAGCTTGAAGAAAGTGCAGATTGAGTTTTAGAGTATATTGAGCTACTGCTCTAGTTCCAGCCACTCCAGGTTCTCAGGGTTGGAAGTACAAAGGTAATGGGCGATCGCTCTTCGACGGTGATTCGGGCAGTGGTAAGGGTTCCTGGCGAGAGTTCGACATCGGGACTCTGGGCCGTTGACCACTTATAGCCACTTGGAGCCTCCCGATCTAAACTGAGTTGGGCGATCGCCTCGTATTGGCCACTGGCCTCTCCCCAAAGGGTTTTAGCAAGTTCTGAGTTGCCAATGGTTCCAGTTGCCCGCTCAAAATCTACGGGTAGAGGGGATACAGCAGTAATCTCACCGAGAATCCCGCCAAAGTTCCCCCCCTCCAAAGTGCTGGGTGGCAGGATAGTGCGCATTTCAGGTGCAACCCTTTGGCCATCCTCAACGGAAAAGTAAATCACCCCTTTTAGAGAAGGATTAGCGCCTTTGACGCCTAGTTTGGCAATTTGAGTTCTAGGCTGCAATGCATCCCCCTCTACAACACTAACTTCAAGCAGGCAGGCATCAATCGGACTTTTGATTTCTCGATTTTGAGTACTGTTGAGTTGACCCTGCAATTGCACCACGGTTTGCTGAGCGGTCAGAAGTTGCTGCTGTTCATTTTGGGTAGCTCGTTCTTGATCTTGCTGTAACTTTTCACGTTGCATTTCCAGGTCATCCAATTGAGATCTGATTTGGGCGATGCGGCTGGAATCTTCAAAGTATTTTTGTAATAGCTCGGCTTCTTGAACTTGAAGCTGCTGGAGTTCGGCCTGGAGATCACTGATATCGTTGCGGTCAGCGAGAAATTCCTTGCGAGTACTGGCTTCCTGTTCATCTAGTTGCTTGAGACGAGCTTCAATCTCAGCAATTTCCTGGCGGGCCTGCCGATAGTCCTGTTCTGCCATCAGCACGATTTCATCAGAAATGGCTCCTTTTTCCCGCAGCGCTTTTCGTTTATCCAACTGGGCTTTGTAGGCATCCTCTAGTGCCTGAGTTTCATCAATTTGCTGTTGTAGGGTTTCCCGCTGCTGTTCAAGGGCATTCAGTTCTTGATCTTCCAGTTGTGGCGTTAGCGTTTGTAGCTCTTGCAGGCGTCTTTGGATATTCTGCTGTTGAGCACGAACGGTTCGGAGTCCCTGATCTCGAACCGTGATGGCTAGCGTTTGGGTGGCGCGGAGTTGTTGACGCAGACTGGCTGCTTCTTCATCGATTGCCTGCTTCTCCAATTGATTCTGACGTAGACGTTGGAGACTTTTCTCTTGAATTTGTTGTTGCAATTCAAGCAGATTTTCAGATTCTTCCTGGGCCTGTTGTTCCAGCTCTACAGGGCGTATTGTGGCAATCAAATCATTTCGAGCAATACATTGTCCTTCGGAAACGACCAAAGACTCTATGGTTCCTGCAACTCCTGCTTCAAGCTCCTGTACCTCTTGAGTCAATACCCCCTGCCCGGTAACTACCACAGGAATCTTGCCAAAAATACTCCAGCCCACCCCAAGACTACCCAAAATTCCCAGAACAATCAGCGGTAGCCAGTCTAAAGGGCGGACAACCTGCAAGAGACGATCAAGCCGTTCCGGTGACGATAACCGCTCTATCCCCTCCTTGCGGAAGAATCCGTGCTTTTTGTCAGTCATGAACTGTCTGATAAGGAATTCTAACGATGCATCCTGGCAGTCCCTAAGCCGGTAGTCTATCAGATTTTGTCATTATTCTCAGCTTAGCAATTTAGGAAAGTGCAATTTGCGACTTGAGGCCTTAAGTGATTTACGGTTGCCTGGAATTCCCCTCTGCGCGGGAATGATGTTGCTGGAACTGTTGCTAACGGATGCCGGATGTCTACCTACGCGGGAGTGATGTCGCTGGCATCGTTATTTCGAGCCATTGCTAGAAGGCTGTAGCGTGAGTAAACCTGACTGCACCCGCCACAGACCAGCATAGATGCCATTCTGGGCCAGTAATGCTTCGTGCCGACCCGACTCTAGCAGTTGACCCTGTTCCATGACGTAGATGCAGTCCGCGTGACGTACAGTCGAGAGTCGATGGGCGATAGCAATTGTCGTGCGATTTTGAGTAATGTGTTCTAGAGAACGCTGAATCGCCGCTTCCGTTTCATTGTCAACGGCGGATGTGGCCTCATCCAGGATTAGAATTGGCGGATCTTTCAACACTGCCCTGGCGATAGCAATTCGCTGCCGTTGTCCCCCGGAAAGTTTCTGCCCCCGCTCTCCCACAATCGTTTGATAACCCTGGGGCAATTGTTGAATAAACTCATCCGCCTCCGCGATTTTGGCAGCAGCAATGATTTCCGATAAACTCGCCTCGAAGCTGCCATAGCAAATGTTCTCAGCCACGGTTCCATGAAAAAGAAACACATCCTGACTCACTAAACCTATAGCTCGTCTCAGATCCGCAAGATTAATCTGGTCTAAGCTCAATCCGTCAAGCGTAATATTGCCAGCAGTCACTTCATAGAGCCGCAGTAGTAGCTTCACAACGGTACTTTTGCCGGAACCTGTCGAACCCACAATGGCAATGGTCTGTCCGGCAGGAATCCTGAGTGAGAAGTTCTGCAGGATGGGAACGCGATTGTTGTAAGCAAAGGTCACATTTTTAAACTCAATCTCACCCTTAACTTTTGAGAGAGGTAAGGATACGTCACCGGGGGAAACCGTGATCGGGGTGTCTAGTAAATTCATTACCCGATGGGTAGACGCCATGGCTCGTTGGTAGTGGTCAAAGGTGCTTCCTAAACGGGTTAAGGGCCAAAGCAAACGTTGGGTGATAAAGATTAAAACGCTGTAGGTTCCAACGGCTAAATTACCTTCAATTGCTCGCAATCCTCCCAGGAGTAAAATTGCGGTAAAACCAAACAGAATTAGAATCCGAATCAGGGGAGTAAAGGCAGAAGAAAGAGCAATTGCCCGCCGATTACTTTGAAGATAGGCTTGACTTTGGTGGGCGATGCGTTGCGTTTCATAAGCTTCGGCTGTGAAGCTTTTAATGGTTGTAATTCCAGTTAGATTATTCGAGAGTTGACCATTCAACAAACCGACCTTTTCCCGCACATCAGCATAACGGGGAGCCAACCGACGCTGAAATAAAACCGACCCAATAATGATGAACGGCATCGGCAACATGGCTAGCCAGGCAATCTCTGGAACGATAACAAAAAAGCTACCTCCAACCACCAGAACAGTTGTCACTACCTGAAGAATTTCATTTGCACCAGTGTCCAGAAAATGTTCGAGCTGGTTGATATCGTCATTGAGGATTGACATCAAGCCCCCGGTGCTTCGATCCTCAAAATAGGCCAGTTCCATTTCTTGCAGGTGATTATAGGCATCCAACCGCAACTCGTGCTGTACCCGCTGAGCTAGATTCCGCCAGAGGACGTTGTAAGCGTATTCAAACACGGATTCCAAGGCCCAAACCACAAAACTCAATAGGGACAAAATCCAGAGTTGGGCCACAACATTCTGAATCCCCCAGCGGGCAATGAAAGAATCCTGCTGATTCACCACAATATCCACTGCCATCCCGATCAGGAGTGGCGGAGCCAGGTCAAAAACCTTATTCAGCACAGAGCAGGTCGATGCTAGCCAGATTTGGCGACGGTGGGGACGAGTGTATTGCAGTAGACGTTGGAACGGATGATTTGAGGAAGCCAAAGTTGTATGGAGGGATTAGGGTTACCTGTAAATTACTTGTTAATGTACAGCATTTCTAACGCCGCTGGAGCACGAGAGGTGAAGTTCACTGCCCTCACCAACTTAGGCTTTAATTGTTTTCCCAACGGAATAACCCAATTGAATACCTCAATATATTCTGTCTTCACCCAGTTAAATGAGGCTTAATTCATTACTCCGGGTGAAGTTTTAGATGAGTAAATCAACTATCTTTATTTCTGGATTTAAGACAAGTGGCTCGGCGAGCACAGCAAATCAAGTTGGACATCTTTGATAGTGGACATGATATTAAATCAGAACCCGTTATTCAGGCGATAGTCGATATTTCTAATCAGCTTGAGATACCTGATGTGATTTCTGATTAATTCAATTTTGGTCATTGGTTATTTGTCTTAGGCGATGTCGCAAAGTATCCAGGGGTAGGCAATTTTGGGATTTATCGGTTATGATAAACATAAGAGTTGTGTCCTGTAGCTCTTGCCTCCCCCGTGAATTTTTTGTGACAATCTCTTTTCGAGACAGGATCTTTGTTGATATTTTATTGAAATTTTTCGCCTGGAAGTTTCTGGCGAGGTTCGGTGAAGAGGAGTGCAGCGTCATTTTTCATCTATGAGTGCTGATTATCCATAGGGAACAAAAACCATAGTAGGGCAGTCCATAACTTACTTTTTGAGAGTAGAGGCGACGATATCATTGATCAAGTAAGTTTTGATCTATTTGATCCAAATTTAATCCTGATTTAAGGATTGGCTGATTTACCGCAGGTGGAGAAATAACTCGCAGGGCATGATGTTCTTAAGCTGTGTAATTTACCTTTACAAAAAGAGCAGGTGCTTCCGATGAAATTTAACTTCTCTCCAACTTCAGAAAGTCCTCCAAATTCCATTCAACTGCCAAAGCGGCGGCGACCACGGCCCGCACTTCTAGCATTGATGCTGACAAGTGCTTTAGCGATTCAAGTCTATCCTGGTGTTCTCCAAGTAGAGGCCCTCAAAATGAGTGGAATAGAAGAGGTGAGTCCTAATTCCAGTGCCAGGGAAGATATGGCAGGGAATCCGACCACACAATCTCAAAGCCCAGATCTAATCTCTATCCCTCCAAAGATATCGGTTTCAATTAGTCCCAAAGTTCAAAAGGCCCAGTTGCAGCAGACAAGCTATCGGCAACCTGTAGAGCAAAAACCTATTTCTCAATTCTTGGGAACCTCCCTATTCAATCCATCCAGACCTTGGAAAATGGCTCAATCTTCTGAACTGCCGGATCAAGTCATGCAGGCCGTACTGAAAGATGCAACAGAGCGGTCAGGGTTAGAAGCTTCTGAGCTGACCGTTGCATCGGCAAATCCAAAAAATTGGCCAAATGGTTGCCTGGGGCTGGCCGAGCCGGATGTATTTTGTACGATGGCGATTGTTCCAGGATGGGAGGTGACAGTGGCTTCAGATTCTCAACAATGGGTCTATCGCACAAATCAGACGGGTTCACTGGTTAAGTTTGATCAGGTGATCAAATAGGAGCCGTAGATCGATGCGATCGCTTCATCGTCAACCCACAAAAAAATTCTCAGAGTGTTATAAAGATCATTAGTAATTTAGTTGGTAGCCGATGCTGACACTTCTGATGCAGCGTTAGCATCAGGCCATGATCCCTGATAAACGATAGCACTGAGGCGTTATGGCAGACTTAAGTGGAGCTTGGCTCGGAACCTACTGGCAGGCAGGACTACCAACTCGATTTGAAGCAAGTCTGATTCAGGGGCGGGCACATTTAAGTGGTAGCGTTTTGGACGATAGCTATTTAGGTGAAGCACGAATTCAAGGGGCAGTGACCGGGCGCAGGATTCACTTTACGAAGCGCTATCTCACAACTTCGACAGAACCCGTTGAATACATTGGCGTTTTATCTGAAGATGAAGAACAGATGCAGGGTCACTGGCAGATTGGCATGTACCTTTCTGGTGAATGGGAAGCCCATCGCAGCGGTGAAAACCTTGTGATTGATCGAGCAGTCTATGATCGGTTGGCCACTCCCGTCAGTTAGTGAATGTGATCCACGATTCTTCTAATTTATTGATTGAGCTGAAAGGCATCAGTAAGTCCTTTGGCCAGAAGGTGATTCTGGACAAGATTGATTTACAGATTCATCGGGGCCAAGCTCTTGGGATCATTGGCCCATCAGGAACTGGAAAGTCAACTATTCTTCGGATTATGGCAGGACTGCTTCCCCCAGATGAAGGAGAAGTTTATGTTATGGGCCAGCGCCGCACTCGTTGGGTGGATGATCTGGCTGATCCCATTGGTATAGGCATGGTGTTTCAAAATGCGGCCCTATTTGACTCATTAACAGTGGCTGAGAATGTTGGGTTTTCCCTCTATCAACGGACTCAACTGTCCCGCGACAAAATTATTCAGTTGGTTCGGCAAAAACTGGAAATGGTGGGCCTGGCTGACATCTGTGACCGCTACCCCGCAGAGCTATCCGGGGGAATGCGAAGGCGGGTAAGTTTTGCCCGTGCAATTATGACCAATCCTGAAAACTCAGCCGATAATCCAGAGGTGATTCTCTATGATGAACCAACAGCAGGTTTAGATCCAATTGCATCAACGGTGGTAGAGGATTTGATTCGCCAATTGCAAGAGGGTGGCAGTGGGGGTGGAACCTGTGCAATTGTCACCCACGTTCACAGTACAATTCGTAATACGGCTGATAACGTAGTCTTGTTGTATCAGGGCCAGACTCAGTGGGAAGGTACTGTTGAGGAACTGGAGAACACAGATAGTGCCATTGTGAGGCAATTCATGAGTGGGAGCTTGAATGGGCCAATCCAGATCATCAACTAATCGGCCTACTCTCGCTATGATAAGGTAAGGGGCGATTGAGCAGGTTTCTACAAGCGGTTTGGGATCATCAGCCAAAAGAGAATTGACATCGGTTGAAGACATTAAATAAAGAATTGGTAGGAAGTTAATAATGCGATCGCGAATCGTTCGAGAAGGATCAGTCGGGTTGCTTGTGCTTACAGGTTTAGGTTTATTTGGAGGCGCTGCGCTATGGCTAGGAGGTAATACCCTGGGTCGTCAGAGCTATAATTTCGAGGTACGATTCACGGACGCTACCGGGCTACAAATGGGGACTCCCGTTCGTTATCGAGGTGTCAAAGTAGGTCGGGTAGCTGGAATTCGGCCCGAATCGAATGAGGTGATCGTTACTGCTGAGGTGAGTCCGGCTAGCCTGACTATTCCCCAGGACGTTGAGGTTCAACTGAATCAAGTTGGCCTGCTAAACGAAGGGTTTATCGATTTGGTTCCGCCAGCAGCTCCCCTTTCCCCCGCTGATCTGGCCGCTAATCCCGTAGGTTCTGACTGTCCGGCAACGATTATTTGTGACGGTGACCAACTTCAGGGTGAGATTGGCATCAGTATCAATGCACTGTTTGGCTCATTGCTGGAGTTTAGCGAACTGTATACCGATCCAAAGTTGTTTGAAAATATTAATCAGGCAGCACAAAACACAGCTACGGCAGCCCAAGAAGCAACAAAACTTTCCGCCAAGACTTCTGAATTTGTTGATATTGCTAAGGCGGAGCTCGATGGCTTGAGCAATTCCCTGGAGCAAGGTATCGCCACTTTCTCAACTGAAGTCACATCCGTTTCCGGCACGCTGCAACAGGCTACCGATCAGGTTTCCCAGGCAGCAATTCAATCAACGGAATCTATCCAGCAAGTAGCCGCTCAAGCAAGCGAAATTAGCAACCAGGTAGAAGGCTTAATCGAAGGCAATAGAGGTAGCATTGTCACAACACTGGATAATCTCAATCAGGCAACTCAACAACTCAACTCTGCCCTCTCAAGTCTAGGCCCAGTGATTACCGAGGTGGAGCAAGGTAATTTTCTGAATAATCTAGAAACGGTTTCAAATAATGCCGCTGAAGCCTCGGAAAATTTGAAGGACTTTTCCAAAACAGTCAATGATCCGGCAAATCTATTACTGCTGAAGCAGACCCTGGACTCAGCTAGAACCACCCTTGAGAATATTGACAAAGTCACATCTGATCTGGATGATCTGACGGGCGATCCCCAGTTCCGGGATAGCATCCGCAACATTATCAAGGGCTTGGGTAATATTCTGGCCTCAACTCAAGCATTAGAACAACAAACCGTTACCGTTCAGAAATTGGATGCCTCAGCTCAAACTATTACTCATTTGGAGTGGGGTGGCCCAATGCAGTCAGTTGACCTGGGATTATCGAAACCTGTTGAGAAAGATTGACTGAAGTCACTGAACTGGAACGACGTGACCTTGGATAAACTGAATAATCGTCTCCAATCCTGTGCCCGTTTTTAGATTCGTGAGGACAAACGGCTTCTCCCCCCGCATTTTTTCAGCATCCCGCCGCATCACATCCAAATCTGCCCCCACAAAAGGGGCAAGATCGATTTTATTAATCACCAATAGATCCGATTTTGTAATCCCAGGGCCACCCTTACGGGGAATTTTATCTCCTGCTGCGACATCGATAACATATAGGGTCAGGTCGACTAATTCAGGGCTGAAGGTAGCAGCCAGATTGTCCCCGCCACTTTCCACAAACAGTAAATCCAGTGAATATTTTTGCTCTAGCGTTTCAACTGCGACTAGATTAATTGAGGCATCCTCCCGAATGGCTGTATGGGGACATCCGCCGGTTTCCACGCCCACAATTCGGTCAATTTCCAGTGCTTCCGCGCGGACTAGAAATTGGGCATCTTCACGGGTGTAGATATCGTTCGTTACTACCGCAATTTCGTGGGTCTGACGCAGAGCCTTGCACAGCGCTTCCACCAGGGCTGTTTTTCCAGAACCCACCGGGCCAGCAATGCCGACTCGCAGCGGGTTGGGTTTGCTCAAGTTGGCTGAGTTCATCACAGATTTTCAGGGAATTAACATTGATCAGTTGTACTACAAACATTGCACCGGAGGATACAGCGTTTTCAATGCTGCTGGAGTAACGCAGGTGGCGACGCACCGCACCGCCACTGATCCAGAGACCCTCTAGGAAATCAGCTTTGGAATAGTCTGACCCGTTGGCTTGCATGTTGACTGCTGGCCAGGGCCAATCCCCAACTGCAACTGTTCAAATTCGTATCTTTCAGTTCCATTACTTCAGCGACGGTCGCCTTGATCTGGGAAGCCAGATTGAACAAAATTTGCTGGCCAACAGTTTGCCCCAGAGGAATCAATTTCACGCCAGCTCCGATTAAGTTACTGGCCCAGCTCTGATAGTAGGCCAGGAGTGTTGCTTCCAGATCAATCTGCCAGTGGCCTGCCGCCCCACCAAAAGCAATAGCCCAGTTCCAGGGAGATTGAGCCAATGAACTTGCATCTTCTAACCAGACTGCCGTTGTGGGATCAAGTTGAAGTAACAGACGGGAAAGCGATCGCCCCATTTGCCAGCTTTGGTGTCGGAGTTCTGTAGTTTCCCTAGCGGCTGACCACCATTGATTCCAATATTTGAATTGGGAATAATTTTGCTGTTGGATCGCATGATAGGCTCTGACAACCATTACCCCATCGATGCGAGAGCTGCCCCATTGCAGTTCGTGTTCTAGCCAGTGTTGCAGGGTTTGAGAGTTGGAGATAATTTCCTGTTCTACCAAGGTTTCTATGCCTTCTGAGTAGCTATAGGCTCCAACAGGCAGGGTAGGACTGGCAAGTTGCAGGAGTTGCAGAAGTGTATTTTTTGGTTTTTGCATTATGCTCCACCAGTGTTGGAAACGCGGTAAGAGTTATATACATTACATCACTTTCTTCAAAACGCCTGACTGCTTTAACGCTCCTACTGTACAGGTAGCCGTACAGAACAAAACCGTTTCAAGTTCTGCAATTAACAAATCCATCAATGTATGAACCGTCGCCTCTGAATCTGCTGCGGCTTGGAGGAAAGGCCAGGCTAATCCTCCCAGGTCAGCTCCCAGGGCCAGGGTTTTTGCCACATCCAATCCATTTCGTAATCCTCCTGAAGCGATCAGGGGAACCTGCGGCGCAACCTGTCGAACGTTAACGATGCATTCAGCCGTTGGAATCCCCCAATTGGCAAAGGTTTGGCCTAGACGACGTTGACGCGGATCGGTGGCCCGTTCCCCTTCAATCTTGGCCCAGGAGGTTCCACCCGCTCCTGCCACATCAATTGCGCTCACCCCCGCCGCTAGTAGTTGTTGGGCCATTACACCAGAAATACCATTGCCCACTTCCTTCGCAATCACTGGAATCGGCAGTTGAGCACAGAGGTCAGCAATCTTATCCAGCAATCCCTGAAAATTGGTATCCCCTTCCGTTTGAATCCATTCTTGCAGCGGATTAATGTGGAGAATTAGGGCGTTCGCTTCCAACAGATCAATCACCTGGCGACAGTGTTCTACTCCATAGCCATAGTTGAGTTGGACAGCTCCCAAATTGGCGAATAGGAGAATATCAGGAGCTAATGACCGCACAGCAAACGTTCTTCCGACTTCTGGTTTTTCTATCGCAACCCGCTGAGAGCCTACTCCCATGGGAATGCGATATTCCTGGGCCACTCTGGCCAGACGGGAGTTAATTTGATGGGCCTGTTCCGTTCCACCTGTCATGGAAGAGATCAATAGTGGTGCGCCCAGTTGCTGGCCGAAGAATTCAGTGGTGAGATTAATGTCCTGGCGATTCAGATTGGGTAGACAGTGATGTTCAAACCGATATTGTTCCAAGCCGCTGGTTTGCTGACAAAACTGAACATTTTCTTCCAAACAAATTCTTAAATGATCGGCTTTGCGGCTTTGGGTTTGAGCTGAAGGGTCGGATTCGGCAGAATGCTGGGGAGAATGTTGGCCAATTTGAATCTCTGGGGCTGAGGAAATTGCGGGGGACAGGTTACTAGTAGTCAACTTGGATCAACGAATTCAACTCAATGCCATTCAGTATCTCGCAGATGTTGCACCAGTTAAAGGATTGCAATATTTCTTACCGACCCATTCTCACCGACCAATTAACTCAACCCGATCCTGCCCGTCGGTCTCCTCCAGATAAACCTTCACGGCTTCTTCCCTGGAGGTTGGCAGTTCTTTCCCCACAAAATCTGGATGAATCGGCAGTTGACGGTGTCCTCGATCCACCAAAACAGCCAGAGCAATTGTTTCAGGCCGACCATACTCAATCACTGCGTTCAATGCAGCTCGAATGGTTCGTCCACTGTAGATCACATCATCTACCAGAACCACGGTTTTTCCGGTTAAATCCTGAGGAATCGAGGTTTTAGCAGGAGTGCGAGTCGCAATTCGATCCAAGTCATCTCGATAGAAGGTGATGTCAATCGCACCCACCGGAACCTGCAATTGTTCCAACATTTCGATTTGATCGGCCAACTGTTTTGCGAGTGGAACTCCACGGGTGTAGATACCGATCAAGACGAGGTCAGACAGATCTCCTGCCCGTTCAACGATTTGTGAAGCGAGACGATTAACCGTACGGCGTAGGGCTTCAGGAGAGAGGATTTCAACAATTTTGCTCATCATCAGGGGTTCGCTTAGATGCAGTTTGAGTCCTAATTAAGATTTTTGGCGATCTTGCGACTAATAATCAAGGTGGGTCGAATCCTAATCCATTTTTAACAACACCTTCATTGTTCCCCGACACTGGGCATGATCAAAGGCTTCTAATCCTTGCTCAAGGGGATACCGCGCCTGAATCAAGGACTCCACATCGACTGCATGATCAGCCAGAAGTTGCAACGCAGGTTTAAAGGGGCCACAACGAGAACCAATTAAAGTAATTTCGTCTACAACCAACGCCGATGCATCGAAGGTTAATTGGCCTGCATAGGTACTTTTCAGCACCAGCGTTCCTCGCGGACGTAGAGCGCCATAGGCAGTGGCAAATCCGCTGGGGTTTCCGGTACACTCAACTGCAATGTCAAAGCTTTTGGGCTGCACTGCATCGGGGAAACCCACCTGAATTCCTCGGGCTTCCAGATTAGCCAGCTTTTCTGAATGGCGACCAATTGCGAGTAATTGGCAACCCGTTAATGCCAGAGTTTGAGCGATCAACTGACCCAACTTGCCATCACCGACAACTAAGACTTTGTGTTCAGGGTTAATCGGAATTTGTTGCTGAATTTCCAGGGCTGCCGCCAGGGGTTCAGTAAAGGTGGCAGCGTCTGTGGCTACATTCTCCGGAACCGGATGCAGATTTTTTTGAGGCAACACCAGATAATCAGCAAATGCTCCGTTATGGTTCACAATTCCTAGAACCGTACGATTCTCGCAGTGAGTGGGTCGTGCTGTTTGACAAAAGTGACACTCACCACAAGCCGCATTGATTTCACCGACCACCCGTCGGTTAACCAAAGACTCTGGCCCCTGTTCTACAATCCCGACGAATTCATGGCCGAGAATTCCAGCGTAGGGGTAATAGCCTCGGATCAGCTCCAAATCAGTATTACAGATTCCAGCCCGTAGTACTCGTACGAGCGCTTGATCAGAATGCGGTTCAGGCTTGTTGAGATCTGCTCGAAGCTGAAGTTGCTGATTTTCTAGCCAGAGTCCTCGCATGGTGAATTGCCTTGTTATTCAGTAACTCGTCGGGGTCTCCTTCACTATATACTCTCTTGCTTGCCCAACTTATCAATCCGATGTGACCCTGTTGAGTTTAGCTAGTGACTTCTCTTATCTTGGAATTGAGCCAGATAGAATTGAGCTAGACCCAATATTTTTAAAAGTCCTGCTAAAAATTCCTGTACAGTGACGCTTGCCTCATCTCCAACCACTTGCCTCAAGGATATTGTTCTCTCTCCAGGCAGTCACGTTCTTATTCCTAACGTGAGCTGGGAGCAATATGAAACTTTACTGGTTGAACTGGGAAATCACCGCACCACTCCCCGAATCACCTATTTCAATCAAACCTTGGAACTGATGAATCCATTGCCCGCCCATGAACAGCCTCACCGAATCATTGCTCGAATTGTCACTGAACTGCTAGAAGCAGAAAACAAAGATTGGTACGATTTTGGTTCATCAACGTTGAAGCAATCGTCGTTAGCAGGAGTAGAACCTGATACCTGTTTTTATATTCGTAATCTAGAACAGATGCGAAATAAGAAGCGATTTGCTCCGAATGACCCCCCACCAGATCTAGCAATCGAATCCGATGTCACCTCGAAAACCACGCTAGAAGCCTACGCTGCCCTCCAAGTACCTGAAATCTGGATCTATGACGCGGGTCAGTTAACTATCTGGATTCTACAGAATGGGAGCTATGAAAAGTCTTCCAGCAGTTTGCTCTTTCCCCATTTCCCAATCCTTGAGCAAATCCCTCGCCTGATTGAACTGACTCTCAACCAAGGTACCCTACAAATGCTAAAGTCCCTCCGAAAGTCTTTACCTCAAGCTAGGATTTGAATCACAAACTCTATTCCCTGACCTGGTTTTGTATCTACAAAAGCCAAAACCAATTCATAAACCGCAACGAAAAGATCGAAAAGAAAAAGGTGAAGGAAAACAACAAATAGTTAAAAACCATCGGTCTTCGTCCCAAATCTGCCAGATAGAAAAATGCAGGGAAAATCACAGAGCAGAATCGAGCCATAGATAGAATTCGTCCCGTAGATAGCGGCAGCATGACACTCAGCAAGGCATAAACCCATAAACTGGTTGGGTATTTTTTCCGAAACATCATCAGGCTAATGGTCAGAAATCCAATTGCACTTAGTAAGTCAAAGATGGCCAGAGTATTAGTCGGATGGCGTGGTAGGGTAAAGTCAATCTTCTGAACGGCTTTCACAAATGTCCAAAACGGGAATGTAGATTCTCGGTGCCAGGCTGATTGGGCTTTGATGAAAGCCAGGGGTTCTCCGACTTGAATATAGAGAACCATCATAAAGATACCGATTCCAACTGGAATTAATAGAAGCCAAATCATTGATGATCTTAAGCTTTGCTTGCCCTGCCACAGACGATAGAGAATATCGGCGAGAAACGATATAAAAAGTAGAATCCCACTGAATCGCGTCAAGGCTGCCAACATTCCAAATAAACCTGACCAGAAATAGCGGTTCGTCAAAAAATAATAGAAGCTAGCAGTCGTCATCCACAGAAACAATCCCTCGGTGTAAAAACTGCTGAGAAAGATGGAACTGGGAAAGATGAGCAGGAGAATGAGCGATCGCTCCACCAATTTCTGATCAAAAAATAGCAGACCAATTTTGTAGATATAGCTCAAGCCAAAGAACAAGCCCAGGTTAGAAATGAGCCAGCCCGCAATGTAGTGGTTTCCAATGATGTATCCCAGCCATTTTGACAGATAGGGATATAGTGGAAAAAAGGCAACATTATTATACTTTTCACTATCAAAGGAATAGCCTTCAGTAATCACTGTATCGTACCAGAAGCTATCAAATCGAAAAAAACCATCTAGAAAATAGTTGTCTGTAATTGCCTGCCACTCTTTCCCAGAATTAATAATACTAGGGTCAGACAAATGTTTTTCAAAATCGAATTCTACCGTTAAGTGAAGTCCAAAAAAACCAAATAGAAAAAAGGAACAACGCCAAACCAAAAAAATGACCAGAGTACGTAACAATACCTCGCGTGCATCTAATATTTGCCCGATGTGGCCCTGCTGAATATCAGTCTCAAGCTTCATTCTGAAATTGCCTTGACAACAATATTAACCAACCCTTGAATATAATCGGACTGCTCCATCGGCAGGATGTTCCGACCGTGCAGCAATTCCTGGGTAATGATGTAATGTACTATACTCCCGACCAGCATTCGTGCCATTATGTCCGGATTTTTCACCTGACTATCTGGATGTTGAGCAAACAATTGACCAATTTTTTCCAGGGCAGGCTTTTCGATATTCTGGACGAAGGTTTGAGCCAGTTCTGGAAAGCGGCCTGATTCCCCAATCATCAATCGCATTAAGGTCAGCAACGGCTTCTCACGGGAAAAATTGCTTAAAACATTGGTGGTCAATCGCGTTAGAGCATCTCGAATCGGCAGTTTGAATACGGCTGGATCAATTTCAACCTGAGCCCGTCCCTCCGTCAGCTTGTTGATCAGCGCAGTAAATAATCCTTCTTTGTCCTGAAAATAGCTATACAAGGTTGGTTTGGACACTTTCGCGGCCTTGGCAATCCGATCCATACTGGCCGCTGCGTAGCCATAGGCGAGAAATTCTTGCATTGCCCCTTGGAGAATCGCTTCCGCCTTTTCAGGGATTTTGCTACGGGTTGAGAGGGCTGGACTTGGGGATTCCATAATATTCTCCGGGTATCAACGTCAGGGGGAGGGTTAGCAGTGACGCCACCCACTACTCCATTAAAGCTTGAGCAGGAAACCATTTTCCGGGATGGGTTGACATCTTATCTTAGTTTAACTAAACTGTTTAGTGTAGTTACTAGACCGTTTAGTTTGATTTCTTCAGCTTGATTGTTTAGCTGGATTTAACCAATCGTTGTTCACAAGGAATCTTCAATCATGCAGAACACAGTCCCGTCCAAGCTCACTGAAACTATCCCCCGCCAATGGATCGCCGTCTTCGGTGTGGCCTGCCTTGGGGCGGGAGGTGTTGCCATTTATCAACAGTTCAAACCTACCTCCTTCAGTGAATCGACTCTCACTGAAACCATTGTGATGCCCGAAATCCAGACCGTTACTGCGCTAGGACGACTGGAGCCAGAAGGGGAGATCATTAATCTGACGGCTTCAACCTCAACCCAAGAAAGCCGTATCGATCAACTTTTGGTCAAGGAAGGAGATTCTATCCAAGTAGGTCAGGTCGTTGCAATTCTCGATAATCGCAACCGTTTAGAAGCGGCCCTAACCAGTGCTCAGGAGGATGTACGAGTCTCCCAAGCTCGCCTAGAACAAGTTGAAGCAGGGGCCAAATCAGGCGATCTTGCGGCCCAATCTGCCCAGGTCAGTCGCATCAAGGCCCAATGGCAGGGGGAAGAAGCCGCACAAATTGCCACCATTAATCGCCTACAGGCCCAGCAAGAAACCGAGAGAGCTGCCCAGGTCGCAACCATTGACCGGATCAAGGCCCAATGGCAGGGAGACAAAGAAACCCAAGCGGCTACGATTAGTCGGCGACAGGCAGAGTTCAAGAATGCTGCAGCAGAGTACCAGCGTTATCAACAGCTCTACAACGAAGGAGCCATTTCCCTCTCCCAACTGGATACCAAACGGTTAACCCTAGAAACCAGCCGCGAACAGGTGACAGAAGCCGAAGTTGGTTTAGAACGAATTAACCGCACCGCCCAGGAACAACTTGCGGAAGCCGAAGCGAACCTGCGACGAATTAACAGTACTCTGAATCAGCAAATTCAGGAAGCTCAGGCCAATTTGGAACGGATTCGCAGCACTGGAACTGCCCAGGTGAATGAAGCCGTTTACAAACTCGACAGCAATGCCGAGGTGCGCCCAGTCGATGTGCAACTGGCCCAGGCCGAAGTAGATCGGGCAAAGGCATCAGTTCAAAAAGCCCAGGCCGATCTGGATCAAGCCTCTGTTCGCTCAACTCAAGATGGGGTGGTGATGGAAATTTACACCCGTGCTGGGGAAGCGATTGGTTCCGAGGGCATTCTGGACATTGGTCAAACCCAACAAATGTATGCGGTGGCAGAAGTCTACCAGAGCGACATTCAAAAGGTTCAGATTGCTCAGACGGCTCAAGTTACCAGCGAGGCATTACCCGCAGCGTTGCAGGGAACCGTTGAACGGATTGATAGCAAAGTTCAGCGGCAAACGGTGGTGAATACTGACCCCAGTCAGAATATCGATGCACGAGTGGTAGAAGTTCATGTCCGACTGGATCAAGCCTCTAGCCAAAAAGCGGCTCAATTCACAAATTTGCAAGTGGAAGTGGAGATCAACCTATGAGTACGTGCCAAGATTCAACCCCAAACTCGAACCCAAACTGGATGCAACAACTTCAACGTCGCACTCCCCTCGGTTGGTTGCAACTGAGTCGTCACAAAGGTCGATTGTTTGTGGCGCTGGCAGGGATTGCCTTTGCTGACATCTTAATCTTCATGCAGTTGGGATTCCAGGCATCACTCTACACCAGCAATACCCGAATTCGTTCGGCCCTGGATGCTGACGTTGTGCTGGTCAGCCCCAAAGCGAAAAATACCCAGAACTTATCCACCTTTGCTCGGCGGCGACTTTATCAGGCCCAGGATATTTCAGGAGTCACCTCTGCCCAAGCGGTTTACTCCGGCAATATCACCTGGAAAAATCCTGAAACCCGCCAGAATACCCAACTGCAAATGATGGGCTTCGACCCCGACTATCCAGCCTTCAATATTCCAGAAATGAATCAGCAGTTGGATAAGGTCAAGTTACCGGAAGTCGTTCTGTTTGACCGTGAGGCTAGGGGAGATTACGAACAAACCTTTGTACAGGTGGAGCAGGGACAGTGGGTCAGTACTGAAACCGAAAATCGCACCATTTCCATTCGAGGATTGTATTCGCTAGGGGCATCTTTTGGAACGGATGGACTGTTAATTACCAGCGACCAAAACTTTCTCCGGTACTTTCCCCGTCGAGATGCTGGCAGTATTAGTTTGGGCTTAATTCAGCTTGAACCCGATGCTGACCCAGACCAGGTAGTTGCAGCTTTGAGGGCGCATCTAGCGGAAGATGTGGAAGTGATGACGATGGCAGACTTCATTGAAGATGAAAAGGAATTCTGGCAAAAGGAAAGTCCAGTGGGTTTCATCTTCACCATGGGGGCAGGTATGGCGTTTGTGGTTGGGGTAGTCATTGTTTATCAAGTTCTATCAACGGATGTGAATGCCCATCTGAAGGAATATGCCACGTTCAAGGCAATGGGTTATCGTCAAGCTTATTTGTTAGGTGTGGTGTTTGAAGAGGCAATTATTCTGGCGCTTCTAGGGTTTATTCCGGGTGTGATTCTTCCCATTGGGTTGTATTCTTTTGCTGCAAAAGCCACAACTTTACCCATTTTCATGACAGTCTCTCGTGCTGTAAGTGTTTTTATCATGACAGTAATCATGTGTTTACTATCAGGAACAATTGCGACTCGAAAATTACAGTCGGCGGATCCGGCGGATATGTTTTGATTGGTTATTGGTCATTGGTTCGTAGGTTGGTGTTGAGCTGACGAAATCCAATATCCGCCAATATTACAGTACGAATTCTAGGAGAATATAATGAATTTTTTAAGTACTCTTTTCCCAACAAAATCCCAGGTTTCAAATCCCGAAGATTTACCTCCTGATGACTTGACTACAGAAGATTTGGATCAATCTTTAAATGCTGACACCGTAAACTTCCAGAATCCTGTCATTAAAATTCAAGGTCTCAACCACTTCTTTGGGAAAGGCGAACAACGTAAGCAAGTACTGCACGACATTAATCTGAACATTCAGGCCGGAGAAATCATTATCATGACCGGGCCGTCGGGTTCCGGTAAAACCACATTGTTGACTCTAATCGGTGGGCTGCGATCCGTCCATGATGGGAGTTTGAAATTTCTCGGTCAAGAACTCTGCCATGCCAACTCAAATATTCTTCTGCAAGTTCGTCGTCAAGCCGGCTATATCTTCCAGGCCCATAATCTGCATGAGAGTTTAACCGCGCTGCAAAACGTTCGGATGGGATTAGAAAATGATCCTCGATATTCCCCCAGGGAAATGAACCAAAAAGCCGCTGATATGCTGACGCACGTCGGCCTAGAAAACCGCCTGAATCATCACCCCGATAACCTTTCCGGTGGACAGAAACAACGGGTGGCCATTGCCAGAGCGTTAGTGCGCCATCCCAAATTACTTCTGGCCGATGAACCAACTGCCGCCCTTGATAGTAAAAGTGGACGGGATGTGGTGGATATTATGCACAATCTGGCCAAGGAACAGGGCTGCACAATTCTACTGGTAACCCACGATAATCGAATTCTGGATATTGCAGATCGAATTATTTACATGGAAGATGGGTGGTTGTCAAAACAAAAGACTTGAAGCTTTCAAGATTTCCCGCCATGCCTTCTGCTCGTTAGAGGAACATAGAATTGTTGCTTCTGACTTTAGGGAACCCCTTGTAAGTTGTTGTCCGGTAGATTGCTCACTGCTCGCTGGAGACTGGACAAGGCTCGGTTATAACCAATAATCGCCTGTAACAACTGGTTCTGAGCCCGTGTTAAGTCGGTTTCCTGGTTAATGACATCAAGCTGAGTTCCCACACCCGCCTGAAACCGCAGTCGGGCCAAACGCAGGGCTTCTTCAGCTTCCTCCACCCCCAAGTCCGCAACTCCAATATTTTCAAAGTTCGCTTGCAGGTCGTAGAACGAACTTTCGACCTCTAGTCGAACCTGATTACGCAGTTGTGAGAATCTTTCCTCAGCAATGGCAATTTCCAATTCCTGCTGACGACCCAAAGCCCTTGCTGCACCACCATCAAAAAAGTTCCAGGTTAACTGTACCTGCAGCGCGTAACCATCGGCCCATCCCTGAGTGGCAAAGGGGCTAGCATCATCGGAGATTTGCCCCAGAACGTTATACTGTGCGGTTGCTGTCAAGTTAGGCCGCTGCTGCCCCAGGGCATCCTGCCGCTGGGCTTCTGCCACATTCCGGTTCACTAGTTCCTGTTCCAGTTCGGCCCGATTTTTGTAGGCCATCACAATCGTATCTTCCAGGGTCATATCCCAGGCCCCTGCCAGGGCAATGCTATCTGCTGCCACCAAGTTGACGTTCTGGCTGATATTTAATGTAGTGGCTAATTCTCGTCTTCTGGTACGTTGTAAGCTGATTGCATTCGTCAGGTTTTGCTGGTTGCTGGCCAGGGTAACTCTTGCCTGAAGCACCTCGAATCGCGTTCCCACTCCTGCTCGTTCTAATGCTTCGGCATCTTCTAAACTTCTCTGGGCATTCCGCACCGCAGCCCGTTGAATATCAACTTCTGCATCGGCTTCCTGTAGGTTGTAGTAGTTTTCGGTGATATCAAACCGGAGCTGTTCAACTTGTTGTTCGAGTTCTAGCTGAGCAGATTCAAGTTGACCTTCAGCAGCCCGAATTCGTGCCCCTCGCCGACCATCAATTCCAAAGTCATAACCCAACTGCAATGTGTTATCAAAGGCAGTTGTTCCAAAGGGAGTAGACCGACTTAAAGAAAAAGTTGGTGATTCGTTCACTTCACTACCCAGCAATTCTAGCTGCCGTCTTGTGCTCTCGGTTCGACGATTTGAGGCTCGTGAAGTTAGGGTTGTCAGGGCGCTTTCAGTCCGGGTCAGACTTGAGGTAAAGGAGAGGAATGGAAATAGGTCAGCCTGTTGTTGTCGAAGGGAAGCAAGAGCTTGCTCAACCTGGAGATCGAAAACTTTGATATTTTCATTGTTGCGCCGACCCAGGTCAAGGGATTGCTCCAGGGTAATCGGTACAGTTTCTTGAACCTCAACTTGTTCTGAGCCGGTCGGAAAATAAAGTGGGTTTGCACTGGGCCGGGTAATCTCCGGTGGATCAGTTTCCAGGGTTCCATTGGGTGGAATAGGCGGAAAAGGATCAGTAGGGGGGTTTAGATCTGGCAATTCTATACCTTCAGGCTCTGCGATCAGTGGCCGTTGTGCTACTGAGCGCCGATTCAGCCGATTACCTGGAAGACGACTGGCAGGATTGGGTGGAGTTGCTTCGGGCGAGGCTGTTTCAGAAACTTCTGAAGGGATGTCTGGAACTGCTAGGACTTCTGGAGTATCAAAGTTCGGAAGATTTGAATTGTTTACGCTATCAGCATTGACTTCCGAGGAGTCAATATCCGCAGCGCTAATCTCAGGAAGGTTGGCCGCTGTAGGATTAACCTCAGAAGGCTTGGTTGTGAATAGATTAACCAGAGAAGAATTCGCTCTGGGGCTTGCCGTAGGATTAGTTGCAGTCTCACCCAGAGAACCGATAACCTTGGCAGAGTTTTCCTTGGAAAGCGTTGGAGAACTGGCTGCATCGGAATCAGGCTTAGCAACATTTATAGGGGTTGCTTGGGCCGTTGCCGTTTGAGCAATCGTTGGAGTATTAAATAGATTGACCAAGGGAGAATTAGCTGTCGGATTCGCCCCAGGATTAGCTGCGGCATCACCCAAAGAATCCATGGCTTTGGCAGAATTCCCCTTAGCAAGGCTTGGGAGACCGAGTGCACTGGAGCTTAGCTCAGGAATGTTTGCAGGAGTCGCTTGCGCGGTTGCCACTTGAGCGATCGCCGGAGTGTTGAATAGATCAACCAGAGCCGAATTGGCTGGATTCGCCGTAGGATTGGTTAGGGAACTAACAACTTTGGCAGAATTTCTCTTTGAGAGGTCAGGGGAACTTACCTCAATGGGATTGCTGGTCTCAGAAGCATTTGTAGGGACAGCCTGGGCGAGCTTAGCTTCAGAGATGGCTTGGGTATTCAATTGAGGGGTCAACGGCTGAACTGCCCTGAATCGCTTGGCCAGATTTGCTTTGGCCAAATTTAGAGAACTCGAAGACTGAATCTTGTCCAGACCGGGTTTGGAAAGCTGAATTGTCGGCTGAATCGATGGTGCTGGCAGAGTCGTTGTGGTCTCCGAGGCAAGACTGGCAGTTGGAGCTGGTGAAGCTTTATCAGGGCTTTGGTTGGACGGTGTCTCTACAAAGTGAGTAAAGCCTTTGGGGCTGAAGGTTTTTTGCTCAAGGGAAAGTAGCCCGTAGCTCACAGTCTCCTGGGCTGACATCCCTGAAACCTGTAAAAGTTGCGAGGAACCTAGAGCGGAAAACTCAACCAGCAACTCTGGCGCAGACAGGTCTGGCGGAGACATTTCAAAGTTGGGATACCTTCCGAAATCTACCGCTGACTCAGAAGCCTCTGTTGTAAATTCATCCAAAGATTGACCGAGGGAAGCTGCGATCGCCTTTTGCCCGAGAGAGACGAAAGTCAAGACTCCGCTCACTCCCACCACCATTAAATTCCGAAAAACAGGCATAAGTTCTGATTTTTTCGAGTCTTCAAGTCCAGAAACAATTTTAGAGCAAGGATGACACATGTCCTCAAGTTCCAGAGTTATCGACTATATTGTCCTCTGAGGGTTCCTGAGAACTGGGCCACAGTAAACGTACCCCCAGGAACAAAAATCCAGTTGCTGCCGCTAACTTAACAAATCGAGTCGGCAAAAATTCTGCAACACCTTCTCCCACCAAGACACCAATGAGACTGGCCAGCAATAGGGCTGAAGCCGTCCCCAGGAAGATGGCCCTGGGGGATTTTGTTGTGCCACTCAGGGCAATGGCTGCTAACTGGCTCTTGTCACCCAATTCCGATAAAAAAACAGCAACAAAGCTTAACCCTAACAGTTGCCAATCCATAGCGCTTCTAACTAAGTCAATTGATCAACGAACCACTTCCCAAATTAGCAGAGCAGCGATCACTAGTAAACTGACACCTGCTGAGCGTTCTAGCACCCTGGGTTGAATTCGTTTTGCCAACCACTGCCCGACCCAAACCCCTAGCCAACTTGTCAATACAAGGGCTGAACCGGCCCCCATGAAAACGATCCACGGATGGTGGGATTCTGCCGTCATCAATAGGGTTGTGACCTGGGTCTTATCTCCAATTTCTGCCAGAAAGATAGTGATGAACGTAGAAGTGAAGATTGCCCAGGCATTAGTTGATTGATTTTTAGGGGCTTGACCCTGGTCTGGAGCTTCCGAAGAAATCACTTTTTCCGTGACCTGCTCAGTAACCAGCTCGGATTCTGAAATGGCGTCAGTTTCACGAGAGCTTTCTTCAGAGGGTTGGGAGGGGTTTGTCAGGGTCACGATTTAAGAATTTTCCAGTTAATGAGAATCTTGTAGCTATTCTGGCATTCTCTTGAACGAAATTAAAGATTATCATCTGATTCCGCTTACAGCGTTTCTAGCCCTGTTGAAGTAGGAGAGGTAGCGGTACACCGAGTTGCTACCTCTCGAATTTATACCTCACGTGATTGAAAATCACTATATTCAGATTCAATCCCCTGATTAAACCGAGCCATTTCTTCAGAATTGCTACCGTAAACGCTGCTAATCTGCTCTCGACAACAGAAAATAGCAAACTCGTCTAATTCTTCCGGCTTAACACCATACATTCTCTGAAAACTCTCGGACTCAACCCGACAAAACTGAGGCCGCTCAGCATAGATGCCACATTCACGGGTTCCATGGTTGAAGTGAATGCACCAACCACCCAGCCCAACTAGACTGAGGTAGTGTTCCAATTCTTCAGGAGAGAGATATTCTTCCAGATCTGGACGCTCAGTTGGGTTGAGTTGACAGCAGGCTCCACAGTGTTTGGCGCATTGCCAGATATTGGTCATTGATTATTTGTCATTGGCTTTTACAGCATTTCCAACGCTGGTGGAATATCGGCGGTTGAGACACGCCACGCCCCAACCGCCTAAATCTGTACCTTACTAAATGGAAAGGCGATAGGAACTTTATTCTTCTTCGGGTTCTATTTTTAGGGGAGGGATGGGTTTTGTTTTATTTCGCTTTTTTGGGGGCTTAGGGCGTTTAAGGGTAGGGTTGGACTTTGAAGTTTCGGCGGCTTCAGCGATTTCTTCTGCTTTTTCCTGAACGGATTCAATCACTTCTTCAACTTCTACGTCAGAGGCTTCAGTTTCTGTCGCCTGCGAGCTACTTTCTACGACTGGAATTATTAACTGGGTATTTTCCGGTTCAGTGCTTTCTTCAGTATTTCCCGAACTTACTTCGCTGGAATCGAGAGCCTGTGTATCAGAAGATTCCACAACAGGAATCTCTTCTCCTTCCAGTTTGATAATTTCTAAAACAACAGATTCACCTGATTGTTCTGGACTATCCGAGGATTGAGCTATTTCCCCAGAATCCGAATCGGATTCTGGTAAGGTGTCGGGAATTTCAGGTAACTTTTCGGTGGCTTCTGTCAGTTTTTCTGAAGCAGCTTCTAAGTCATCCTTGATACCTTCCTTAATTTCCTCAACGCTGGCTATTAAGGTTTGTTCAGATGCGGGAGAGAGGTTTGCTGATTGAGGTGGAGTTGCGGTTTCGGGAGATTCTGTTTCAGAGAGGTCGGTAGTGCTAACTTCAGTGGGATTCACTTGAACGGGTATGACCTGCACCTCCGGTGCAGTTGTAGATGGCTGTGCTGCTGGCGGCTGAACCGTAGGTTGTTGAACTGTAGGTTGTTGAACCGTAGGTTGTTGAACTGTAGGTTGTTGAACGGTGGATTGTTTAGTTAGGGGGACAGCGCTAGACTTCTCTTTTTTCTTAAACAATCCTGCAAATACGCCTGTAACGGCTCCAACTAAACCAGCCAATGGTCTTTTCTTGACAGGAGCTGCTGGAGAGGCCGTACTAGTGAGTTGCTGTTGTTGTAACCTGACCTGAGATTTGACATCAGTCGTTGCATCGGCCACAGCTTCTTTCGCGTCTTGAGCCTCTTCGGATAGCTGTTGACCCACTGTTTGTAACTGTTCTTTGGCATCTTGGGCCAAATCCTGAACCTTGTCTGTCACCTGATCAGTCATCTCGGCTGCGGTTTCTTTAGCGTCCTGGAATCCCTCAGATAATTCTTGACGAGTTGTCTGTAACTGTTCCTTCGTATCCTGAGCCAAATCCTGGACTCTATCCGCTACTTGATCGGCGGTGTCTCTCACCGTGTCTACAGCCTGTTCTGTTGCATCTTGAGCTTGTGCTTTGAGTGATTCAAGATCAGCACCTGTAACGACTGGAGTTTGGGTTCCTCGAACTGATGCAGTTGACCCAATCGGAAAAACTTTCGACAGTTGTTTCTCAACTTTGGGTGGGAGAGGGGTTTTCTGGTCTTCTGGAGCGACAGATCGCCTTAACCCCAGAGTTTGCCACCCCAACCAGCCAATTAACGATACACCTGCTACCTGGCCCAGGAGAACAGCTCCTGTGATTCGCCCTGCACACACCCACAGAATTAGAGCATAGAAAAACCCAATTCCACTCCAGACAAAGTCCCCCTTGCGATAGACCTTGGGGAAAAAGAAGGCGGCAGTATACAGAGCAATACTACCTAAGCCCATCAGAATCGCCAGAATATAAGCCAGCATTTTGCCCTCCCTCGCATCAACAAACCTTATACTGGCTCATTTTACCGTTGTGATGACGGCTGATGCTCAACCTTTCGTCGGAGCTTTCATAAGAAAAGTCTCATGGAAGGTTCACGACCATCTTAAAGCGCGTCTGTAGTCTGATACATAAGGATTTAAGCAGAATCCTTCAAGCCAGTCACTTCGTTGAGTTAAATATCATGACTTCAACATTACAATTTCCTCAACCCCCAACTACAAAAGTTAGAGCCAATGTCAGTTCCTTCAGTGACTGGCAGTGGATCAAGCGGATCAAAACAGCTCTGGCCGAAAATCGTTTTTGCCTGTACCAGGAGCAGATTGCAGCTCTGAATACCCTGGACGAGCGGCATTATTGTGAAGTTTCATTGCGACTTCTCGATGATCAGGACTACCCCATCCCTGCCGAAGTATTTCTGCCAATTGCTGAGCGCTATCAGCTCATGCCCCAGATTGAAGAATGGGTTTTCCAGGAATTGCTATACCAGATTGCTAAAGCTGATGTTCAGGTGTGGCAGGACTATCGATTTGCCGTTCCTTTGTCTGAGTCGCAGTTGAAGGACTACCAGTTCCTGGATTTGATCCATCATCAATTAATCGATTTTGGGATTCCAACCGAGTTAATTTGCTTTGAAATCTCAGAACAGACTGCACTATCCAACCTGAAATTGGTCTCAGAATTCATCACCGACCTGCAAACCCTGGGATATTGCTTCACCCTAACCCAGTGCGGTAGCAAGATGTCATCTTTCACCTATCTGAAGTACCTGCCCGTTGATTACCTCAAGATTGATCAGACCTTCGTCAAGAACATGGGTCAGGATCTAGCGGACAAGGTCATTGTCGAAATGATTAACTACATGGGGCAGATTATGGGCCTCCAGACCATTGCAACTGGTGTGGATAGTGCTGAAATTCTAGCAGAAGTGAAGGCACTCGACGTGGACTACGCGCAGGGAGGTCACCTGACAGAAGCTCAGCCCATGAATCTAGGTCAACTGAGCCTGACTTAGGGTCAATTCTCTGAGCACGCTGAATGACTGTCTGTTTCTATGCAACCAACTGTTCACGAATTCGTTAGGATTAAGGTTGTATCTACTCACTTCATAGCTCAAGCACCGTCTTGAACCGATGGTTGTATGACTTCTGCGAAGACTACTGTGGCAGCGCCCGATCAGAGCAGCAATATTCTGATTGTTGACGACACACCGGACAATTTGCGTCTTCTGTCACAAACCCTGAGTCAACATGGGTACGAGGTTCAGTGCGCTATTAATGGGAAGCTCGCTTTGATGGCGGTGCGAAATTCGCTGCCAGATCTGATTCTCCTAGATATCAAGATGCCCGGTATGGATGGCTATGAGGTTTGCTCAGAACTCAAGAACGATTCAGAGACTGCACAAGTTCCCGTCATTTTCCTCAGCGCTCTAGACGAAGTTCAGGATAAGGTCTCTGCATTTGCCGTCGGTGGCGTGGACTACATCACCAAGCCCTTCCAGGTGGAAGAGGTTCTGGCACGGGTCAAAAGTCAGCTTACGATTTGTCAACTGAGGCGACAGCTCGAAGCGCAGAATTTCAAACTGCAACAACTCAACGAAGACTTAACCCGCTCTAATCAAGAACTGGAAGAATTTGCCTATATTGTTTCTCACGATCTCCAGCAGCCGCTACAGACGATCACAGGTTTTGCTGAGCTAATTCTGGATTCTGACGCGATTCATACTCAGATTGACCAGGACGAGGAACTTGAAGAATATGTCAGTCCGATTCTGCAAGAAGGAATCCGCATGCAGCAGTTAATTCAGAATTTACTGCGCTACAGTCGAGCCAATGCAAATTTGCATGAATTCGAGATTGTTGATTGCAATCAATTACTGGAAGAAACTTCAGAGAAGCTTCATAATGCAATTACTCAAAGTGGTGCTGTAATAGATCTAGGGGATCTGCCAAAGGTCTGGGGCGATCGCATTCAATTAGGTCAACTGTTTCAAAATTTAGTGAGTAACGCGATCAAATACTCTGCACCGGACACGATTCCAAAAGTTGAGATTTCAGTAACACCCTTGGGTCGGGATTGGCGGTTTATGGTTCAGGATAATGGTATTGGCATTCAACCCAGAGATTTCAAGCGAATCTTTCAAATCTTTCAACGGCTTCATACGGACAAAGAGTATCCCGGCGATGGCATTGGGCTAACGGTTTGTCAGAAAATCATCAAACGCCACGGAGGAGAAATTTGGGTGGAATCAGAGCCAGGATCCGGAACGTGTTTCTACTTTACAATTCCAGGTTATATTCCAGGAAGCTCAGAGCCGTGAGATGTCCGGCTTAGTACCTTGCTTAAGATGGTTTTTCAGAATGAAAGTATTAGCAACAGCACTCCTGTGTGGGCAAGAGTCCAGGTAGCTTCCCGATGATATTCGAGAAACCTTTAAAAAAAATCCATAGAAGTTATTCTGCTTAAAATAGAAACTAATTTAAGGTTAGAATGATAAGATGTGGCCACTTTCAATCATATGAGATATGGATTTCGGGATTAGTAGAATGGTGCGCTGCTAACCCCCTACTCCATCAACGTTAGGAACGCTGTAGAATCACGGAGGGCGGTTTTTCGATATGAATCAACATCACTTAGATTCCAACCTGAATCCAAACTCTCAAGCATTAGCCCAGACAGAATCGGCCTCAGATCTCCAGCAGGAACGCTACAGACGAGAACAGGCTGAACTTGCCCTGCAAGAGAGCGAAATGCGCTTTAAGGACTTGTTTCATCTTGCACCCATTGGAATGGCAGAGGTGTCTCTTGATGGCTGCTTTTTAGAGGTTAATGACTCCTTTTGCGAGTTTACGGGTTACAGTCGACCGGAATTAATGCGATTGGGATTTCATGAAATTACCCACCCCGATGATCTACAAGTGAGCTTGAAAAAGTTTAATCAACTCGCACATCAAGAATTTGATCGGTATCAGCTTGAAAAGCGCTATGTCCGTAAGGATGGAGCAAAAGCCTATGGGATTGTCAACTGTTATTTAAGACTAAATTCCGATGGTGAGCCACGTTCGATTATCAGTCAGATTCAAGACATTACAGAGCGCAAGGCAATAGAGGAGGATATCCGACAGCAAAAGGAATATTTACGACTGATTCTGGACAATATTCCACAGCAGGTGTTTTGGAAAGATAGAAATTTATTCTTTAAGGGTTGCAATAAAAATTGGGCAAAGGCAGCACAGCTAGAGAGTCCAGAGTTTGTAATTGGCAAGACAGATTACGATTTGTTTGGTGACTACAGTGTTGCTGAGTTTTATCGTGCCCAAGATCGTCAGGTATTGCAATCAGAGATATCAGAATTAAACGTGATTGCACCGAAGCAAAAGTTAGACGAAAATGGGCGGCAAATCTGGTTGAATACTAGCCGGATTCCCATGGTAGACTCTCAGGGAAAAATTATCGGTATTCTAGGGGTTTTAGAGGATATTACAGATAAGAAGGAAACAGATGAAAAGCTAAAATTAACACAATTTTCTATTGACAAATCCAGGGATTATATTCTGTTTACCGACAATCATGGCCGATTTTTTTACGTTAATGAAGCAGCAACTAAGGTTCTAGGTTATTCCCAAAAAGAGCTTTTGAAAATGCGTGTCAAAGACATTGACCCGCAGGCTAAAGAAGATGCTTGGATTAATCTCTGGGATAGCTTGAAAAGAGATGGATTTCTGACCTTTGAATCTGTTCATCACACGAAAACAGGTGATTCAATTGATGTCGAGATCACCCTGAGCTATCTGACCTATGACCAGCGAGAATATGGTTGTGCGATTGTGCGGGATATTCGGGACAGAAAGCAATCGGAGTTAATGCTGCAGCAGGCGAAGGAAATTGCTGAAAGTGCCAATCGAGCCAAAAGTGAATTCCTGGCTCGCATGAGTCATGAATTGCGAACACCGATGAATGCCATCCTTGGTTTTGCCCAGTTAATGAGCCGCGATTTGTATCAAGATGCATCAATCTCGCTTCAAAGTCATCGTGAACACTTGGAAATTATCCTTCGCAGTGGAGAACATTTGCTCAATTTGATTAATGATGTTCTAGAAATGTCAAAGATTGAAGCAGGGCGGATGTCATTGAATCGTGGCGATTTTGATTTGGTGCAGTTGCTCAATTGTATTCACGAGATGCTGTCCCTGAAAACCAAGTCCAAGGGATTGGATCTGCGATTTGATATTTCGCCTGATGTGCCGCAATACATCAAGACGGATGAAAGTAAACTCCGACAGGTTTTAATTAATCTCTTGGGAAATGCCGTTAAGTTTACCCAGAGTGGGGAAGTCGTTCTGCGGGTGATCAAAGCTGAAAGGGAATCTGATCATAACAACAGCCTGATCTCGATTATTTTTGAAGTTGAGGATACAGGTCGGGGCATCGCTGCGGAAGAATTAGAAAATATTTTTGACCCCTTTGTTCAAACGGAAACGGGGCGACATTCCCAACAGGGAACAGGCTTGGGTTTAGCGATCAGCCAACAATTTGTGCGACTGATGGGAGGCGACATTACAGTTCAGAGCCAATTGAATCAGGGTACGACTTTTCGATTTGACATTAAGGCTAATCCAGCCAATATAGAGCAGGTTCAATCCCAAGCCACAACCCGACAGGTGGTTGGATTGGTTCCAAACCAACCGCAATATCGCATTCTGGTCGTCGATGATAACTGGGCAAATCGACGATTGGTAGTGAAATTACTAAAGCCGATAGGATTTGAGATTCAAGAAGCGGTCAATGGGCAAGAAGCGATTGATTATTGGGAATCCTGGAAGCCCCATTTAATTTTTATGGATATGCGGATGCCTGTGATGGATGGCTACGAGGCGACGCAACATATCAAGCAACATTTGAAGGGTCAGGCAACTGTGATCGTTGCTTTAACAGCCAGCGTGTTGCAGGAAGATCAGGCAATTATCCTGTCAGCGGGCTGTGATGATTTTCTGCGAAAACCGTTCCGGGTAGAAGCCTTGTTTCAGACCATTGCTAAACATTTGGGTGTTAACTTTGACTATGATGAGGGGACTGGAAGCCCCTGCGCTCAGGTACTATCTACCCGAACTCCAATTCAGAATTCTGTCAACACACCTACAGACCAATCTACTGATGTCACAAGCCCCGATTCAAGCCCTTCTACAACCCATGTCACTGCTGCCAAAACTCTGGATCCTAACCTGACTAGTTCGGGTCGCCTCACACCAGCAGCCCTGGCAACTTTACCAGAGTCCTGGATTGAGGAACTGCACCGAGCGGCCACCCAGTTGAATTCGAAGGTGACTTTATCAGTAATTCGTAAAGTGCCACCATCTCACAGTTTTATCGAACAAAAATTAACTCAACTGGTGAGTGATTTTCGTTACGATACAATTCTGGAACTAACCCAGGAGAGTTTGAAAAAATTTTAATAGGAAAAGTTTTACTGAAACAGTAATTATAAGACTGCCTGGCGCTTCACCTCACACCCGCTGGAATAGGGTTATTCGGTAGAGGGGAGTTGACTCATCCTGAATTAGCTTGAGGTTATCTAGCTTGAGAAAATATTGGTGGATTGTTTTGGCTCCGAACTCTTTTAGAGCAATGCCGGACTCATCATCGCTCAGGCTCCGAACGTGAACCAGTTCAATTAGTCCTCCAACTGTCGTCGTATCGGTCAGCTTTCGAGCGACATCATCCATCTGCCTCAAACTAACATAGTGCAGAACATCGGCACAGAAAACAAAATCGTAGCTCTTCTGGAATTCGTCTGAGACAAGATCGAAGGTGTAGAAGTTTGTGGCGGGCGGTTGATGCATTCGAGCTTTACGGATTGCGGTAACTGAGATGTCAATTGCATCCACAGAATCACAGATCGCACGCAGCCGCCAGGTATTTTTTCCCTCGCCACAACCCACCTCTAGTCCCTTGCTAAAGGGTTGATCAGGCAGAATCCGAAAGGCATGGTCAAGCTCTTCCTGTTTTGACAAACCGTCTGCATGATAGGGGTCTTGCTTTATATACAGGAAGTTGAAGTACAGCCGAGTGAAGAATCGATTTTCTGTTAACAACCGTTTGACCGATTTCTGATTGACAAGTTTATGATGAATTTTTTTAATCAACATAGTGTGATAGATCTTATCTTGAGAAAGAATCTTTTTCTATAAAATACGGTGCGCCACAACCTCCTAAATCTATACATCACTAGACCTGAGCAGGCGATAGGTGGAAGAGGTAGCCTTGCGGCTTCATATTGGGGTGTCTGATAGGTGTGTGTCCCATGCTATGCACAGGATAAACATTCAAACCCAATCAATTAGGGCTAAATATATCAGTGATATAATATACAAGCAAAAAAATCGTCCACCCTAGGGTGGAAGCTTTAAGT